>JAAYAL010000016.1 GCA_012719395.1 Gaiellales bacterium | reverse complement strand
TGTCCGTGCGGGTTCTGGGGTCATCCCACCCGAGCCTGCCGTTGCTCTGCGGGCGTGGTCCGTCGCTATCAGGATCAGCTGAGCGGGCCGCTCCTTGATCGGATCGATTTGGTGGTGGAGATGCCGCCGTTGTCCCTCCTCGCCCTCACCGGGCGGGAGGCGGGGGAGAGTTCCGCCATTGTCCAGCGCCGCGTGGTAGCAGCCAGGGCTTTTCGCGCGGTAAGGGAACAGGCCCAGCGGCACGAGCCGGCCGGGTGGGAAGGGGGCGCTGGGGGTAGCAGGCCCGAGCATCACCCGGCGGTCTTGGAAAGGCGGTACCAACTGTCCCGAGAGGCGGTGGAGCTTCTGCATGCTTTCGCGGGAAGCAACCTCCCCGGGGGGCGGACCTACACCAGGGTTCTGAGCGTGAGCCGGACCATCGCGGACTTGGACCAGAGTGACTCCGTGCGCTGCGAGCACCTTGCCGAGGCGCTTGCCCTGCGCGTGGATGGGCGGGCCATGTGGGCGGCGTGAGCGGGGAGCCCGATGAACCGGAGGCGGCGCTGGGTCTGGCCTGTGTGGTCGGACTTGGAAGCAGTCCGGTCCTGGAACTGCTGCGGTGGCATCTGAGTGGGGACATCTGGCGGGCTTCGGCGGCCAGATTGGAGCGCTGGGGTTTGTCCAGACCGGTGGCCGCCCGGTTTGTCGCCCGACGGCGTGCGTGGCGCGCCCAACCGGTGCGTGAGCGCATGGAAGAGACCGGGGTTCGCTTTGTGCCTCTGTCTGAGTTGGGGACGGCCGCCCGCTGCTTGGCCGTCCCACCCGCCGGGGCCTTTCTGGTGGGAGAAGAGGAGACATGGCGGGCCATCATGACACGGCCGCGAGTGACTATTGTGGGCACGCGTAGGTCTACGCCCTACGGCCGGGCCTTGGCCAGGGCTGCCGCCGGACGCTTCGTGGGAGCAGGGGTGGCGGTGGTCAGCGGGCTTGCCTTTGGTGTGGACGTCGAGGCCCACAAGGGGGCGCTGGCGACCGGGGGGCTCACGTTGGCCGTCCTCGGTTGCGGTCCCAACGTGACGTATCCTCGCGCCCACGCGGCGATCCGGGAGAAGGTGCGTGGTCAGGGCGTCATCCTGAGCGAGTACCCACCGGATACTCCTCCCGCTCCGTGGCGCTTCCCCGCCCGCAATCGCATCATGGCCGCCTTGGGTGACGCCGTGCTGGTCGTGGAGGCCGGTGAGAGAAGCGGCGCGCTTATCACCGTGGACGAGGCGCTCTCCCTTGGGCGGTCCGTGCTGGCGGTCCCCGGGCCCCTTGGATCGGAGGCCAGCCGGGGGTGTCACCGCCTTATTGCCGATGGAGCCGCCATAGTGGAGTCGCTTGACCTGTTGGTGAAGGAGTACGCGTGCCGGTCGAGAACCGATAGGGAAGGGCGCGGGTTGTGCTTGAGTCCCTCGTTTGCCGTCCTGCGCGGCACTGAGGCGGAGGGACGGAGCGGTACCGTGGAGCGCTTCATTCAGGAGGCTCTGGCTCAGGGTCCCTGCTCCGTAGACCAGTTGGCGCAGGCAGCCGCCGGCGGTGTGCGGGAGGTGAGCGCGGCCTTGGCCCTCATGGAGCTGCGCGGCGAGGTGGTGCGGGCCGGCACCGGGGTGTACGCTCTGAACCCCTGAGGGTTGCTCCAGAGCCGTGCGCAGCCCGGTGGCAAGGTCGTGGTCGGGGGAATGGCATGGCGACGGAAGAGACGGAGCGGGTGACCGAGGGGCGAGAGGTCCTCACGCTCAGAGAGGTCAAGGACGAGTTCCTGCGCTCCCTGCGCGCTGCCGACTACAGTTCGCACACGCTTCGCGCCTACCGGAGCGACGTGGGGCAGTTCGTCGCCTTTCTGGAAGACATGGGGCGCCGGCGCCTGACCGACGTGACACCTGAGGATGTGAGGCTGTTCCTAGGGCACCTGGCGGATGAACGGCCCGTGGGGGAAGCGCGGCCGTGCGGTCGCCGATCTCTGTTGCGCAAGCTGAGCGTTATCCGTCGCTACTTCTCCTTTGCGGTGGAGGGAGGGACCGCTCCGGCCAGTCCCGCGCTTGGCATCAGATCGCCGCGCCTGCCCAAGCACTTACCGCGCGTGCTCACCCAGGAGCAGGTCGCTCAACTGCTGAGTGTGGGTGAGGACGACAGCCTGCTGGGGCGTCGCGATTCAGCGATGTTCGAGTTGATATACTCAAGCGGCCTGCGCAGCAAAGAGCTTCTGGAAGCAAACCTCAACGATCTAGACCTCGAGCGATGTGAGATCCGTGTGATGGGGAAAGCGAGGAAGGTGAGAGTGGTTCCCGTGGGGGCGCCGGCGGCAGCGGCTCTTCGCCGTTACTTGCTGGAGGTGAGACCTCAGCTGGTCATCCGACGTTCGGGAACCGACTGTGGCAGGCTCTTTCTCAGCAAGAACGGACTGCCACTCAGTGCGTCGGATCTACGCCGTCGCATGCGCTTGGCCGTATTGGCCTCGGCCGCGCCCGCTGATGCTTCGCCGCACACGCTGCGCCACTCCTTCGCCACTCACCTGCTGGAGGGTGGGGCGGATCTGCGCTCCATTCAGGAACTATTGGGGCATTCATCTCTCAGCACCACGCAGGTGTACACTCACGTCTCCGCCACGCACCTTCGGGAGACCTACCGGAAAGCACACCCCAGGGCCTAGCCATGCCACCGGTTGAAGCACGGAGCGCCGTTCACGACATCCAAGCCTGCTGGCGCCGCTACAAGAGGGATGGAGACGAAGCGGCGCGTAATGATCTCATTCTCGCCTACTCGCCTCTGGTGAAGTATGTTGCCGGTCGCATGAGCTCCAGTCTTCCGCCGCACGTGGATGAGGCGGACCTCATTTCCTATGGTCTGTTGGGGCTCATGAATGCCTTGGAGCGCTACGACCTGAGTCGCAACATCAAGTTCGAGACCTACGCTCTCTCCCGCATCAAGGGCGCCATCATCGATGAACTGCGCGCCTTGGACTGGGTTCCGCGCTCGGTGAGGAATTGGGCGCGCCAGGTGGAGCGTGCCTCGGTTCAACTGGAGAACTCCCTGGGTCGTGCACCGCAGGACGAGGAAGTGGCTCGGTATTTGGGTATCACTGACGGTGAGCTGCAGTCCGTGCTGCTGCAGATCAGCAACGCCTCCATCGTGGCTCTGGATGAGTTCTGGAACGTGTCCGGGCCGGACGGTGACAAGGTCACTCTGATGGACACCTTGGAGGATGCGGCGGCCGCCGATCCCTCGCGCGCTCTCGACATCACCAACCTCAAGGAGTTGTTGGCCGAGGCCATCAGACGCCTACCCGAAAGGGAACGGATTGTCATAGGCCTCTACTACTATGACGGCCTCACGCTCAAGGAGATAGGTGAAGTGCTGGGGGTGACGGAATCGCGCGTCTCTCAGCTCCACACCAAGGCTGTTCTGCGACTCAAAGGGCGGGTCAAGGACCAGGTGGACTTCGCCGCACTCTGAGTGCCACCTCGGCCGTGTCGTGGGCTCCTCTCACTTGCACGGCCGCCCGCATGGTGTGGGCGGGCCACCGGCGGGTGGGGAGGTGGCTGAAGCTCCCTTTTCGCCTGTGCTAGACTACGTCGGCTCGTCACTCAACCCTGAGGGGTGTCGCGCGCGGTGGTGTCGCGTCAGGCGGTTCCGCGTGTGCCTCAGGATGCACATACGCAACCAAGAAGGAGATCGAGCATGCCTGCTGCTTCCATGAAGCAACTCCTGGAGTCCGGAGTCCATTTCGGGCACCAAACCCGCCGCTGGAACCCCAAGATGAAGCCCTACATCTTCACAGAGCGCGGCGGCATCCACATCATTGACCTGCAGAAGACCACGAAGCTCTTGGATCACGCGTATGACTTCGTGCGCAACATCTCTGAGCGCGGCGGCTCGGTTCTGTTCGTCGGCACCAAGAAGCAGTGCCAGGATGCCATCCGGGACGAGGCCACGCGCGTAGACATGCCGTACGTCTCCCACCGCTGGCTGGGCGGCCTGTTGACCAACTTCTCCACCATCCACGAGCGCATCAAGCGCCTGCACGAACTGCGCCGGCTGCGTGAGGATGGCTCCCTCAACCTCCTGCCCACGAAGGAGCGCATGAACCTGGAGCGCGAGTTGGACAAGCTGGAGACCAACCTGGGCGGCGTGGCCAACATGACCCGGCGACCGGATGCCGTGCTGATCATCGACCCTAAGCGGGAAGCCATCGCCACCAAGGAAGTCAACAAGATCGGCATCCCGCTGATCGGGCTGATCGACACCAACTGCGACCCGGATGAGGTGCAGTACCTCATCCCCGGCAACGACGATGCCATCCGTTCCTGCAGTCTCATCATCAGTACGTTTGCCAGGGCGGTGGAAGAGGGCAAGCGTCGTGTGTCCGAGCAGGACTTCGCCGCCGCTGAGCGCGCGACCCCCGCGCCGGCAGCAGAGGCCTCGGCAGAGGCCCCGGTTGAGGCTGCGGCAGAGGCTGCGGTGGAGACCGCGGTGGAGGCCGGCGCAGGCGAGTGACACCGGTACATCACTATGATCGGTCCGTCGGGGCCGGCGCGGAGGATAGACGAGATGGCTGTTGACGCGAAGAACGTGAAGGAACTGCGCGAGATGTGTGGCGCGGGGATGATGGACTGCAAGCGCGCCCTGGAAGATGCCGGGGGCAACATGGAGGAGGCCATCAAGCTCCTGCGTAAGAAGGGCATGTCCACGGCTGACAAGAAGGCCGCCCGCGTTGCCAATGAGGGCGTTGTCCACGCCTACATCCACCCTGGGGCCCGTGTGGGCGTGCTGGTGGAGGTCAACTGTGAGACGGACTTCGTGGCCCGTAACGAGGCCTTCGTGGCCTTTGCGCACGACGTGGCCATGCAGGTCGCGGCGGCGTCGCCCCGCTGGGTCAAGCGGGAGGACATCCCGCAGGAGGAGATCGACAAAGAGCTGGAGATCTACACGGCCCAGGCCCGGGAGACCGGCAAGCCGGAGAAGGTGCTGGCCAAGATCGCCGAGGGCAAGCTCAACAAGTGGTATGAGCAGGTGGCGCTCATGGAGCAGCCCTTCATCAAGGATCCCGACAAGACTATTGAGGTGCTGCGCCGGGAGCTGATCGCGAAGTTCGGCGAAAACATGGACGTGAAGCGGTTCGCCCGCTTCCGCTTGGGCGAGCGGGAGGAGTAACCCGCAGAGAGGGCCGAGGGGGCGGCGCGGGGCGCCGCCCCCTTTTTTGCCCGCGGGGACCCGTGGGGCGATGTCCGGTGAGATGCGCGGATTCGGGGGTGGAGGCATGGCGGAGGATTCAGGTCTGGCGTACGAGCGGGTACTCCTCAAGCTGAGCGGCGAAGCGTTGCTGGGTGACAAGGAATTCGGGATTGACATCGACCGCGTCAACGATGTTGCTTTCGAGATCAAGAAGGGCGTGCAGTTGGGGTGCCAGGTGGGAGTGGTGGTGGGCGCCGGCAACATCTTCCGCGGCAGAGCGGGGAAATCCCAGGGCATGGATCGCGCCACGGCCGACTATATGGGTATGGTGGCCACCGTCATCAACGCCGTGGCCCTGCAGGAGTCGCTGGAGAGAGCAGGAGTCCTGACCCGGGTGATGTCGGCCATCGACATGCGTGAGGTGGCCGAGCCCTACATCCGTCGTCGGGCCATCCGCCACCTGGAGAAGGGGCGCGTGGTCATCTTTGCGGCCGGCACCGGCAACCCGTATTTCACCACCGACACCGCGGCCGCGCTGCGGGCCTTGGAGATTGATGCCGACGCGCTGCTCATGGCCAAGAAGAGGTATGGAGGCGTCTACGACGCCGATCCGGAGACGGACGCGGACGCACGGCTGATACCGGAGATCAGCCACCGTGAGGCCTTGGAGCAAGGCCTGCGCGTCATGGACTCCACAGCCTTCTCGCTGTGCATGGACAACGACCTTCCCATATTGGTGTTCAGCATGCATGATCCCGCCAATATCACGCGGGTGCTGAGAGGTGAGCGGTTGGGCACAGTGGTATCATCGAGCGTCAGTCATGGGACGCGGCGAGAGGAGGTAACCCCATGATCGATGAGTTGCTGGCTGACGCCAAGCGGCGCATGGAAGGGGCTATCGAGGCCCTCACCGTGGAGTTCAATGCCGTACGCACGGGGCGCGCTTCCACGGCGTTGCTGGATCGAATCGCCGTGGACTACTACGGGACGCGCACGCCGCTGAAACAGCTCGCCAACCTTTCTACACCCGACCCCCGCCTCATCGCCATCACGGTCTATGACAAGGGGGCCGTGAACGCCGTGGTGAGGGCTCTGCAGGAGTCGGACCTGGGCCTCACCCCCAATGTGGACGGCACCACGGTGCGACTGAGTATCCCTACGCTCACGCAGGAGCGGCGCAAGGAACTGGTGCGTCTGGTGCGGGGCATGGCAGAGGACGCCCGCGTGGCTGTTCGCAACATCCGCCGGGACGTGAACAAGGATCTCAAGGAGCTCAAGAAAGAAGGCGAGATCTCTGAGAACGACGAGCAGCGCGCAGAGGCCGAGGCACAGAAGCTCACCGACTCCTTCGTCGAGAGACTCAACGAGCGCCTGAGCCACAAGGAGGCGGAGATCCTCGAGGTCTGATGGGCGTCGTTGACGGATCGTCGCGGCGCTCCGGAACTGCTCCTGCGGTTTCCCCCTCTCCCGATGTGCCGGGAGAGGGGGAAACCGCACAGGCATCTCAGCCGGTGCGCCACGTAGCTATCATCATGGACGGCAATCGGCGATGGGCGGCCGAAAGAGGCCTCCCCCTGCTGGTGGGCCATCAAGAGGGTACCCGTGCCCTCAAACGCGTGGTCAAGGCTGCCGTGCGCTTCGGCTTGGAGCAATTGACCGTGTTTGCGTTCTCCACCGAGAACTGGGCCAGGCCCGACGATGAGGTCAGCGGCCTCATGTCGCTGTTCGCCCGGACCATTACCGAGGAGATCGACGAACTGCATCAACAGGGCGTGCGCATGGTGTTCATCGGGAGGTTGCAGGCGGCGGACGCCGAGTTGGAGGCCGGCATCCGCCGGGCCATGGATCTCACCGCCCGGAATCAGGCCCTGACGCTGTTTGTGGCCTTCAACTACGGCGGCCGGGCAGAGATCGTGGATATGGTGAGAAGCGTGGTGGCGGAAGGCACGGCTGCCCAGGACATCGATGAGGAGTGTGTGCGGCGGCACCTGTATGCGCCGGGGATGCTGGACCCCGATCTGGTCATCCGCACCTCCGGTGAGATCCGTCTGTCCAACTTCCTGCTGTGGCAGTCCGCCTACTCTGAGTTCTACTTCACAGACCAGTACTGGCCGGACTTCGACGAGGAGAGCCTCCGCGCGGCCCTTGATGACTATGCCGCTCGTGAGCGGCGCTTCGGTGCCCGCAAGGACCGCATTGCTTAGGCATCGCATACTGGTGGCGTTGATTGGGATCCCGCTGGGGGTGGCGGTGATCATCTACGGGCGCTGGGCGTTCATGGTGTTCGCCGCGCTGGTCTCCCTGGTCGCCCTCCACGAGTTCTATACCATGATCCGTCCCTACCGCCCCAACCTATTGGTGGGGTACGTGGCAGCGGCGGGACTCATCGCCGGCTCGTACTTCGCCGGCTTCGTGGGCATGGTGGGGGCTATGGCCGCGGCCATGGTGCTGATGGTGGCGTGGGCCATGGGCGGCACCCATGGGGACCACCTCACGGCGCGGATATCGGTGACGGTGTTCGGAGTGATCTGGATCGCCTTGGGGTTGGCCTACTTGGTGCTGCTACGCGAACTGGATCATGGCATGGCGCTTGTGCTGCTGGTAGTGGGGTGCACCTGGCTCAACGATACCTTCGCCTACACTCTCGGAAAGCTGGTGGGCCGTCATCGCCTGGCTCCTCGCATCTCGCCCAAGAAGACGGTGGAAGGCGCTGTCGGCGGGCTGCTGGGCAGCGTGGTATTTGGCGTGGGGGTGAAGATCTACTCGCCCTGGTTGCCGTGGCGGGAGGCGATCATCCTGGGGTTGGTGGTCGGCGTGGCGGGGCAGTTCGGCGATCTCCTGGAGTCGGCCGTGAAGCGCGATCTGCGGGTGAAGGACTCGGGCAGGCTGCTGCCCGGGCACGGCGGGGTGTTGGATAGGTTCGACTCGCTGGTGCTGGCCGCCATGGCTATGTATTGGTCCACGTTACTGTTGCTGCGGGATGTCGTGGGTGGGTTCCCTCTGTGAGAGGCAGTAGCGGTGAGTAGAAGGCGGCTGCTCATTCTGGGCTCCACGGGCTCCATCGGCAGGCAGGCGCTGCAGGTGGCGGCGGAGAGTGGTGACCTGGAGGTGGTGGGCCTGGCCTGTGGCCGCAGCGCCGGCCTGTTGGCGGAGCAGGCGGCCGAGCTGGAAGTGAGGGACGTGGCGGTGGATGACGTGGAGGCGGCCGGCCGCGTGGCGGCCGGCCGCCCCGAGCTCCGTGTCCGTGCCGGACACGGAGCCGCCGCGCAACTGGTGCGCGACGTTGAAGCGGACGTAGTGCTGAACGCCGTGGTGGGTTTCGCCGGTTTGGAGGCCACTCTGGCCACGCTGGACAAGGGCGTGGACCTGGCGCTGGCCAACAAGGAGAGCCTGGTGAGCGCAGGGAACCTGGTGACGGCCCGGGCGGAGGCCACGGGCGCCCGCCTGCTGCCGGTGGACTCCGAGCACTCGGCGCTCTTCCAGTTGCTGCAGGGCCATGCATCGCAGGAAGTGCGTTCCCTGATCATCACCGCTTCCGGCGGGCCCTTCCGGGGTTGGCCGGCGGACAAGCTGGAAGCAGTCACGCCCGAGCAGGCGTTGGCTCATCCCACCTGGCACATGGGGCCCAAGATCACCATCGATTCGGCCACCCTCATGAACAAAGGGCTGGAGGTCATTGAGGCCCATCATCTCTTCGGCGTGGAGTACGAGCGCATCGAGGTAGCGGTGCATCCTCAGTCAGTGGTGCATTCGCTGGTGCGCCTGGTGGACGGGGCCCTGCTGGCCCACCTGGGCGTGCCGGACATGCGGGTACCCATCGCATACGCGCTGCACTATCCCCATCGCCTTCCCGCCGGTGCCTCCGATCTGCAACTGCCCTACGTTGGGTCGCTTTCTTTCGAGGAACCGGACGAACGGCTCTTCCCGTCCATAGCTCTGGCACGTGAGGCCGGCCGGCGAGGCGACGGCGTTACCTGTGCCATGAATGCCGCCAACGAAGTGGCGGTTCACGCTTTCCTACGGGGCACCATATCCTTCCCGGATATCACCGCCGTGGCGGCGGGCGCTATCCTGGATTGGGAACCGGAGGAACCTCGTTCCTTTGAAGCGGCGGAGGCCGTGGATGCGGAAGCCCGCGGTCGGGCGGCGGCGCTGTGCGCGCGGGCCGCTGCGACCTTCAGTGAAGGGAGTGCTTGTTGAGGCACGGCGGTACGTGAGCACGGTAATCGGCATAGTAGTGGGGATTGTGGGGCTGGGTTTCCTCATCTTGGTGCACGAGTTGGGGCATTTCCTCGTGGCCAAGGCCACGGGCATGCGGGTAGAGGAATTCAGCCTGGGGTACGGGCGTTTCCTGGTCAGCCGGCGCATCGGGGAGACCATCTACGGCATCTCGGCGCTTCCCCTTGGGGGATATGTGCGGGTGACGGGCATGCATCAGGAGGAGTTCGAGGCACGCGTGGAGGCCGCCCGCACAAACGCCGAGCTGACGCTGCGCGACCCGGAATCGCGGTTGACAGGCGCCTCCGCCATCAGCGATGAGGAGGTGGCGCGGACTCCACTGCAGCACCGCTACTACGCACACCCCCTGTGGCAGCGATTGGTGTTTGTCGCGGCCGGTGTGCTGATGAACCTGGTGGTGGCCTATCTGCTCCTGTTCGCCGCGGGCATGCAGGGCTACTACGTGCCCACCACGTCCATAGAGGAAGTAGTGGCGGGCAGCCCGGCGGCGGTGGCCGGAATCCTGGCCGGGGACCGACTCGTCAGTGTCGGTGATGCCCAGGTTGAGTCCTGGGAGGACGCGGTGGCCGCCATCGAGGTCAGTCCCGGCCGGCCGGTGACTGTGGTGGTGGAGCGGGGCGGCACGCAGCTGGAGCTGGTGGCCACCCCGGCGGAGCAGGATGGGAAGGGCTTCCTGGGTGTGGGGCCGGTGGCGGAGAAAAAGCCCTCCAGCTTGGGGCAGGGGGTGGAGTACGCCACCAGTCGCTTCTGGGGCATGTTTGCCGCCGTGTTCGTAGCCATAGGTGACCTGGTGACCGGGGAGGCCGCCGTGACCGGCGAGGAGGGGTTGTCGGGCCCCATAGGCATCGTGGCCATATCCTCCGAGGCGTACCAGGGCGGCTACTTCCTGGTGCTGCTGGCCTTCATCAGCATCCAACTCGGGATCCTCAACATGCTGCCGTTGCTTCCCCTCGACGGCGGTCATTTCCTCATCAACGTGCTGCAGGCCCTATCCCGGCGCGTGTTCTCGCTACGCACCTTCGAGCGCATCTCCCTGGTGGGTCTGGGTCTGTTCCTGATCCTGGCACTGGTGGCCACCGGTAACGACTTGGGGCGTCTGTTCGGCGCCGGCGGCTTTTAGGGCAGGCGTCCGGTGTTCAGTTCCCTGCAGGTGGTGGTGGGTGGGGTGGCCGTGGGTGGTTCCGCCCCCGTGGCGGTGCAGTCCATGACCAACAGCCGCACGCATGATGTGCCTGCTACGCTGGGCCAGATCAGGGCTATGGCCACGGCTGGGGCCGCACTGGCGCGCGTGGCCGTTCCCAACCAGGCGGCGGTGGAGGCTCTGCCGCGCCTGGTGCGCGAGTCGCCTCTCCCCTTGATCGCCGACATCCATTTTGACCACCGCCTGGCGGTAGCCTCGGTGGTGTCGGGCGTGGCGGGCGTACGTATCAACCCGGGGAACATCGGCGGGGTGGAGCGCGTGCGGGAAGTGGTGGCCGCCGCCGGGGCGCACAACGCCGTGATCCGCGTGGGAGTGAACAGCGGCTCGTTGGAGCGTGATCTACGGGGGCTGGAGGAGCGCGACCCGGCGGCGGCTCTGGCCGAATCGGCGCGGCGCAATGTGGCGCAACTGGAGGACTTGGGTTTCACCAACCTGAAGGTCTCGGTGAAGTCCTCCTCACCGGTGTTCACTATTGCCGCCAACCGCCTGCTGGCGAAGGCCCTGCCGTATCCGCTGCACTTGGGCGTGACCGAGGCCGGAACCCCCTGGACGGGCTCCATCCGCAGCGCGGTGGGCGTGGGCGCGCTGTTGGCCGAGGGGATTGGCGATACCATCCGAGTCTCGCTGACCGGGGATCCGGTGGAGGAGATTCGGGTGGCCTGCGAGATCCTGCGCAGTCTCAACCTCCTCAAAGGAGGGCCGCGCTTGGTATCGTGCCCCACGTGCGGTCGCACGGAGGTAGACCTGGAACGGCTGGCGGCCGAGGTGGAGGCGCGCTTGGCCCGGCTGGAACTGGGGCCGGAGGAGGAGCTGGAGATTGCGGTGATGGGGTGCATCGTCAACGGCCCGGGGGAGGCGCGCAAGGCGGACTTCGGCATCGCCGGGGGCCGGGGCGAGGGTGTGGTCTTCGCACAGGGCCGGCCGGTCAAGAAGGTGCCGGAGGACCGCCTGGTGGACGAGTTGTTTGCAGAGATCGCCGCCGCCCGCGCTCGGCGCGGCGGCGGGTCGGAGTGATTATCGCTGTCTACCGGGGGGCGGCCCGGCGGCGCCAAAGGAGGAGAGAATGAGGGCGACTGAGCTGTTCGTGCCTACGCTGAAGGAGGATCCAGCCGACGCCGAGGCTGTCAGCCACAAGCTCTTGGTGCGCGGCGGTTTCGTGCGTCAGTTGGCCGCCGGTATCTACATCTTCCTCCCGCTGGGGTGGCGGGTGCTCGGGCGCATCAATCAGATCATCCGCGAGGAGATGAACGCCATCGGTGGGGTGGAGGTCTCCATGCCCACCCTGCACCCGGCCGAGGTGTGGCAGCAGTCCGGCCGCTACGACGCCATCGGCTCGGAGATGTTCCGGCTGAAGGATCGCAACGATCGTCCCATGGTGCTGGCCATGACCCACGAAGAAGTCTTCGCCTGGCTGGCGGCCCACGAGCTGCGCTCCTACCGCGACCTACCTCAGATCTGGTACCAGATCCAGATCAAGTTCCGTGATGAGCCCCGTGCCAAGGGCGGCATCCTGCGCGTGCGCGAGTTTCTCATGAAGGACTCCTACAGCTTCGACCTGGACTTCGACGGCCTGGAGGTGAGCTACAACAAGCACATTGTGGCCTACGACAACATCTTCCAACGCTGCGGCCTGAAGTTCTACCGCGTGGAAAGCGATCCGGGGATGATGGGCGGCGCCACCGCTCACGAGTACATGGCGCCCACCCCGGCCGGCGAGGATCTGGTGGCGTTGTGCCCACAGTGCGGTTACTCCGCCAATCTGGAGATGGCCCGTTCCATCGCCACCCCGCCGGAGCCCTACGCCCCAGGCACCATACCCGAGGAGCCCGCGGAGGTGGAGACCCCGGAACGGCGCACCATCGCGGAGGTGTCGGAATTCCTGGGCATCCCCGCCTCTTCCCTCATCAAGTCCTTGCTGGTGATGACGGCGGACGAGCAGCCGGTGCTGGCGCTGGTCCGCGGTGATCACGAACTGCACGAGGGCAAGCTGTCCCGCGTGCTGCAGCAGGAGATTCGACCGGCCCATCCGGACGAGGTGCGTGGCATCCTGGGGGTGGAGGTGGGCTTTGTGGGACCGGTGGGAGTCCCACAGCGCGTTCGCGTCATTGCCGACGAGTGTTTGGCCCCAACGGGCCCCGGGGGGGAGCGTCCCTACGTGGTGGGCGGGAACAAGGCGCATGTGCACCTGCGGGGCGTGAAGCTGGGCCGTGATCTGTCCCCGGCCTACGCCGATCTGCGCGAGGCACGCTCCGGCGATCAGTGCCCGTTCTGCGGTGGGAAGCTCGGGGTGGAGCAGGTGCTGGAGGTGGGCAACATCTTCAAGCTGGGGCTGAAGTACTCGGTGCCCATGAAGGCCAATGTCTTGGACGAGAGCGGCAAGGAGAGGCCGGTGGTGATGGGCTCCTACGGTATCGGCCCGGCCCGCATCGCCGCCGGAGCCGTGGAGCAGTGTCACGACGAGCGGGGCATCATTTGGCCCAAGGCCATCGCTCCTTTCGATGTCTACCTGGTACAGGTGCAGTCGCAGGATGACCTGCAGACCGAGGTGGCGGCCTCCCTGCATGATGCGCTGGAACTGGGGGGCCTGGAGTGCCTGTGGGACAACCGCCAAGAGCGTGCCGGCGTCAAGTTCGCCGACGCCGATCTCATCGGCTGCCCGGTGCGGGTCACAGTGGGCAAACGCGTGAGCGAGGGTCTGGTGGAGGTGCAGCCGCGGGCCGGCGGCGCGCGGCAGGAGGTCTCTGTGAGCGACGTGCCGGAGGTGGTGAAGGGCCTGCTGGCCTAGCCGTCCCTCGTGGGAGCGGGGAGAAGCTCGTGTTATAATGCACCAAAGGAAACCAAGTTGTACTCAACGAGCGCGATCGAAAGTGGGTACGGGAAGGCCCACTTTTGCTTTGTAGGGATGTTGTGAGGTGAAGCTGTCCGTATGAGGCTTAACGAAGCGTATGTGCAGGCTGTGGTTGATCGCCACATGGAGGGGGTGGAAGTGGTGCTGGTGGAAGTGGCGGGCAACCGCGCGCGCCGCATCGTGCGCGTCTTCCTGGACCATCCCTCGGGGGTGACCCATGGCCTGTGCGGCCAGCTCTCGCCTCTTGTGGGTGAGGCCATCGACGCGGACGCCCTTGTGGACGGCCCCTATGTGTTGGAAGTCAGCTCGCCGGGTCTGGACCGCCCGCTGCGGACGCCGGAGCACTTCGCCGCCCAGGTGGGTCGGCGCATCAGCCTGCGCACCGTGCAGCCTGTGGAGGGCCGCAGGTCCTGGCAGGGTGAGCTGGTGGATGCGGATGCGGAGTCTGTCGAGGTGGTGGCTGCCGGCCACAGAGCGCGCATTCCGTTGGCCAATGTGGCCCGCGCCAATCTTGTATATGAGTTCGACCGGAGGAAGACTGAGTGAACAGGGATATGATTGATGCCCTGCGCCAGATCGAGAAGGAGAAGAGCATCCCATTCGAGGTGCTCATCTCCGCTCTTGAAGACGCTCTGCACTCCGCATACAACAAGACGGCTGGTGCCGTCCCCTTCTCCGAGGTGAAGATCGATCGGGAGACCGGGGAGATGCGCGTCTACGAGCTCATCTTCCCTGAGGGTATGGAACCGGTTATCGCTGAGGATGAAGAGCAGGAACAGGAGATTGACACCTCTCTGGCCGAGCGGCGGGAGGTGACTGCGGATGATTTCGGCCGCATCGCGGCGCAGACCGCCAAGCAGGTGATCTACCAGCGCATCCGGGAAGCGGAACAGGACATGTTCTTCCGGGAGTATTCGGGACGGGTGGGCGAGATTGTCACCGGCATCGTCCAGCAATCGGACAATCGGTACACGCTGGTGGACTTGGGCCGGGTGGAGGCGTTGCTGCCGAAATCGGAGCAAGTGCCCAACGAGAAGTATGAGCACGGTATGCGTGTGAAGGCCGTCATCAGAGAGGTCTCGCAGAATCCCAAGGGGCCGCCGGTGGTGTTGTCGCGGCGCAGTGAGGACCTGATCCGACGGCTGTTCGAGTTGGAGGTGCCCGAGATCTCCGATGGGCTGGTGGAGATCATCGGCGTGGCGCGCGAGCCCGGCATCCGCTCCAAGATTTCCGTGGTCTCGCACAGCGACGGCGTGGACCCGGTGGGAGCCTGCGTGGGCCCGCGAGGGTCGCGGGTACGCATGGTGGTCTCAGAGTTGAGGGGAGAGAAGATCGACATCATCCCCTACAATGAGGAGCCGGCACGGTTTGTGGCCAAGGCGTTGTCCCCCGCCCGAGTGCGGGAGGTCCTGCTTGATGACGACAACCGGGAGGCCACCGTCGTGGTGCCGGATGACCAACTGAACCTGGCCATCGGAAAGGACGGCATCAACGCGCGTCTGGCGAACAGGTTGACCGGTTGGCGGATCGACATCAAGTCGGAGAGCCAGATGGCCGAATACGGCCAGGAAATGGCGCAGCCGGAGGTGCTGGAGGACGTGGTGGATGGTCGTTGCCATGCCCTCACCGCCGGGGGCAAGCGCTGTCCAAACGCGGCTCTGCCTGGTGGCCTATACTGCGGTATACCCGGTCACCAAGCCATGGCGGAGAGGGCCAGGAGATAGCGCCTGGTGGGGAAGTCGTCCGTTCCGGTGCGGATGGTGGGCCCAGGTACCCGGAGCGCAGGTGTGTGGCTTGTGGGCGGCGCGGCCCGCAGAGCTCGTTTGAGCGTCTGCATGTGGCATTGGGAGAGGAGTCGGCTCGGGTGGTGTTTGATGAGCCGGGAGAGGCGCGCTGTGGTCGGGGGGCGTATATATGCCCGGCGTTGGTGTGCTTGGATCGAGCGCTCAAGAAAAGGGCCCTGGGGAGAGCATTGCGGTGCACCCCGCTTGTAGATGAGAGCGCGCTACGGGTGGAGCTGTTGAAGAGACTGGACGCAAGATGGAAACGAGAGAGTGGCGGCAGGTGAGCATTGGCTAAGCGGCGGATTTACGAGATTGCGAAAGAGAAGGGCCTGTCCACGCAAGATCTGGCAGAGCGCCTTCGGGCCGCCGGCGTCGAAGTCACCAGCAACCTCTCCTCCGTGGATGAAGCCGACGTGACACGTGTGTTGTCGGCCGAAGCTGCAAAGGTCTCGTCGTCTGAGCCGCGGGCAGACGCGGCTGCGGCAGAGCAGCCGCCCTCAGCGGCCGGCCCGCGGCCGGAGCAGGGCGAACAGCCGGAGTCCGCACCTGTTGCCTCCGGACCGGTGTTGGACAGCGAAGGGCAGGGGACAACCCGCCCGCCCCGTGCCGGCGCTGAGCGTTCCGCGGGGCCCCGCCCAGAACGCCCCGCTCCCGCCCGCCCGCCCCGCGAGGGCCATGGACCCGCCACCCAGGAGCCGCGGCTGCAGGCCCAGAGACGTCCTGGGCCGGGAGGAAGGCCGGAAGCTGCGGCGCCTCGTCCACTACAAGCTGCCGGTGGGCAGGGGATGCCGTCCACCGCTCCTCGGGGGCCCAGGATTGTCGCCACTGCCGAAGAACTGCGCAACCAGGAGCAGGCGGCGGCCCGCAATCGCCCGCCTGTCCCTCCGCGCAAGGGTCCCAAGCCACGTGGCCGCGGGCCTCGGCTGGATGATCTGCCCACCGTGGTGGCGGCGGACGTCCCGTTGCGCAAGGGAGTGAAGGCCCCGGGAACGGTTCGCATCAAGGGCGAGGAGCCGCCGCCCGCTCCCCCCAAGCCGACGCCGCTCGTGTCCAATCGGCCGGCGCCTCGTCCGGCCGGTCCCCGGCGGCCGCCTGCCGCCGGCCCAGTGCGTATCCCGGTGGCGGGGGAGCCCGCGCGCACTCCCGCTCGGCCCAGTCGGGACGCTGGTTCTCGCGGTGCACCTCCTCGGCGCAAGGAGCAGGAGGAGAGGCCGCCTCGGGCCGCGCGCACCGGGCAGGAGGTCGGCCATGCCGGCGCGGAGGCGGGGACGACGCCGCCGCCTGCCGCCGTGGGCGACCGCCCCACGCGGGTTCGCCGGGGAGACGATCGTCCCGGGCGCAGGCGCGTGGTCATTGATTCCCAGGCCGGCCGCAAGGGCGCCAAGACCACCGGGGCGGGCCGCGGCGGACGGGTGGCTGAGGCTGAGAAGGCTCAGGCCAAGCACAAGGCTCCTCCCGGGACCGAGTCACCGGTGTCTCTCCCCAGCGGTGCCACCGTCAAGGATTTCGCTGAGGCTCTGGAGATCCCGGCCGGTGAAGTGATCAAGACCATGATGAAGATGGGGGATATGGTGACCATCACCCAGTCCCTGGCAGATGAAGCCCTGCTGCTGCTGGCCGAGGAGTTTGAGCGGCAGATAGAGATAAAGCGGGCGGAAGAGGAAGAGACACAGCAACAGGTTGACGACCCGGCGGATCTCAGGGAGCGCGCGCCGGTGGTGACGGTCATGGGTCACGTGGACCACGGCAAGACGTCGCTCTTGGATGCCGTGCGGGAGACGGCGGTGGCGGCGGGCGAAGCCGGCGGCATCACTCAGCACATCGGAGCCTACCGCGTCCGTCACAAGCAGCGCGATGTGACCTTCGTGGACACGCCGGGCCATGAGGCCTTCACCGCTATGCGTGCACGGGGCGCCCAGGTGACGGATGTGGCGGTGATCGTGGTGGCGGCCAATGACGGAGTCATGCCGCAGACGATTGAGGCCATCAATCATGCCCGGGCCGCGGAAGTGCCCATCGTGGTGGCCATCAACAAGATCGATCTACCGGACGCCAACATCGACAACGTGAAGCACCAACTGGCAGACCAGGGTCTCATTCCCGAGGAGTGGGGGGGCGAGACGGTCATGGTCCAGGTGTCGGCCAAGAAGCGGATCAAGCTGGATGACCTCATGGACATGATCCTGCTGGTGGCGGACGTGCAGGAACTCAGGGCCAATCCCAAGGCGGAGGCCTCCGGCATCATCCTGGAGGCGCAGCTGGACGCGGGCCGAGGGCCGGTGGCCACCATGCTGGTGCAGCGGGGGACACTGCGCGTGGGAGACGCCGTCGTCAGCGGCGAAGCCCACGGCAAGGTCAAAGCCATGTTCGATTTCACCGGTGCGCCGGTGAAGGAGGCCGGTCCCTCCATCCCGGTGCAGATTCTGGGCCTCAACACTGTGCCCACTGCCGGCGATGCGGTGTGCGTGACCAAAGACGAGCGGCTCGCCCGCCAGAAGGCTGAGGCCCATAGCGCCCGGCTGCGCATGGAGCAGCAAGTGGCCAAGGCGCGGCCGGCCGGCACTACCAGCCTGGATGACTTCTACCTCCGCCTGAAAGAAGGCGCGGTGAAGGAGTTGGCACTGGTGGTCAAGGGTGACGTGATGGGATCGGTGGAGGCGCTGGAGGAATCGCTCAATGGCATCACGCATCCAGAGGTCAAGGTGCGGGTCATCCACTCCGGCGTGGGCGGCATCAACGAATCCGACATCATGCTGGCCGCTGCCTCGCATGCCGTGGTCATCGGGTTCAACGTGCGCCCTTCCGGTGCGGCCAAAGCCCTGGCTGAGCAAGAAGGCGTGGACATACGCACCTACCGGGTGATCTACAAGGCTCTGGAAGACGTGCAGGCCGCGCTGGTGGGCATGCTGGAGCCGGAGCACGTGGAGGAGGAAACGGGAACGGCCGAGGTGAGGCAGATCTTCCGCTTCTCCAAGGTAGGCATCATCGCCGGCTGCCATGTGACCTCGGGCAAGCTCGTGCGCAATGGGCGTGCGCGCGTGGTCCGCGACGGCAGCATCATCCACGACGGCACCATCGCCTCGCTGCGGCGCTTCACGGAGGATGCCCGCGAGGTGCTGGCCGGCTTCGAGTGCGGGCTGCACTTCGATGGCTTCGACGACCTGAAAGAGGGCGACGTCATCGAGGCCTACGAGACGAAGGAAGTTGCCCGCACTTCCTAAGCGATCTGCGCGTGGCTTCGTGGGGGTGCTGGCAGTGGAGCTGTACTTTCCCGGCAGCACTTCCTTGAAGGGGAAGCGCGTGTTCCTGCGCAGCATTCGCTCGCATCTCGTGCGTGATCGTGGGGCCACCGTGGCAGAAGTGGGATACCAGGATCTGTGGCAACGGTCCGTCATAGTCGTGGCCGTGGCCGCGTCCGACCCAACGGGGCTGGATCACGCGCTGGATGCCGCACAGGCGTACCTCGACGGCCGGGACTGGGAAGTGACCCGGGTGCAACGGGAGGTGTACGAGGTCGATGTCTGAGCCCAATCAGCGCATGAGGCGCGTCAACGAAGCGGTCAAAGAGGTGCTGAGCACCGCCGTCTCCCGGGAGCTGAAGGATCCCCGGGTCGGCTTCGTGACGCTGACCGGAGTGGAGGTGAGCTCGGACCTGAGTCACGCCAAGGTGTTCGTTTCCGTGTTTGGGCATCGGTCACAGAAGACCGCCACGCTCAAAGTCCTGGAGGCGGCGCATGGGTTCCTGCAGGCACGCTTGGCGGCGGAGCTGCACATGAGGCGCACGCCGGAACTCCAGTTCGTGTACGACGAGAGCGTGGACGAAGGCATGAAGATCCACATGATGCTGCGGGCGCAGGAGCGCGAGCTGGGGATTGATCTGTCGCAGCCCCCGGCGGAGGAGAAAGGCGCGGAAGACGGCGAGGAAGCCGGGGATGAGGAGCGGGGATTGCCGGAGGGAAGTGCATGACAGGCAGAGCCGGGGGGCGGCGTGCCACGCCGCAAGAGATCGGTGCCCGCATGAAGGGCGAACGCCGGGTGCTACTGGCGGTGCACGAGAACCCGGACGGGGACGCGTTGGGGTCCATTGTGGCCGCGGGGCTGGTGATGGAGCAGTTGGGTGTGGCGTGGACCGGGTTCGTTCCGGGTCGGGAACCGTTCCCCCCGGAGCTGACGTGGCTTCCGCGGCTCGGTGATTTGGTGCGAGGCGAGCTGCCGGAAGCCGGTGACGCCACTCTCTACACGCTGGACTGTGCGTCGGCGGCGCGGTTTGGCGGCGAGGGCGTGGGAGCTCAGTTCTGGGTCAACATCGATCACCACCCGGACAACCCGCTGTACGGAGACTTCAACCTGGTGGACGCCGGCGCTTCTTCCACCACGCAGATCCTGCATGGCGTCCTGCGCGCGGCCGATCTCCCTCTCAACGCCGAGATCGGCACCTGCCTCTACGTAGGCGTGGTGACGGACACGGGGCGTTTCCAATTCAGCAACACCACCCCGCAGGCACACCGTATGGCCGCCGACCTGCAGGACTTGGGCGTCGACGTGCACGAGGTCTACCGGCATGTCTACGAGAACGTGCCCATCGCCAAGGTCAGGCTCAACCGGCGCGCCTTCGAGAACCTGCGCCTGCTGCTGGACGGGCGGCTGGCCGTCTCCGTGCTGTCGGTGAAGGACTTCCGCGAGACGGGAGCGGAGCCGGGCTACACGGAAGGGGTCATCGACGGTATCCGCACCATCGCCGGGGTGCGTGTGGCGGCGCTCGTCAGGGAGAGGCTCACGCCCACGGGCACGCCGGAGTTGCGGGTGAGCCTGCGCTCCACGGACGGGAAGATCGACGTCTCCGATATCGCGCACACTTGGGGTGGAGGCGGTCATGTGCGCGCGGCCGGTTACACCTTCCACGGCCGGACGGAAGAGGGCATCGCGCAGTTGGAGCGTGAGGTGGCCGCGCGGCAATGAGGCAGGACACGCCGGGGCCGGCGCGAGTGATCCTGATCGACAAGCCGGCCGGTTGGACCAGTTTCGACGTTATTCGCAAGCTCCGCCCCCTCCTGGGGCGCCGAGTAGGGCACGCGGGCACGCTGGACCCCTTTGCCACCGGACTGCTGATAGTGCTGGCGGGGCAGGCCACGCGGGCCTCCCGTCTTTTCATGGACATGCCCAAGGAGTACCGCATGACGGTGCAGTTCGGCGCGGTGTCCAGCACGCACGATCCCACCGGGGTCATCGAAGCCACCGGAGCCAGGACGGACGCAGGGGGCGTGGCGGCCACCTTTCAAGCGTTTGTGGGGGAGTACCTACAGCGGGTCCCCTTGACCTCCGCCGTCAAGGTGAAAGGGGAGCCCCTCTATCGGCGGGCGCATCGCGGCGAAGAGATGGACACTCCTGAACGTACGGTGACCATCTATGGTGTCGAGCTTCTCGGCTTCGACGAGGAAGCGCAGCAGGCGGAGGTGCTGGTGTGCTCCAGCAAGGGCACGTACATCCGCACGCTGGCGCACGATGCAGGCGCCCGCCTGGGCGTGGGAGCCTATGCAGCGTCTCTGCGCCGCACCCGGGTGGGAGCGCTTCACGTGACTGAGGCTGTGCCGCCCGCCGCCGTGGCGGCCGGCTTGGATGAAGGCGGCTCACCGGCCATTCTCTCCCTTGCGGCGGCACTGTCCACGCTTCCCCGCTATGATGTGCACGGCCGCGAAGAGACGCTGGCCCGCAACGGGAACAAGCTGCAGGGGTTGCCCGCGGGCCGCGTAGCGGTGTGGGGCTCGGGGCGGCTTCTCGGAGTGTATGAGGGGGTGGGCGGGGTGTCCTCCCCGCTGGTAGTCTTTGTTGATCCGCAGGAGTGATGGGCAAGAGAGGGTCCGTGCGCGTTTATCGATCTCTAGACGACATAGCCTCTCTGCCCATGTCGCGGGCGGTGGCCATCGGCGCCTTCGACGGCGTGCACGCCGGCCACCAACAGATCATCAACATGGCCGTCACCGCTGCGTGTTCCATGCAGGGGGTGGCCACCGTGGTCACGTTTGAACCGCATCCCGGGGTGGTGCTGCGCCCGGAGGAGCCGCCGCCCATCCTCACGCCTTTTGAGACCAAGGTGGAGTTGATGGAAGGTCTGGGCGTGGGGGAGATCGCGGCCATCCCCTTCGACTTGGCCTTTGCCCAGTTGCCGCCGCACGCTTTCGCCCGTCGCCTCCTTTCGGAGCGCTTGGGGGCTCGTCAGGTTTCGGTGGGCGAGAACTTCCGTTTCGGTCGGGGTGGCGAGGGCAATGCGGCGGACCTGCTTGCGTTCGGGCAGGAGATGGGCTTCTCCGTCAGCGCCCTTCAGCTTCTGCGGGACGAAGGAGGGTCGGTGTCCTCCACGCGCATCCGCCGTCTGATCGCGCAGGGAGCCGTGGAGGAGGCCTCGCGTCTGCTCACGCGCCCGCATTCCCTGTCCGGGACCGTTGTCTCCGGCGTGGGGAGGGGCCGTACCATGGGCATGCCCACGGCCAATCTCCGCGTGAGGCCTGATGCCGCCCTCCCCGCATTGGGCGTTTACATCACCCGCACCCGCCTGTCCAGCCGCCCACAGCTGATGTCCGTCACCAGCGTGGGGACCAACCCCACCTTCGAGAGTGACGGGGTGGTGCGGATCGAGACGTTTCTGCTCGACTTCCACGGCTCGGTGTATGAAGAGCCCATGGTGCTCGAGTTTCTGGCCCGCCTGCGAGACCAACGGACTTTCCCGGACAAGGAGAGCCTGATGGGGCAGATGCAGGCGGATGTGGCTCAAGCTCAGCGCTTCTTCGGCCGCTGAAGCCCGGTTCTGTCGCCGCCGCGACAGTCACCCGGAGGGAGCAAGCTGTGGTTGCCGGGCCGGCCGGGGGGCGCCCAAGGCCGTCACACGCATGTGCTAACCTACAGGGAACCCCCGCCGCGCGCGGTGTGGTGTGAGACCCACCTGTCACTCGGCCCGGATCACGGCATCCCGGCTGGGGGCAAGGAGCCTAGGAGGCTTAGAGGACCGTGCTGAGCAAAGAGCGTAAGACGGAGATTATCGATCGCTTCAAGAAACACGAGACGGACACGGGATCGCCGGAGGTGCAAGTGGCCATCCTGACCGAGCAGATCAATGTGCTGACGGAGCACCTCAAGATCCACAAGAAAGATCACCACTCGCGTCGCGGCCTCCTCAAGATGGTGGGCCAACGGCGGCGTCTCCTCAACTACCTTCAGTCGGAAGACGTGGAGCGCTACCGTGGTCTCGTCAAGGCCTTGGGCCTGCGGAAATAGAGCGGCGCACACAAGCCATACTACGCTCGGGAGGGTCCCGGGCGAGAAAAGGAGATAACCACAGGAATGGCTGAATCAACAGGCGCTCAAACCGGCGTCCATACTACCCGTATCCTCCTTGACGGCAAGGAGATAACGCTCGAAACCGGGCGTCTGGCCAAACAGGCCAGCGGCGCCGTTCTCGTGCGCTTGGGAGACACCATGGTGCTCGTCACCGCCGTGGTTGCCAAATCGGAACGCAACGTAGACTTCTTCCCTCTCACGGTGGACGTGGAGGAAGGCATGTACGCCGCGGGCAAGATCCCCGGCGGATTCATCAAGAAGGAAGGCCGCCCCAGTGACCAGGCCATCCTCAACGCCCGCATGATTGACCGGCCGGTGCGGCCCTTGTGGCCCGCGGGCTTCAATCGGGAGACGCATATCGTGGCCACCGTGCTGTCGGTGGACAAGACCAACCCCTATGACGTGCTGGCCATGCTGGGTGCATCGGCGGCGCTCACCATCTCCGAGGCTCCGTTTCAAGGTCCCATAGGGGCCGTGCGCGTGGCTCGCACCGAAGCGGGTTGGGTGCTCAACCCCACTTTCGATGAGATTGACGCCGGGACCCTGAACCTGGTGCTGGCGGGCACGGAAGACGCCATCAGCATGGTGGAGGCCGGTTGCTGCGAGGTGCAGGAAGCCGAACTGCTTGAGGCCATGAAGGTGGGTCACGAGGCCATAAAGGCGCAGGTGCAGGCGCTCAAGGAATGGAGCGCGGTGGTGGGCCGGCCCAAGATGGAAGTGGCGGAGCGCAAGGCGGACCCAGAGCTCATGGGGCGTATCCGGGAGCAATTCGGCCCGGCGCTGCTGGACGCCATAGGCGTGCAGGAGAAGCTGGCTCGCAACGAAGCGGTGTCGGCTGTCCGGCATCAGGTGTTGGAGACCATGGTTTCGGCGCAGGACTCCCCGGAGTTTTCCGCGGAGACCGCGGCGCTGGCGCGGGCCTTTGACGCCTTGGAGAAGGAAACGGTGCGCCGTCGTATCGCCGTGGACAAGATTCGCCCTGACGGCCGTGCTGCTGATGAGATCCGAACGCTGTCGGCCGAGGTGGGCGTGGCTTCGCGCACGCACGGCAGCGGTTTGTTCACCCGCGGCCAAACCCAGGTGCTCAGCCTGCTGACGCTGGGGACTGGGCGGGATGAGCAGCGTATCGACGGGCTGGGCATCGAGGAATCCAAGCGTTTCATGCATCACTACAAATTCCCGCCCTTCTCCGTGGGAGAAGCAGGCTTCATGCGTGGTCCCGGCCGGCGTGAGATCGGTCACGGCGCGTTGGGAGAGCGGGCCCTGCGGCCGCTCATGCCCAATGAGGAGGACTTCGCTTACACTATTCGCCTGGTGGCGGTGGTGCTGGAATCCAACGGCAGCAGTTCCATGGCCAGCGTGTGCGCGTCTTCCCTGGCGCTCATGGATGCGGGCGTTCCTCTGCAGCGCTCCGTGGCGGGCATTGCCATGGGCCTCATCAAGGAAGGTGAGGACTACGTTGTGCTCACGGATATCGCCGGGGTAGAGGATCATCTGGGGGATATGGACTTCAAGGTGGCGGGGACCACGGAGGGCGTCACTGCCCTGCAGATGGACATCAAGATCAAGGGCGTCACGTTTGACATTCTGCGGGATGCGTTGGAGCAGGCCAAGCGGGCGCGCCTTGCCATCATCGACGTCATGAACAGCGCTATTGGGACGCCGCGCGAGGGTCTCTCGCAGTTCGCGCCTCGCATAGCCACCATCCGCATCGATCCCGACAAAATCGGGGCCATCATAGGCAAGGGTGGCGAGACCATCCGTGGCATGGAGGAAGAGTTCGAGTGCGATATTGAGGTGGATGACGACGGCTTGGTCAAGGTGTACGCCGCGGACGGCGGGCTGGGTGATGCCTGCGTGGAACGCATCGCCAGCATCACTCGCGACATCACGGCCGGTGACGTCATCGTGGGCCGGGTAGCCTCCACCACGAACTTCGGGGCGTTCGTCAATCTGAAGCCGGGTACTGACGGCCTCATCCACATCTCCAAACTGGGGCCGCACCGCGTGAACACGGTGGAAGAGGTGGTGGTCAAAGGCGATCTGGTGAAGGTGGAAGTGCTGGACGTCACCCAGCAGGGCGGCAAGGATAAGATCAGTCTGCGGCTGCTGGAGAAGATGGAGGCCTGAGCCGGGCCCTCATCGCAGAGCATGTCCAGTTCCCGGCAAGACAAAGAGGAGTATCGGCTGGAGACGCTGGCCAACGGCCAGCAGTTGGTCAGCGAGCGGCTGGACCACGTGCGCTCCGTGTGCCTGGGTTTCTGGATCCCGGCGGGCTCCCGCAACGAGGGCGATCACAATGCGGGAGTCACGCATTTCATCGAGCACCTGCTGTTCAAGGGCTCGCAGCGCTATACCGCGGAGGAGATAGCACAGGCCTTCGATGCCATCGGAGGCGAGTTGAACGCAGCCACCACCAAGGAGTATGTGGTGGTGCATGCGCGGTGCCTGGATGAGCACCTGCCCACGGCCATGGACGTCCTGTCCGATATGCTGCTGACCCCCACCTTCACTGATCTGGACAAGGAGCGGGAGGTGGTGCTGGAAGAGATCGCCATGTATGAGGACGCTCCTCAGGAACTCGTTCATGACGTCTTCGCGCACTCTGTGTTCGGCGACCATGCCTTGGGTCAGCCGGTACTGGGCAGCATCGACACCATCTCGGCTCTGCCGGAGGCGGACATCCGTGACTATCATCGGCGGCACTTTGCGTGCGGCGATATGGTCGTGGCGGCTGCCGGTGACGTGGACCACGACCGGTTGCGGGAACTGCTGCAAACCCACATGCCTGTGACCGATTCCCAGGGTGCTCTGCGCGACCGCCAGGATCCTGCCTGGTCGCCGCGTCAGGTCTTTCTGGCCAAGGAGACAGAGCAGGTACATGTCTGTGTGGGCGGGCGGGGGATCGCCCGCGGCGATGAGCGGCGCTTCGCGCTGTCCGTGCTGGACGGCCTTTTCGGAGGGTCGCTGAGCTCGCGGCTGTTCCAGGAGGTGCGGGAGAAGAGGGGACTGGTTTACAGCATCTTCTCTTTTGCCAGCATGTACAGGGAAACGGGGCTGAGCGGCATTTACTTCGGGTGCCGGCCGGATCGTCTTGCGCAGGTCATGGAGACCGTCTATCGGGAGATCGGGCGCCTGCGCAGCGAGCCCGTGGGGCAGGAGGAGTTGGTCAGAGCACGGGAGCACCTCAAAGGCCGGGTGATTCTGGGGCTGGAGAGTACCTCCAGCCGGATGACGCGTTTGGGCAAAGGCATCGTGACCGAAACCGAGATTGTGTCCCTGGACGAGACGGCCGCCCGCATCGACGCCGTCACTGCCGATCAGATCGGGGAGCTGGCCTGCGAGCTGTTCCAGCCCGACCTCCTGTGTGTGGCCGGGATAGGATCAGACGAATCGGTGTTCCGCGCCGCCCTCCCCAGTTGACACAGCACGGCGCCGGGGCCGCCCTGCCCGCCGGGCGCAGAGGGAGGAGTGGCATTGTGGCAGATATAGCGGTAGGCGTGACGGGGGCCCTGGGCAGCATGGGGCGCATGGTGTGTGCGGCCGTGGCGGCCGATCCCGAGCTGGCGCTTGTCGCCACCATCGATCCGTCCTATGCGGAGCCGCACTCCGAGGACTTCCCGGCTCAAGCACCCCATTTCGTCAGCCTGGATTCCGCGCTGAGCACGGCCCGCTTGGACGTGCTCGTGGACTTCACTCGTCCCGATGCGGTCCTGGGCAACACGCTGGCGGCCTTGGAGGCGGGCGTGGCGGTGGTGGTGGGTACAACCGGGCTGGCGCCCGCGGACCTGGAGCGAATCGGGCTGCTGGCGGAAGAGAAGGGCCGGGCGGCCTTCATTGTACCCAATTTCGCCCTGGGGGCAGTGCTGATGATGCGATTCGCCGCAGAGGCTGCGCGTGTGCTGCCTGCCTGTGAGATTGTGGAACTACATCATCCGCGCAAGCTGGATGCACCATCGGGGACGGCGAAGCGCACGGCGGAGCTGATCGCCGCGGCACGGGAGGAGGCGGCGGCACAGGTCGCCTCCTCCGCGCCGGCGGCGGGCGGCGTGCCCATTCATAGCGTGCGGCTGCCGGGGCTGGTGGCCCACCAAGAGGTCATCTTCGGCGGGCTGGGAGAGACGCTCACCATTCGCCATGACTCCCTGTCCCGCGAATGCTTCATGCCCGGAGTCGTCTTGGCGGTCAAGCGGTCGGCGTCACTGCAGGGACTGGTGGTGGGATTGGAGAACATCCTCTAGGTGAGGAATGCGATGCTAAAGGTAATTCCATTGGGTGGCCTGGGGGCCATCGGCAAGAACATGACGATCATCGAGTACGATGATCAGTTCCTGGTGGTCGATGCCGGGCTGATGTTCCCGGACGAGGACATGCTGGGTGTGGACCTGGTCCTGCCCGATTTCAGCTACGTGGTGGAACGGGCCGACCATGCTCTGGGTGTCTTCTTGACCCACGGTCATGAGGATCACATCGGGGCGCTGCCCTATCTGCTGAAGCAGGTGGACATGCCTGTGTTCGGCTCGCGCCTGACCCTGGGTCTGCTCAACGGCAAGCTGGGCGAGCACGGCCTGCAGGGCAAGGCGGACCTGCGCGAAGTGGGGCCGGAGAAGACGGTGGAGGTTGGGCCCTTCCAGGTGGAGTTCATGGAGGTGTGCCACAGCATCCCCGATGGCCTAGGGTTGGCCATCCATACCCCGGAAGGCACCGTGGTGCACACGGGCGATTTCAAGCTGGACCAGACACCCGTGGACCACAGGTTGACGGCGCTGAACCGCTTTGCCGGCCTGGGCCGGGACGGCGTGCTTCTGCTTATGTCCGATTCCACCAACGCTGAAGTCCCAGGGATGACGCCCACGGAGATCTCGGTGGGCAAGACCTTCGAGACCGTTTTCGCCACGGCGCCGGGCCGTATCATCGTGGCCTGCTTCTCCAGTCACCTCCACAGGGTGCAGCAGGTGCTCGATGCGGCCGCCCGCCACGGACGCAAAGTGGCCGTCGTGGGGCGCAGCATGACCAAGAACGTGAACATCGCCGCCAACCTCGGGTATCTGACGATACCGGAGGGTGTGCTGATACGACCCGCCCAAGTGACGGACCTCCCGGACGAGCAGGTGGTCATCATCTCCACCGGAAGCCAGGGCGAGCCCATGTCGGCATTGGCCCGCATGGCGGCCGGTGACCATCACGTGGTGCATATCAAGGCTCCCGACACGGTGGTCATCTCCGCGCGGGCCGTGCCGGGCAACGAACGCAGTGTGCATCGCACGGTGAACCGGCTCTTCGCCGAAGGTGCCACCGTAATCTGGGGCTCTGAGGCTCAGGTACACGTTTCGGGTCACGGCGCCGCCGAAGAGCTCAAGATGATGTTGAACATCGTGCACCCCCGGTTCTTCATGCCGGTTCACGGCGAGATTCGCCACCAGCATTTCCACGCCAGGTTGGCGCGGGAGTGCGGTATGAAGGAGGAGGACATCTTCATCCTGGAGAACGGCGATGTCCTGGGGCTGGCTGACGGTGAAGCCTGGGTGGCGGACCGGATACCCGCGGGCATGATCTTCGTCGATGGCATGGCCATGCGCGGTATCGGCGACGTTGTGCTGCGCGACCGCACGCATCTCTCTCAGGATGGGCTGGTCATGGCCGTGGTGACAGTGCGGGCCCAGGATGGGAGCTTGGTCGGGGTACCGGATCTTCTGTTCCGGGGGTTCGTGCACTCGGGGGATGAGGAGGAGTTGGCCGCCCAAGCCCAGAGCGAACTGATCGATGCCCTGCACAGCGACGAACTACAGCACAACACGGACACCACTGTCCTCAAGCTGCACATCCACGATTTCCTGCGGCGTTATCTCTATCGCAAGACGCGGCGCCGCCCGTTGGTGCTGCCCGTGGTCGTAGAGGTGTGAGTGCCGGGCGAGGCTGAGAGACGGCGGGGCGACTCCGCCCCCACGGCGCGCACCCAGGTGCGGCGAGGCAAGGTGCCGACCGGACCACCTGTTGCCGTGCAGGAGAAGGGGCACGCATCGGAGTTGTGGGGATTGGCCTGCCTGGGGTTGGCGGCCTTCCTGGTGTTCGTGATGCTGGCGGGGGAGACCGCCGGAGGGATCATAGGGGGATTTGCCGCGGGCCTGCTGGCGGTGGCCTTTGGACGCTTGGCCTTCCTGGTCCCGGCGGCCCTGGTGCTGCTGGCGGTGTCGCTGGTGGTACGTTGGCGTCCCCAACTCTCCCGGGCGATCGTGGCCGGCGGCGCGCTGCTCCTGTTCAGCCTCTTCCTGCTCACTGCGGCCGGGTTCCCGCCCTTCGGCTCCGGCCACGACCTGCCGGAGTACGTGGCCGGTGTGTACCGTGGCCGCTCGGGCTGGGTGGGAGAGGTGTTGTTTGTGCTGGGGCGCCGGCTCATTGGAGCGGTGGGGGTGGCCATACTGGGGTGGCTGGCCTTGTTGGGGGGAGTGAGTCTTCTCACCGGCTGGACCATCCGGCGTGTGGCGGCGGGGACGGGCCGGGCGGCTCGAGCCGTGGGAACTGCCGCCACCGAGCGAACCCGACGGTTGCGGGCCGGGCGGAAAGCGGCCGTTGCTTCACCCGGTCCGCTGGATGATCCCTATCTCACGGGCTTTGGTCCCGAGCCCTCCCCAGCACCGGTGGCAGAGGATGACCTGTTCGCTGAACTGGATTTCGGGCCCCCGGGGGGGCTGGCCAACCCGCCGCTGCGAATCGTGAGCCCTCCCGCGGTGACGCCGCGGCGGCTGCGGGACGCCGCCACCGACTTCCCTGATCTGTACCAGGATACCGCGGAGGGGTTGGAGGTTGAGAACGGCGCCGGCGGCGGGTCGGTGGAGCCCGATGAAGTGCCGACGCTGGTGCGGGGACCCGGCGAGCACGACAGTGCGGCCGGCTCGGGCCACCGAGAACCGCCGCTGGAAGGAACGGACCAGGCTCTGAGTGGCCGCCCGCCCGAGGCTGGGCCGGCAGACGGCGCGGCAGGAGAGAAACGGGAGACGGTGACCTCCGGGGTGGGTACCGGGGTGGTGGCAGGTGTGACCCCGGCGGGCATGGCCACCGGCAGCGAGCAGGAACCGGCCACGACCACCTGGTTGATCCCAGAGTCCGACCTGCTGCGCAAGAGCAAGGTGTCCGCGGATGCGGAGCTCAAGGCGGACGATGTCACCGGGGCGCGCCTGGTAGAAACGTTGGCCTACTTCGGTGTGGATGCGCGGGTGAGCGGCACCGTGACGGGCCCGCGAGTGACGCGCTACGAGCTGCAATTGGCGCCCGGCACCAAGGTCAGCAAGGTGACCAACCTGAAGGACGATATCGCGTACGCGCTTGCCTCCACCGAGATCCGCATCCTGGCTCCCATCCCCGGCAAGAGCGCGGTGGGGGTGGAGGTTCCCAACCAGCGGCCGCAGTACGTCACCCTGGGCGACATCTACCGTGACTTCCCGCCGCATGCCGGCCCGCTCATGGTGTGGCTGGGCAAGGACATCTCCGGCCGGGCCGTCTACACCGACCTTGCCAAGATGCCCCACCTGCTGATCGCCGGCACCACCGGTTCCGGCAAGAGCGGCTGCATCAACTGCCTCATCTCCTCGGTTCTGCTGCGTAGCACGCCGGACCAGGTGCGCATGGTGCTCATCGACCCCAAGAAGGTGGAGCTCTCTCACTACGAGCGCATCCCCCACCTGCTGGTTCCGGTGGTCACGCACATGAAGAACGCGGCCGGCGTCCTCAACAACCTGGTGCGCGAGATGGATGAGCGGTACACGCTCATGGAGATGGTGAAGGCGCGCAGCCTGGAGGAGATGAACCGCATCCGGGTGCGCAAGGGGGATCTGCCGCTGCCCTTCCTCCTCATAGTGATCGACGAGCTGGCGGATCTCATGATGGTGTCGCCCGCTGAGGTGGAGGAGTATGTCATCCGCATCGCCCAGAAGGCCCGCGCCGTGGGCATCCACCTGGTGGTGGCCACCCAGCGGCCCTCCGCGGACGTCATCACCGGCATGATCAAGGCCAATATTCCCTCCCGTATCGCGTTTGCCGTGTCCAGCCAGACCGACTCCCGCGTCATTCTTGATGTGAATGGGGCCGAAGCACTTCTGGGGAGCGGGGACATGCTGTTCCGGCCGTTGGGGTCCAGCAAGCTGCAGCGCATCCAGGGCGCGTTCATCACGGAAGAGGAAATCCAGGTGTTGGTGACCAACTGGCGCCGCCAGGCGGAGCCGGCCTTCCGCGAGGAATTACTCATGTCGCCCGCAGAGGCCATGGCCGAGGAGGCCATCTTCGACCCGGATTCGGACGAGATGCTGGCGGATGCGGCGGAGTTGGTCCTGGACACCGGCACCGCCTCGGTCTCTATGTTGCAGCGACGCCTGCGCGTGGGCTACACCCGTGCCGGAAGGCTGATCGACATGCTGGAACGGCGCGGTATCGTGGGACCGTACGAGGGGAGCAAGCCGCGGCAGATGCTCGTCCCCCCCTCGGAACGGGAGGAGACTCTGGAAGCGCTGCGGGCAGAGATGAAGGGGGGCGACCCGGTTCAGCTTTCCTTGGCTGATGAGCCGCCGGGCTCTGAGTTGGAGTAGTGTCGGGGCTTCCCCCCGTTCGGCGCGGTCATGAGCGACTTCCGTCTCAGCACCATAGGACCCGAGGAGGCCGTGAACGGCCGCTTCGTGGTCAGGGCGCCACGCGAGTTCGCCGACGGCTCTGCCCCGGGGGCGCTCAACCTGCCGCTGCTCGATGATGCGGCATGGGCTCGGGTGGGAGTCGTCTGCCATGGGGAAGGGGCCAGGGCCGCCCGTCCGGCCGCAGTGGATCTGCCGAGCCCGCTGCTGCCCGCGCACACACGCTCTCTACTGGAAGCCATCCCTCCCTCAAAGCGGGTGGCGGTGATGCGTTGGCGGGCCTTCTTGGCCGGTCTGGAGCTTATCGGGAAGAGGTTGGGGGGCACGACGCGTGGGCGCGTTGAGAAGTGCTTTCGAAGATGATAGATTCGATCAAGTCGTCAGAGGGTTGCTGTTGGACTACTATGATCCTCTGTACCACACGTCGTCGGTGGAAGGCCGTCCGTTCGTAGGGGAGCTGGCTACAGGGCCGGATCCAGCTTCAGATGCGCGGCAGCTGGCCATCGCAATGGCACGGGCGGCCTGCGCCCACTCGGAAGGCGTCGGAGCATGATAGAGATCGGCAATTCGCTGCGAGAGGCGCGCAACCGGCAAGGCCTGAGCATCCGGGACGCCGAGGATGCCACCAAGATCCGCTCCAAATACCTGCAGGCCATGGAGCAGGATGACTTCGAGGTGCTGCCCGGGCCTACCTTTGTCATGGGTTTCCTGCGCACCTACGCAGCCTACCTGGGCCTGGACGCCGATGCCGTGGTGGAGGAATACCGGAACGCTTACGCCCCGCACGTTCTGGACGCGCACCGCCTACCCAACGCACCTTTGCGCTCCCGGCCTCGGCAGACGGGGCCTCGGCGCTCCAATTACGTGGTGGTGGCGGTCATCGCGCTGGTGGTCATCATCATTTTGGCCTGGGTGGGGTGGGGGAATCGCCGGACCGGCGATACGGTCACCACCGTCTCGCGCACTACAATCACGGCTACCACCGGTGCCTCGGGGACGGACAGGGTGGCCGGGGCCTCCGCCCAGGATTCGCCTTCCGGCACCGGGTCGGCCTCCGTCGCCGAGCAGGGTGAGGCTGTTGCCGCGGTGGACGGGGAGGGCTTGGCGGTCGCGGTGGAAGCCGTCCGGGATTGCTGTTATCTCGTCGTGCGGGAGGGATCATCCGGCGGCAAGACCCTATACTCCCAAACCCTTGAAGAGGGAGAGAGTGTGTCCTTCGAAGGTGAGAACGTGCTCTGGATGACCATCGCCAATCCCACGGCGGTGATCCTGAATATCAATGGGAGGGAATTCAACGTCCCCGATCCTTACGGGGACTTTGAGGTCACTGCATCTGGACTGGAGCGTCTGAGATCCTGAGACGTCCTTCGGTCTACCTGCACACGTTGGGCTGCCCCAAGAATGATGCGGACAGCCGTGGGTTGGCCCGTGCCGTGCAGCAGCGAGGCGTGCCCCTGGCCACTCAGCCCGACCACGCCGAGTTCATCGTGATCAACACCTGCGGCTTCATCCGCGAGGCCACCACACAGTCACTGGACGCTATCATGGAGGCGACCTCGGCCTACCCCCAGGCTAAGCTGGTGGTGGTGGGTTGTCTGGTGGAACGCTTCCGGGCCGCCCTGGAGGCCGACATCCCCGAGGTGGCGGCGTGGTTTGGTGTGGAGCAGGTCGAGGAGACAGCGGCCTGGATCGCCGCCGAAGCCTGCCCGCCGGGGGACGGCATGCCCGGTTCGCAGGTGGGGCCTGCGGTGGCAGTCTCGGCCCTTGTCCCTCCTTCCGGTGGCGCGTGGGGTTACGTGAAGGTTTCCGACGGGTGCGACCACCTCTGCAGCTTCTGTGCCATCCCTCTCATCAAGGGGCCGTATCACGCGCTGCCACTGGAGCAGGTGTTGGAGCAGGCGAACGTGGTGCTGGCGGCCGGGGCCCGGGAGTTGGTGATGGTGGGGCAGGACACGGCGCTGTGGCGGGACGGCCGTAGGGGGCTGGCGGAGATGGTGGAGGAGCTGGCCCGGGACCCGCGCGTGGCATGGCTGCGCTTCATGTATCTGCAGCCGGAGCATGTCGGCCGGGAGCTGCTTGAGCTCATTGCACAACATCCAAAAGTGTGCCACTACCTGGATCTGCCCTTTCAGCATGCGGCGGCGGCCGTCCTCCGCCGCATGCGCCGCGAGGGGGATGGAGCGACGCACCTGGCTCTCCTCCGCCGGGCCGAAACGCTGATGCCGGACGTATCGCTGCGCTCCACTTTCATCGCCGGCTTCCCCGGGGAGACGGAGGAGGACTTCGAGGAGTTGCTGTGCTTTGTGCGGGAGGCCTGCTTCGACCACGCGGGCTGCTTCGGCTTCAGTCCGGAAGAGGGCACCGAGGCCTTCGAGTTGCGTCCCCGTGTGGGGGTGAAGGAGGTGCGGCGCCGGCTGGCGCGCCTCAGCAGTCTCCTGCTGGACGTGGCGGAGGAGAAGGCCGCCACTCTGGTGGGAAGGCAGGTGGAGGTGCTGATTGACGGCCCGGCCGGCCAGGGCAGTCCCCCCGACGCGGTGGCCGTGGGGAGGACGTACCGGCAGGCGCCGGAGGTGGACGGCGTGACCTACGTGAGCAGGGCGGCGCCGGTGCAGGTTCCGCTCGGGGCCTTGGTAAGAGCGGTGGTGGTGGACACGCTGGGGAGCGATCTCATTGCCGAGTACGCCGAGCCGGTGGAGACGGTGGGGGAGCAGGTATCGTGAATCTTCCGAATTCCCTCACCCTGTTCCGTATCCTCCTGATCCCGGTCTTCATGATCCTGCTGCTGGGGGCAGTGCCCTACGGCAAGGCCCTGGCGGTGGCAGTGTTCGTGCTGGCCGCCGCCACGGACTCCCTGGACGGATGGTTCGCCCGGCGCCGGCGACAGGTGACGACCTTGGGCGTGTTTCTGGATCCGCTGGCGGACAAGCTGCTGATCTGTGCGGCGCTGCTGGCGCTCATTGAACTAGATGAGCTGTCCGCCTGGGTTGCTATGGTGATACTTGCGCGCGAGTTTGCGGTAACCGGGTTGAGGATGGTGGCGGCGGCCAGGAACCTGATCATCCCTGCCAGCCCCTGGGGCAAGGTCAAGACCGCCAGTCAGATGCTGGCCATCGTGGTGCTCATCCTTAAGCCGGGTTGCGTGGTGCACGGGGTGCGCGTGAGTGACATGCTGCTGGGCCTGGCGGTGCTGCTCACGCTGGGGAGTGGGGTGGACTACTTCGTGAGGGCGTGGGACAGGTTGAGGCCTCCCGAGGCGGGCGGAGGGTCGTAGTGGAGCAGGTGCGATTGTTCGTGGGGGTGCCGTTGCCGCATGGGTTGCTACCCGCGGTACAGGCGGCGCAGGAGGGGCTCGTGGGCGTGCCGGGGCTGAGGTTGATGCGTCCGGGCCAGCTGCACGTTACCTTGGCCTTCATCGGCCAGACGGGGGCTGAGAAGCAGGCGGCGGCGCGCGCGGCCGTGGAGACGCTGGAGTTCAGGCCGGCCGGCGCCGCGGTGCTCAAGGGGTACCTGTTGTTGCCGTCTCCGGCCCGGGCGCGCGTGGTGGCGCTGGGGATAGAGGACGGGGAGGGGGTGTTCGGGCGGCTGTTCGAGGCTGTCATGAGCAGGCTGGAAGCGGATGGGGTCATGCAGCGGGAGAAACGGCCCTTCCGCCCGCATCTGACCATCGCTCGTCTGAGGATACCCACCCAGGTCCAACCAAAGATGGAGTGCAGCAACCTTGAGTACCCGGTATTGTCGGTCTGCCTTTATAGGAGTGACCTCGAGAGGGGCGGAGCCCGCTACACGGTGGTGGCCCGCCGGGAGTTGATGGCATGAGAGATAGAGCGCCCAGGAAGGCACAGGAGGATATCGTGGACAAGGACAAGGCCTTGGAGATGGCCGTGGTCCAGATCGAACGCCAGTTCGGGAAGGGCGCCATCATGCGCATGGGTGATGAGTCGGCCGCGGTCAGAGTGCCCGCTATCCCCACCGGCGCGCTCAGCCTGGACTTGGCCTTGGGCGTCGGTGGCGTGCCTCGCGGCAGGGTGGTGGAGATCTTTGGCCCTGAGTCCAGCGGGAAGACCACACTGGCCCTGCATATCCTGGCTGAAGCGCAGAAGCGTGGCGGTAAGGCCGCGTTCATTGACGCGGAGCACGCCATGGACGCAATGTATGCGCGACGAATCGGTGTCAACGTGGATGATCTGCTGGTTTCGCAGCCGGATCATGGCGAGCAGGCTCTGGAGATCTGTGAGCTGCTCATCCGCAGCGGAGCTCTGGACGTGGTGGTGGTGGACTCGGTGGCGGCGCTGACGCCGCGGGCGGAGATTGAAGGGGATATGGGTGACTCCCATATGGGTCTGCAGGCGCGCTTGATGAGCCAGGCGCTACGCAAGCTGGCAGGCACCATCAACAAGACCCAGACCTCGGCCATCTTCATTAACCAGTTGCGGGAGAAGGTCGGGATCATGTTCGGCAATCCGGAGGTGACCCCGGGCGGGCGTGCGCTGAAGTTCTACGCCTCCGTCAGGTTGGACATACGCCGACTGGAGACCTTGAAAGACGGCGACCAGGCAGTGGGCAGCCACGTACGGGTTCGGGTGGTGAAGAACAAGGTGGCGCCGCCTTTCCGCCAGGCTGAGTTCGACATCATGTTTGGCACCGGCATCTCCTACGAGGGAGACGTGCTGGATCTGGCCGTGGAGCACGGCATTGTCCAGAAGAGCGGCGCTTGGTTCTCCTACGGGGATCAGCGGCTTGGTCAGGGGCGCGAGAACGTGAAGCAGTTCCTGCGGGACAACCCTGATCTCACTGAAGCCTTGCGCGAGGGCGTGGTGGCGGCGGTGCACCCTGATTGGTGGATCGGCCCGGGTGGTGAAGGGCCGGCGGTCGCCGCGGATGAGGAGGCGATGCCTCCCGCCTTGGAGTCGTAAAGGGGGCGTGAGCCACAGGTGAGGGACCGTGGCCCGGGAGACCATCAGCTGTTGACGGGTGGAGAAGCATCTCGCACCCGGGAGAGGGCGCGCAGCCGGGCTCTGCTGCTACTGGAGCATCGGGAGCGTTCCGTGCGCGAGATGCAGCAGCGGCTGGCGGGGGCCGGGTTCCAGCCGGAGGTGGTGGAGGAGGTCCTGGTCTGGCTGAGCGGCTTGGAGCTCCTGGATGATCAGCGCTTCGCGTCCAACTACGCGGCCTGCAAGCGTCGCTCGGGCTGGGGCCCGGTGCGCATACGGCGGGAACTGGCGCTGAAGGGCGTGGCGGCGGCGGTCGTAGAGGCCGCGCTGCACCCGGCAGAAGAGGGCGCAGGGGGTGGGGTCGGCAGAGGTGATGGGGCGGCAGAGGTGGAGGAGTCGCTGGTGCGCACGCTGCAACGGAAGTTCGCAGAGGCGGCTCGCCAGGACCCCTGCGGCGCGCACCGCCGGGCGGCTGCCTTTCTGGCCCGGCGCGGACACCCCTGGCCGGACATCCAGCGTCTTGTGGGGCGGGCGCTGGGCGGTACGGTGGAGGATGGGGACCAGGCTCCGTAATCTTGACGCTGTTTGCCGAGGCAGCGTAAACTCCAAGTGCTTGTGACGATCGGTTGACGGCGGCTTGGCCCGTGGTCCTGCTCGTATTAGATAGATTTGGCGAATGCTTTCGAACGTGGACTGCTGAGTAATCGGCTTGGTTTGATGGGGAGCGCCTTGGTGACCGTGTAGTCCGGCCCCTTTCTGGGGCGGTCGCGGCGTAGCCGCTCCCTCGCATCATGACAACGCAGTCAGCGGATTCGCGCGCTGCGCCGGCGGCTTTGGCGCTGTCGTCTGCCATCCAGTCACTCGCGTGAGTAGTGATCTCCGCCCTTCAGGACTGGAGTAGTGTATGACTGGCACAGCTGTAATCGTTGTCATCATCGTAGGGATTGTCTGCCTAGCCGCCGGGTATGTGCTGAGAAGGGTCGTTGGTGAGGCCAAGATCAGCTCCGCAGAGCAAGAGGCGGCCAAGGTGGTGGAAGAAGGCCGCCGTCAGTCTGAGGCGCTGCAGCGTGAAGCTCGGTTGGAAGTGAAGGAAGAGCTGCACAAACTCCGCACGGAGACGGAAGCGGATCTGAAGGAGCGGCGGGCAGAGCTGGCCCAGACTGAGAAGCGTCTCCTGCAGAAGGAGGAGATGCTCGAGGAGAAACAGGCGGAGGTGGCCCGCCGGGAGCAATCGGTGGGGGATCGCGAGACCCACTATCGCCGGCTCCTGGAAGAGGCGGAAGCGGACAGGGCGGAGCAGAAGCGGCTGCTGGAGGAAGTGTCGGGCCTGACGGAGCCGGAGGCGCGGGAGATACTGCTCAAAAGGGCCGAGGGGGAGATCCGACACGACATGGCCAAGATGGTGCGGCAGGTGGAGGATGAGGCCAAGCGCGAAGGGGACCGCCGCTCACGCGAGGTCCTCTCCATGGCTATCCAGCGCACGGCGGCCGCGCACGTGGCCGACACCACCGTCTCCGTGGTGGCCCTGCCCTCCGACGACATGAAGGGGCGCATCATCGGCCGCGAAGGCCGCAACATCCGCACGCTGGAGAACCTCACGGGTATCGATTTCATCATCGATGACACTCCGGAAGCCGTGGTGCTGTCGGGGTTTGACACCGTGCGGCGTGAGATAGCCCGCCTCACGCTGGCCAAGCTGGTGGTGGACGGCCGCATCCACCCGGCCAAGATCGAGGAGATGTACGGCAAGGCGAAGGAAGAGGTGGACAAGGAGATCAAGGAGGCCGGCGAGCAGGCCACCTTTGACGCCGATATCCACGGGCTTCCGCCGGAACTGGTGCGCCTGCTGGGACGGCTGCGGTACCGCACCAGCTATGGGCAGAACGTGCTGGCCCACTCGCTGGAGGTGGCTCACCTGGCCGGCATGATGGCCTACGAGCTGGGCGCCAATGCCAAGCTGGCCAAGCGGGCTGGTCTTCTGCATGACCTGGGCAAGGCGGTTGATCACGAGGTGGAAGGGTCGCACGCCGTGATCGGGGCCAACCTGGCCCGTCGCTACGGTGAGAACGAGGCAGTCGTCCATGCCGTTGAGGCGCACCACAACGACGTGGAACAGCAGACCGTGGAGGCAGTGCTGGTGGCGGCGGCCGATGCGGTGTCCGGAGCTCGTCCCGGGGCCCGGCGGGAGACGCTGGAGACGTATGTCAAACGCTTGGAGAGCCTGGAGCGCATCGCGGAGGCCAAGAAGGGCGTGGACAAGTCCTACGCCATCCAGGCCGGCCGGGAAATCCGGGTGATGGTCAAGCCGGAAGAGGTGGACGACGACATGGCGGCTCTGCTGTGCCGGGAGATCGCGCGGGACATAGAGCAGGAACTGGACTATCCGGGGCAGATCCGCGTCACCGTCATCCGCGAGAGCCGCGCGGTCGATTACGCCAAGTAGCGTCACGGGCCCAGAAATGGTGACGTCCGGCCTGGAGGGGCTGATCCCTGGAGGTACGTTCTATCTGCGTACGTTCGGGTGCCAGATGAACGAGCACGACTCCGAGCGCATCCACGGCCTGCTGAGCGCGGAGGGCTGGCACAGGGTGGAGCGGCCGGAGGATGCCGACGTCCTCATCTACAACACCTGCTCGGTGCGGGAGAAGGCGGACAGCCGCCTCCTGGGGAACCTGGGGGTGGCCCGGCGGCTGAAGGCGGCCGGGCGCACGCGCGCCGTGGTGGTGGCGGGGTGTCTGGCGCAGAGCCGGCGGGATACGTTTCTGGCGGAGCAGCCGGTGGTTGATGTGCTGGTAGGCCCGCAGAGCCTGGACGAGCTGGGCCGGCGGCTGCGTGAGTTCCTGCTCACCGGGCGTCCGGGAACAGCCTGTGCCGGCGGCACCGGCGGATGGAGCGCCACTCTGCCCCGCATACGCCGTCCCGGCCCCACCGCCTGGGTGCAGATCATGACCGGCTGCACCAACTTCTGCGCCTACTGCATCGTGCCCTACGTGCGGGGAGCGGAGTCCTCGCGTCCGGCGGAGGACATCGTGGCGGAGGTCCGCTCCCTGGTGGCGGACGGGGTGCGCGAGGTCACGCTCCTGGGGCAGAACGTCAACGCCTACGGCAAGGAAGCGGGGTTTGGCGGCCGCGAGGAGTTCCCGGATCTGCTCGGCGCGTTGGATGACGTCGCCGGGTTGTGCCGGGTTCGCTTCATGACTTCTCACCCCAAGGACATGTCCCCCCGCCTCATCGAGGCCTTGGGACGCTATGCCTCCGTGTGCGAGCACGTCCACCTGCCCGTACAGTCCGGCAACAACCGGGTGCTGGCTGCCATGGGCCGTGGCTACACGCGCGAGGACTACCTGCACCTGGTGGGCGAGTTGCGGCGGTCCGTGCCGAGTCTGACGCTCACCACCGACCTCATCGTGGCCTTCCCCGGAGAGACCGAAGCCGAGTTCCGGGAGACGCTGTCACTTGTGGAGGCGTGCGATTTCGACGCCGCGTTCACCTTCATCTATTCGCCTCGTCCCGGCACCCGCGCCGCGGTGTTGCCGGATCGGGTGGATCGCCAGACTGCCGAGCGCAGGGTCAACGAGCTCATCGCTCTGGTACAAGGGCAGGCGGCGGAGAAGAACCGGCGGCTGGTGGGAGCCACCCTGGAGGTGCTGGTGGAAGGCCGGAACGCCAACGGGCAGGGCTGGGGCAGGACCCGTGGCTTCAAGCTGGTGAACTTCTCGGGAACGGCGGCAGCCGGCGAACGGGCCATGGTGGAGATCGGGGGCGCCACCTCTGCCGGGCTCACCGGGCGTCGTGTCCCGCACGGCCGGTGACGCGGCGGCTGGTTGTTGCCGTCTTCGGGCCCACCGGCGTGGGAAAGACGGCAGTGGGGCAGGTGGTGGCACGGCGTTTAGGGGTGCGTGTCATCTCCTGCGACTCCCTGCAGGTGTATCGGGGGCTTCCCGTGCTCACCAATCAGCCCAGCGCTTCGGAACCGGCCCAGGTTCGCCACGAGATGATGGGCGTGGCGGAACCACAGGAGGAGTGGAGCGCCACTCGCTATGCAAGCGCGGTGGAGCCGTTGATTGAGGCGGACCTGCGCACCGCGGGGGTGGCCCTGCTGGTGGGGGGGACAGGCTTGTATCTGCGGGCGGCCCTGGCTCCCCTGGCGGCGGCGCCCAAGGCCGACCCCGAACTGCGCCGCCGGCTGGAACAACGCGCGGAGGAAGAAGGGCCCGAGGCCCTGCATCACGAACTGGCCGCCGCCGATGCCGAAGCAGCCGCCGGCATCCATCCCCACAACGTGAGGCGCCTGGTGCGCGCTCTGGAGGTGGTGGAGACGGCACGGCGCGCAGGACGGCCCCGGCCGCGGTGGTCGGGCAGGACGGACCTGTGGCGGCCTCAGTACCGGTGGCCCACGCTGGTCGTGGGTCTGACCATGGAGCGCGCCGAGCTGCACCAGCGCATCAACCGTCGCACGGAGGAGATGCTGCGCGGGGGCGCCGTGGAGGAAGTGCGCGGTCTCCGGCTTGCCGGCACAGTCGGCTTGGAACGAGGGGTGGGCAAGGCCATCGGCTACCGCGAGATCAGCGCCTACCTGGGGGGCGAGATCTCCCTGGAGGAATGCCGGGAGCGCCTGCAGGCGGCCACTCGAGCCTATGCCCGGCGCCAACTGACCTGGATGCGGAAGATGAGCGGCGTTGTTATGATTGACGCCTCGTGCCGCGAGGCGGCGGAGATCGGGGCATCTATCCTTGACATGGTGGCGCGCGCCCTCGAACAGGGGCGGTAGTGGGAGGCGGCATGCAGTTCGAGAAATGGGAAGGGCTGGGGAACGACTACCTGATCCTGGAGGAGGACCATCTGCTCGGCCCGCTGGATCGGGACGCCATCGCCCTCCTCTGCCACCGCCACCTGGGGGTGGGCTCGGATGGGATCCTGCTGTTGTGCCCGCCCACGGGAGCCGTTCCCGGTGCCCAGGTGCGCATGCGCATCTTCAACCCGGACGGCAGCGAACCGGAGATGTGCGGCAACGGCATCCGCCAGTTCGCCCGCTACGTGAGCCGCCACGGGTACGTGCTCGGCAACGAATTCACGGTGGAGACGCTGGCCGGTCCCATCCGGCCCCGCCTGTTGCCGGGGGCCAGGGTGCGGGTGGACATGGGTCGCGCGCGCTTCGCCAGCGAGGCGATAGACGCGTCTGGCCTCGGGGAAGCGGGGAAGGCTGCCGGCAGGGGGTCGGCCGAAGGGGGGATGGTGGACATTCCCTTCTCCTTCGCCGGACGGGAGGTCAGATTCACCTTTGTGGACGTGGGCAACCCCCACTGCGTCATTCCCCTGACCTCACTGGCGGGAGTGGACCCTGCCCGGCTGGGCCCGGTGGTGGAGCATCACCCCTTGTTCCCCAAACGGGTGAACGTGGAGCTCATCTCACCGCGGCCGGACGGCTCGGTGGACATGAGGGTGTGGGAGAGGGGTGTAGGCGAGACCCAGGCCTGTGGCACCGGAGCCACGGCGGTGGGGGCGGCGGCCGTGCGCCTTGGCCTGGCGCGCAGCCCGGTGACCGTGCACCTGCTGGGCGGTGATCTGGAGATAGAGGTGGGCGAGGAGTGGCAGGTGGTCATGACCGGGCCGGCTTCTCAGGTATTCGAAGGACGGTTGGGCAACGAGCTGCTGGAGCAGCTCGGCTGGCGGGCCGTTGAGGATTGAAGGGAGTGGCGATGCAGTTTTCCAAGCGCATGGACGGTCTGGCCCCGTATCTCTTCGCAACGATAGAGAAGAAGATCCAGGAGAAAAGGAAGGCCGGGATCGATGTCATCAGCCTGGGCATGGGTGACCCGGACATCGCTACTCCGGACTACATTGTGGAAGAGATGAAGCGGCAGGTAGCGGATGCGCGCAATCATCGTTATCCCACCAACGCTGGGCTGGAGGTGTTCGCGGAGGCGGCCGCGGCCTTCTACAAGAGGCGCTTCGGCGTTGATATCGACCCCGCCACCGAGTTCTTCCCGCTGCTGGGCTGCAAAGAGGGCTTGGCTCACGTCATCCTGGCCACAGCCGATCCCGGCGATGTGGTCCTGGTCCCGGATCCCGGCTACCCCGTGTACTACGCCGGCACCATCATCTCAGGCGCCACGCCGCTCATCATGCCGCTGAAGGCGGAGAACGACTTCCTACCGGATCTGGACGCCATCTCGGCGGAGGATCGCCGCAAGGCCAAGCTGATGTTTGTCTCCTATCCCAACAACCCTACGGCGGCCGTGGTGCCGGAGGGCAGCGATTTCTACGAGCGGGTGGCAGCCTTCGGCCGCGACAACGGCCTGGCCGTGGTGAGTGATAACGCCTATTCGGAGCTCACCTTCGACGGCTACGTGGCCCCCAGCTTCCTGCAATCCCCTGGGGCCAAGGAAGCAGGTGTCGAGTTGTTCAGCTTCTCCAAGCCCTTCAACATGACCGGGTGGCGCATAGGCTTTGCCGTGGGCAACAAGGACATACTGGCCGCGCTGTGGAAGCTCAAGACCAACATGGACTCCGGCATGTTCGAGGCTCTGCAGCGCACGGCGGCCTTCATCCTCAACGGCTCCTGGGATTTCGTGGACGAGATGATGGCCGTCTACGCCCGTCGCCGCGACCTGGTGCTGCACGCCCTCAGCGCCATCGGACTCCACGCTCCCCAGCCCCAGGCCACCATCTACATGTGGGTGCCAGTGCCGGAGGGCTATACCTCTGCATCCTTCGCGGAGAAAGTACTGGACGAGGCCGCCGTGGTGGTGACGCCGGGTAACGGTTACGGCACCTACGGAGAAGGCTTCGTGCGCATCTCCCTCACCGCGCCGGATGAGCGGATAGAGGAGGCGGTGGCGCGCATTGAGAAGTCTCTCAAGCTGTAGCCGGGCGCGTGCGGTTCTCAGAGCCGGACCTGTGCTCGGGCGGCCACGCGTGAGAGGGATGGATAGGGGAGCGGCGCCGGCGTGAACCTCCTGGTTCAGTTGCTGCACTCCGCCGCCCGCCTTCCTCTGCGCGCCCATCCCGACGATGCCGGCGCGGACCTCTTCGCGGTGGAAGCAGTCACCATCCCCGCCGGGGAACGCCGCGACGTGGGCACCGGCATCGCCTTGGCCATCCCCGAGGGCTACGCCGGCCTGGTATTGCCCCGCTCGGGACTGGCCTTCCGGCAGGGGCTGATGGTGGTGAACTCGCCGGGGCTCATCGACGCCGGCTATCGCGGTGAGGTGCGGGTCTGCCTCTTCAACTCCGGTGCTGAAGCCTTCACCATCGAGCCGGGCGACCGCATCGCGCAACTCCTCATCCAGGCCGTGGCCACCCCCACCTTCAGTGCCCACGCCTCGCTGCCGGCATCCGTGCGCGGCAGGGGCGGCTTCGGCAGCACGGGGTTGCGGATCCCGCCGGCCTCCCCTCCTCGGTCCGCTGGGCCCCGCTGAGAGGGCGCCGACTCTCTCGCACCCGGTGCCGGCGACTGCTTCGGGTTGAAGGTCTCCTCCCATTGACACGCCACAGCGGGTCTAAAGTCCAATCCCTTGCTGCCGATGAGTATGTCAGGCTGCGGGAAGCTGCTCGCTTCAGACAACCGCCATTGCGCGCAGACAGAACATTGTTGACTCAAACGCGAATATCGGGGAAGACTAGCAGTGAAACGCCAGCGGGCCTTGGGTACTCACGCCACATGGCGGTTGTGGTCGCAGTGGAGAGTATGTGAGCATGGCTACAGAACCGGAAAGGGAGGATGCATGTTCAGTAAACTCAACAAGAGGATGAGGGGCGAAGGCGGTTTCACCCTCATCGAGCTCCTGGTTGTCATCATCATCATCGCCATCCTGGCCGCCATCGCCATCCCCACCTTCCTGGGGCAGCGGCAGAAGGCTCAGGATGCGGCAGCGAAGTCCTTGGTGCGTAATGCCATGACCGCCGTGGAGTCGGCCTACGTGGACACTCGTGACTTCGGGGAAGTCGACGCAGATATCCTGCTCGCGATCGAGCCTTCTATCGTCTTCTCGATGGTGCCGGATGCCGCCACGAAGCCGGGTGTATCGGCTCAGGACAACGCGGTTGCTGTGGATGACTCGATCGGCAAGGACGCCTACGGAGTCGGCACGACCTCTGAGTCCGGTAAGACATTCGGCGTGATAGTCAACAAGACTGCGTCGGCAATTGACGGCCATGCTCCCGGCAACACGTTCTACATTGGTAACGACCCAGCCAGCTGGTAGACGCGAAGACCCGTGCCTGAGGTCCACAGGGATCACGCGAACGGGTGGTAGGTAGTCTGGGAGAGAGGTAGAGGGACCCGCGTGGGGGCAGCGGTGGCAGCAAGGCCGCTGCCCCCTCGGACTGTCCGGAGCGCAGCAGACGGAACGGAGAGCGAGAGAGCGCCGGGTGGAGACGTACCAGCACAGGGAAGCACACGGGCTCAGCTCGCGTGGACGAGGGAGGTCCCTCCTTGGCCTCCCGGCTGTGGCAGCCGTGGCGTGTGTTCTGCTGGTTGTAGGTGCCGCGGCGGCAGGTTGTGGCGGTGGCCTCGATCGAGCGCAGGCGCGGGAGGCCGAGGGAGATCTGGCCGGAGCCGTGACTGAGTATCGGAACCTGCTTGCTGGCGAGCCCGAGAACCTTGACGCGCTGTCCGGGCTGGCGGTGGCACTGGTGATGCTGCAGCGCTGGGACGAAGCCTTGGCCGTGCAGGAGCGTGTGGTCGCCCTGGACGCCGACGATACGCAAACCCGGACGGAGCTGGGTTTCAACTACCTGAACCACCAGGATCGGCCGGCGGATGCCGTCCGCGTCTTCCGCGAGGCCGCCGTCATTGAGCCCAGCGGCAAACACCTGGCCTTCTTGGCCCAGGCTCAGATTGCCGGAGGGGACATCGATGGTGCCGAGCAGACCCTTCGTGAGGCAGTCGAGACGGAGCCTCCGTATGCACGTGCCTTCAGCATGCTCATCGACTTGCTGGAGGAATCGGGGCGCACCGAGGACGCGGCGCAGGTAGGACGGGACGCCGCCGCAGCCCTGCCCGGATCAGGACAATCCTAAGGAGTTGAAGGGGATGGCTCGGATACACCATGTGAGCGGTCTGGTGGGCATGAGACACACCACAGGATATGCGCGCACTCACGCGCGCGCGGAAACCGGCTTCACCCTGATAGAGCTCCTGATTGTCATCATCATCATCGCCATCCTGGCCGCCATCGCCATCCCCACCTACCTGGGCCAGCGCCAGAGCGCCCAGGACACCGTGGCCTATTCGCTGGTGCGTAACGGGCTGACCACGCTGCAGACCGCGTTCGTGGAGACGGGCGACTACACGTCCATCACGGCAGAGGCACTCAACGCGCTTGAGACGAGCAGCCACTGGATAGAGGCCGACGTGAACATAGTGAGCACGTCACCTCCCGGCATCAACGGCACGATCGTTGCCGATGCCAGCCAGAACCAGCTCGTCTACTACGCGGAGTCTCCCACGGTGGTGGATGTCGCCAGCCGGAGCGAGAGCGGTAATTGGTTCGGGATACAGGTCGACACCGTAGACCTCAGCGAGACGGGCTACGTGCGGGTCAGGGTGATCGATGGCTCCGCCGAGGTTGGTTGGTAGCAGGACGCGCGAGCCTCGCGGAAAGAACGGTTGCGCTACGCGCGCACCGCTCGTAGGAACTCGGGCGCGGACGGAGAATCCTCATCAGCACATGGCAGCGCGACAGCTGGGGGTGGAAGTGGAGCCGATGGCACAAGCAGGCCCCTTACCCCTGACGAACCCCGAGGCCACGCGATGGGGGGCATCAGTCCGCACCATCCTCTTGGCGCTCGTCGCCTGCCTTCCCCCGCTCACTGTCTGGCCGCCGGATGGGTTCGACGGGTACTTTGCCCTGAAGGCATACGTCGTGATCGCCTTGGGGCTGCTCTTGGCCGCATGGTGGGCCGCGGCCGTGCGGCGCTTCGGCGGTCTGCCGTGCCGGGTGGGCCTCTTGGGCTGGCTGTGCCTGGCGCTCGCCGTTTGGCTGACGCTGGGCTCGGTGCTGTCCGCATCGCCGGAAACGGGAGTGTGGGGCTTCCCAGGCCGTGATGATGGTCTCCTCGTATGGCTTTCCGGCCTGGTCATCATGGCTTCGGCAGCCCAGACCAGGGGTTGGAGGGACCAGCGCGTGATCTACGGTGCCATCCTCGCCGCGGGCTGCGTGCTTTCCATCTACGGCATCCTTCAGCACTTCGGCCTGGACCTCAGCGGATTGGCCATCCTGCGTCAGACCGGCAGGGTGTTCTCCAGTTTCCGCAACCCCATATTCTTCGGTGGATACCTCGCGCTGATCATCCCGCTGCTCCTGTGCGCGGCCACGTATACGCGTCGCGGGGTGAGATGGGCGGCGATCGTGGGGCTGGCGACGGCCCTGGCCGCGCTGTATTTCACGTTCACGCGGGCGGCTTGGCTGGGAACGGCCGGCGGCTCGGTGCTGTTCCTGGTACTGGTCTGGCGGGTGGGTGGGGGCAGGCAGGTCATCCGGCTGCTCGGCGGGCTGCTCAGTGCCGGTGTGATCGCCGCCTGCATCGCAGCGCTGCCCACCGCGAGCGTCTCGGAACAGCAGCACGACGTGCAGACTGATCTCTCCACGCTGACGGCCGTGTCCAACTCCCGCAATGACGGCCGGCTGGCCATCTGGGAGATCAGTCTGCGCATGATCTCCGATCATCCCCTGGTGGGGGTGGGACTGGACCAGATGGGTTCGGTGTTCGAGGACTACCGGACGGAGCGTTTCAATGCAGCGGAGGGGACGGAGAGGATCGCGGACCGAGCGCATTCCGACCCTATGCACTTGGCCGTCGTAGCCGGCGTTCCGGCGGCGGTGCTGTACCTGCTGATCGTGGTGCTGGTCGTAGGGGGTAGTCTCCTCCGCTGCGTGCGCCGCACGGACGCGCCTGGGGTTGCCTGGCACTGCGCCGCCGTTGCGGCGGCGTGCGCCTATATGGCCCAATCCCTGGTGTCCATCACCGTCCCCGGCGTGCACAGTCTCTTCTTCCTCGTGCTGGGCGGTCTGGTTGCGTGGCAGAAGGGAGGGCCGGTCGGCAGGATCGGACCAAGGTTGCAGTGACCAAGCTGAGACCGGGCTATAGCCTGGTCTCATGGAAAGCACCACTGCACACACATTCTCACGTCTTGGCCACGCGGCCGACTTTGCAGGCCACACACTTGTCGAACTGCTGGTCGCCCTTGCCGTCCTCATGCTACTGATCTCCATCCCTCTTCTGACGTGCGGGCGTGCGGTCAACGCGGCGGAATCGCGTGGCGCCGCCCAAGTGGTACAGGGGGTCCTCGCAGAGGCTCAAGTGGAGACTCTCCTGTTGGGTGGGCGGCACCTCGTCCGCCTCAGCGAGGGTGAATGGACTCATCTGCGCCCAGGGGATGCGGCCGCACCCTCGCAACCAGACGCCACCGTGTACTCCGATGAGATTCCCACGGTTGCGGTGAGCACCAACGTCACACGCTGGACTGAAGCATCGGGTGTGCATGTGACGTTCTCGGGCTGGTTCGCGGCTCCGGACTCCGCCGGATCCGTATTCCTGGGGGAGGAGGGCACGGGAAGCCGTGTGGTGGTGAGAGCGGCCACGGGTTGCACCAGGCGGGAGCGGCGATGAAGGGTGCACCATCGCAGTGCGGCTGGGCGTTGCTGGAGGTCTCCGCATCGCTGGCACTACTGTCCATCCTCCTGGCTGGCATGCTGCAGGTCTGGGTTTCACTGGCGGGCAGGGTGCAGCGGACGGAGGAGTTGCTGGGCCAGGTGGTGGTAACTCCGGACGATGCCCTTGTGGGCAGGAGGGCGGCCTGGGGCGTGTGTGTCGAGAAGGCGGAGTGGAAGGAAGGGCCGGCACTGGAGGTGGCTACTTCGCCGACTCTGCCGGAGGAGGGTGTTCAGGTCGGGCTCTGGGTCCAGGGTTGGTTCCTGGGGGAGTATCCGGTGGCGAATGGGGACGTCGTGCTGGCCGATCCGTTCCTCCGGCAGGCCAGGCAAGGAGAGGAGGCCGTGGTGCGGGCCCGTGGTGCCGGAGGAGGTTGGGGCCCTCCGCGGCGCCTGCTGGTACCGGGAGACGCCGGCGCAGAGACAGAGAGTCTCTCCACCATTCTGGTCCACGCTCCCAGCTTTGCGCATACGGAAGTGGAGGTTGTGACCAGCCGGGGGCGGGTGCAGGTGGCCGCGGACGGATGTGTGCACCTGGAGGCGGTGGGAGGAACCGTGGAGGTGCGCTTGGGAAGTCTGGCGCAGGCCTTTCGGGCTGAGGAGGGGAGGTGTCTTGACCTCTTCTTCTGATCGGTCGGGGTTCACTCTTGTGGAAGTGCTCGTGGCGCTGGCGCTGTCGACCCTACTGCTCCTCCTGCTGGCACAGCTGTGGACCGGGGTGGAGAAGCGCTCGGCCGATATCACGGATCGTCTGGTATGGCAACTGCAGGCACGGGTGGCGGGCATTCGTCTGAAGCACGACCTGCGCTCGGCCTGCGCGGTGGGAGGGGGGTCTGCAGGCGTCCCGTCGCTGCTCCTGGAGGCGGATGGTGGTCGGTTGGTGATGTTGGCGCGAACGGGCAGCCCGGCGGATGTGGAACTGGTGGCCTGGGAGATCAGCGGAGCGCGTCTCATGCGCAGACGGGGTGATGCGGCCACCGTGACTGGCCCGCTGCCGTCCGGCGGATGGCACTTCATCGACCACAAGACCATGCTGGAACCGGTGGAAGAGGCCGCGCGCTTTCGCTACTACTCAGAGGACCGGGAGCTTGTTGCGCCCCTGTCGCCCGATGGGCTGCTTCTGGCGGATCGTGTGCAGCTGGAGGCTGTCCGCCGAGGCGCCGTCGGCCCCGCCCGGCAGGTCTTGCTCTGCTCGGCGGGCCTGGGACGATGAACGGCGATCTCAGCGATCGTGACCGCGCCCAGCACGGGTCCATCCTCCTGGCCACAATGCTGGTGTGTGTGGGATGCGCAGCACTGGTGTTGTGCCTCAGTTCTCTCATTTCTACCGGTCTGCGCGTGGCCTTGACGGAAACGGCGGCGCAATCTGCGCGGGCCGACGCTGAAGCTTTTCTGGAAGCAGTGCGTTTGGCGGCGATTGCACGCTGGGAACCTCGCGCTGTCATGGGAGAGGACGGAGCGTCAGGCAGTCTGGGCTACCGGGCCGATGTCGATCTTCAGGACCCTGTGGCCTCAGTGTATCTTCAGGCCACGGTGAGCCTGCCCGCCGCCGTGTACGAAGGGAAGAGCGTGGGGGCTCGCCGGCTGTCTGCGCTTGTCGAGCGGGCATGGGATGGTGTGGAGTTGCCGCATGCGGCTATCGTGGCGCGAAGTGTGGTGCCTGCCGTGGATCGGACCACGCCCGGGATCTCGTCTGCGCTCCCAGAAGAGGCAGAAGCCGTCCCCGTGGCCACCCAGTTCCGCCCGGTGGAGAGTCTGGGGGCGTTCTCCTGGACACATCTCACCAGCCACTGGGAGCTCGATGCGGGGACGAAGACATGGTTGGAGGAAGGGCAGGTGGGGCTCGCGCCGAGCGTGACCTTGGCGGAGGAGCGCACGGGGGTCTTGGTCCGGCCGGACCTGTCAAGCGGCGGCTCAGGCAGGGCGGAATCTCCCTTGCTGCTTGTTGCCTTGGGTGGTGTCGTCGACGCACGCAACCTGGGGGAAGTGTGGGGCGTGCTGGTGGGCGCGGAAAACGTACTACTGGAGGGGACCACGCTGCACGGAGCGGTCTACTGCACGGGAGAGCTCCAGCTCGGCCATACAGGGTACGTGATCTACGAGGAGAGCGTGCGTCTGTGGGCCATGGACCACTCCCTGTATCGCGTGCGGCTGGTTCCGGGAACCAGGGTGGAGGAATGGGTGGAGGAGGCGCCATGAGGTGCCACTTCAGCCTGTCGGGGAGGCATTTTCGCCAGTGTATACTGAGTTTGTGCCAGACCGCGAGACATCCGCGAGTTGTCCGAAGCGCAAGGGAAGAGTCGAGTGCCGCTGCTGCCCCGTCATCTGCGAGCGGGTGGTATATCCGGTCCACTGCCTGCGGTCCTCTTGTCCCTATGTGTATGCCTTTCAAGAGGAAGGGCAACTCTACTTCGGTTGTGTGGAGAAGGTCTTCGTGGCCGAGTTGGATCTTGCGCCCTCGCAGGCTTCTCCGCGGAGCGATGTGTACGGCGCCCTCAAGACGTTTCGGGAGCCGCTGCGGCGCTGTCGGTCCAAAGTGGACAGGGCATACGGATTTCTCTATTCGCGGCGGGACTGTGCCAACCCCACCTTCGCTCATGACACGCATGAGTTCAGTCCTGAAGCCATTGAGTCCTTGGTCCACGGCGGGGGAGGGCGGCCACGACTGGGCGGTCTGGGCAACGGTCAGGGTTCAGGCGCCGGCGCCTCAGACGTCTGAGCAGCTTTCAAGCGGTGGACCTTGAACTGCTATTCCTGGGCACTGCCGGCGCGGTCCCAACCGTGGCGCGCAACACCAGCGGACTGCTCTTGGTACGCGGCGGGACGCGTGTCTTGGTTGACTGTGGTGAAGGGACGCAGCGCCAGCTCATGCGCTCGGCCGGCGTGCGCGTTGACCACATCTTCCTTACGCACCTGCACGGGGATCATTACTTGGGCCTGCCCGGGCTGCTGAAGACCATGAGCCTGCAGGGGAGAGAGGGGTCACTGGACATCTGGGGCCCGCCGGGGCTGGAGGAGCTGTTCAATGGCTCGTACCGGGTTTTCGGGCGCCAGTTGTTCGCGCTCAATCTGCATGAGGCTCGTCCAGGGGTCGTGACGCAGATTGACGGCTGCCGGGTGATTGCCGCCCGCACCGAGCATGGCCCGCCCAGTCTTGCCTACGCGTTTGAGGAAGAGAGCCGCCCGGGGCTGTTTCACCCGGAGAGAGCCGTTGCGTTGGGTGTCCCCCCGGGGCCGCTCTTCCGACAACTGCAGCTTGGGGAGACGGTGCGCGGGGAGAACGGGCGTCTCGTCGAGCCGGAGGAAGTGATGGACGGCAGGCGTCCGGGAAGGAAGATCGTTATCAGCGGGGATACTCGGCCTACATTCAATGTGATCGAGTTGGCGCGTGCCGCCACCGTGCTCGTGCACGATGCCACCTTCTCGGAGGAGGAAAGGGAACGCGCCGTGGAGACGCGCCATTCCACCGCTGCCGAGGCCGCCGGGGTGGCTGCCCTGGCCGGCGCGGGCCTGCTGGTGCTCACTCACATCAGTTCCCGCCACAGCCGCGGCGAACTGCTGGCGGAGGCCAGCGGCGTATTCGCTTCCAGCGTGTTGCCGTCCGACTTCGATCGGCTGGTGGTTCCCTATCCCGACAAGGGATCTCCCCGCTTTCTCTGACGAGCGGAGGCTACGACCGGGCGCGAGCCGTTATAATAGCGATCGCGTGCCCACGTAGCTCAGGGGATAGAGCACTGGCCTCCGGAGCCAGGTGTCGCAGGTTCGAATCCTGCCGTGGGTACCTTCTACGCTCTGGGGCGCCACTCAGGCTCCCCATCATCCTGGCCGGCGGTTGCAGACAAGCGGGTTGGGTCAGGCAAGGGTCTCCAGCAGGCCGGTGACGGTTGTCGTCAGAAGAGGGCCCAACTCCCTCCTGAACACCTGGGCAAAGACGCGATGGTAGACCAGCTTCACCTCAGGCATGGCGGGCGCGTGGCCCGTGAGGACGGCCAGGCTGGTGTGGTGGAGGTCGGGGTCGCCGCAGGAGACGATCTGCGCGAAGAGGTGGAGATCGGGTGAGATGTTGAGGGAGGTACCGTGGCTGGCCACCCAGCGTTCACAGCGCAGGCCCAACGATGCGATCTTGTGCCCGTCCACGTACAGCCCGGGACGGCCGGTTATCCGGATGGCATGCACCCGGTACTGGGCCAGCAGAAGCCGGGCCACTTCCTCCAATTGCCACACGTACGTGCGCAGGTCGCGCTTGGGTATGGGCATAACGGGGTAGGCAACGAGCTGCCCGGGGGCGTGCAATGTGCCCAGGCCTCCCCGTTCCGAGCGAATGACCGGCAAGGATGGTCCGGCGGCGCCGTCCTCCGGAGGTCGGAGAGGCCGGCGGACCTCAGCCATGGATGCCCTTACGCCCAGGGTGATGACGGCCTCATGCTCAAGGAGCAGGAGTGCGCCCGGGTGCCGGCCGGCGGCGCATTCGCGGCGTAGCGCACCCTGCAGCGCCTGCACTGGTTCGTAGGGCGCCAGGCCCAGGTCATAGCAGGGGAGCCCGGGCACAGAGGTCACTCGGATTGCGTGGTGCCGCCGTTTTCGTATCCCTGGGCGGGGATGGTGAGGCTCGCGTCACCGTGGCGGGAGTACATGATGGAGGAGTAGGTTTCGGCCATCTGCCCGCCAAGAGCCGTGGGGGTGAGCCGGCGGTCCCAGCGGACCAGGACTCCATCGGCATTGAGCCAGATGCGATTATGCACGGTCGCCATCGCCGCGTCGTCTTCGGTGAGCGTGGTCTCCCATTGGTAGGAGGCGGCGCCGGCGGGCTCAGGGGGTGCGGGGGGCGGGAGAGCCTCTGAGGTGGCGGGGCGGGCCATGGCCGCGATGCTGGGCACCAGTTCCTTCGTCGGCTCCGGATTCTCGAGGGGAGTGGTGTCGAGACCCTCCACGGAACCGAACACCTCCGCGGCGCTGCGCCAGGAGCTTTCGCTTCGCATCCGTGCGTGAGCCACCTGGCCCTGATACACCACCTCCACCGACTCCTGCAGGCCAGGGCCGGAGATGTTCAGGTAGGTCCAGGGATCCACCATGACCCCCTCTATCTGGAACACCAAAGGCGGTTCTGCCTGCGACATGTCCCAGGTGGTGACGGAGAAGGCGTAGCGGTGATATGTGAGCAGGGCCAGCAGAGCGCGCTGCACGGGCGCCGACACCGACGGCTCAGCGGCCGTGTGGGGGGAGGATGCGGGGGAAGTGCCGGTTGACTGGGCCGGTGGGTTATCGGTGGAGGCCGCGCCGCAGCCGGGCCCCAACAGAAGCAGCATCAACAGCAGAGCTGCCAGGAACGCGTGCGTCACGGAGCACGGCTCTCGGCGGGCTTGAGCGTCGACCGCCCGGTGTGAGACACTCCCTGTGGCGTCAGAGTGATACCGGAGCGCCGCTGCGCTCGGGGCCACTGGTTTCCTCTTCCTAGACTCAGGAGTGCACATTGGCCAACAAATATGATCCGATGTGGGAATACGCCGGCGTCAAGGTACCGCTACAGGGTACAGAGCCGGATGTGGATGCTGTCTGTCCCGTCTGCCACGTGCGTGTGCACCTAGGGTTGGGGGCGCGGCCCGCAGCCAGGGTGGAGTGCGGTCTCTGTGGAGAGTTGCTGGAAATCGTAAGTGAAGGCAATGTCCTTACCCTGCGCAAGGCGGAAGCTCAGTAGGTGATCACCGGCCGCCCGAGGTTGGAGAGGAGGGATCCCAGCTCCTCAGGCAGGTCGGCCGGGGCGGATATCACAGTCGGGTCTCCATCTGAGATGTAGCGGAGTTCGGGGGATTTCTTGGCGGCGTTGATGGCCTGCTTGAGCGAGTCTCCGTGGACCTCCATTCGTTTGACGTGCATAGGGTCAAACTTCGTGGAGAAGGGGGAATCGCTGGGGCCGCCGGTCACGGCCAGTGCCGCATGGTAGGCATAGGTGAACCCCTCGTATTCACCGGCGGCCAGTAGGCTCTCATCCTCGGGGTACTCACCGAAGGGCACCGCCAGCGTGAAGACCTCGTAACCGTTGCCCGCCATCTCCTGGATCTTCTTCATGGAGAGAGCGAGTTCTTTGATGATGACCTCGCGCGAGGAGGTCTTCAGATTGAGGTGGGTGTACGAGTGGCTTCCCACCTCGCAGCCCCACTCCACCAGCTGCTGCAGTTTCTCCTTCTGCTTCTCCGGTTGGCCGAACAAGACGCGGTCGGCCAGGTCAACGTCCAGCAGGGGGAAGAAGGAGGCGCGCATGGGCCAATTCCCATCTTCGCCGGCGGCCAGCAGGATGCCCACGGCGCTTTGCGGATCCACGGTGCCGTCGTCCAATATGCGGTATTGGCCCTGACTGGAGTCATCGAAGGTGAGGATCACCGGGCTCTTGCCGGCCGGTATGTCGATGGAGCCGGTTACGAGGTCCTTCACCGTGATGGGGTAGTAGCCCTCAGCCTTGAGGAGGGCAATGTCTTCCTGGAAATGAAGGGCACTGCGCGAGTAGTCCGGCTCCAGCGCCGTGGGGTCCTCCGGCTTGGTGATCAGATGGTACATGAGTACCAGCACCTGACCCGCCTCGTTGGCGCCCATGGCCTTGGCCCTCTCGGGAGTCATGGGTTCCTTTGCGCCCAGGTCGGACTCCGCCGGGCCGGAAGTGGTGACTGAGACGGCCTCAGTGCCGGTGGCGGCTCTGGCGCGGGGGCCGGTGACCAGCAGGCCGGCCAGAAGGCCGACGATGCTCCCCGCCACGAAGGTGAAGAGCAGGAATCTGAAAACCTTATCGTAGCGCATCACATTGGTACAATACCAAAGCCATGAGCCCGCCACCATACAAGCAGAGCCGCGCTCCGCGCCGCCCCGCCCGGGACCGCAGACCGGCGGCTGTGCTGTCGGTTGTGCTCGTGGGCGGCGTTCTGGTCTTCGTGATCGGCTTCCTGGCTTTCTGGGTGCTTGGCTCCAATCTTGCTTCCGGCCGCGGCTTCGCTCTGCAGTGGCCTTCCGCCGAGAGCAGCGCGCCGGCGGCGGAGGAGCAGCAGCGTATGCGTGCCACAGAATTCGGTTTCCTGGGCGTGCCCAGCACTCTGGATCTGCGGACCTTCCGTGATCTCTCCTACACTCCGGTGAAAGGTTTGTACGTGACCAGCTGGATTGCGGGGATCAATCCCACCATGGACGCGTTGATCAGCCTGGTGGACAGGACCGAGCTGAACGCCATGGTCATTGACGTGAAGGATGCCACCGGCGCCATTGCCTACGAGCCGGACTTTCCCCTGGCGCTGGAGGAGCATCTCTGGGAAGGCCGCATCCGGGATCTCCAGGGCATGATGGAACTGCTCCATGAGCACCAGATCATCCCCATCGCACGCATCGTCTGCTTCCAGGACCCCCTGCTGGCCAATGCGCGGCCGGACCTGGCCGTAGGGGATGTCGACGGCGGCGTCTGGAAAGACAACCAGGGACAGGCCTACACCAATCCCTACAAACGCGAGGTCTGGAAGTACCTGGTGGACCTGGCGGAGGACGCGGCCAAGCGCGGTTTTCGCGAGATCCAGTTTGACTACGTGCGCTTTCCCACGGACGGCCCCATCGACGAAGCGGTGTTCCCCGGAGCTAACGGGCCGCATGAGGACGCCATCGCCGATTTCCTGTGTTACGCACGGGAAAGGCTGGAGCCGTTGGGCGTCTGGCTGTCCGCCGATGTGTTCGGGCATGCCTTGGATCACAAGGGTGACGCCAACATTGGTCAGCAACTGGAGAAGGTGGCCAAGAACGTGGACATCATCTGTCCCATGATCTATCCCTCACATTATGAGTCGGGCTCCTACGGGATCAGCAACCCTGACCGCAATCCGTTTGATATCGTCACCTTCGCCACCAAGGACGCCACGCGTCGCCTGGAAGGAACGGGCGCCGTGTATCGGCCCTGGTTGCAGGACTTCGCCATGCCCTCCGCCTATGGCGTGACGGAGGTGAAGGCGCAGATAAAGGCGGTGGAGGAACAGGGGTACTCGGAGTGGTTGCTCTGGGATCCGCGTCTGGAGTACCAAGAAGGTGCCCTGCGGCCGGTGGGTTAGGAGCCGAGCGGCGGGACGGCCGGCTCCTGCTGGGGGAGGGTGAGGAGCATGGCCTCCTCGTCGCAATCCGGGAAATGAATGCAGTGGATGCACTCCTGCCAGATCTTCTGCGGCAACTCCGTCTTGGCCACGGTTTGGAAGCCGCGCCTGGCGAAGAAATCGGGTACATAGGTCAGCACGAAGACACGGGAAATGCCCAAGTCTGCCGCCTCCTGCAGGGCCGCGTCCAGCAGCGTGAGGCCCAGGTGGTGCCGCTGGCGATCGGGGGACACGGCCATGGAACGTACTTCCGCCAGGTCATCCCACGCCACGTGCAGCGCCACGCAACCGGCGATGTGCTCGTCATCCACGATCACGAAGTAGTCCCGCAGGTGCTCGTAGAGGGCGTGAAGGGAACGGGGCAGCATCATGCCCTGTTTGGCCCAGGAGTTGATCAACCGCTGCATCTGCGGGACGTCGGAAACTCTGGCTCTGCGGAGTGATGCTGTCACTGGACCTGGTTTGTGTGCGTCCGAGGGCGTATGTACAATGAAGCGAGTCGGCGATAGCTTACCATCCGGCGGGTCCAGGCCGGCCTATCCGTGGGCAATCGTGGAACGGCTGAGAATCCGAACTACCGGAGGCGATAGGTAAGTGCGCAAGGACGAATTCCTTTTCACATCCGAGTCCGTGGGCGAAGGCCATCCTGACAAGATGGCGGACCAGATCTCCGATGCGGTGCTGGACGCGGTGCTCAAAGATGACCCCATGGGCCGCGTGGCCTGTGAAACCCTCCTCACCACCGGGTTGGTCGTGGTGTCCGGCGAGATAACCACCCGAACCTACGTTGACATCCCGGCCATTGTCCGGGCCACCATACAGCGCATCGGCTACACGCGGGCCAAGTTCGGGTTTGACTATGAGACCTGCGGCGTCATCACCTCCATCCACGACCAATCCAACGATATTGCGCAGGGTGTGGAGAGGGCGTTCGAGATGCGGACGGACCCCGGTGACCAGGATGAGTGTGATCGCCAGGGTGCGGGGGACCAGGGCATGGTATTCGGCTATGCCTGCCTGGACACGGCGGAGCTCATGCCCCTGCCCATCTCTCTGGCTCACCGCCTGGTGCACCGGGCGGCGGAGACGCGTCGCGCCGGGCTCATGCCCTACCTACGGCCGGATTCCAAGAGCCAGGTCACTGTTCGCTACCGGGACGGCAGGCCGGAGTTCATCACTGCTGTGGTGATGGCCCTGCAACACCAGGAGGGCGTGGACATCGACACGCTCATGAAGCCGGATCTGATGGAGCACGTCATCAGGCCCGTACTGCCGGCCGGTCTCTACGATCCGGAATTTCGTGACACCAAGCTCTACGTGAACGCCACCGGCAAGTTCGTCATCGGTGGGCCCATGGGGGACACGGGCCTCACGGGACGCAAGATCATTGTGGACACCTACGGTGGGTTCGGCCGGCACGGCGGCGGTGCCTTCTCGGGCAAGGATCCCTCCAAGGTGGACAGATCGGGGGCCTATGCCGCTCGCTACGTGGCCAAGAATGTAGTGGCCGCCGGTCTGGCCGAGCGGTGTGAGGTGCAGGTGGCCTACGCCATCGGCGTGGCGCACCCGGTGAGCGTGATGGTGGAGTGCTTCGGGACGGAACGCGTGTCTGTGCAAACCATTGAGGAAGCGGTGCTGAGGCACTTCGATCTGCGCCCCGCCTCCATTATCCGGGATCTCGATCTGCGCCGTCCCATCTACGAGAAGACGGCGGCGTACGGGCACTTCGGGCGCGAGGATCACGACTTCACGTGGGAGCGCACAGACAAGGCCGATCTCCTGCGTCGCGCGGCGGGGCTGGACTGAGCGGGGCGGCGGAGCCGGGCGCAGCCCGGCTCCGCCGCCACCCCTGAAAGGGCGACCCGTGCCTTCCCCTCCGGCTGAATACCCCATCTGGGAAGTGGCACCTCTGCTCCGCCTGCGCAGCCTGGAGGGACGTCTGTTCGACTACCTGCCCCCCGAGCAGGGGGAGGTAGTCGTGGGCTCCGTGGTGGAGATTCCGTTCGGCCGCCGACGGGTGCGGGGCGTGGTGCTCGGCCTCGCCCAGAGTGGTGGGACACCGTCGGAATGGGAGTTGCGGCGGATGATCGGCACCACGGGCGTCACTGTGACGGCGGAGGCGCTTGCGCTGGCCCACGCCATGTCGCGCTACTACCTGGCGCCTGTCGGGGCGTGCTTGGGGTTGACGGCCCCCGAGGCCTTGGCCCCAGCGAGGGTGGGTCAGGGCCGTAAGGTCTCCTGGGTGATTCCCACCGACGCCACCTCCAGTGCACCGAGCGCGCGCCCGCCCACGGCGCGGCAGAGGGCGGCCTTGGCTCTGGTCCCCGCGGGCGGTGCGCCCGCGGCGGAGGTCTGCCGTCTGGCGGGGGTCAGCCGCGGGCTACTGGGGGGACTGGTGGCCAGAGGGCTCTTACGCGTCGAGGAGAGGGCGGCGCGGCCGGCCGGGGATGCCATCGAGCATGCGGTGTCTCCGGTGGCTCCCCCTGTGGTCCTCAGCGGGGAGCAGGCACACGCCGTAGAGCGCCTCCGCGAGCTGGCCCGGTCCGATGGGGCTCGTCGCGCTCTCCTGTGGGGAATCACCGGCAGCGGCAAGACTGATGTCTATTTGCGCCTTATTGACGACATGCTGGCGCGGGGGCGCTCGTCGGTGGTGCTGGTGCCGGAGATAGGGCTCACGGCCGCGTTGAGCGATCGCCTGCGGGAGCGCTTCGGTTCCTCGTTGTTGGCGGTCCTGCACAGTGGGTTGTCGCCTGCCGCCCGTGCCAGAGAACTGGCACGTGTGCGGCGGGGCGAAGCCGTGGTGGTGGTGGGAGCGCGTTCAGCCGTCTTCGCCCCCGTGCGCGATCCGGGGCTGTTCGTCATTGACGAAGCGCACGACCACAGCTACAAGAATGATGAAGAGCCGCGCTACCACGCGCGCTGGGTGGCGTGGTGGCGCGCCCAACAGACTGGTGGCCTTCTGGTGGAGGGCACGGCCACACCTCGTCTGGAAAGCCTGGTGGACAACCCCGTCAAGCTGCACCTACGCACTCGCCCGGCGGGCGGCACGCTGCCGGAGGTGGAAGTGGTGGACATGCGCCGGCAGGCGGGTCAGGGCACTCTGTCGCCCAGAGCCTGGTCTGCTCTCCGCCAGGTGGTGCGCAGCCGGGAACAGGCCATCGTCCTCCTCAACCGGCGGGGTCACTCCGGCTTCCTGTTCTGCCCGGAGTGCGGGACGGCGCCAACGTGTCCGGAGTGTGACGTCACGCTCACGCTACATCGCCGGGCCGGCGGCGGGGCGGTCGCCCTCCTGGTGTGTCACCATTGTGGGCGCCGCGAGCCTCTGCCCGCGGTGTGTCCCTGCTGCGGTGCCTCGGCGCTGGCCAGGGGCGTCCCCGGAACGCAGCGGCTGGATGAGGAGTTGGTGGCGCTCCTGGGCCGCGGCGCCGTGTTTCGGCTCGACTCCGACCTCGGCGGCGGAGCCGGCCGGGTGTCCGAGGCGCTGACCACATTTGCCGGCACGCGCCCGGCGGTATTGGTGGGCACGCAGATGGTGGCCAAGGGGCACGACTTTGCCGGGGTGACGCTCGTGGTGGTGGCGGATGCGGATACCGGGCTCTACGTCCCCGATTTCCGAGCCGGCGAGAGAACCTTCCAGCTTCTGACCCAGGTGGTGGGGAGGGCGGGACGCGGCCAGAAACCTAGTCGGGCGCTGGTTCAGACCTGGAATCCGGATGCCCCCTGCATTAAGATGGCCATAGAAAGCCACGCACGTGAGTTCTACCGCACGGAGATGCGGGATAGGGTGCGGCTGGGGTTCCCTCCGGTGGTGCGCCTTGTCCGTGTGGTGGTGAGTGCTGCTCAGCCGGATCGAGTGGTCCCGGCGGCCCTGCACTTGGCCGGGGAATGCTCGGCCCGGGTCGGGAGAAAGGCCGTTCGCGGTCCCGCCCCTCTGCCCCGGCTGCGTGGCAGGCATCGCTCGCAGCTGGTGGTGGCGCTGCCACCGGAGGAAGAGCCGGCAGGCGTCCTGGGTCATATCGTGTCGGCGGCACGACCGGGGCTCGATCGGCGTGGCATAGACGTGAGTGTCGATGTAGACCCGGAGTGGTTCGCGTAGATGTATGAGATTCGCACAGTGGGTGACCCGGTCCTGCGGGAGACGTGCCGCGATGTGACCAGCTTCGACGCCGGTTTGCGTCGCTTGGCCAAGGACATGTTGGAGATCATGGACGAGGCGGAAGGTATCGGCCTGGCTGCTTCTCAGATCGGCGTGCTCAAGCGTCTGATCGTCTGCCGTGACCCGGACACCGACCAAGCGTTCTCCTTCGTCAACCCCGCCATCGTCGAGCGCTCCCAGGAGGAGATCATGGGCTCGGAGGGCTGTCTCTCGGTTCCGGGTTTCAGCGTGGAGGTCCCGCGTGCGGAATGGGTTGTGATGGAGGCGTGTGACGTCCAGGGTCGTCCGCTGCGCGTGGAGGCCAAGGACACGTTCGCCCGGGTGCTGCAACACGAGATAGATCACTTGTCAGGCTGCCTCATACTTGACCGCACCTCGGCAGAGGAGCGCCGGCGGGTACTCAAGGTCATCCGGGATCGGACACTCGCTTCGTGAGGCTGGCGTTCGCCGGTAGCCCGCAGTTCGGGGCCTGGGTGTTGGGCGACCTCACTGCTGCCGGAAGGTCGCCGCTCTTGGTCATCACGCCGCCGGATCGGCCTCAGGGCCGGGGGCGTCAGCCTGCGCCGTGCCCGGTAGCCGTACTGGCCGATGCGCTGGGCATACCGGTACTGCGCACGCCGGATATCAACCAGGAGGCCGTTGCGGCCGTCCTGGAGGAGGGCAAGATCGACGTGCTGCTGGTGGCGGCCTTTGGCCAACTCCTGAAACCCCCACTGCTCGAAGCCCTTTCCTGCCTCAACCTGCATGCCTCGCTGCTGCCGCGCCACCGCGGCGCGGCGCCCATTCATTGGGCGCTGCGGAACGGGGAGTCAGAGACCGGCGTGTGCGTGATGCGGATGGAGGAGGCGTTGGACGCAGGACCCGTGGCCGCCGTCACTCGGATCAGCATCAGTCCGCGCGATGACGCCGGCAGCCTGGGCCGGGCGCTGGCTCTGCTGGGAGCCTTGGCGGCAGACCAAGTGCTCACGGCTATGGCGGACGGCACGGTCGAGTGGCGGCAGCAAAGTGAGGGGTGGACATACGCGCCCAAGGTGGGGCCGAACGATCGCCTGCTTCGGCCGGAGTTGGGGGCGGTGGCCGCTCACAATCTGGTGCGTTCTCTCTCGCCGGATACGGGCAGCGAGGTGGGCTGCGGCGGTCTGCGCCTGAAAGTGTGGCGCACGTGGCCCTGGGAGGCGGAGGCGGACGGTCTCCCCGCGGCGGGGCGGGAAGTAGCGGGCCGCCCTGGGCATTGGGGCTTTGACAAGAACCGCCTGTTCCTGGGCTGTGCCCAAGGTGCGCTGGAGGTGTTCCGCATCCAGCCGGCGGGGAAGCCCGTCATGAGCGCCGCCGAGTTTGTACGCGGCTATGGCCGCCGTCTGCAGACCTCGCCCGCCCCGTAGCGTCGCTATCGGCTACCAGAGGAGCGCAATCCCCATGGCCATCCCCACATCCCTGAGCAGTGAGCCACTTGTCCTTCCCTCCGTGCTCTCGGCCGATTTCTCCCGCCTTGGTGAAGCCACCGCCGTGGTGATGGAGGCCGGGGCTCGGTTGCTCCACATCGACGTCATGGACGGTCATTTCGTCCCCAACATCACCATCGGCCAGCCGGTGGTGGCGTCGCTGGCCCCGGTGGTCCATGCAGCCGGCGCCTTCCTGGACGTCCACCTCATGATCGAGGAGCCGGACCGCTACGTGGAGGATTTCGCCCGGGCGGGAGCCGATGGCCTGAGCGTGCACATCGAGGCCTGCCGCCATATCCACAAGACGCTGACCACCATCCGGGAACTCGGTCTGAGCGCGGGGGTGGTGCTCAACCCGGGGACACCGCTGGGCGCGATTGAGGAGGCTGCGCGTCATGCCGACTTCGTCCTGCTCATGAGCGTGAATCCTGGGTTTGGGGGGCAGAGCTTCATCCCGGAGAGCGTGGACAAGATCCGGCGTCTTCGAGCGATGCTGCCGCCGCAGGTTCCCATCCAGGTGGACGGGGGAGTGGGGCGGGACACCATCGGGGCTGTGGCGACGGCAGGCGGACGTTGGCTGGTGGCGGGCTCGGCCGTGTTCGGGGCGGCTGACCCGGCGGCGGAGTTCCGGGCGCTGAGCGCAATGGCCCGCGAGACGGGCAGCCACGGCCGGCTCGGTCGATGAGAAGACCTCTGTCTCCACGGCTCGGAAGCCGGCAACTGGTGAGAGCGGGGGCGGCGTGGTATATTCCGTACTGCTGAAGGGCAAGGTCTTCAGGGTTGGGTGAGATTCCCTACCGGCGGTGATAGCCCGCGAGCCCCCAGGGCAAGACCAGGTGAGATTCCTGGGCCGACAGTCAGAGTCTGGATGGGAGAAGGCCATTCGCTGTCCGCTGCCCATCCTCCAACCCTGCAGCGTGAGTTGGAGGCTTCTTTGCCGCTCCAGGAATTCGACAGGCGCATGTTGCTGCGCACCCTTGAGCTCGCCGAGCGGGGTCGAGGGTGCACGAGGCCCAACCCCGTAGTAGGCTCCGTGGTGGTGCGCGAGGGGCGCGTGCTCAGCGAGGCCCACCACGTGGCGGTGGGAGAGGACCACGCGGAGGTGGCGGCGCTCAAGGCGGCGGCCCCCGGGCAGCCCGCCCCCACCTTTGGAGGCCGGCTGCGGGGCACAACTGTCTATGTTTCCCTGGAACCCTGCTCTCACTTCGGTCGCACTCCTCCCTGCGCGGACCTGTTGGTGCAGGCCGGCGTGACCCGGGTGGTGGTGGCGGCCGTGGATCCCTCGGCCAAAGTAGCGGGGAAGGGCATTCAACGGCTGCGGTCGGCAGGCGTGGATGTGGTGGTGGACGAGGGCGACATCTGCTACCGGGCGCGCCGGCAGAATGACGCGTTTCGCACCTGGGCCGTGACGGGCCGACCTTTCGTGACCTACAAGTACGCCATGACGCTGGATGGCTGTGTGGCCACTGCCGCGCGCCACTCCCAGTGGATAAGTGGCGAGGAGAGCCGCCGCGAAGCCCACCGTCTGCGCGCCTCCCTGGATGCCATCGTGGTGGGAAGCGGGACACTGCACGCCGACAACTCGCGGCTCACGGCCCGCGATGTGCCCGCGATTGCCCAGCCGCTCCGCATCGTGCTGGATCCTCGTCTGAGCCTTCGGTCGGACAGCGCGTTGGTGCGCACGGCCGCCGAGGGCCCGGTCCTCTGCATTTGCGGGCCCCAGGCACCGGAGAGCCGCGTGCGCGAGGTGGCCGGGTGGGGGGTGGAGGTAGTCAGCGTACCGGCGGACGCCGCCGGGCGACCGCTGCCGCAGGAAGTGGCGGTGCTCCTGGGGCGGAGGGAAGTGCAGAGCCTGCTGCTGGAAGGCGGGCCCACTGTGGCCGGTGCCTGGTGGAAGGCGGGTCTGATTGACCGCATAGTGGCATTCGTGGCTCCCGTGATAGTGGGCGGGGCGGGACTCGGGCCTTTCGGTGGATGCGGGAGTCAACGCATGGATCAGGCCGGGCGCCTGCGCGATGTCACCACGGCCCAGTTCGGCCGGGACGTGGCGGTGAGTGGCTACGTGCGTGAGCCGCTGTAGAGGAGTCCGCCGGCAGGCAGGGGGAGAGAGGACGGCATGTTCACCGGGCTCATAGAAGAAGTTGGTGCGGTGGTGAGGCTGGCCCGGGTACCGGAGGGCGCCCACCTGCACGTGCGTGCACATGCGGTGCTGGGCGGGACGCGCCTGGGCGATTCCATCGCCGTCAACGGCGCCTGTCTCACCGTGGTGCAGGTGGGCGAGGGGAGCTTCGCCGTCGATTGCATGGCGGAGACACTGGCCCATACCACCCTCGGGACCCTTAGACCTGGAGATCCGGTCAACCTGGAGCGCGCCATGGCCTTGGGCGACAGGTTGGGTGGGCATCTGGTGCTGGGCCACGTGGATGCGGTGGGGGAAGTCGCCGCGGTGCAGACGCGGGGAATCGCCTGGGAACTGCGCGTCAAGCTGCCGGCGGAGCTGCGCGGCTACGTGGCGCCCAAGGGCTCAGTGGCCGTGGACGGTATCTCGCTGACCGTGACCGACGTGTCCGAGGCAGATTTCGGGTTGGGCATCATCCCTCATACGCTGGCTTCCACCACCCTGAAGGGGGCGGCTCCGGGCCGGCGGGTGAACCTGGAGGCGGACGTGCTGGCCCGCTACGTGCGGCAGGCGCTCTCCGGCCTGCTTGCGGCGGGCGAGGATGCCGGGCGGAAAGCGGGGGGCGAAGGCGGCCTCACGCGGGAGAGCTTGCGACGATTGGGTTTCTAACCGGACGAGGGGCTCGAAGGGAGCCTCGGGAGGTAGCGTAGTGAAGACGGACGACTCGCCCTTTGCATCCATAGAGGAAGCGTTGGAGGAGATCAAAGCCGGGCGGATGGTGGTTGTCTGCGACGACGAGGGCCGGGAGAACGAGGGCGACCTGACCATGGCGGCGCAGTTCGTCACTCCGGACGCCATCAACTTCATGGCCAAGTATGGACGCGGTCTCATCTGCTTGGCGCTCACACCCGAGCGCTGCGACGAGCTGGGCCTGCATGCCATGACGCGCAACAACCAGTCGCGCTTCGAGACCGCTTTCACCATCTCCATCGAGGCTCGAGAAGGCGTCTCCACCGGGATCTCCGCGGCGGACCGGGCCCACACCATCCAGGTGGCCATCGATTCCAGCAGCCGTCCAGAGGACATCGTGCAACCCGGTCACGTCTTCCCGCTGCGTGCGCGACCGGGTGGAGTGCTGGAGCGGACTGGCCAAACCGAAGCGGCCGTGGACCTGGCCCGGCTGGCCGGGCTCAATCCGGCCGGGGTCATCTGTGAGGTGATGAACGACGACGGCACCATGGCCCGTGTGCCCGACCTGCAGCCGTACTGCCGGGAGCACGGCATCAAGCTGGTGACGGTGGCCGATATCATCGAGTACCGGCGGCGGCGCGAGAAGCTGGTGCGCCGGGGCGGAGAGGCGCAGTTGCCCACGGAGTGGGGTGATTTCCGGGCCATCGGGTACGAGAGCCTGCTGGACCATGAGCAGCACCTGGCGCTGGTCAAGGGCGACGTGACCAGGACGGAGAACGTGCTGGTGCGCATGCACAGCGAGTGCTTGACCGGTGATGTGTTTCACAGCCTCCGCTGCGATTGCGGCGAGCAACTCGCCGCTGCGCTGCAGATGATCGAGGACGAGGGGTGCGGTGTTGTCGTCTACATGGCACAGGAGGGCCGCGGTATCGGGCTGCTCAACAAGCTGCGCGCCTACAAGCTGCAGGAGGAAGGTCTGGATACGGTGGAGGCCAACATACGCCTGGGCTTCCCGGCGGACCTGCGCGACTACGGCATCGGGGCCCAGATCCTGGTTGATCTGGGGCTCACCAGCATTCGCCTGCTGACCAATAACCCCCGCAAACTGGTAGGGCTGGAGGGCTACGGGCTCACTGTCACCGAGCGAGTGTCTATCGAGATGAAGCCGCGGCGCCAGAACGCCCGCTATCTCGATGCCAAGCGGCGCAAGATGGGGCACATTCTGCATCACCAGGGTTTGCCTGCCGATGAGGATGAGGAGACGATCGCCGAGGGAGGCCAGGCATGACGGATGTTGCGGGAACTACCTACGAGGGGCAACTGTCCGGCGAAGGGCTCTCCGTTGGGGTGGTCATCGCCCGCTTCAACGAGTTCATCTCCGGCAAACTGCTCTCCGGGACCATGGATTGCCTCACGCGGCACGGCGCCGATCCGGCGCAGATAGAGGTGGCGTGGGTGCCGGGCGCCTTCGAGATCCCGCTGGTGGCCGGGCGAATGGCCCGCAGCGGGCGCTACGACATGGTCATCTGTTTGGGGGCGGTGATACGCGGCTCCACGCCGCATTTCGACTACGTGGCGGCGGAGGTCTCCAAGGGTATTGCCAAGGTGGGGCTGGATACGGGCGTGCCCGTGATGTTTGGCGTGCTGACCACGGATACCATAGAACAGGCGGTGGAACGCGCGGGTACCAAGGCCGGGAACAAGGGCTGGGATGCCGCGGTGGCCGGTTTGGAGATGGCCAATTTGCTGAGGGGCATGGCCGATAGAGGTATGTAGGGCGCGACGTAGGGTGCGACGCGGAGCGCCTGGAGAGGAGACAGGGGGCCGCCGGGCGCGTTGCGCCCGGCGGCCCCCTGTCTCAAGGCTACAGTCCTAGAGGGCCTTCAGTACCTTGTTGGCCTTGAGACACTTGGTGCAGACATAGGCGCGGGTGGGCCGGCCCTTGATGAGAATGCGCACCTGGTGCACGTTCACGTTCCACCGGCGCGGAGTGGCGCGCATGGAGTGGCTGCGGTTGTTGCCGAAGGAAGGTGCCTTCCCGCAAACGGCGCAGATTCTCGACATCTTGTATCCTCTTCCCTTCGCCGGGGTGGCTTTTCTAAGCGCTTAAGTATGCCTTGGCGTTGGTCGCTTGGCAAGCCGGTTGTCAACCGACGGCCGCGCCGGGCCGCAAAATCGGTGGTGTACAATAGGCCATCCAGGCAAGCGTGGGGTGGGAGATGAAGAAGGTAGGCGTGCACAGGCCCGGGGGGAGCCGCCCGGAGGCCCAGACGGCCGTAACCCAGGGCGGCCAGGTGATAGTGACAGAGAAGGCCATCGCCGATGTGGTGGGGCTCACGGTGCTGGAGTGCTACGGCGTGGTGGGCATGGCCGCTCCCAACATGTATCGGGGTGTCGCGCGCCTGCTCACTCGGGACAAGCTCCACCAGGGTATCAAGGTGGACTGGTCCAAGGATCACCTCAAGATAGACCTCTTCATTGTGGTGGAGTACGGTCTCAACATCGCAGAGGTAGCCGGTAACGTCCGCTCCCAGGTTCTCTACAATGTGGAGAGGACCACGCGCCGCCAGGTCACGGAGGTCCACATCCACGTCCAGGGAGTGCGGGTTGGGGATGAGTGACGTGGGCCTCGTCACGGTGTCGGGCGCCCGAGCTGTGGTGCGTGCCGCCTTTCGCTCCTTGGAGGCCCGCAAGCAGGAGGTCAACAATCTCAACGTCTATCCCGTCCCAGACGGGGACACGGGCACCAACCTCTCGCTGACGGTCAAGAGCATCCTGGAGGACCTGCAAGCAGCCCCTTCCTCTCTGGATGCAGCCGGGGTCTGCTCCCATGTGGAGGAGGCGGCGCTCATGGGCGCGCGCGGCAACAGCGGCGTTATCCTGTCGCAGATGGTCCGCGGTGCCATGGAGGCGTTGGGGGAAGTGGGTGAGCTCACGCCACCGGTACTGGCTGCCACTTTGCGTCGGGCTACGGAGACGGCGTATCGGGCGGTGCGCAAGCCGGTGGAAGGCACTATGCTCACTGTGTTGCGGGAGATGGCGGAGGCGGCGGAGGCCGCGCCTGTTACCGCCGATTTGGAGGAGATGCTGCGCCTTGTGGCCGAAGCCGGCTGGGAAAGCGTGCGGCGGACGCCTCAGCTGCTCAGAGCCTTGGCGGATGCGGGGGTGGTGGACGCGGGAGGCTTCGGCCTGGTGGTGCTCTTGGAGGGGATGCGTCTGGGGCAGGGGGCGGAGCGCGTGGACATGGAAGCCCCCGTGGTCTTGCCGCGGCGAGACGAGGCCGTCGAGCATGCCGTCAGCCCGTACCTCTACTGCACCAGTTTCCTGGTGACCGGGGATAATCTGGATCGCGAGGCCTTCGAGGAGGCACTCATGCCCCTGGGGGACAGCCTGCTGGTGGTGGGAAGTGCGCGGCAGATCAAGGTGCACGTGCACACGGACGAGCCCGGGCAGGTTCTGGCCCTGGCCACGGCGCGCGGCGTTCTGCGCGAAGTTGAGATCGACAACATGAAGGACCAGACCGCGGAGCGTGATCGCCGTCTCCGGCAGGCGGAGGGCTACACACCCCCAAGTCCTTCCGCCTCCCAGGAGGAGATGGGGGAACCGCCCGTGAGCGAGGTGGTGGCGGTGGTGGCGGGGGACGGCATCCGTGCCCTCTACGCCAATCTGGGAGTTCAGTCCTTCGTCGAAGGCGGGCAGACCATGAATCCCTCGGCCGAGGAGCTCATCCTTGCCGTCAAGCAGGCCTTGGCTCCGGACGTGGTCATCCTGCCCAACAATAAGAACATCATCCTGGCCGCGGAGCACGTGGTGGGAAGAGTGGAGGGCAAGACGGTGCACGTGCTGCCCACCCGGTCCATGCTGGGAGGCCTGTCCGCCTTGGTGGCCTTTGAGCCCAGCCGGTCTGGTCGTGACAACTTGGACGAGATGCAGGATGCACTCAAGGGAGTGGTCGGCGGAGAGATCACGCGCGCGGTACGAGACTCCAAGATCGACGGGTTGGATATCAAGAGGGATGCCTTTATTGGTCTGGTGGAGGGGAAGGTCGTGGCCACCGGAACTGATCTGGCGCAGGTGACGGCCGATGTCACCGACCGTTTGGTCTCGGAGGAGAGCGAGATCATGACCGTGCTGGTGGGTAGCGGCCAGGACGAGGCTGAAGCGCGCGTCGTTGCCGCCGAACTGGTCGTCCGCTACGCAGAACTGGAGGTGGAGGTCCACGAGGGAGGGCAGCCCCTCTATCCGCTACTGGTCTCCGTGGAATAACTGAGAAAGGAACGGGGCATGCGCGACGACGTCCGGCTGACGCGAGACAATGTGGCCATCCTGGTGGATTCCACGGCAGACATGCCGGAATTCATCGCCAAAGACCAAAACGTCAGCATGATACCGCTGCTGGTGCGCTTCGGAGCGGAGACCTATCGGGACTGGATAGACATCACTCCCTCGGCCTTCTACCCCAAGCTGCGTGCTGCGAAGGAACTGCCCACCACCTCCCTGCCCTCGGTGGGGGAGTTTGTGGCCGTGTACCGAGATCTCCGTAGCCGCTACGACTACGTGTACTCCTTCCACCTCAGCTCCAAGATTTCCGGCACCTTTGGCGCGGCCACGGTCGCGGCGGAGCAGGTGGACAACGTCACCGTGGTGGACACGGGGATCTGCTCCAGCGGCATCGCGCTGCTGGTGCAGCGGCTGCTGATGAGGATTGAAGCCGGGACCACGCACCAGGGGACCATGGACTACATCGCGTGGTTCCAGGAGAACCTCATCATGCTGTTCCTGCTGGACACGCTGGAGTACATTGTCAAGGGCGGGCGTGTCGGCAATGCCGCCGGTCTGGTGGGCACGCTGCTCAACATCAAGCCCATCCTCACTTTCAAGGACGGTTTGGTGACGCCCTTCAAGAAGGCCCGGGGAGAGAAGAAAGCCATGCAGGTGATTTCCGAGACGGTGGCGGAGCGGACGCGCCCAGACGCCCCACTCCACGCGGCGGTCGCGCACGCCGAAGTCCCGGACAAGGCGCAGGAGATGATTGACGCTGTTCGTCAAACCGGCCGGCCGGTCGAGTCCAGCTTCATCACGGAGCTTGGCTCCGTGATCGGCACCTACGGGGGTCCGCGGTCGCGGGTGCTGTTCGTTCTGCAGGAGTAGGCGTGGGGAAGGGGGGGCTGAGCTTCCCTCTCGGCTGCGGCCGGGTCGGGCGGAGGGCCGCGGTGGCCGTGCCGTCCACGCAGAAGCGGGGTCTGAACCCGGCGGTTTTGGAGCGCCCGGTGACCGCTCTTCCCGGGGTGGGCAAGGTGGTGGCTGCCAAGCTGGCCACGGTTGGTGTGGAAACCGTGGGCCGGCTGCTGCTCTATCTCCCCTTCCGTCATGAGACGGAAGCCCACCTCACCTCCATCCAGGACTTGCCGGCAGGCCGGCCGGCCACGCTCCAGGCCCACGTTCTCTCTTGCGGAGTTCGCATGGGCCGCAGGCGCAACCTCAGCATACTGGAGGCACTCCTGGGCGACGGGACGGGCACGGTGGTGGCCGTCTGGTACAACCAGCAGTACTTGGAGAACGCATTCGGCGCGCAGCCGGAGATCCTGGTGCGGGGCGTGCTCTCGGCGCGACCGGGAGCACCGCGTTTCATGGTGCAATCGTGCGAGATTCTGGGGGTCAGAGGGGAGGCGGGGCTTCACACCGTGGGGCTTGTCCCAGTTTACCCGGCCAGTGCAGACCTCAGTGTGCGCACCATCCGCACGGCCGTGGCCCGTGCCGCCGGGGAGGCGGCGCACCTCATTGATCCCTGCCCGCCGCGCCTGCTCGCGGCTCGAGGCTACCCGTCACGCTCGCAGGCGGTGCTGTGCTGTCACTTCCCGCGGACGCCGGACGAGGCTCGGCGGGCACGGGACAGTCTCGCCTTTCGCGAGTTGCTGCTCCTGCAGCTGGCGCTCCTGCAACGGCGGCGGCGCCAACAGCGTGTGCAGGCGACCGCATTGGCCCAACCCGGCGCGCTTTCCTCGGCATTGCCGGCCACGCTTCCCTATGCGCCCACCGCCGCCCAGAGTAGGGTGATGGCAGAAATCGAGACTGACCTACGCCGAGATGTGCCCATGCTGCGGCTGCTGCAGGGAGATGTGGGATCCGGCAAGACACTCGTTGCGCTCTACTGCCTGCTGCGGGCGGTGGAGGATGGAGGGCAGGCCGCCCTGATGGCCCCCACGGAGGTTCTGGCGGAGCAGCATCTCCTGCGGCTGCAGGAGATGGTGAGCCCGCTCGGTGTTTCGCCCGTCCTGCTGCGTGGGGGGCAGACTCAGAGCGAACGCCGCCGCGTGCTGGACGCGCTTCGCTCCGGTGAGGCGCGCTTGGTGGTGGGGACGCATGCCCTCATCCAGGACAAGGTGAATCTGCCCGACCTGCGAGTGGCGGTGATCGACGAACAGCATCGCTTCGGAGTGAGGCAGCGGGAGGCGCTGGCCGCGGGCAGGAGGGGGCTCCGTCCCCATCTGTTGCACATGACGGCCACACCCATACCACGCACGCTCAGTCTGACCCTATACGGAGACCTGGACGTCAGTATCCTGGATGAGATGCCGCCCGGGCGCCTGCCGGTGGCCACCTCGCTGGTGACACCGCCGCGCCGCGCCGCCGCCTGGGCGGCCGTACGGCGCCGGCTGGAAAAGGGCGAACAGGCCTACGTCGTCTGTCCCCTGGTAGAGGAGAGCGAGGCCTTGGGCGAGGCGGCGGCCACCGCCATGTACGACGAGCTCGGTGCCGGTGAGCTCCGCGGCTACTCCCTGGGCCTGCTTCACGGCAGTCTGCCTCCGGCGACCAAGCAGCAGGTCATGAAGGAGTTTGCCGAGGCGCGACTGCAGGTGCTCGTCACTACCACTGTCATAGAGGTGGGGGTGGACGTGGCAGGAGCCACTTGCATGGTGATCCTGGGCGCACGCCGCTTCGGCTTGTCACAATTGCACCAGCTTCGTGGGCGAGTGGGGCGGAGCCGCCTGCCGTCCCTGTGCCTGCTGTTTACGGACGATGATCCCGGCGAAGCCCAGGATCGCCTGGCAGTCTTCGCCCGGACCAGCGATGGCTTTGAGCTGGCGGAGGCGGACATGCGGCTCCGGGGCGAAGGGCAGCTCTTCGGGGAGCGACAGTCCGGCCTGGGGGACTTGCGCGTGGCTCGTCTGCTGCAGGATCAGCGCCTGTTGCTGGAGGCACGGGAGGAGGCCCGGGGCATCGTGTCTCGGGACGCCGCCTTGCGTCAACCGGAGCACTACTTCCTCAAGCAGGCCATGATGGAGCAATTTGGCGCCGTGGCCCACTGGTTGGACAAGGTCTGAGGGCGCAAGGGGTGGGAGAGATCAGGATCATAGGGGGGAGTCGGAGGGGGCGCCGGCTGACCGTGCCTCCGCTGCGCGCCGTGAGGCCTACCGGAGATCGAGTGCGCGAAGCTGTCTTTGACGTGCTGGGGCCACTCGAGCGTGAATGGGCGATCGATGTCTTTGCCGGTTCCGGGGCGTTGGGGCTGGAGGCGCTGTCCCGGGGAGCGACTCGTTGCGTGTTTGTGGAGAGGGATCCTCGGGTCTGCGCGGCGCTTCGCCTCAACATCGCACGCCTGGGCTTTGGGGAGGCCACCGAGGTGGTGAACGCGAACTTCCTTACCGGGTTGCGTGTGGTCGGCGCGCGGGCAGAGCGTTATGATGTGCTGTTCCTTGATCCGCCCTATCGAACGGCCGGCCGGGTAATGGCCCAAGTGACGCCTTGGTTGCGGCTGCTTCTCAGGGATGGTGGCCTTGCCGTGGTGGAGGGCCCGAAGGGAACCACCATGGAAGCAGAGCTAGAGAAAGTGTTCGAAAGGAACTACGGGGATACCTGCATCAGCATGTTCAGGAAGGTGGGTTCATAGTGAGAGTGGCTCTCTGCCCTGGTACCTACGATCCGGTGACCTGCGGCCACTTGGATATCATCTCGCGGGCGGCCGGCAAGTTTGAGAAGCTGGTGGTGGCGGTGGTCAAGACCCCGCCGCGCAAGACCGCGCTCTTCAGTCTGGAGGAGCGTCTGTGCTTCGTGGAACAGTCAACAGCACATCTCCCCAATGTGTCCGTCACCACTATCGACGGTTTAGTGGTTGACTGTGCCCGCAGGGTGGGGGCGGATATGTTGGTCAAGGGTTTACGGGCCGTCATGGACTTCGAGTACGAGTTCCAGATGGCACAGCTGAACAAACTGCTGGATGCGGAGCTGGAAACCGTGTACTTCATGGCCTCGCCGAGCGTGGGGTACGTGAGTTCGAGTGGGGTCAAGGAGATCGCCGCCTTTGGCGGCGCGGTGGACGGCTTGGTCCCTGATTATGTGGCCAAGAGATTCAAAGAGATCTACGCTGCCGCGGAGGCCTGACATGGACGTTCTGGTTCTCATCGACAAGCTCGACGATCTGGTGCACGGTGCCAGCACGTTTCCCATGACGGACAAGGTCATGATCGATCGAGAGCAGATCTACGAGGTGCTTGATCAGATGCGGGCCACCATCCCGGAGGAGATCAAGCAGGCGCGCTGGATCGTCAAGGAGCGCCAGGAGATGCTGCAGGAGGCGAAAGAGGAGGCCGAGCGCATCATCGCGGAGGCCAAGGAGGAGCAGGCCCGCCTCTCCAGCGAGCAGGAAGTGGTGCGCCGTGCCGAGCGCGAGGCGGAGGAGATTATCCGGGAGGCGGAAGCCCGCGGCCGTGAGGTACGTCTCGGCTCGGAAGACTATGCGGATGAGGTACTGGGCACCCTGGAGACCAACCTGGACAAGTTCCTCTCCGCCGTACAGCGCGGTCGCCAGCGCCTGCAGGGCGGGCGCGAAGAAGGGGCCTAGACGCGAAGGCGTGCGGCCGCCGATCTGCACGCCTTGGTAGCTCGGGACCTGAGAGAACAGCCGTGAGCCAACGCGCCACCTCCATTGATCTGGCCGAACTGCCCCTCAATCAAGGGCAGCGGATGGTGTGTGCCCTTGATGTGCCGCTGGAACCCGTATTGCTGGCCGGGCAGGCCTACCAGGTGCTGGCGGACGCGGACGGTGTGGAAATAGAGGTAGAGCGCATTTCCGGCGGATTCTTGGTTCGCCTGCGTCTCTCGGCTTCGGTGTACGGCCCCTGTTTCCGCTGCCTGCGCGAAGTGAAGCTGGAGGTGAATGCGGAGCAGGAGGAGTTCATTCCCTTGCGCCCGGCGGAATGGTCCCCCGAAGACCTGTCCCCTTTCGTCAAGGACTTGCTGTTGGACGTGGCGGGCCTCGCGCGTGAGACGCTGGTGCTGGGCCTTCCCGTGAAGATCCTATGCGCAGAGGGATGCGCCGGCCTGTGCCCCACTTGCGGTGGCGAGGTGCATGAGGGGCCGTGCCGGGAAGGTGAGCAGCCGCCCGACCCCCGCTGGGCCAAACTCCAGGACCTCCATCTGGAGTGATGGCTCTGCTTGCAATCGGCGGCTAGATACGCTAATAATCCTTGATTCGTACCGGTCTGAAGGAGTGACAGTTGGCTCTTCCCAAAAGAAAACACTCGCGTTCGCGGCGGGACAAGCGGAGGGCTACGCACAGCCTCACCGCAATCCATTTCGTGGATTGCCCCCAGTGTCATAGCCCCAAACTGCCCCACACCGTGTGCCCGAACTGCGGCACCTACAAAGGTCGCCAGATCGTTGAGGTAGAGGAATAGAGGCAGGCGTCGGCTTCGCATCCCAAAGGCCTCGGCCGGGTGAAGTGGTAATGTCGGTGGCGGGCTGGGCATGCAGGTAATCGTGCAGGAGGGTCGGGCCATCGTCAGCCTGACTTCGTCGATTCGCGCCCATGATGAAGCGCTGCGGACCACCAGCTTCGGCGAACTGACCGACAACGTCAAGGTCTTCTATCGAGACTACGAGATCATCCGCGTCGAGTTGTGGGAGGGAGCTCTCGAGCTGTTGCCACAGACGGTGGCGGGCGTCTACTGGGTGGAAAAGGGACGCCGCTACCAGCTGAAGCTGAGCACCGAGTAGCGGCGGCGTGAGCGAGCGTGCCCGTACTCGGCCTGTTGGATAGAATACGGCTGTTGCACCCTACCCCCAAACACGTCGCAGCAACGAGGAGGAGCGCATGGCGCTTGTAGAGCCGGCAAAGATCAGAAACATCGCGGTAGTCGGACACAGGGGCGCCGGGAAGACTTCGTTGATAGAGGCACTGCTCTACACCTCGGGTGCCAAGAACCGCTTGGGCTCGGTGATGGACGGCACCACCGCCATGGATCACGACGAAGACGAGATAAAGCGGCAGATGACAATCACTGCCGGTCTCGCCCACGTGGACTGGAACAAGACCAAGGTCAACCTCATTGACACGCCGGGAGAGGCTTCCTTCATCAATGACACCATGGGCACCTTGGCCGTGGTGGAGAGCATCATCATGGTCATCAACGCCGTGGCCAAGGTGGAGGTCCAGACGGAGCGCATCTGGAAGCGTGCGGAGGAGGCCGGCGTGGCCCGGCTGGCGGCCGTGAACATGATGGATCGCGAGCGGGCCTACTTCGGGGAGGCCGTGGCCGCATTGCGGGAGAGGCTCGGCTCGGGGATCGTGCCCATCCAGATCCCCATCGGGCAAGAGGGCGGCTTCAAGGGCGTGGTGGATCTGCTGAAGATGAAGGCCTACACGTATGGCGATACATTGGGCAAGGCTGCCGAGGGCGATATCCCGGTGGACATGCAGGACGCCGCCGAGGAGGCCCGGGAACACCTCATCGAGGCCGTGGCCGAGGTTGACGACGCGCTCACGGAGAAGTACCTGGAAGGCGAGGAGATCACCCAGGAAGAGCTGATGGGTGCTCTGATCACCGGCATTGCCCAGGGCGCCATCTCACCGATCGTGGCCATGGCGTCCACCAAGAACATCGGGATCGACCAGCTGCTGAACGTTGTTACCACCTTGCTGCCTTCTCCGGCGGATGTCCCGGAGCGCGAGCTCCCCACGCTTGACGGCTCCCAGACTGTGCCCATCACGGCGGCCACGGACCAACCGGCTGCCCTGTTCGTGTTCAAGACGCTGAGCGATCAATTCTCGGGCCGTATCAACCTGGCGCGGGTCTTCTCTGGTCGGATCGCCACCGACACCCAATTGGTGAACACGCGCACGGGGGAAAAGGAGCGCACCGGCAATATCCTCAACCCGCAGGGCAAAGAGACCAAGACCGTTGAGGAAGCCGGCGCCGGCGACATCGTTGGTCTGGCTAAGCTCAAAGACACTCAGACCGGTGACACCCTCGCCGACGCGTCACGGCCGATTGCCTTCCCACGTTACGAATTCCCTCCGGCCGCCATCTCCTTCGCCATCACCTCCAAGGCCAAGGGTGATGAGGAGAAGGTCTCCAACGCCCTCAAGCGTCTCAGCGAAGAAGACCCAGCCATGCAGCTGCGCTTTGATCCGCAGACCAAGGAGATGATCATCTCCGGCACCAGCCAGGTGCATGTGGAGGTCATCCTGGACAAGATGAAGCGGCGTTTCGGCGTGGAGGTGGATCTACATCCGCCGCAAGTTCCCTACCGGGAGACTGTCCGCAAGAAGGTGCAGGCCCAGGGCCGGCACAAGAAGCAGACGGGCGGCCGTGGACAGTTCGGTGACTGCTGGATAGAGATCTGGCCCCTCCCGCGCGGCGGCGGCTACGAGTTCGAGGACGCCATCTTCGGCGGTTCCATACCGCGCAACTTCATTCCCGCCGTGGAGAAGGGCATCGTGGAGGCCATGGAGCACGGCACCTTGGCCGGGTTCCCGGTGGTGGACGTTCACGTCAGGCTCTACGACGGCTCGTTCCACCCGGTTGACTCCTCGGAGCTGGCCTTCAAGCTGGCGGGCAGCCTGGGCTGGCAGAAGGCCATGGCCATGGCGGAACCCGTCATCCTCGAGCCCATCATGAACGTGGAGGTCACCTCTCCCGAGGAGAACATGGGGGACATCATGGGAGATCTCTCCGGTCGTCGTGGACGCCCACAGGGCAGCGAGAGCATGGGGGAGATGCAGGCGATCCGAGCCCAAGTCCCTCTGTCGGAGATGCTCACCTACGCTCCACAGCTCCGCTCCATGACCGGGGGTCGCGGTTCCTACATCATGGAGTTCGACCACTACGAGGAAGTACCGGCGCACATGGCCCAGAAGATCATTGACGAGGTCAACGCCAAGCGCAAGGAAGAGGGCTGATGGCCTTCTGATTCGGCCGGCCGGGGCATGGGGGCGGCGGACCGCTGGTCCGCCGCCCCCGCCGTCTCCGGGGCCGGCATGGACGCCGTTTGTCCGTCCTCCCCATGAGCTACACTCCTGCACCGTGCGCAGGAACCCTGCAACGGATGTTGTACTATGTTGGTAATGCAACCACATCTCACACTATCATGACCGTAGAAGCCGGCAAACCCAAGCGTGTCAGTGATCTGCTGGAGCAGGGGTTTGATGGTTTCTCGCGGTCTCAGAAGGCCATCGCGCGCTACATCATCGATCATCTGGACGAGATAGGGTATCTGAGCGCGGAGGAGCTGGCCCGAAAGGGGAACACCTCGAGTTCCACCGTGGTGCGGTTTGCTCAATCATTGGGTTTCACAGGCTATCCGGAGCTGCAGAAGGCGGCTCGGGATGAGTTTCGACTGGGCGCCGGCACTCGGCCCGTTGTCCATGAGGATCAGCTACTGCTGCGCGTGGAGGAGGACTTCCTCACTCGGGCGCTGCGAACGGATATTCTGAGCCTGGAGGAGACCCTGGCGAAGAACAGGCTGCCGGATTTCGACCGGGCGGCGGGCATCATCGCGGGGGCGGGACGCCTGCTGGCCGTGGGCCTGCATGAAGCGGCGATCGTCGCCCAACACGCCGCGTATGTCTTCGAGCTTCTGGGGATCGCCACCGTGGCCGTGACGGACGGCTCCGAAGCGAATTTTGCGCGTCTGGTGCAGCTGGGATCGGCGGATGCCCTCCTGGCGGTGGGCTTTCGGCGCGCGCACCCCCAGACGGTGTCCTTCATCAGGCAGGCGGTGGCCGGCACCGCCGGCACTGTTGCCATCACTGACAATTCCCTCTCATCGCTCGCCGGACAGGCAGATGTGACGCTTTTCGCCGACATTGACTCCACCTTCTTCGCCCACTCGCTGGTGGGGCCGCTCAGCCTGGTGGGCGCGCTCGCGGCTGCCATCTACTCTCGGGATCGTGAGGCCTACGACAGCCGCCTGCGGGCTGTGCGGGAGCAGGTGAACGAGTCGGACTGGCTCAAGTAGCGCAAGGCCTCCGCCGGGGCATGGGACGGCCCCTCCGGCCCCTGCTGCGTTGAAGGCCGGGGCCGCGGCATATAAACTCTCAGGGTTAGGCGGTTAGCTGGAGGTTAACTCACGTGAAGGAAACCGGTACTCTCCGGGTCAAGTCCGGCCTGGCGGAAATGCTCAAAGGTGGCGTCATCATGGACGTCACTACGGCGGAGCAGGCCACCATTGCCGAGGAGGCCGGCGCCTGTGCCGTCATGGCATTGGAGCGGGTCCCGGCGGATATCCGCGCCCAGGGTGGCGTGGCCCGCATGGCGGATCCCAAGAAGATCCGCGAGATTCAGGAAGCGGTCAGCATTCCGGTTATGGCCAAGGTGCGTATCGGCCACTTCGTGGAAGCGCAGATACTCCAGGCGCTGGAAGTGGACTACATCGACGAGTCGGAGGTGCTCACCCCGGCTGACGAGGCCCACCACGTCAACAAGTGGGGTTTCACCGTGCCCTTCGTGTGTGGCGCCCGCGATCTGGGCGAGGCATTGCGGCGCATCTCTGAAGGGGCGGCCATGATGCGGACCAAGGGCGAAGCCGGCTCCGGTAACGTGGTGGAGGCCGTGCGCCACATGCGTCGGGTGCAGGACGAGATCCGCCGCCTGGCCAGCATGGATCCCACTGAGCTGTTCGCGGTCGCCAAGGAACTGGGGGCCCCTCATGAATTGGTGGCCTGGGTGGCGGAGAATGCCGCGCTGCCCGTGGTGAACTTCGCTGCCGGGGGCATCGCCACGCCGGCGGATGCGGCACTCATGATGCAGCTGGGGGCGGATGGCGTCTTCGTGGGCTCCGGCATCTTCAAGAGCGAAGACCCAGCCAGCCGGGCACGGGCCATCGTGCGGGCCACCACTCACTACCAGAGCCCGGAAATCCTAGCCGAGGTGTCGCTGGGCCTGGGCGAAGCCATGCCGGGACTGGAGATCCACACCTTGAAGGAGCGCCTGCAGGAGCGCGGCTGCTAGATGGCGCCGGTGGTCGGAGTGCTTGCCCTGCAGGGCGCGTTCCGTGAGCATGCGCGCATGTTCCGCAAGCTGCGAGCGGATGTGCGCGAGGTGCGGCTGCCCGCTCAGTTGGACGGTCTTGATGGGCTGGCGATTCCTGGGGGGGAAAGCACCACCATGGGGAAGCTCCTGGAGGAGTTCGGCCTGTGCGAACCGCTGTCACGTTTTGCCACGCGGCGCCCGGTGTTCGCCACCTGTGCCGGTCTCATTGTTCTTGCGCAGAGCGTAGTGGGACGGAGCCGGCAGCCGTTGCTGAAGATGCTGGACGTAGAGGTGGAGAGAAACGGCTTCGGACGGCAGGTGCACAGCTTCGAATCGCCGGTGGAGCTGCAGCCGCCTCTGGGATTGCAGGGAGAGCTCTTCCCGGGCGTCTTCATCCGCGCGCCGCGCATATTTCCCCTGGGGACGCGTGCGCGGGTGGTTGCCGGCCTGAACGGTGAGCCGGTGGGCGTGCTGCAGGGGAACCTGCTGGCCACGTCCTTCCATCCGGAGCTGTCCGGAGACCTGAGACTGCACGCGTTCTTCCTGGATCACATGGTCTGTGGTGAGGGGAACATTGATAGGCAAACGGAGGTCGATGCGGTGACCTCCTCCATGACACGGTGAGGGAGGTGTGACCGATGTCTGGCCACTCCAAATGGGCGGGTATCAAGCACAAGAAGGCGGCGGTTGACGCCAAGCGGGGCAAGGAGTTCGGCAAGCTCTCGCGTGCCATCACCGTGGCCGCCAAGGAAGGCGGAGGGGACCCGGAACACAACGCCGCCCTGGTGCAGGCCATCCAGAAGGCCAAGGATGCCAACATGCCCAACGACAACATCGACCGGGCTATCAAGAAGGGCACCGGGGCCGGCGCGGACGCGGAGAACTACCTACACCTCACCTACGAAGGCTATGGGCCCAATGGTGTGGCCGTATACCTGACGGCTCTCACGGACAACAAGAACCGCACGGCGGCTGATGTGCGCCACATCTTCGACCGTGCCGGCGGCAAGCTGGGCACCGACGGCTCCGTGAGCTGGATCTTCGAGCGGAAGGGCGTCATCTTCGTGGAGGCCGGTGGGTTGACCGAGGACGAGCTGATGATGGCCGCTATCGACGCTGGCGCGGAGGATGTCGGTCCGGAGGGGGACAGCTTCCAGATCCTGACTGATCCTTCGCAATTCATGGCAGTCAGGCAGGCGCTGGAGGAGGCTGGCATCAAGTACACGTCGGCCGAGCTCACCATGATCCCCAAGAGCACGGTGGTCCTCGACGAATCTGATGCCCGTAAGACTTTTCGGTTGCTGGATGCGCTCGAAGACCACGACGATATCCAAGAGGTCTTCGCCAACTTCGACATACCGGACGAGATCATGCAGGTCCTGGCCGGTTAGACTCGTTCCCAAAGGGATCGACCCGTGGAGAAGGTAGTGGAGCAGGGTTCCGCCCCCGAGTCGTGCGGGCGCCTCATCCTGGGTCTGGACCCCGGATCGGCTCTCCTGGGGTATGGTGTGATACGCCAAGTGGGGAGTGAGATCAGGGCGGTGGAGTACGGGGCCATCAGCACCCCCAAGGACATGGAGTTGGCGCAGCGGCTGGAGCTTCTGTATCAGCGTTTGCGAGAACTCTTGGGCAGGCTTCATCCCGAGTGCGCGGCGGTGGAATCGCTGTTCTTCAACGTCAACGTTCGCACCGCCCTGGCAGTGGGACAGGCGAGAGGCGTTGCCCTCCTGGCCTGTGCTCAGGCGGGCTGCGGGGTCCACGAGTACACGCCACAGCAGGTGAAACAAGGCGTGGTGGGCTACGGCAGGGCGGAGAAGAGACAGGTACAGGAGATGGTGAGACTGCTGCTGCGTTTGGAGGCACGCCCCCGCCCCGATGATGCTGCCGACGCCCTGGCTTTGGCCATATGCCACGCGAACGCCGGCGGCCTGCAGCGTGCCATCTCGCTGGCTTTGGGGAAAGGCTGAGGAACGTGGAGCAGGGCAAGTGATAGAACGTCTGCGCGGCTCCGTGGTGCATCGGGACGCCGAGGGTGCCGTCATAGCCGCGTCCGGGGTGGGTTTCCGCGTGGAGATGCCGGCGCTGTCCTTGCGGGCGTTGCCTCCGGAAGGCAGCGAGGCACAGGTTTTCACCTACCTTCATGTCAAGGAGGACGGGCTGCAACTCTTCGGCTTCGCCAGCGAAGAGGAACGGGCTCTATTCTTGTTGATGCTGGGAGTGACGAAGGTCGGCCCCAAGCTCGCTCTGTCCGTTCTGTCCATGTTCCCGCCGGCGGCCGTAGTGCGCGCCTTGGCCGCCGGTGACGCCGCGCTGCTCTCGTCCGTTTCCGGCCTGGGAAGGAAGACTGCGGAGCGTATGATTCTGGAACTGAAGGATAAGGTTGTGGAGAAGTGGGCGGCGCGGGAGCCTTCTGTCCAGTCCTGTGCGGTGGGTGTGGTGAGCGATGCTCCGGTTCTGGCTCGGGCCGCCCTTCAGGAACTGGGGTTGTCCGCGGTGGAGGCCGAACAGTTGGTGCGGGATCTGCCACCGGATCTGCCCGTGGGGGAGATGGTCAAACAGGCGCTGACCCGGCGCCGGTAGAGGGAGGAACGCGCCGACGCCATGGCCGCCAAGCAACCTGCCCGCAAACCCGACCTCGCGGTGCCAGACCGTCTCCCGGATGACGGGGAGCTGGATGGGTCGCTTCGCCCCCGGACGCTGGATGCCTTCGTGGGGCAGGACGTCCTGCGTGAACAGCTTTCCATCTTCATCCAGGCCGCCCTCAGCCGGGGTGAGCCGCTGGACCACGTGTTGTTGGCCGGGCCACCCGGATTGGGCAAGACCACCTTGGCCGGCATCATCGCGAACGAGATGGGCGTCGCCATCATCACCACCTCCGGCCCCGCCTTGGAGCGGAAGGCGGACATGGCTGCCATCCTCACCAACCTAGGTAGCGGAGATGTGCTCTTCATCGATGAGATACATCGCCTCAACCGGGCTATCGAGGAGATCCTGTACCCGGCCATGGAGGATTTCCAGATAGACATCGTGATCGGTCAGGGGCCCAGCGCCCGCACCATCCGCCTGGACCTCCCGCACTTCACGCTGATCGGTGCCACGACACGCTCCGGTCTCATCACCACCCCGCTGCGCGATCGTTTCGGCCTCTCTCACCGCTTGGAGCACTACTCGGATGAGGATCTGAGCCGAATCATCGCCCGATCGGCGGGGCTTCTGAACGTGGGCATGGAGTTCTCGGCCATGATGGAGTTGGCGCGTCGCTCCCGGGGAACTCCGCGCATTGCCAATCGCCTGCTCAAGCGCGTGCGGGACTACGCACAGGTTCGCCACGAGGGATACATCTCAGAGGAGGTGGCCCGGGAGGCCTTGGCGTTGCTCCAGGTTGATGAGGAGGGCTTGGATCGCGTGGACCGGGAGATCCTCATTCTGATCCTCCGCAACTTCGATGGCGGACCAGTTGGTCTTTCCACTCTTGCCACCGCCATCAGCGAGGAGCCGGACACCATCGAGGACGTGTACGAGCCGTATCTGCTCCAACGTGGCTTCCTGAAACGTACCCCACGAGGAAGGGTGCTGACTCGCCTGGGCTACCAGCACTGTGGTGTGACGCCGCCTTCCACCGAGGTCAACCGTCTCTTCGACCTCGAGGGATGAAGCATCATGCCGTTGCTGCTGTTGCACATCTGCTGCGGGCCCTGCGCCACCTCCACCGTCGACCACTGGCGGCGAGAAGGGTGGGATCTCGAAGGGTTCTTCTTCAACCCCAACGTTCACCCTTACCTTGAATTCGGGCGGCGTCTGCAGGGGGCTGAGGCTCTAGCTGCGGCTGAGGCTTTCCGTTTGCGTGAGGATCTCAGCTACGATCCGGCCGCCTGGTTCCAAGCGGTGGGGGTGAAAGGCGAGGGACGGTGTGCGTGCTGCATCGCGTGCCGTCTGGAGATGACGGCCCAGGTGGCGGCGGAGGTAGGGTGCGACGCCTTCAGCACCTCATTGGCTATCAGCCCGTATCAGGATCACCAGGCCATCGCCAGGGAAGGGGCGGCAGCCGGGGATCGGCATGGGATTCGGTTTCTCTATCATGATCTGCGCCCGCTCTTTCGGGATTCGCGCCGTCGAGCACGGGAGCTGGGGCTGTATCGCCAACAGTACTGCGGGTGCATCCTGTCTGAATGGGAGCGCTATCGTGACGCGTGAGGCCCGGGGGCGCTTACCGCTCAGACTGCTGCGTCGGCGCCGCTGACATGCGCCTGGAAGAGCTTGATTACGAGTTCCCGCGGGAGCTCATCGCCCAACACCCGGTGGAACCCCGGGACTCCTGTCGCCTCATGGTAGTGGCGCGTAGCGGGTCGGTCCGGCACCAAGTCTTCTCTGATCTGCCCGGCTTGTTGAGCGCGGGCGACGTGCTGGTGCTCAACGACTCCCGGGTATTGAAGGCCCGCCTCCTCACTAGAAGGGAGACCGGGGGGGAGGTGGAATTGCTGTTCCTGCGCCCGCTCAACGGCGGCGGCATCTGGGAGGTGCTGGCCCGGCCCTCCCGCCGCCTTCGCATTGGCAGCAGTCTCCGTCCCTTGGGCGGCGGTGGGCTGGAGTTGCTGGAGAACCTGGGAGAAGGCCGCTGGGCCGTCCGTTCCACCACGGCATCCCAGCCCATACTGCAGGTCCTGGACGCTCAGGGGCTCGTGCCTCTGCCCCCGTACATAGGCGGCACCGGCGTGATGCCGGAGACCTACCAGACGGTCTATGCCGCTGAGCCCGGCTCGGCCGCCGCTCCCACCGCCGGGTTGCATTTCACCCCGGACCTTCTGGGCCGGCTTCGCAGGGCTAGGGTGGAGGTGGCCTTCGTCACTCTGCACGTGGGTCTCGACACCTTCCGACCCATCTCCACACCGCTGGTGGAGGAGCATGCCATCCACACTGAGGTCTACTCGGTGTCGCCGGATGCGGTGCAGGCTTTCAACCTCGCGCGTGTGGAGGGACGCCGCCTCATAGCGGTGGGTACCACCAGCGCGCGCGTGTTGGAGACCATCTACCGGGATGGGGAGGCGGGTGGCAAAGGCTCCCCGGGCAGAAGGGAAGGCGCCACCAACCTGTTCATCACGCCGGGTCATCGCTTCCAGGCCGTCGACGGTCTCATCACGAACTTCCATCTGCCGCGCACGTCGCTGTTGGCTCTGGTAATGGCCTTCGCCGGAGTGGACACCATCCGCGCCGCCTACGCGGAAGCGGTGGCCCATCGCTACCGCTTCTTCAGCTTCGGTGACGCCATGCTGCTGGAGGGCTCCCCCTCGGGCCGCCCGCGGGCCGGCGTCGAGTCGCGGGTGGCGTGATGTCGCTGCCCATCTTTCCCTTCACTCTTGAGGGGACTGACGGCCAGGCAAGGGCGGGCAGGCTCGAGACGCCGCACGGCACGGCCCTGACCCCCTGCTTCATGCCGGTGGGGACCAAGGGCACGGTCAAAACCATGACCCCGGAGAGGTTGTGCGTCGCGGGGGCACAGATCATCCTGGCCAACACCTACCACCTGGCGCTTCGCCCCGGGGCCGAAGTGGTGGCGGCGCTGGGCGGCCTGCACCGCTTCATGGGCTGGCAGGGACCCATACTCACCGACAGCGGGGGCTTCCAGGTCTTCAGCCTCCTGGACACGGCCCGGGTCACGGACGAAGGGGTGAGCTTCCGATCCATCTACGACGGTTCCCACCAGTTCTTCTCGCCGGAGCGCTCCATGGAGGTGCAACACTCACTCGGGGCGGACATAGTGATGTGTTTTGACGAGTGTGCTCCGGCCACGGCCACAGCGACGCAGTTGGAGCAGGCGGTGGAGCGAACCGGTCGTTGGGCGGCGCGTTGCCGGGAAGCGCACCGGCGCGCTGACGGCAGGGGTGTGGATGGCCCGCAGATGCTGCTGGGTATCGTGCAGGGCGGCGTGGACCCTGCGCTCCGGCGCAGGAGCCTGGAAGGGCTGCTGGCTCTGGACTTCCCCGGGTATGCCATCGGCGGCTTGTCCGTAGGAGAGGAACGCAGCAGGATGCTGCACATCACTTCCCTTTGTACCGGGAGCCTCCCTGCCCACCGGGTTCGCTACTTCATGGGGATAGGTGATCCCGCCGGCATCTTGGAGGTGATATCGCGTGGCGTGGACCTCTTCGACTGCGTTCTTCCCACGCGCACGGCGCGGATGGGCACAGCCTGGACGGCGCGCGGGCGCGTGAACCTGCGCAACGCCGCTCATGCCACCAGCAGCGAGCCGCTGGAGGAGGGCTGTCCCTGCACGGCCTGCCGTACATTCAGCAGAGGTGCCCTCCGGCACTTCGTCATGCAGAAGGAGATACTGGGACTGGCCCTCCTTACTGAGCACAACCTGACCTTCCTGGGTCGACTGGTGGCGGGAGCGCGGACGGCCATCCTCAACGGGTCCTTCGCCGCCTACAAAGGGGAGTGGACCACAGCGTGGTAAGATACTGCGGTTGCACCGCGGACCCGGGACGGGCCGGGCGGACCCGGTGAAGAGAGCGCCAAGGAGGGCGGGTTGGACAATATTGGACTGCTGCTGATCTACGTCGTGGGCTTCATCGCCATTTTCTACTTTCTGGCGGTCAGGCCTCAGCAGAAGCAGCGCAAGGCTCATGAGCAGCTGATCAACTCGGTGAAGCGCGGTGACCGCGTGGTCACCATCGGCGGGATCTTCGGCACGGTGAAGCGGGTGGAGGAAGCCGTCATCGTGGTCGAGATAGACAAGGGCGTAAGCGTGCGGGTGGCGCGTCGGGCCATTGCCGAGATCGCCACGGCGGACCAGAAGGCCAAAGCGGCGGCCGTCCTGGACAAGCCGCTGGAGGATGAAGCGGACGAGGCGGAGACTGAGGCGACGGAAGCCATCACCGGCGAGGCGGCGGAGCAAGAAGCTGTGGCTCCGGCGGGCGAATACAAGCCACCGAAATGAGCTGAGGCGTTGCTGCGAGCGCCTGGTGGTCGCTGTGCGGCATGTGGTGTCTTATTGACTCAACTCTTTCGTCGTTGCGAGATTACTTCGTTTCCGTTGACATCGTTCGGGTGTTGTCATATCCTGCACGCGGTCTTTGGGGGAAGCGTGTTGCCCCGCGCATAGTGAACCGGATCATTCTTCAGGAAGGTATCTGTGTCTCCAGTCAAGCGTAATGTCCTGTTCTTGCTGGCCGTGGCTGTCCTGGTGGGCGTTGCCGTCTTCTTCATCGTGCCCCCAGCGGAGAAGACCAACCTGGGGTTGGACCTCCAAGGCGGGTTGGCGGTGATGCTGGAGGCCAAAGACAATGCCCGTGCCCCACGCACCTCGGAGGGCATGGACCAGGCGGTGAGCATCATCAATGACCGCGTGAATCGTCTGGGGGTAACGGAGCCAGAGATCCAGCGGCAGGGTGAGTGGAAGATCAGCGTCCAACTCCCCGGCATCGAGAACCAGGAAGACGCACTGGAGATCATTGGGAAGACCGCCGTCCTGGAGTTCTACGACACCAATCAGTTTGGTACCGCGTACGCCACTGAAGCTGAGGCTCTCGCCGCCGCCGGTGTGGCGTCCAGCAACGAGCTTCCCGCCGGCACGCGCCTCGTGCTCTGGCCTGCAGAACAGTCCGGTGCCGCTGCCGACGCTTGGTACGTGGTAGATACGGAACCGCAGATCGCCGGTTCTGATCTCAGCGGTGCCTCCGTGGGCTTCGACCAGAACAACCAGGCCAAAGTTGATCTGGAGTTCAGCGCGGCCGGGGCGGCCAAATTCGCAGAAGTGACGGGACGCATTGCCCAGACGGCGCAGATCACCGGTACGGACCAGTTGCTTGCCATCACCCTGGACGGGCGCGTGGAATCCGCCCCCCGCGTCTTGGAGGCCATCGAGGGTGGCAATGCCGAGATCACGGGTAGTTTCTCGGTGGATGAGGCCAAGAAACTGGCTCTGGTGCTGAAGACCGGCGCCTTGCCCATTGAGCTGCAGGTGGTGGACCAGCGCGCCATCGGGGCCACGCTGGGGAAGGAGTCCCTCCGCCAAGCCCTCTGGGCCGGATTCATCGGCCTCATACTGGTGGGCGTGTTCATGGTCGCCTACTACCGGTTGCTCGGCCTGGTGGCGGACGTTGCCTTGTTCGTGTACGGCGTGCTGCTCTGGGGCGTTCTCAACGCCATCGGTGCCACGCTCACTCTCCCCGGTATTGCAGGTATCATCCTCACACTGGGCATGGCCGTTGACGCGAATGTGATCATCTTCGCCCGGGTGAAAGAGGAAGTGGCTCAGGGGAAGACACTGCGCACCGCGGTGGATACCGGCTTCCGCAAGGCTTTCACGGCCATCTTGGATGCCAACGTCACCACGGTGCTGACAGCAGTGGTGCTGTTCTTCACGGCCGCCGGGGGCATTCGTGGTTTCGCACTGACTCTGGGTATCGGTGTAGTGCTGTCCATGTTCACCGCCGTTGTGGTGACGCGGTCGCTGCTGGTGGTCCTTGGCGGCCTCCCTGCTTTCAACAACATGACGCTGCTGGGGCTCAGGGCCGGGACGGCGGAGAAGAGTGCATGAAGGTCTACCCGTTCATGAGATACAAGATGTGGTACGTGGGCATCATGTCGGCGGTCACCGTGCTTGCCGTTCTGGCCATCTTCGTACTGGGCCTTTCCTACGGGATCGATTTCCAGGGGGGAGTGAGAGCCGAGATCCGTCTCACGCAGGACTCCACCACAGAACAGGTGCGGGAGGCTCTGACCACGGCCGGAGTCCAGGATTCCGTGGTGCAATTCTCCGGCAACAACACCTACACGGTAACGGCGCAGGAGATGAGTGACGAGCAGTTCGAGACCGCCATCGGCTCCATGGCTGCCCTTGGGGCCTCCCAGGCCGCCGCCGGCTTGGAGCGGGTGGGACCATCCTTCGGGAAGGAGACGGCCAACCGGGCTCTCCTGGCGGTAGGTATCGCCATCATCCTCATGATCGCGTACATCGCGTGGCGTTTTGACTTCAAGTTCGCCCTGCCGGCCATTGCCTCCCTGGTCCACGACCTGGGGTTGACACTGGGCATCTACGCCCTCACCGGCAGGCTGGTCACGGCGGCCACCGTGGCGGCGGCGCTCACCATCCTAGGGTATTCCATCAATGACACCATCATCGTCTTCGACCGTATCCGCGAGAATCAGCACTTCATGAAGACGGAGACGTACAGCGAGATGGCGGATCGCTCCATCTCCCAGACGCTGGCCCGTTCTATCAACACCTCGCTCACCACTCTGCTCCCGCTGCTCTCCATCCTTCTGTTTGGGGGAGAGACTCTTAAGGACTTCGCCTTCGCCCTCTTCATTGGCATCGCCGCGGGCACGTACTCTTCCATCTTCGTCGCGTCGCCGTTGCTGGTACTCTGGAAGGAGAGGGAACCGCGTTACCGGAAGCGCCTGGCCGCGGCAAAGAGTAGCTAGGCCCCGGCGGCGAGTGTTTCCCTGCCCGCCCTGCCGCACCTGAGGCGGGCCGTTCGGCGTGTAGTCACCCGTGAGGGGGTTGCGTCATGGACGAGGCAGCGCAGCGCGAACAGGGGCCGGCCGGGTCGGGCGCGGGACGGGGTTTGCGCGATCTGGTGGAGCGGGCTCTCTACGTGGGACTCGGAGCGGCTGCGGTGAGCCGAGATCGTCTGCAGCCGGTCGTGGACGAGTTCGTGGAGCGGGGTCGGATGTCGGCGGAAGACGGCAGGGCCCTGATGGACCGCGTGGCCGAGAGAAGCAGGGAGGAGTTCCACGCGCTGGTGGGGCGCGTGGAGCGCACCGGCCCGGACGTAGGCTCGGGGAGCGCTTCCGGCGCCGCTCGGTCGTTGGAGAACATGGAGTTCAGGCTGCTGGCCGTCGAGCACCGGCTGGATCTCCTGGAACGGCAGTTCAACGGCTGGAGCGAGCCCTCAGAGTGAGGCAGAGGCGGATCTGCCTCGGCGCATGAGCCATCATCGTTCGAGTCTGATCACCCGGGTCAGAAACCTGGAGAGGATCGGTCACGTGTCCGAACTGGCCATCCGGCACGGCTTCGGGTACTTCTTTGAGCGGCACAACCTGTGGGACTTGGTGCCCGGACGGCGGAGGCCCGCGTTGCCGCCGGCGTCGGGGCAGCGAGGGAGGCATCTGCGGGAACTGCTCGAAGAACTGGGGCCCACGTACGTGAAGTTCGGGCAGCTGCTCAGCACGCGGCCGGACCTGGTACCCGCCGACATCGTTCTGGAACTCGTCAAGTTGCAGGACAGCGTGCAGCCCTTTCCATTCGAAATCGCCCGGGAGGTCATAGAGTCTGACCTGGGGCTGACGCTGGAGCGGCTGTTCGTCTCCTTCGATACCCAACCCATCGCCGCAGCCTCCATCGGCCAGGTGTACCGCGCCGTGGCTCCCGGCGGTATGGAGATAGCGGTCAAAGTCCAGCGGCCGGGCATGCGAGAGCAGATTGACCGGGACGTGCACCTCTTCTACCAACTGGCCGATATCCTGGTGCGGCGCACGGGAGGCGAGCTGCTTGCCAACCCGGTGCAGCTGGTGGATGAGTTCGCCCAAGCGATCAAGCGCGAGGTCGACTATCGTCTCGAGGGGCGCAACGCGGAACGCTTCGCTGCCGGCCTGAGCCGCGATGAGGAGGTGAGCGTCCCGCGGGTCATGTGGCCTCTGAGTGGGAAACGTGTCCTCACCACCGAGTATTTGGAGGGTGTGCCCTTCAGCAGCCTGGACCCGGAAGCGATGTCTCCGTCTGACCGTGAACGTTTGGCGTGCACTGTGACCCGGTTGTGGTTCAAGATGGTCCTGCGGGACGGCTACTTCCACGGTGACCCGCATCCGGCCAACTTGCTCCGGCTGCCGGATGGCCGGGTGGGACTGGTGGACTTCGGCTCAGCCGGCGTTCTCAGTGTTGACGACCTGGAGGGCGGCGTACGCCTTTTCGACGGGATCGCCCAGCGCGATCTGGGTGAGGTAAGGCGCAGTCTCAAGCATTTGGGCCTGCGCTGGCGGCCGGAGAGCGATGAAGAGCTTCGCGACGGGCTGGAGGAGCTCTTCACCCGCTACTACGGTCTCACCCTCGAGCAGGTCGATTCTGGAGAGCTGCTGCGAGACATGTTCCGCACCCTTTCTGGCCTGCGGATGAGGGTACCGGCGCGGTTCCTGCTGCTGGAACGTGCACTGATGACATTGGAGGGTGTGGTCGCCTTCCTCTACCCGGGCTTCAACCTCTTCGAGGCGGCCCGGCCATACGCACGAGACCTGGTGCTGAACCGCGCCTCGCCGGAGGCCCTGGTGGGGAAGGCCACTCGGGCGATAAGGGAAGTGGCGGAGACGGTGGAGGAGCTCCCCGGGCAACTGCGCCGTATTCTGGAGCAAACCTCGGCCGGGGAGCTACGCATCCGCTTCCAGCACACCGGCCTGGAGGACCTCATTCACCACCTGGATCTGGTAACCAATCGGCTGGTGGTGGCGGTCATCACGGCGGCACTCGCTCTGGCCAGCGCCGTGATCGTCACCTTCGTGGACAAAGGCCCCCATCTGCTCGGTCTCTCCATCTGGGGTATTCCCGGCTTCGTAGTGGCCCTCTTCTTCGGGGTCTGGCTTCTCTGGGCCATCTTCCGCTCCGGCCGTTTGTGACACTGCCCGGCCTGGGGCGGCGCAGCGTATACTTCGATACAGAATGTCCGTGAATGATTCCGCGTGCTGGAACGTCAAGCCGTTTTCGTGGGCCGCCGCCGAAGAGATCTCGCGAGAGCTGGGGGTGCCGTTGTTGGTGGGCACCGTCCTGGCTCGTAGAGGCTTTGGCGGGGCGGACGCGGCTCGCTCTTTCCTCAGTGCCGAGCAGGAGATACCAAGTCCCTTCGCGTGTCACGGCGTCCGCGCGGCGGTGAAAAGGGTTGCGCGGGCCATCTCCGCCTCCGAGCGCGTCGTGATCCATGGCGACTATGACGTGGACGGTATCTCTGCCAGCGCCCTGGTCACGCTTGGGCTGCGGCACTTCGGTATCGACGCCACCTGCTTTCTCCCTGACCGATTCGGTCACGGCTACGGCCTCTCCGAGGGCGCGGTGCGGGAGATGGCTCAGGGCGGCTCTGGGTTGCTCATCACCGTGGACTGCGGCGTGAACTACCCCGATGAGGTTGCGCTGGCACGGTCGCTGGGCCTGGAGGTGATCGTCACCGATCACCATCGGCCGGGAGACGTTCTGCCGGCCTGCACCGTGGTCCATCCCCAGTTGGGAGGCTACCCGGGCTCGGAGCTATGCGGCGTGGGGGTGGCCCTCAAGATGCTCCATGGGCTGCACGTGGAGCTGTGCGGGGCCGAAGAGGACCGATTGCCCGATGCCCTCGTCAACCATTTGGATCTGGTGGCCTTGGGCACCATCGCTGACATTGTGCCGCTGGTGGGTGAGAACAGGTACTACGTGGCAGAGGGACTGCGCAGGATCGCGGTGGCCAGCCGACCGGGTCTGCGTGCCCTCTTGGAGGTGGCCAAGTGCGCACCTCACCTGGTGAACAGCAACACGGTGGCCTTCCGTCTCGCCCCACGCCTCAATGCGCCCGGTCGCCTCGCCAATCCCGATCTCCCGCTTCGCCTGTTACTGACGGAGGATTCTGCTGAGGCCGAGGGTATGGCGGCACAACTGGATTCGCTGAACCGGCAGCGTCAGGAAGTGGAGGCGTCTATTCTGCAGCAGGCGCTGCAGATGGTGGAGGAGACCGATCCCCTGCCGCCACTGTTGGTGTTGGCGGGAGAGGGATGGCACGAGGGAGTCATTGGGATCGTGGCCTCCAGGTTGGTGGATCGGTTGCATAGGCCCGTCATCATGCTCGCGCTGTCTGGAGACCGGGCCAAGGGCTCCGGCCGCAGCATCCCTGCGTACGATCTGGTGGATGGCCTCCGCTCGTGCAGCGGTCTGCTCGACGTCTATGGCGGGCACTGCCAAGCTGCCGGCCTCACCTTGCGCAGGGCCATGGTGGATGGCTTTCGTCGGCATATGACGGAACACGCGGCCGCCCGCCTGACGGCCAGGGACCTTTTGCCCAGCGTAGCTCCGGACGCCATCGTCTCGGGGCCGGAGTTGACACTGGACACAGTGGATGCCCTCTCGCGGCTGGCCCCGTTCGGCGCCGGCAACCCGCCCGTGAAACTGCTGGCGTTGGGCGCGGACCTAGATAATGTGGGCTGCACCCGCAATGGGAATCACCTGCGCTGCACATTGGTGTTGGATGGGGTGCGCACGCGAGGCATAGGCTTCGGGTTGGCGCCGGAGGCGAGCGGGCTGCGTGCCGAACACGGAGGGGTGCACGCGGAACTCAAGCTTGAAGCCGGCGAGTGGAATGGGTTGGTGAGGCCGGAGGTGATGCTGGCCGGCTTCTACCGCTCGCCGGACATGGGGGAGAGCGCCCTGGGCTGCTCTCCTGACTGCCCCTATCTGGACTCGCTGGAGGCTACCCCACCGTGCTCCATTTGCCGCGACCCTCTGCAACTGGCGCAGAGGGAGTGCGGCCCGGGTCTCCCGGGGAGAGACATGAGGGACCAGGGCGTGCTGTATTCAACGCTCGCACAGGTGGTGTCCAGCGGAGAGCCCGTAGGCGTGATCGGGGTCTCGGTGCCTCATCGCCTGCGCCAGGTCGCCTCTCGTGTACCGCTCCGGGACTTGGGCGTCACGGGAGTCGATTGCGTGAGCAGGCTCTGCTGGCGCACGAGGTTGCCGGAACTGCGCCCGGAAGCCGTGCTCTTCCTTGATTGGACGGCAGCGGTGAGACGAGCGCCCCTGCTGGAATCGCGGCGCCACCTCCTGGTGATCGATCCGCCCTTCAACCAGGCACATGTGGCCATGCTCCACCATTTCGAATCCGGCTACGGTGTGGTTCACCTCTGCTACGGAGATGAGGAGCGTCGCTTCACCGAGAAGTATCTGCAGTTGACCGAGCATCCGCGTACCTGGATGGTTCCCTTGTATCGCGCGCTCCGCGCGGGCATGGATCGGTCACAGGCGTTTCATCGAGTATCCACCGCTCTGCTGGAGAGTCACGGGGTGCTGGCCTCAGCGGATGATCTCCTCCATGCCTGGGGTATATTGAGTGATATGGGGCTGACGTCCGCGGGCGGCGAGGTGACCTCCATCGACGCGGATGATGTGCCCCGATACGCGTCCGCGGTGGCCTCCTATCGAGAGGCGGTGAACCTGTGCCGAACGTTGTGAGGGCGTCGGTGGGGAGCGCCGAAGGATCTCCGAGCATGGCAGGGGATGACCGTACCCTGCTTGATGGCCTGTTCCGCCAAGTTGTGCGCTACAACCCCAACTTTGACCGAGCCATGATCACGCACGCCTTCGAGGTGGCCGTTTCCCAGCACCGCCATCAGTTGCGGGCCAGTGGTGAGGAGTACATACACCACCCGCTGGGAGTGGCGGCAATCTGCGCTCAGCTTCGCTTGGATTCCTATACCATCGCCGCCGCCCTCCTGCACGACACCGTCGAGGACACAGACATCAGTATTGAGCAGGTGAGGGAGGAGTTCGGGGACGAGACCGCGCTCCTGGTGGACGGGGTGACCAAGCTGAGCCAGATCTCCTTCCGCAGCGTGGAGGAGCAGCAGGCGGAGAACATCCGCAAGATGATCGTGGCCATGGCCAAGGATATCCGGGTGATCCTCATCAAGCTGGCAGACCGCCTCCACAACATGCGCACGCTGTGCTACCTGGGCAAGGAGAAGCAGATCCAGAAGGCCAAGGAGACGCTGGAGATCTATGCGCCACTGGCCCACCGTCTTGGTATTGAATCCATCCGCTGGGAACTGGAGGACCTGGCCTTCCAAACGCTGCATCCCCGCAAGTACGCCGAGATCCAGCAGATGGTCAACCAGCGCCGGGCGGATCGGGAGGCCTACATCGAGGAGGCCAGGGCCGTGCTCAAGCGTGAACTGGACCGTGCCAAGGTCGACTCGGAGATCGCGGGGCGGGCCAAGCACTTCTACTCCATCTACGACAAGATGACGCGGCGCGGCAAGGAGTTCAACGAGATCTACGATCTGGTGGCCCTGCGCGCCGTGGTCTCGTCGGTCCGCGACTGCTACGCAGCCCTGGGCATCATCCACTCGCTGTGGAAGCCGTTGCCGGGCCGCTTCAAAGACTATATCGCCATGCCTAAGTTCAACATGTACCAGTCGCTGCACACCACGGTGATCGGCCCCCAGGGCAAGCCGCTGGAGATTCAGGTGCGCACCCGCGAGATGCACGAAACCGCGGAGTACGGGATCGCCGCCCATTGGATCTACAAGGAACGTGGCGGCAAGGAGACATCGCGGACCGAAGAGAAGATGGACAAGTTGACCTGGCTACGCCAGGTGATGGAGTGGCAATCGGACACCATGGACCCCAACGAGTTCCTGGACTCTCTCCGGGTGGAACTGCTCCAGGATGAGGTCTACGTCTTCACCCCCAAGGGCACGGTCAAAGCGCTGCCCATGGGCTCCACGCCGGTGGACTTCGCCTACTCCATCCACACCGACGTGGGACACCACTGCACGGGCGCCAAGGCCAACGGCCGCATCGTGCCGCTGACCTATCGCCTGCAGTCCGGCGATATCGTGGAGATCCTCACCTCCAAGTCATCCCCGGGCCCCTCCCGCGACTGGCTGAGCTTCGTGCAGAGCTCCTCCGCCCGCAACAAGATCCGCCAGTGGTTCCGGCGGGAACGCAGGGAGGATCTGGAGCACCAGGGGAAAGAAGCACTACTGGAGGCGTTCCGGAAGCAGGGTCTTCCCGCCCAGAAGCTCATGCGCTCGGAGTCTATGACGGAGATCCTGAAGGACTTGGGTTTCGCCAAACGCGAGGACTTCCTCGTCAGCGTGGGCGGCGGCAAGACGCCCGTGGCTCACGTGCTGAACAAGGTCATGCAGCGCCTGGACAAGAGCATCTCCGAGGTCAAGAGCGAACTGGTGACCACACTTCCCAAGCGGACCAAGCCCGAACCCTCCTCCGATGAACTGGGGTTGCGGGTGCAGGGCATGGATGACGTGGCCATCCGCATCCCCCAATGCTGCCGGCCCGTGCCCGGAGACGATGTGGTGGGCTACATCTCGCTCGGTCGCGGTATCACGGTTCACCGTCGGGATTGCCCCAATCTGAAGTCCCTGCTCAAGAGCCCGGAACGGCTCATCTCGGTGGCGTGGGACACGAAGAGCGCGGGTTCCTATCGCGTGGAGATACAGGTGGAGGCCAACGATCGCAACCATCTGCTGGAGGACATCTCTCGCACACTCAGCGAGAGCGGTGTCAGCATCCTGGCCGCTCATATCCAGACGCTCGGAGACCAGCGGGTGCGAGACCGCTTCGTGTTCGAAGTCCCCAACATTGAGTACCTGGATACCGTCCTGCAGCGTATCCGGCGCATTGACACCGTGTACGATGCGTACCGGGTCACCCCGAACTGACGGAGCTATCCGCCCGGCCGTCTCCTGCTACAGTCTGTTGCTAGAATTGACCTTCGCCACGGTGTTCGGCCGGGCCTAGGTCACAAGCGGAGGTTCGAGTCCTATGAAGATTGTGTGCGCCCCTGTTGGGCCGCTGCAGGCCAATTGTTACTTGGTGAGTGATGATGATGGGCTGACCTGTGTCATCGATCCCGGGGGAGAGCCGGACAGGCTGATGGACGTGGCGGGCAAGCGGGGGCTCACCTACAAGCAGATACTCCTGACGCACGGTCATTTCGATCACATGGGGGGCGCGGCGGACCTGGCCCGGCTTTCGAGCGCTCCAGTGGCGTGCTCGCAGTACATCGCTCCCATGCTGCGTGACCCGGACAGCTACATTCCTTTCCCCGGCTTCGAGGGCGTGCCCGGGCATGAGCCCGACCGTTTTGTGGAGGACGGGGACGTGCTGGAGGTGGGGGAGCTGAGAATAGCCACCATCGCCACTCCAGGCCACTCGCCTGGGGATCTCACTTTCGAGATCGCCGGTCACCTCTTCTGCGGGGATTTGCTCTTTCATCGGTCCATCGGCCGGACCGATCTGGAGGGTGGCGATTTCGACCTCCTCATAGCCTCCGTCAAGAAGCTCATGCACATGTTCCCGCCGGAGACCCCAGTGCATCCGGGGCACATGGATTCCACCACCCTGGGCGAGGAGTTGCGCTTCAACCCCTTCCTCAGAGGACTGAGCCCCCGTGGGTGATGCAAGGCGGGCCGCCGGGCCCCGTATCGAACCGGTGGTGGCGCCCAAGGGCACGTATGACATCCTGCCGGAGGACCAGCCACAACGTACCTGGCTGTTGGAGCGCGCCGCGTCCGTGTTCGCCCGCTACGGCTACGGCCGCTTGGACACGCCGCTGTTCGAGGAAACCCGGCTCTTCAGTCGCGGGGTGGGGGAATCCACCGACATCGTCCGGAAGGAGATGTACACCTTCGAGGACAACGGTGGGCGCAGCATGACTCTGCGGCCGGAGGGAACGGCGCCGGCCGCGCGTGCCTTCGTGGAGCACGGCATGCACACCCGACCGTTGCCGGTGAAGGTCTGGTACTACTGGCCCATGTTCCGCTACGAGGCGCCGCAGAGCGGCCGCTACCGCCAGCACTTCCAACTGGGTGTCGAAGCTCTCGGCTCTCACTCGCCGGTCTTGGATGCCGAGGTGATCGGGGTGCTGCACGCTCTGTATAAGGAGATCGGGCTGATGCGGGTAGAGTTGAGATTCAACTCCATGGGTTGCCGCGCCTGCCGGCGCCCATATACCGATCGCCTGCGGTCCTTCCTGCAGGCCCACCAGGGCGACCTGTGTGATGAGTGCCGCGAACGCATGGACCTCAATCCCCTGCGCAGCTTCGACTGCAAGGTACCGTACTGCCGGGAGGTCATGGACTCGGCCCCTCGCTTGGCGGACTTCCTCTGCGAGGAGTGCGCGGAGCATCACCACACGGTGAAGCGCCATCTGGAGCTTCAGGGCGTCGAGTTCGTGGAGGACCACCGTTTGGTGCGAGGTATGGACTACTACACGCGTACCACTTTTGAGTTCCAGGCGGCCAACCTGGGTGCGCAATCCGGCGTGGGGGGTGGCGGCCGCTACGACAACCTGGTGGAGGCCATTGGGGGGCCGCCCACCCCCGGTGTGGGATGGGGGAGCGGGGTGGAGCGCATCCTGCTGGCCTTGAACCGCGGCGGCGCACCGGAGGTCAGAAGCCGGGCCCCCGCCGCCTACCTGGTGGCGGTGAGCGCGCCGGCGCGGGAGACGGCCTTTGGCCTGGCTCACGACCTGCGCGCGCGCGGTGTGACCGTTGACCTGGACTTCATGATGCGCAGCATGAAGGGGCAGATGAAGCAGGCGGGGCGGAGCGGCGCCGCCTTTGCCCTCATCGTGGGAGACGAGGAGCTGCAGGCGGGACAGGTCACCCTGCGGTATCTGGCGGAGGCCCGCGAAGAGCGCTTGGCGGCGGAGGCCGCCGTCAACACCATAGTCCAATGGGAAGAGAGCCGGGGATGAGCTACAGGAACACGTGGTGCGGCCTAGTATCGGACCAGCAGGTGGGGCAGACCATCAAGGTGGCCGGGTGGGTGCACCGCCGGCGGGACCACGGGAACCTGGTTTTCGTTGATCTCCGTGACCGTACCGGTCTGGTCCAATTGGTGTTTGACCCGGCGCGCGGCGCCCAGGCCCACGCCGCGTCTCACTCCGTGCGCAGTGAGTTCGTGCTCTCGGCCCGGGGAAAGGTGCTGAACAGGGACCCGGAACGCATCAACCCCAATCTGCCCACCGGCCGGGTGGAGATCTTGGTGGAGGAACTGAACATCCTGGCCGAAGCCAAGACGCCGCCGTTCCTGCCGGACGAGCGGGTGGATGTGGACGATAACCTGAGGCTGCGCTACCGCTATATCGATCTGCGGCGCGCGCAGATGCAACGTAACCTGCGCTTAAGGGACAAGGTTTGTCGGTCCGCCCGCCGCCATTTCGAGGAGAACGCTTTCATCGAGGTTGAGACTCCCATCCTGACCAAGAGCACACCCGAGGGCGCGAGGGACTTCCTCGTGCCCAGCAGGACGCAGGCCGGAGCCTTCTACGCTCTGCCGCAGTCCCCGCAGTTGTTCAAGCAACTGCTCATGATCGCCGGATACGAGCGCTACTACCAGATCGCCCGCGCCTTTCGTGACGAAGACCTCAGGGCCGACCGGCAGCCCGAGCACACGCAGATTGACCTCGAGATGAGCTTCGTTGAGGAAGAAGACATCTACGCTCTGGTTGAGGGAATGGTCCAGCGCGTCTTCTCCGACGCCTTGGGAGTGGAACTGGATATCCCCTTTCCCCGCCTCGACTACCGTGAGGCCATGCGTCGCTTCGGCAGCGACAAGCCAGATCTCCGCTTTGCCATGGAGATAGCCGACATCTCCGATCTGGTGGCTGACTGCGGGTTCAAGGTGTTCACGGAAGTCCTTGACTCCGGTGGCGCCGTGCGGGGTCTCTGCGCGGCAGGGGCCGGCGGCTTCTCACGCAAGGATGTGGATGATGTGGCCGGTGTGGCCGCCGTGCACGGCGCCAAGGGCCTCATTCCAATCTGGGTGGAGGAGAGCGGGGTCCGTTCCCCCATCGCCAAGTTTGTGAGCCCGGAAACCATGGAAGGCATCGTGCAGCGCATGGGGGCCGTGGCCGGTGACCTGCTGCTCTTTGCGGCCGACCGCCTGCCTGTTCTCGAGCCCAGTCTGGGGACGCTCCGTGTTCACCTCGCCGAGAGGTTGGGGGTGCCCAAGGAGGGTTGGCGCTTCACCTGGGTGCTGAACTTCCCCATGTTCGAGTACGACGAGCGCGAGAAGCGCTGGAAAGCGCAGCACCACCCCTTCACCCGGCCGCGCATCCAGGACGCCGCCGACTTGGGGCGCCACCCCGCGGAACTGGGAACCCACGCCTACGATCTGGTGCTCAACGGCGTGGAGCTGGGCAGCGGGTCGCTGCGCGTGTCGGATCCCGCCATGCAGGAGGCAATATTCGCCACCTTGGGTATGGGGAGCGAGGAAATTGCGGCCAAGTTTGGCTTCCTGGTGGAAGCCATGGACTACGGCATCCCTCCTCACGGCGGCATGGCCCTGGGCCTCGACCGGCTGGTGATGCTGATGGCCGGAGAGGACTCCATTCGCGATGTCATAGCCTTCCCCAAAACCCAAAGCGGGTCCTGTCCGTTGACAGGAGCGCCGTCATCGGTTTCAAATGGTCAAATGAAGGAGTTGCGGCTCAAGACCATCTGAGAGGGGGCCAAGGGGTTGTGGTAGAGTTGTTGTGCTCGACCTTGTGCGTGATCTGCTCAGTCTTGAGCCAACACGCGATGATCGGGAGGCTTGTTTCTCTGGGCGGTAGCAGTGCCCTCCAGGAGCAGCCACCCACCTGCTTAGGCAGGTTCAAGATCACCCAGACACGGCAAGGTGGAGCATTTTCCGTATGAGGAGTGAGGTCATGAGATACAGGGTCCCGTGGGCGTGTGCCGTTCGCATGGTACTTCTTTCCCTGGCGCTGTTCGTGGGAGCGGCAGCCGTGCTCATGTCGGCAGGCTGCAGTGACGAGCCCGCCACCACGACTACCGCTGCGGCCCCCCCCACCGTGACCACCACCACCCCGGTGGGGGATGCACCTCGGCTCACACAACTGTTGGCCGAAGAAGGGACACCTCTTGAGGTGGCCCAGGCCCTGAACACGCAGAAGCCCTTGGTCATCCTGGTGTACGTGCCCGGCGGCACGGATGATGAGCTGGTGAAGGCGTCTCTCGGTACCCTCGCGCCCCGCTACAAGGACGTGTCGTTCGTGTCATACAACTTTGACGACCCTGAGAGCCTGGGTGATCTCACTACGCAGCTTGGGTCACACTACCCGCCCTTTGCGGCATTCGTCGATTCGCACGGGATCGTCCAGTACTTCATCACAGGTTACGCGGATGAAGCCGTGTTCAACCAGTACGTGGTGAATATCCGACAGCTCTAGGGGGCACCGGTGGAGTTCCGTAGGGCTCTCGGCCTCGGAGGATGGTGACCAGAGGCCTTCTCGTCCCGCCGGAAGGGGCCACGGGGGCGCTGGTGGGGCTGAGCGGGGGCGTGGACAGCGCTGTGGCCGCTCTGCTGCTGCAGCAGAGCGGGCTGCGTGTGGAGGGCGTGACGTTCGCCCTGTGGAGTGATCCCGCCTGCGACAGGCCCAATCTCTGCTGTTCGGCCGAGAGCATCCTGGCGGCGCGGGCCACCGCTGAGCAGTTGGGCATCGAGCACCATCTTGTGGACCTCGCCGACCCATTCCTCCGTGAGGTGGTGGAGCCTTTCGTGGAGGAATACGCGCGTGCGCGCACCCCCAACCCCTGTGTGCGCTGCAACGCGCGCCTACGCTTCCCCGCGCTGCGAGCCCTGGCTGAGCAACGCCGCCTCTCGCACATCGCCACCGGGCACTACGCACGGATGGGTGGCCGTCCGCCACGTTTGCGCCGGGGCCTGGCAACGGGCAAGGATCAATCATATGTGCTCGCCCAGGTTCGCTCCGACCTGCTGGCCGGCAGCCTCTTCCCACTGGGCAACCTCAGCAAGGAGCAGGTGCGGCGGTTGGCGCAGCGGGCGGGACTGTCGGTGCAAAGCCGCCCGGAGAGCCAGGAGGCTTGTTTCATCCCAGACAACGACTACCGCCGCTTTCTGCGTACGAGAGTGGAAGCGCGGCCGGGAGCGATAGTGGACCTGGCGGGGAAGGAGATAGGGCGGCACGGGTCTTTCTTCGACTTCACCGTGGGGCAGCGCAAGGGGCTGGGCATCTCCGCGCCTGCAGCGCTCTACGTGGTGGCACTGGAGGAAAAGAGCGCGGCGGTGGTCGTGGGGCCGCACCAGGCCCTGCAGGTAGCGGGGCTGCTGGTGAGCCATGTGGTCCGTCAACGGTTGGCCGAGGATGGGGACACTGTTCTCATACAGTACCGATCCAGTGGTGGGACGCGGCCCGCGACGGTCACCTCCTGGGGGCAGGGGCTTCGCGTGTGCTTCGCGGAACCAGCCGTCGGCGTGGCGCCTGGGCAAGTGGCGGTGGCCTACAGAGGTGATGACGTGCTCTGGTCGGGGATCATTGACAAAACGTGGCCTCCGCCGGCCGAAAGGTCTTGAGACCTCCGCTCATCGTCTATAATGATTGCCAAGCCGAAGCGCAGGTCCGTGTTAGTCCTGAGCGCGCGCGGGCCTTGAGGAAAGGAGCTGGGGGGTGGATGCTGGTAGCTTCATGCGCATAGCTATAGGCGTATTCTTCGTCCTGTTCGGGCTGGGGCTCATCTACATGCTCATTCGCCTTGCCGGTGTGTTCTCGGCGGCCGGTGCCATGGTGCAGGACGTCGATCGTGAGGTGGTTCCCATCCTCAATCGGCTGCAGACCACAGTGGATGAGGTCAACCAGGAACTGGGCAGCGTCGGAAGCATCACCGGCAATGTGGCGGCGGCCACGGGGGCGCTGGAAAACACCACCCGCGCCGTGCAGCACACTGTGGGCTCACCGCTGAAGACGGTTGCAGGTGTCTCCGCCGGTCTGAGCCGGGCGGTGACCACCTTATTCGAAGGCAAGCGTAAGGAGGCATAGCATGCGTAAGTTGTTCCTTGCATTGCTGGTGGCGGGGGCAGTGGGTGCATGCCTGCTTGCTCGCCGCATCTCTCAGGAGCAGGGCAAGACCATGATGGAGGCTTTGCCCGAGGTACCGGGCGAGGCGCGCCGTGTGCTGGATGACGTCAAGGTCAGGCTTCAGGAAGCCACCCAGGCCGGCAAGGAGGCCGCCGCCGTCAAGCAGCACGAGATCCAGGAGTACCTGGAGGGTCACAAGAGCTCCACTGCTGTGTGACCTGCGGGCCGGAGCCGCACTTGGCTCCGCTTATGCTGGAGGAGCTGAGCCATTGGATCGCGTGTGCCTGACGCTCCCGGACTCGTCTGCCTACCTTCCCCTGTTGCGCTTGGTGCTGGGCGGGGTGGCAGCCAGGGCTGATATGACCTTCGAGGCCATGGATGACCTGCAGCTGGCGGTGGAGCACGTGCTCAGGGGCAGGGAGGCCAAGGAAGACCAGATCACCATGGAAGTTGAGATGGGTGATGGTCGGATCAACGTGTATCTGGGTCTGCTGAGTGATGCTGGGCTGCGCGCCGAGATCCTAGGTCGCTCTCGGCCGGCAACGGCTTCCATGCCGTTGCTGCATCGGGGCACCGTGTTGCGGCGGCTGGTAGACGACTGTGGCCTGGAGCGCGAAACGCCGGCGGGCTTCTCCCTCCGGCTCACCAAGATGTGCCGCTGTGATGGGTGAACCGAAGCACGCTGCTGCCGCAGGGCGTTCTATGGTGGACCCGTTGGAGCCTCCCCCACGGGACCTGCCTGAGAAGGTGCTTCTCCGTCGCATACGCCAAGAGCACGACCAGGGCGCCCGGGAAGAGCTGATCACCCGCTATCTGCCACTGGTGCGCGGTTTGGCGCGCCGTTTTGCCTCTCGCGGCCAGCCGGTGGAGGATCTCATACAGGTGGGGTCCATCGGTTTGATCAAAGCCATCGATCGCTTCGATCCCGATAGGGGTGTGGAGCTGTCCACGTATGCCACTCCAACCATCATGGGCGAGATCAAGCGCTACTTCCGTGACAAGGGTTGGGCGGTCAAAGTCCCCCGGGCCCTGCAGGACCTCAACGTCAGACTGAACCGAGTAGTGGAGCAGTTGACGGTCGATCTCAATCGTTCGCCCTCCATCGCGGACATGGCCAAAGCGTGTGGCGTGAGCGAAGAGGAAGTCCTTGAGGCGCTGGAGAGCGGAAGGGCCTATAATTCCCTCTCGATCTACGGGAGCGGTACCTCGGAGGAGGAGGACGCTTTCGAGATTGCGGATTGCCTGGGTGGCGAAGAGGGTGCCTATGAACTGGTGGAGCAGAGGCGCTTCCTGGCGCCGGCGATGGAGCATCTGGATGAGAGAGAGCGGTTGATACTGCACCTGCGTTTCTTCGAAGGCATGACGCAGACGCAGATAGCGGCTCGGGTGGGCATCTCGCAGATGCACGTTTCGCGGCTGATACGCAAGGCCGTCGACGTTCTCAGGCAGACGATAGTGGGAGAAGGCGAACACGACACGCGGCTGTAGGACATCGACGGTGAGAGGTTTTGCCCCTTGAAGACATCCGAGCTACGCAAGCTGTACCTTGACTATTTCGTGACTCAGGGTCATCTGCTGGTCCCGAGTTCTTCGCTCGTTCCCCACCGCGATCCCTCGGTGCTGCTGACCACGGCGGGCATGCAGCAGTTCAAGCCGTACTTCCTCGGTACCGCCGAGCCCCCCTCGCGACGGTTGACCAGCGTGCAGAAGTGCTTCCGCACCACAGACATCGACCGCGTGGGGCTGACCTCCCGCCACTGCACTTTCTTCGAGATGTTGGGCAACTTCTCCGTGGGGGACTACTTCAAAGCAGAGGCCATCCGCTTCGGCTTCCAGTTCTCCACCGAGCATCTGGGCTACCCGGCGGATCGGCTCTGGATCTCCTACTTCATGGGGGACGACCAAGTGCCACCGGATACCCAGGCCGTGGAGGCTTGGGCGGCCGTGGGGATCCCACGGGAGCGCATGGTGGGACTGCCCCGCAGCGACAACTTCTGGGGGCCCACCGGCGCCTCCGGTCCCTGCGGCCCCTGCTCAGAGATCTACTACGACCAAGGTCCCGGCTTCGGTTGTGGCAGTCCGGATTGCCGCCCGGGTTGCGAGTGTGATCGCTACCTGGAGTACTGGAACTTGGTCTTCACGGAATACAACATGGACGCCAACGGCGGCCTCGCCCCGTTGCCGTTCAACAACATCGATACCGGCATGGGCCTGGAGCGCATCGCCGCCATCAGCCAGGGTGTGCCCTCCGTCTTCCACACGGATGTGTTCTATCCGCTCATCAGCCTTGGCGAGGAGATCTCGGGAAGGAAGCTCGGTCAAGAGACGCGGACAGATGTTGCCCTACGCGTGCTGGCGGATCATGCCCGTGCCATGACCTTCCTCATCGCCGACGGAGTGCTGCCCGGCAATGAGGGCCGCAGCTACGTGCTGCGGCGCGTGATTCGGCGTGCCGCCCGCATGGGCCGCACTGCCCAGATAGAGCCTCCGTTCCTGGCGCGGTTCGCACAGCGCGTCATTGACATGTTGGGTGATGCCTACCCGGAACTGGTGCAGCGCAGGGACGCAGTGCTGCGCATCGTGGAGACGGAGGAGCAACGCTTCAACCGCACGCTGGACCAGGGACTGGTGTTGTTGGAGCAGGAGATGGAGAGAGCGCGGGAGGCGGAGAACACGGTGCTGGCCGGCCGCGTGGCCTTCGTGCTGCATGACACCTACGGTTTTCCGGTGGAGGTCACCCGTGAGTTGCTGGCCGAACAGGGATTGGAGCTCGACCTGGCCGGTTTTGAGGCGGCCATGGAGGAGCAGCGCGAAAGGGCCCGGGTTTCTCAGCGGGGAGTGAGCGACTCCCAGCAGGCTCTCATCGACTTCGCCCGGGAAGTGGAGCAGCCCACCGAGTTCCAGGGCTACGAGCGCGATGAGCTCTACACCGTCATCGAGAAGGTGCGGCCCTTGGGCGACAAGTTGCTGGTGGCCCTGCGGGAGAGCCCCTTCTACGCGGAGAAGGGTGGGCAGATCGCCGACGTGGGCTGGATCGAGTCCGACACCGGCCGCGCCGAGGTGGTGGACGTGCAGCAGCACGGCGAAGTCCAGGTGATCGTGGCCCGCCCGGTGGAGGGCAGACTGCTGGAGGACACCCGGGTGAAGGCCGCCATCTCCACTACCCATCGCCATTCCGTGGCCGCCAACCACACCGGGACGCATCTGCTTCAGTACGCGTTGCAGCAAACGCTGGGCAAGGACGTACACCAGGCCGGCTCGGCCGTGCGCAGCGACAAGATGAGATTCGACTTCTCCTACCACGAGCCGGTGGGCTCGGACAGGTTGCGTGCCGTGGAGGAGATCGTCAACAGGAAGATCGTGGAGGACCACGCCGTGCGCACCTTCACCACCACCCTGGAGCACGCGCGTGACCTGGGCGCCATGGCGCTGTTCGACGAGAAGTACGGTGACTTCGTACGCGTGGTGGAGGTGGACAACTTCAGCCGCGAGCTCTGTGGCGGCACGCACGTGGGTCGCACCAGCGAGATAGGGTTGTTCAAGATCCTGAGCGAGAGTAGCGTGGGCGCCAATGTCCGCCGCATTGAGGCGGTCACCGGGCGCAAGGCGGTCGACTACTACCGGCAGCGAGACGGCATGGTGAGTGATGCGGCGCTGCAGCTCAACCTGTCGCAGGAAGACCAGCTGCTCACGGGTATCCGCAAGCTGCAGGAGCAACTCGCGGCCCTCATCGAGGAGACGAAGGATCTGAGGTCGGGCAAGGCAAAGGATGCTGCCAACGACCTCGCGGCCACCGCCGCGGATCTGGGGAAGGCGCGCCTGGTGGCGGCGGAAGCTCCCGCTCGTGATATGGAGCAATTGCTGACGTTGGTGGATCAAGTCCGCGATAAGGTTGCGCCGGCAGTGGTGGCACTGGGCGCAAAGACCGACGGTGGTGCACTGCTGGCCATCTCCTGCAGCAAAGGCCTGGATGGCGTCCACGCCGGCAATCTGGTGAAACAGGTTGCGCAGACCCTGGGGGCACGGGGTGGAGGCAGCCCAACGCTAGGCCGTGCCGGTGGAGGGGACTCTGCCAGGTTGGGCCAGGCGCTGGAGGAAGTGCGCACGGCGGTGACGCGGGCGTTCGCGGGCTAGGTGGGCAGAATCCTGGGTATTGACGTTGGCGATCGCCGTACCGGCGTGGCCGTCTCTGACGTGGTGGGTATTGCCTGCAGGCCGCTGACCGTCATCGAGGAGACTGACCGTCAGGCGCTGGGGAGCGAGGTGCTGCGCATCGCCGCGGAGCACGAGGCCACCGCCGTGGTGGTGGGTATCCCACGGCCCTTGCGCGGAGGAGACAGCCGCCAGGCCGCCAGGAGCCGGGAAGTGGTGGGCCTGCTGCGGAATACTGCAACCATCCCCATTGTGACCTGGGACGAGCGCTTCACCACCAAACTGGCCAGGGAACTCAAGCCGGGGACGGGTCATGCCGACGCCGTAGCCGCGGCCTTCATGCTGCAGAACTACCTCGATGCGAAATGGGGCACGTCGTGAGGAACCGGCCCAGATTGCTCGCGGTGGCGGGCTTCGTGGTCCTTCTGGCCGCCGTAGTGGTGACCGTGGTGTCGCTGCTTGGAACGGGAGGCCCGGAGTCGACCACCAGCACGGCGCCGGCCGATCGCAACCCCCGGCAGATTGCCATCTCTTCCGGGCTTTCGGCGGTGCAGATCGGGGAGCTGCTGCAGGAACAGGGCGTCGTGGTCTCGGGCAAGGCCTTCCTGGCTGAGGTTCGCCGTCAAGGCGTTGAGGCGGAACTGAAGCCGGGGATCTACGAGCTCACTCCGGGTGAGGACATGGGGGAAGTGGTCCGAAAACTGGCGGAGGGAGAGCAGAGCGAAGAGGCGAAACTCACCATACCGGAGGGCCTTTCCATTGACCAAGTGAGTGAGCGACTCACCGAGAAGAGCACCGTGGGCGGCGAGGAATACGAGAGGCTGGCACGTAGGCCGCAAGACTTCACGGTCCCCCGGGTGGGCGGTGAGACGGTTGAGGTCGCGGACTTGGAAGGCCTGCTCTTCCCCAGCACCTACTACGTCGCGCCGCAACGGCCGGCGGAAGCGCTCATTGCCGCCCAGCTGGAAGCCTTCTCGGCGTACACCGATTCCCTGCCGTGGGACAGAGCCGCCACCTTGGGTGTCTCCCCGTATGAGATCGTGACCATCGCGTCGATGATCGAAAAGGAGACGGCTGTGCCGGAGGAGCGAGCCCTGGTGGCTGCCGTTGTCTACAATCGGCTGAAGCTGGACATGCGCCTGGACATAGACGCCACGGTGCGCTTCGCTCTCACAAAGTGGACAGGTGCCCTCACGCAGAGTGACCTCGAGGTCGATTCTCCATATAACACCCGTAGGTACAAGGGATTGCCCCCGGGGCCCATCGCCAGCCCGGGACTGGCCAGCCTGGAAGCCGCTCTCCAGCCTGCAGACGTTGATTACCTCTACTACGTCCTCACCAAGGACGATGGGCACCATTTCTTCACAGCTTCATACGACGAGTTCCTCAAGGCCAGCGAGGACGCTCCGCAGCAGTGACTTCCGCCGCCGGTTTCCGCCGCCTCGCGCACGCGCCGCCTGATTCCACCCTTGGGCGTACGGTACGGCTGCGCGTCTCGTGGTAGCCTGCACCTCGTGGTTCGAGGCCAAGGAGAGAGTCATGGCATGCATCACCGCCGCCACCAAGCTCATCGCGCTGTTGGGACACCCCGTGGCGCACTCCCTCTCGCCTGCGATGCAGAACGCTGCACTCCGGGTCTGCGGTGTGCCTGCCGTCTACCTGGCCTTCGATGTGACTCCGTCCAACCTGCCGGAGGCCGTAGGCGCTCTGCGTGCCCTGAACGCCCTAGGGGCCAACGTCACGCTTCCACACAAGCAGGCCATCATCCCCCTGCTGGACGCAGTGGAACCGCAGGCTGCCCGGATAGGCTCGGTCAATACGGTGGTGAACCGCGATGGGCACTTGGTGGGCCACAACACCGACAGCGCCGGTTTTCTGGGCGTCTTGCGGAGTCAATGGCATGGCAGCCCGAGCGAAACCGGCGTGCTGCTGCTGGGTGCCGGGGGCGCCGCCCGGGCGGTAGCTGCGGCACTTGCCGACTGGGGCGTTGCCGGCCTTTTGCTGTGGAACCGTACTCCGCAGCGAGCAGAGGAACTGGCCCAGGCCGTCCGCAACTGGGGCCTGCGCAACTGCCGGGTGGTCACGGCGGACGGCCTGCGCGAGGCGGCCTCGACCGCTGGTCTCATCATCAATGCCACGTCGGCCGGAATATGTGATCCAAACGTCAAGGATTTGGGGCTCGCTGACGATATCTTCCACGAAGGCCAATTTGTCATGGACCTTCGTTACGGGGGCCATACCCTCGTGACTGCTGCCCGCGACAGTGGCGCTGTGGTCATGGACGGTTGGGAGATGCTGGTACAGCAAGCAGTTTTGTCATTTGAGCTTTGGACCGGGGCCAAAGCGCCGGGCGAAGCCATGCGCGCCGCGGCTCCGTCCGCGGAATAGCATGCAGCTGCCCACCGAACACATCCCTCAACGAAGGTCAAGCAAGCTGCGCATGGGTGAGATCCTGATTGAGATGGGTCTCATCACTCCGGAGCAGTTGAGCGAGGCACTTGAGGAGCAGAGGGTTTCCCACCGGCGCATGGGGGACATCGTGGTGGCCAAGGAGTGGGTCACACCTTCTCAGTTGGCCAAGGCCCGCGGACACCAGTTGGGCGTTCGCTTCGTCGATCTGCAGGATGCCCGGCTGGAAGCCTCCGCCGGCGGGTTGATCACGGAGAGAGATGCCCGCCGCTACGCGGCGCTTCCCGTGTCATTCGTCGATGATCACACCATTCTGGTGGCCATGGTGGATCCGGCCAACATCCTGGCCATCGATGATCTTCGTATTCTCACTGGTTATGACATCGAGCCCGCCATCGCCCCCGAAGAGGACATCTTCGAGAGCATTGCCAACCTGAGCAAACTGGAAGACAAGGTTGGCACCAGCATCGATGGGGACGTGCCTGCCGACAGCCGTGTGACCCCTGATGAGATACACGACATTCTGGAACAGGTTGATGAGGCCCCCATCGTCAAGCTGGTCAACGGGGTTATCGCGCAGGCGGTGGAGGATGGAGCCTCGGACATCCATTTCGAGCCGCAGGCCAAGGAGCTCCTGATCCGCTTCCGCCACGACGGTGTCCTCCACGAGGCCATGTCCATCCCTCACCGCATGCAGTCCGGGGTGCTGTCCCGCGTGAAGATCATGGCGGACCTGGATATCGCCGAGCGCCGCGTGCCGCAGGACGGGCGCATGGGGCTCACGGTGGGAGGGAAGCCCATCGATATGCGCGTGGCCTCGCTGCCAACGGTCTACGGCGAGAAGATCGTCATCCGCCTTCTGGATCGCTCCAACGTCATGCTTCGTTTGGAGGACCTCGGCTTCTCTGAGAAGGCGCTGGCCCGCTACCGCAAGTCATTCACCAAGCCGTACGGGGCCATCCTGGTGACCGGTCCAACCGGATCCGGCAAATCCACCACGCTCTATGCCACGCTCAACATCCTCAACTCACCGGAAAAGAACATCATCACCGTGGAGGACCCGGTTGAGTACCGCCTGAACCGAATCAACCAGGTGCACGTGAATCCCAGGGCGGGGCTGACCTTTGCTGCCGGCCTTCGCTCCATCCTACGCTGCGATCCGGACATCATCATGATCGGGGAGATCCGGGACAGGGAAACGGCGCAGATCGCCGTCGAATCGGCTCTGACAGGGCACTTGGTGCTCAGCACGCTCCACACCAATGACGCGCCCGGCGCGCTCAGCAGGCTCACGGAGATGGGCATAGAGCCCTTCTTGACCGCATCCGCCGTGGACTGCGTGCTGGCCCAGCGCTTGGCCCGGCGCCTATGCGATCACTGCAAGGAGCCCTACAGGCCCACCAGGGAAATGCTGCAACGGAGTGACTTCCCCCAGGAGGCTGTCGACGGCTGGGAAGAAGTCACTCTCTACCGCGCTGTGGGGTGCCGGCGCTGCAACCACACCGGGTATCGAGGACGCCTAGGGATCTACGAGGTGATGCCGGTCTCTGAGGCTATCGAGAGACTCACGGTTGAGCGCAAGAGTGCCGATGAAATCGGCAGGGTCGCCGTGGCCGAAGGCATGCTCGGGCTTCGGGAAGACGGAATTGACAAGGTGCTTGAGGGACTGACAAGCGTCGAGGAGATCGCGCGGGTCATCGTCTAGACCGATCTCTCGGTGCTACGGAGGTGGCAGATGGATCTCATTGACATTCTTGTCCAGGTGGTGGATCTCGACGCATCAGATCTGCACCTGTCCGTGGGCATACCCCCCACGGTGAGGGTGCACGGCCACCTCACTCACCTGCCCTACCCTCCGCTGACACCTCCGGAGACGCGGGATCTCATCTACAGCATCCTGACCCAGGATCAGAGGCAGAAGCTGGAGACCGACTGGGAGATCGATTTCTCCTATTCCATGCCGGGCCGTGCCCGCTTCCGCGTCAACGTGTACTTCCAGCGCAACAGCCTGGGAGCCGCGTTCCGCTTGGTGCCCCTCAAGATCCTGACTATCGACAGTCTGGGGCTGCCAAAGGTCGTCCACAGCTTCTCGCAGAAGCCGCGCGGTTTTGTGCTGGTCACCGGTCCCACCGGGTCCGGCAAGTCCACCACGCTCGCCGCGATCATCGATGAGATCAACTCCAATCGCAGCGAGCACATCATGACCATCGAGGACCCCATCGAGTTCCTCCACGCGCACAAGAAATGCTTGGTCAACCAGCGCGAAGTGGGCACGGATACCAAGGGGTTCGGGCGCGCCCTGAAGTCGGTCCTGCGCCAAGACCCGGATGTCATACTGGTAGGTGAGATGCGAGATCTGGAGACCATCCAGACGGCTCTCACCGCTGCCGAGACCGGCCATCTGGTGTTCGCTACCCTTCACACACAGGACTGCCCGCAGTCCATCGACCGCATGATCGACGTCTTCCCGCCTCACCAGCAAGAGCAGATCCGTGTGCAGATCGCCTCGACCATCCAGGGCATCGTCACACAGCAGTTGCTGCCCCGGCGCGACGGCCACGGACGGGTGGCGGCCTGTGAGGTGCTGGTTCCCACGCCGGCCGTGCGCAATCTCGTCCGCGAGGGCAAGACGCACCAGATATACACGGTGATGCAGACGGGCAGCAAATATGGCATGCAGACCATGGACTTCGCCCTTGCCGACTTGGTGCGGCGCAAGCTCATCAGCCGGGAACTGGCGGAGACCCGTTCCTCCAATCCTGAAGATCTCGGCAGGCTGATCATGTCCGGTGCCGCCTAGCCGGATGCACCTGAGCGCAGGGAGACAGTGACCAATGGCAACCTATGAGTACACAGCCCGGCCTCCGCAGGGCAGTCCGGTGAAGGGCATAATCGACGGCGCTTCCAAGATGGCGGCTGCGGCGGAGCTGAGGCGCAGGGGGCTGACCGTTCTGGCGTTGGACGAGAAACGAACCAGTCTCTTCGCCGGCCTGGACGAGAAGATGCAGAGCATGAGTCGCATCAAGCTTCGGGACAAGGTCGTGTTCAGCCGGCAGTTTGCAACCATGATCGGCGCCGGCCTCGCCATCTTGCGCGCGTTGTATGTCCTGGAGTCTCAGACGCAGAACGCGCGTTTCAAGCACATCATCTCCCTGGTCAAAGCCGACGTCGAAGCCGGCCTGCCCATCTCAGATGCTATGGAGAAGCACCCGGCTGCGTTCGACCGGCTCTACGTCTCCATGGTGAGGGCGGGGGAGACGGGTGGCGTGCTGGATGTCACCCTCGACCGTCTGGCTACGCAGCTCGAGAAGCAGGACAGCCTGCAGCGCACAGTGAAATCGGCCATGGCCTACCCCACTCTGATAGGCGTGTTCTCTATCCTCGTCCTCATCGGCATGATCCTTTTCATCATCCCCATCTTCGCGGACATGTTTGACCAACTGGGTGGCGAGTTGCCGGGCTTGACGCGGGCCATGGTCGGCATCAGCGATTTCTTGAAGGGCTGGTGGTTCGTCATCATTCCCTGCGTCGTGGGTCTCGTGCTGGGCCTCCGCTACCTCAAGCGCACGCCACAGGGCGCGGCCGCGTGGGATCGCTTCAAGCTCCACATACCCATGCGCATAGGCGAGATCGTGCAGAAGCTGGCCGTGGCGCGCTTCAGTCGCACGTTGGCCACATTGGCCAGCTCGGGAGTCCCCATCCTCCAATCCCTGGACATCACAGGCAAAACGGCCGGCAACGTGGTGATCGAGCGGGCCATGGAGCAGACAAAAGCCAAGATCCGTGGCGGCGAGTCCATCGCGCGCCCGCTTGAGGAGGCAAAGGTGTTCCCGCCCATGGTGACACACATGATTGCCATCGGTGAGGAGACAGGTGCCTTGGACAACATGTTGCACAAGATCGCCGATTTCTACGAGGATGAAGTGGACGCGGTCATCAAGCAGCTGACCTCCATTCTGGAGCCGGTGATGATGATTTTCGTGGGGGGGATGGTCGGAGTGATAGTCATCTCCATGTACCTACCCATGTTCAGCATGATGGATCTGGTGAAGTGAAGCTCACATGACCCTGTACGCTACCGCACTGGGGAAGCGCAGTCCCGCGCTGCTTGATCTCGCCGACAAGCCGGTCGCTCCCCGGCCTACGGGGAGGCCGGTAGCCCTGCGCTGTCGTAACGACAATCTCGCGGACACCACCAACCTCGACTTGGTCAGCTGCTATCAGGACACCGCATGCACCCGTTGCCTGGATGCCCTTCTGGACAACAACACCGGGCTGCTCTACCACGTGCTGCGGCGCTTCACGCATGCCAAGGAACCAGAAGAGGACCTACTGCAGGTGGCCCGTCTAGGGCTGCTCAAAGCAGCGCAGCGCTTCGACCGGGATCGCGGTCTTAGTTTTGCCACCTATACAGTGGCGATCATTGATGGGGAGGTGCGCCATCATCTGCGCGACAACCTCCTGCTTCGGCAACCGCGCTGGGCCCGGACCCTGTATCACGACATCCAGAGCGCCCAGGCGCGTTTCTTCGAGCGCCAGCAACGATTGCCTTCTGTGCAGGAACTGGCCGCTGAGGTCAACGTCACCGAGGAGGGCCTGCTCGAGGTTCTTCGTGTCTACGCGCAACTGGATCTCCAGTTCCTAGGCGAGACATCAGAACAAGACGGCGATGGAGTCGGCCAACCCGATGCCAGCCGTGTGCGGGCGCTGCGCTACGAGAGCTTCACGCTGCCCATTGAAGAGCGCATCTCCCTGTACCAAGCCCTGGCCAAGCTCTCCGAGATGCAAAAACGCCTGGTTTACCTGCTTTTCTTCAAGGAGTTGTCGCAGCGCGAAGTGGCGCAGGAAATGGGCGTGAGTCAACGGACCATCTCCCGCGAGCAGACCAAAGCTCTTGGCCGGTTGCGGGCGCTGCTCAGCCGCAAGGCCTTCTGATCTGGCAGCCTGAGACCAAACCGATCCTCCCCCCCGCGCGTGCGCTATGCGCGATAATCAACATTATGTAAAGCTGACTCAAGACCGCGCCTTTCGCGTCGCGGAAAGGTCGCTCCCCTCCCCGGCGCCACTTGTATCCTCCTGCGGGCGGCGCTAAAGTGTAGCCAGCGTCTGAAAGGAGGTGGTCCACATAGATACATTGCCGAGTAGACGCGGCGAACTCTGGACCGGGGGTGGCAAACGCCTTTAGCTGCCGGTTAACCGACGATGGACGCCACCCGGTGGCGCTCTCGGAGGTTCGTTGACGTCACAGATGACGTGAGGCCCCGCTCCTCAAGGAGCGGGGCCTCATTGCTTCTTACGATCGAGTCTCACCCACGCCTGCTCTTTCGCCGTTTCGCGCCGGTCAACGGTGCGACATAGAGGTGAGGCGGCTATTGCCGAGTCCCACGACCGGTCTTGATCAGGCCACTCATATCTCGGTAGAGCAGCAACTGGTACAGGGCGCTGAGCAGGGCGCCGAGATCGACGACTTGGCGTTCCCCCTCCTCCCGGCGCTCGTGGTGCCCAGACCGCAGTGCGGGAGAGGTGACATGCTCAATAACGGACACTTCCCTCTCCACGGCTGAGCGCATCAAACGGAGATTACGCGCTTCGACGCCAAAACGAGCCAAGCCGCTGCAGATGCGGGCGACCTCTACGTCCGACTCTGAGAGCCGGTACCCCCCCAGGCCATCCGCATAACGGTCCACCAAGCGGTAGTCAACCAACTGTCGCATGAAGCTGTCGCTCACGCCGCTGATCTCCAATGCCTCTTCCCAGGCGACCAGGCGCTCTTCACGCTTGAGCACGGCGGCGCTTTCCACGTGGAGCGAAGCCGCGGCAAGCCGGGTCCCGACGCCCTCATCGAGTCCCCGCTGCAGGCGCTCGCGAATGATCTCCAGGGGAAGGAACTCGTCGCGCTGCAGCGATAGAACCACGCGCAACCGGCGCACGTCTTGCTGTGAGTACTTGCGGTAGCCGCCGGGAGTACGCTGTGGAGCCAGCAATGCCCGCTCCTCCAAGTAGCGGATCTTGCTTATGCTTAGGTCTGGAAACTCAGCTTCAAGCGCATGGACCACCTGGCCGATGGTCAGCAGGCCGTCACCAGACGGCACGGCCGAAGAACCGCCGGACCCACCTGAGGACTGCTCACGGCTTCCTTCCAACCTGGTCAACTGCGTGGCTCCAAGAATACCAGCTTGAACTTCCCTATCTGCACCTCGTCCGTGTGGTGGAGGTGCTGACGCTCAACAGGGCGCCGATTCACGTAAGTACCGTTGAGGCTGTTGAGATCTTCTATGGCAAAACCGGCAGGGTCCCGCACGACACGAGCGTGGTGCCGCGACACGGTAATGTCATCAAGAAAGAGCCCGCTCTCCGGATTGCGGCCGATGGTGAGGACATCACCGGCCACGGCGACCTCCTCTCCCTCTCTCCCACCACCGGAGCGGATGATCAGAACGGGAGAACGGAAAGATGCTTCTTCATGCTCCAGAGTTGCGTCAAGGTCATCCTCCAGCAACGGAGCGTCGAACACAGCCGTGTGCTCTGACGCATCACGCTCCGAGAGGCGGGCGCCGCAACGACTGCAGAAGTTGGCGTTCTCGTCCGCTTCAAACCCACATTTGGCACAGGCGATCATTCGTTGTCAGTGGCTCCTACGGCTATTCGGTCCTGTCGGTGGCGCGAACGGTGGCGTAGTCGACTTTGTACGTGTAGCGCCCACCGGCCAACTGGTCTTCAATACCACTCAGGATGCGAGGGTTCTCCACCAAACGGGCCCGTGATTCCGCCGTGGTGTGGTTGACAACGTACGCCTCGCCCACGATCTCGTCGTAGGCTTTGCCTCTCTGCATCTCGTTGAGCATGTAGCGGATCACACGCTCTTCCCGAATCCCCGCTGTTGCCTGCATGAACACGGCTCTGATTGCGCCAACGCCTCGTGAGACTATCCCTGCCACCGAACCCCCCTCTTCCGTTGGATACCCCCGCCAACCGATAGGATCATTCGATTCTATGACACCCGTCCCCGGCCCGGTCAGTCCTCCCCGGGCGGGCTGGGTGGCTGCCACTTTCCCGAGCGCGTGCTCAGTATCTCCGACAGGCGAGCGATGTCATCCTCTCCCACCAACGTCCCCCCCGCGCCGCGCTTGTCACGCAGCCTACGAACCATCTCGGCCCGCAGGATATCCAGCTTACCGTGGAGGATCCTCCGTCGGCGGGAGATATCCTTCTCCTCAAGTTCCAGCTGCGCAGCCAAAGACTTCAGCTCGTCGTCCGTGTAAGACTGAATCCCGATCAGAACCTGGAATGAGTCGTCAGCATCCATCAGGTCTCCAGCTCACGCACCATCTGCTCATACTCGTCATACGTCATAAGGTCATCTAGTTCTGCAGGGTTCGAATAGCGTACCCTCACCAGCCAACCCTCATCATAAGGGCTCTTGTTGATGATCTCCGGGGCATCAACTGCCTCTTCGTTGATCTCAACGACAATTCCACTCAGCGGGCTGATGACGTCTGAAACCGCTTTCACCGACTCGACTTCAGCATAGGAATCATTTGCCGCCACTTCCGTGCCCACTTCCGGCAATTCCACATATACAATGTCACCCAGTGTCTTCTGCGCGTAATCGGTGACGCCGAAAGCGGCGATATCACCCTCCACACGGACCCAGTCATGCTCCTTGTGGAACCTGAAGTCCTTGGGGTTCACTACCTCTCCTTTCGAGCCTGCAGAGCCACATCCATCATAACACAGGCCACCCGGCGCTCTGCCGAAGCCCTGTCTTGGGCATTCCCGGGACCGGAAGCGCGACTGTGGGTCAGCTTGACCTGCAGTGTTGTTATACTCTCGGACAAGGGAACCACCGGGGGAAGGTAGTCGCTTTGGCGCTCCGCAGGGGCCTCGTCATAAGCAGCAGACGCATGAGGTTGGTGGATCAGATCCTCAATGATCTCCATGCATCATCGGGGGTTCGCTTCATCTCCATCGTCTCCACCAGCGGTCAGCCCATCACCTGTTCGCCGGCGGACGCCCAATCGGACATGTTGTCGCTGGCTTCGCTGGCAGCCAGTTCCTTTGCCGCCACTCAACAACTGGCGGCCGTTCTCAATGAGCGGGAGTTCACGCTGCTCTTCCACGAAGGACGGAACTCCAACCTGCACGTGGCGCAGGTGACGGATAGAGTGTTGCTGGTGGTGGCTTTCGGTCGCGATACTCAGGTGGGGAAGGTGAGGCTTTACACGGCTCGGGCCATTGAGGCTTTGGGGCCGCTGTTCCGCGCGGCGGAGGAGGACATCGACCTCGCTGTAGTTGACAAGCAGTACACCGTGGAAGCCTCAGAAGCAGTGGACGATCTCTTCGGAGGGGTGGACTAAGTGCTATGCCTTTGATCAATTTCGCCGCCCGGGAGATCAACTACAAGATCGTCTACTACGGCTGTGGACTGTGTGGGAAGACCACCAATATCCAGTACATTCACAAGAAGGTCAACCCCAACACCCGCGGCAAGCTGGTGAGCATCGCCACCGAGGAGGAACGCACCCTCTACTTCGACTTCCTCCCACTGTCCCTGGGGTCGGTCAAAGGCATGAAGACCAGGTTCCACCTCTACACCGTTCCCGGGCAGTCGCACTACAACGCCTCGCGGCGGTTGGTGCTGCAGGGGGTCGACGGCGTGGTGTTCGTGGTGGACAGCCAGATCTGCCGTCTGGACGAGAACGTGGAGAGCTACCTCAATCTGTGGGACAACATCAGGTCACAGGGGGACGAGCTCAACCGCTTGGCCACCGTGCTGCAACTGAACAAGAGGGATCTTCCTGAGATATTCTCCCCCCAAGACCTCTCCGACCTTCTCAACCACACCAATGCTCCGGTGTTGGAGTCCTCGGCTCTCACAGGGATGGGTGTGTTCGAGACCTTGAAGACCATCTGCAAGCAGGTCATCGCCCGCACCGCCGCGGTGTGACGCTCACAACGGGCGTGTGAGCGCCCTTGCCCGCCCACACGCGAGCCGGCAGGGCCCATGGTGCTTCACGCCCCCACTCGCACCACCCACTCCTTTGGCGCATACTCGCTCAAGAACGAGTCCTCCCAGAGCAGCGCGCCGTCCTCGGAATAGACCCGGCGAGTCACGCGCACGGTGCGCGCCTTTATGCCCTCCTCCACCTCCGATCGCTGTCCCGGCCCCAATTCGGGATCCAGGTACATGCGCGGGTGGTCGGCCGTGCTGTGGGGCGGTCGCACGTTGCTGATCTCCGCTTCTTCACACACGCCGTGCCGGTCCCAGTGCGTGGCGGAAAACGTGGCCAGCACGTAGTCCTGCCCCGCCTCCAGGCTGAGAATGAGGAGGTTGTCCGTGTCATTGGTGAAGCGCAGGTCCTGGGCGCCATAGGAGACGGTGGCGTCGCGGCCCACCGGGTAGCGCTCAATGTAGAAGGAGTGAGGCGATCGTTCCACGATGGGCAGTCCTGCCAGCAGAGCGGCATTGAACAGGGTGGTGGAGACCTGGCAGATGCCGCCTCCCACCCCCGGCGTGAGGACACCGTTGCTGATGACGGGCGCCTCGTCGAAGCCGGCGGCCTTGGTCCTGGGACCCACGGCTTCGTTGAAGGAGAAGGTCTCCCCCGGCCGGATGACTCGGCCGTCCAACATCTGAGCCACCTGCCGAATGTTGTTGACGCGCGCCGCGTTATCCGGGGAAAAGTAGGTTGTGAAGCTGGCCACGGGCAGGCGATCCTTGAGCAACTCGGCATCCAGCGAGGTGAGCTTGGGGTGTGTGACGATGACGGGAAGCGGCACGTACGGGCGGTCGCGGGCCAGGGCGAGCTCATCGATGGCGCGGATCAGCTTCTCCCAATCCACGGCGATGCCGTCCTGGCTGGGCACCACTGTGTAAGAATGTCCATCGGCCGAGGGCACCACCTGGGCATCGACCGCCTCACGTTCAAACACCGCCAGCTTCTGTGACAGCAGGGCGCGGCCCGCCTCGGTATCCACCGTCACGGGTCGGCCGGTCGTCGTTGCCGTGGGGAGGAATCCGGCGATCCGCAGCAGTTCCTCGCGTGTGATGTCGATGGACAGGGCTTGATAGCGCACGGTGACCGCGGCGGAGAAGAACCCTCTGGCGGCAGCCAGCGCCGCGACGGCCTCCTCCGTGCTCACTTCCGGCTGCACAACGAGGTGGGGGCATTCCACCGAGCCCGACCCGGACAGTACAGCGTGGCGCACGCGGCGCTCGAGCTCCGCGCGATCGATGACCAACCCGATGACTGCAGCCACCACCTTGGGCTCCCCATCCTGCAGAATGAGCTGGGCATCTTCCGCCATCCGCTCCACACGCAGTGCCAGCTCATCGCAGGCCGCCTGCCACCGAACCGAGTCCAGGCCAAGCACGGGCGCGAGGTTGACCGGGCGTAGCCACAGTCCCAAGCGCTCGATAGCGGCGCGCAGAGGGCCACCGGACCGTCCCTGTGCCATGGCCTCCGCCGTGGTCCCAGTCAGGTCGAGCCGCAAGCCCATGTCTGCCGGCACCAAGAGGATTTCTCCGTCATTCTCCGCAACGCTCACCGTGAGGGGCGTACCCAGAAGGGCGGCCGGCCTGTCCGCCATGCGCACGGCTATTTCTGTTGGGGACGCCCCGGACACGTCCACCCCCCATATATGAACACCATGGTGCACGGCTCCTTGCGAGAGCGCGAAATCGGCTGCCACCAAGCCTGCGAGCACCAGTAGCAGGGCCGCCACTGCAGGCCCCCAGCGACGCGGTGAACGGCGTGCCCCGCGTCCACTACTCTGTGGGTCGCGTCGCATACTCGAAGAGCGTGCCGACTCGGGAGCGGGAAGGAACAGTGATGACGTCTTCCACGTGGAGCGATGCCCTGACGCCGGGCAGGGCGCGGAGAGCAGAGAGCAGACCACCGGGCAGCTCCAGCGACAGGGCCAGAGCATCCGGAGGGCCGATCGCCTGCACGATGTACGGTTGCTGCACTCTCTGCCCGTTGGCTGTCAGCGAGGGTGAAACGCCCGCGAAGTGAGCATTGACCTCCAGGCGAACTGCGTTGAGCACGATGGCCTCCGCTCCCGACGACCGCAATTCGGCCACCAACTGCTCGAGATCAAACGGTGTGAGCTCTCCCAGGGAGTCGGAGATCTCGAGAACAATGCCGGGTCCCCTCCCCTCGCGAAGCCCCACCAGCAACTCCAGCGCTTCGACGTCACCCTCCTCTTGCGAAGTCAGTACGGCCTCAGAAGCGAACTGGGACTGACGCTCAGCCAGCCGTATGGCGAGGTCGGCCGCCTCTTCCCGCAGTGCAGTCGTTTCTCTGCTCAAGTTCTCCACCAGCCCGACCAGTTCCACCACATCCAGCGTGTGCAGGTTGCGCCTCTCCTCCGGCCCGGAGCCACCCTGCGCCACCAGCAAGAAACCCAGAGCGGTACAGAAGAGCAGCACCACCCATCCCCACCGGCGCCTGGGGCCTCCCCGCCCCTGGCGTGACGCAGTGATGTGGCGGCGGGGCCCCATCTGCTCAGGTGAAGACCAGCCGTCTGAGGGCGGCCGCCGTGCGGAAGAGACGTAGACCAAGCGCCAAGACCACCGCCAGGTAGAGATTCGCGCCCAAGTGGTCACCCAGGAAGGCGAGCCCTACGCCACACGCGGCGTTCCACAGGAAGCCCGTCAGCAGAAGCCTGTCTTCGAACTGGTGCTCAAGGGCAGCGCGAAGGCCCCCGAGGGCGGAGTCGAGCGCCACCAGTACCACCAGCGTCAGATAGCGCGCGTAGGCAACCGGGAGGTCGAACTGGATCAAAAGGCCGACAACCACGCCCACAGCCAGCCCCGCCAGTGGCAGGTAGAGACGGCGGCGCGGAGCGGGGCTCACTATGTCTGCTCCGTAGTAGTGAGCGCGGTGGGAACGAGGACGCCCTGATAAGCGGGGATACGGAGCTCGCTTGCCGGCTGTGCGCTGTAACCAAGTTGAAAGGTGATCGCCTGCTCCACCGTGAGGGCCAGGGCATCGGCGTCAGAGTCGAGTGCAGCCGTCATCCTCTCACTGTCCCCGATGGCGTCTATGACGAAGGGAGAAGTGACCTGCTGGTTGTTGATCAGGACCGTTGTACCCACGCAGCGGATGGCGGACATCAACGTGAGCCGCTCGCCGTTGATGGCGATAGCCTCGGCACCTCCCTTCCACAGCGCGTTCACGAGCACGCGCAGGTCGTAGTCATGCACGATGTAGTTGCTGGGGTTGGCGGCGTTCTCGGGCGGTTGGTCATTGTCGGAGATGGTGACGCGCATACCGGGGCCCTGCACCGCCACGAGGCCGGCCTCCATCTGCAGCGTGTCCGCCCGCGCGATGAACTGGTCACGCAGCCCACGTGAAGCAGCCAGCCGCCTTCCCAGTTCGTCCAGCGCGCGGCGTGACTCCGCCACCTGCATCTCCAGGGTCTCCCGATCTGCCTCCAACCCCTGCACCATCCGGATCAGGTCGTCCTGTGGGTGGCCGCTGGAGGCAGCCTGGGCCAGGCCGCCTTGGGAGCGCAAGACGGCCACCAGCAGGAACCCAAGCACGAGCATGAGCACAGTTGCCGCAAGACTGCTCCTGATCCCGGGCCTCACCCGCTGCTACTCCCCGCGGCGCTCCGCGATCAAGGCTTCCAGCCGCCGCCCAAAGGAGGCCGCTTCAGTGTCCGCGGCAACCGCGTCGGTAGACTCGGCGTAGATGTGGAACACGGGCTCGTCGGCGTCGGGCAGTAACTGCACCCATTGCCCCGGCCTGGTCGTCACCTTGATGCCGTCGATGAGGGAGACCTCCTTCTCCTTCAACTCTTCCACCATGAGGCGCATGACGGCGCCTTTCAGATGCCAGGGACAAGGTACCGTGTTGTGCGTGAGGTAGACGTCAGGCAGTTCGTCCACCAAGCGAGAGAGGGGCCTATCCTTCCTGGCCGCCAACTCAAGCACCTTCCCATAGGCGTAGATGGCATCCATGCCGGAAGAGAAGGAGGGGAAGATGAAGCCACCCGAAGCGCTCCCGGCAAAGATGGTGCCGGGCTGCGCAGCCTGCGCCATAAGCTCAGCGGGAGAGACCTTGGTGCGACGCACAGTGGCGCCGTGGCTCAGCACCAGTTCCTCCACTCGGTCTGAGACGGTCAGGGGCAGAGCCACCACGCCCGAGCCCTCGTCTTGACAGGCCTGCGCCGCCAGCAGCATGAGCAGCTTGTGGTCGGAGACGCGCCGGCCGAACTCGTCCAGAACCACCAAATGCTCGGCGCCCGGGTCAAGGAGAATGCCCATGTCCGCCTCCATGGCCTGGATGAGGCGAGCGGTCTTCTCCACTTCAAGCGGCAACGTGGACTGATACGAACGCTGCTGTGGTATGTCCCTGGCGCCGCTGGCGCTCAGCACAGCAAGCTCCAGCTGGTCCATGAGGCGCGGCAAGATCCCGGCCGCAGCCGAGCCCGAGTAGTCCACCACCACGCGCAGGCCACTTCGGCGGATAGCCTCGCTGTCCCAGCCGGCCAGACAAGCAGACTGGTAGCTTTCCACCAAGCGGCTGGGGAACTCAATCGTCCCCACCTCATCCATCAATGCCCGACGGAAGTCCTCCCGATGATAGTAGTTCTCAATATTGCGCTCACGCTTGGCCTGGATGGGAATGCCCGGAGGCTCGGAGAAGAGAATCTCCACCTGCTCGGCATCGTCTTGGAACAGGCGGACATGGATGCCGGCGTCCGCCTTCCCGCCCTTGAGGTCGAAGCGGTTGACACAGACGGGAACCACCTCCAGGTCACGCACGGAGATCCCTGCCGAGTTGAGGCCGGTGATGATGGCGCGCTTGAGGACGCGGCTCGCCGCGTGGGAATCGCGGCTGGCGGTAACGAAGGCCCCCTTGCTCATGAGAGTCCCGTAGGACATGGCCAAACGCATGGCCTTCTCCGGCGTGATGTCCACATTCACCAGTCCGCGCACACCCGACTTGCCGAACAGCGCGCTGGCTCCGCGTGTCTCCCAGATGAGGCTGGTCTTCACGGAGGAGCCGGCCTCGATGGTCTTGAAGGGGTACACCTTCACTCCGTTCCCCACGAAGGCGTTCTCCCCCACCGAGCACTGGTCTCCCACCACCGCGCCCTCGGAGACCACGGCGTTCGCTCGGATGTCGACCGAGCCGCCCACCACGGCCCCAGTGACGCGGGCGCCGCTCGCGACGTAGGAGTTGTCACCGATGACCGAGCCGGCCACATGGGATCCCGACCTGAGTACCACGTTGTTGCCCAGGACCATGTGCGGGCCGATGGAGGCCTGGGCTTCGATGCGGGCGTAGTTGCCGATGACCGCCGGGCCCTCGACCCTTTCCAGGTTGTCCAGCCCCACCCCTTCGCCCACCCACACGTTTCCCCGCAGGCGCACGCCGGGCAGTTGTAGCTTCACGCGACCGTCCAGCGCATCGCGGTTGGCCTGGAGGTACTGCTCCAGATTGCCGATGTCCTGCCAGTATCCTTCCTGCAATGAGCCGTACAGCGGCTTGCGCATCTCGAACAGCCGGGGGAACAGCTCGTGGCTGAAATCGTAGGCGGTGCCGGACGGGATGTAGTCCAAAACCTCCGGCTCCAGCACGTAGATGCCCGTGTTGATGGTGTCCGAGAAGACCTGGCCCCAGCCCGGCTTCTCCAGGAAGCGCTCGATGCGGCCCTCCTCGTCCACTATGACCACGCCGAACTCCAGAGGATTGTCCACGCTCTTGAGAGCGATGGTGACCATGGCCCCCCGCTGTTGGTGAAAGCCGATGATGCGGGTGAGGTCGAAATCGGTGAGGGCGTCACCGCTGATGACGATGAAGGTGTCGTCCAGCACGGATTCGGCGTTCTTGACCGAGCCGGCCGTGCCCAGGGGTGTCTCCTCCACGCTGTACTCAACCTTCATCCCCAGGGCCGAGCCGTCGCCGAAGTGGTTGCGGATGACCTCCGAGAGGAAGGCCACCGTCATTACCACCTCGTTGATGCCGTGCCGCTGCAGCAACTCGAGGATGTGCTGGGCGCAGGGCTTGTTGCCGATGGTCACCATGGGCTTGGGGATGTTCGAGGTGAGCGGCCTCAGACGGCTGCCCTGTCCTCCTGCCATTACCACCGCTTTCATGGATGCCTCCCGTGGCCGGGGTGTGGGACGCAGCGCGCGCCGGCCACATGACGAACCGGGCGCATGCCGCTGCAACGAGGCGGGGCCTGAGTGGACCGAGGAGGTGAGGAAACAAGAAAGTCGGGACGGCCGGATTCGAACCGGCGGCCTTCCGGCCCCCAGCCGGATGCGCTAGCCAAGCTGCGCCACGTCCCGACGCAGGCGGAAGTATAGCACGGCCGCCGGTAGTCTCTCGACGAGGGTGGTTGCCGTGCGGAGTCTCCCACGCGGCCGGCCGTCCTACTCCGGGCGCGGCTGGCGGCTCATCAGGTCCCGCACCGCCTCCCGCACCGGCTTGCCTTCATAGATGACAGCCGCCACCGCCTCCGTGATGGGCATGTCGCACCCCACGCTGCGGGCCAAAGAGCGCACGGCCGTGGCAGCGGTGAGGCCTTCGGCCACCATTCCCATCTCCAGTTCGATCTCGGCCGGGGAGTGGCCCTTGGCTATGAGTTCGCCGGCCAAGCGGTTGCGCGAGTGCCGGGAGGTACAGGTGGCGATGAGGTCTCCCAACCCGGCCAGTCCGGCAAACGTGAGGGGATCCGCGCCAAACACCTGCCCCAAACGAGACATCTCGGCCAGGCCGCGGGTCATGAGGGCCGCCCTGGTGTTGTCTCCGTAACCGACGCCGTCGGACGTGCCCGTAGCGATGGCTATCACGTTCTTGACGGCAGCGCCGATCTCCACCCCGGCAACGTCCGGGTTGACATAAGCCCGCAAGGTCTCGTCAGTGACCAGTTCCTGGAGCCCGGTGGCGAACTCCGCGTCACTGGAGGAGATGACGGTGGCCGTGGGCATGTCCAGGGACACTTCCTCGGCATGATTGGGGCCACTGAGGATGGCCACCCGTGGTTCCAGCCCGGCCAACGATTCCCTCAGCACCACGCTGAAGCGCCGCAGCGTCCCCGGCTCCAAGCCTTTGGTGAGGCTCAAGATGCCTACACCCACCGGCAGCCGAGGCGCCAATTGCCGCAGCACGTCCGCGTAGCCCCGGCTGGGCACGGCCAACACCACCACGTCGATATCGCTGAAGTCAAAATCGGGGTACGTTCCCACCCGCAGCGATTCGGGCAGGGGCACGTTGCGCAGGTAGTCGGGGTTGCGGCGGATGTGGGCCATGGCGCGAGCATGATCGGACCGCCGGGCCAGCAAGAACGTATCCGCTCCACGGAGCGCCATATGGCGGGCCACGGCTGTCCCCCAGCTGCCTGCTCCCACAACGGCCACGCGCCAAGACAAGGAACCAGTCATAGGCACCCGCTCACCCCGACTCTCGGCTGATCACCCGTTTGCCGGCCCTCGACCGGGAAGCCCGTTTGCCGGTACCCGTCCTGGAGCGAACGGCGGCGGCAACCTTGACCCCCTTGGCACGTCCCGCGGGCAGAACCTTCCGCGCCTTCTGCTTGGCCTGCTCCCACGGCAGAGTGATGTGCGGCTCCTGCCGCTTGGCCAATCGTTGGAGATTGCCGCGGTGCGCGTAGCAGATGAAGGCCGCCGCCAGGCACGACCCGGCAATATAGGGCCAGGGCTGTGCAAAGATCACGGTGCAGGTCACGAACATGACCGTGGCAAACAAGGACCCCACGGAAACAATGCGGGACAACAGCACCATGGCCGCGAAGCTCAGGCAGATGAGGACGCCGATGCCCGGCATCAGCGCCATGATGACCCCGCCGGTGGTGGCGATGCCCTTGCCGCCACGCCCGCGGAGAAAGATGGAGTAGTTGTGGCCCACGATAGCCGCCAATCCCACCATGGTCATCACCAGCGGTCCGAAGCCCAACCAGCGCGCAACCAGCACGGGCACGACGCCTTTGAGGATGTCACAGATCATGACCACGATGCCCAGACTGGTCCCCAGGACCCGAAAGGCGTTGGTGGTACCGGGGTTGCCGCTTCCGTGGTGGCGGAGGTCGACGTGCCTGAGGAGCCGCCCCAAGACAACGCTGGGCGAGAAGGAACCGAGCAGATACGCTCCCACAACCATGGCGGCCACAACCCACGGGCTGGTCACGAAAAGCGCTCCTCCTTGCCCTCGAAATCGATGATCACCGGCACACCGGCAAGACCGAAGGAATCGCGCAACCGGTTCTCAAGATAATACGCGAAATTGCGGTGCATGAGCGCTCGGCTGTTCACCATGAGCTTGAAGCGGGGCGGCGCTGTGCCGTACTGGACCACGTAGAACAGCTTGATGGACTTGCCGGACCGCTGAGGTAACCCCCCCCGAGCCCGAATGTCTGCCAGCCAGCGGTTGAGGGCGGGCGTAGGGATCCTAGTGCGATAGGCCTCATGCAATCGCAGAACCAACGGCAACACCTGATGGAGGTTGCGTCCGGTGACGCAGGAAATGGGAATGCAGGGCGGTTTCATCTGCACCTTGGCGGCCACGCGCTCACGTGCCTTCTCGAGGTCCAGATTGCCGATATCCCACTTGTTGAGGAGCACGGCGGTGGCGCAGCGCGCGCGCTGCGCCTCGTGGGCAACCTGCAGGTCGAGGTCCACCAGACCTTCCGAGGCATCGGCCAGCACCAGCGCCACGTCCGCCCGCTCCAGGGTTTGCATGGTACGCACCGTGCTGTAGAACTCCAACGATTCCTCGGCGCGGCGGCCCTTGCGACGCAGACCGGCAGTGTCAACCAGAGTCAGGTGCGTGTCGCGGAAAACAAGCTCGGTGTCGATGGAATCGCGGGTGGTGCCCGGGATGTTGGACACAATCACGCGCTCACTGCCGAGCAGGGCGTTGAGCAACGAGCTCTTCCCTACATTTGGTCTGCCCACGATGGCCACGCGCACCCCCTGTAGGTGCTCTGCCGTCAGATCCTGCTCACGCGGCAGAAGGGTGACCACTGCATCCAGCAGATCGCCCACGCCCAGGCCGTGCTCCGCCGATACCGCATAGGGCTCGCCCAAACCCAGCCCCCAGAACTCATGCACCCGCTCCTGGGCCAGCTTCGTGTCGCTCTTGTTGACCGCCAGCACCACCGGAACACTCCCCCGTCGCAACAGGCGGGCTATCTCCATCTCGTCTGATCCCACGCCGGCGCGGCCGTCCAGAAGGAAGATCACCGCGTCCGACTCGGCGATGCCCCGACGTGCCTGGTCGCGCACGCTCTCCGCCAGGGGCTCAGCAGCACGCAGATCCAGCCCGCCCGTGTCCACCAGCACGAATTCTCGGCCACTCCACTCAGCCAGGCCTTCTTTGCGGTCCCGCGTGACTCCGGCCTGAGGAGCCACCACGGCGTCACGGGTGCCGGTGACACGGTTGAAAAGAGTCGATTTGCCCACGTTGGGATAGCCTATGACAACCACGCGTGGCAGGGTGCTCATGGCCGCAACTCCCTGATCCGTTGGACGACGGCGTCAATCTGTTCCTGCGGCGTGGAGGCCCCGGCCGTCACACCAACCTTGGCAGAGCCTGCAAGCCACTCTCCCCGGATCTCCTTGGCCGACTCCACGTGGTAGGTCCGTGGCTGGACGGCACGACAGAGGTCGGCCAAGCGCGTGGTGTTGCCCGAGTTGCGCCCTCCCACCACCACCACCACGTCCACCGCGCCTGCCACTTCCACCGCCGCCCGCTGGCGCTGTTCGGTGGCGCTGCAGATGGTGTTGTAGACGCGCAATTCCCGTACCCGTGGCGCCACCGCGGCAACCAGAGCCGCCAGGCGTTCCGGAGCCTGAGTGGTTTGCACCACCAGGCCCACACGTACCTTGGACAGCTTGGCGGGCACATCCTCCGGTCCTTCCACCACCAGCGCATCGGCGCCGGCGTACGAGCGGATCGCGAGCACTTCCGGGTGTGCCGGCTCGCCCAAGATCATCACCAGATAACCCTGTTCGCGCAGACGTGCCGCCTTCTCCTGTGCCGCCTTCACAAAGATGCAGGTGGCGTCCAAGACGTTGATGGCACGCGTCCGCAGGTCCTCCAGCACCTGGTGCTGCACCCCATGGGACCGGATGATGGCGGTCCCGGAGAGGATGTCCTCCGCCCGGTCGGCCACCTCAATCCCCTGTCCGGCCAGATCGCGAATGACGCCCGGGTTGTGGATGAGGGGACCGAGGCTGCGCACCGGCTTTGGCGCGGAGGCCGCCGCTTGGCGGGCAATCTCCAGCGCCCTCTCCACACCCCAACAGAACCCGGCGAACTGTGCCACCCGAATCTCCAAGGACTCAGTCATCCCACGTGTCGCTGCAGTCCTGTCCCAACAGAGCGGCCAGCCCCTGCATGATGCGGTTGGTGACCTCTCGGTTGCGATGGGATCGATCGAGAGACAGTGCTGCCAAGTCCAGAGGGGCACCGAAACGCACCGTCACACGTGGGAACGGCGGCCACGCACGCAGGATGCGGTTGGTGCCGGTGATGACCACCGGGACCGTTGCCACTCCGGGACGCAGCGAGAAGAGCCCTACACCGGGGAGGGGGCGGCCCAGCCTTCCCGTCCGCTGCCGATGCCCTTCGGGGAAAATGCCCATCACCGCTCCTGCGTCCAGGATGGCGATGCCGGCACGCACGGCCTCACGGTCGGCCGCGCCGCGTCGGACCTTGAAAGCTCCCAGCCCATCCACCAACCGTCGCAGTAGTGGGACCTCCCACAGTTCCGACTTGGCCATGAAGTGGATCTGGCGTGGACAGGCCGCACCCAGGAACAGAGGATCAAGGTTGGAGATGTGGTTCCCGGCCAGGACCACCGGTCCTTCACGGGGGAACGACTCCGACCCCACGATGGTGAAACGAAAGAGGATGCGCCACAAGACGAAAAGGGCGATGTGGGCGAAGCGGTACAGCGGCGTGTCGAGCGGGTCATGCTGCATGAGTCTAGACTGCTCCCCCCTTCGCCTTCGCCTCCTTCACCAGAACCACCACCCTCTCCACCACCTGCTCGATGGTCAGGTGGGAGGTATCGATCTCCACCGCGTCTTCCGCCTTGCGCAGGGGGGCCACCTCCCGGCCCGAATCCCAGGCATCTCGCCGGAGCATTTCCCTCTTCACCTGCTCCTGCTCTGCGGTCAGCCCTCGAGCTTTCAACTGCAGCAGGCGTCTACGTGCCCGTTCCTCAGGAGAAGCCGTGAGGAAGACCTTCACCTCCGCCTCGGGCCACACCACCGTCCCCGTGTCCCGTCCCTCCATCACTGTCTGGCCTCTGCCGGCCAGGCGGCGCTGCAGTTCAGTCATGGCCGATCTCACGGCGGCATGGGCTGATACCTCGGAGACGGCTGCCGTCACCTCCGGGCTGCGTACCTCCAGTGACACGTCACGCGGGCCGAGGAAGACGCGGCTCTGGCTCTCGCCGCTGGGCGCCGGCCCGGCGTCGTCCAGCCTCAACTGGAGGCGCGACGCCAGCCGGCCCAGCTCGGGCCCATCTCCCAGCGGGACGCCTTTCTCCAACGCCGCGAGCGTCACGGCACGATACATGGCCCCGGTATCGAGGTAGGTGAAGCCCAGCCGCGTGGCCACCCTGCGGGCGATGGTGCTCTTCCCCGACCCGGCGGGGCCGTCAACGGTGACAACCATGCGCTACAGCCGCTCCCTCATGACTCGGCTCATCCTTATCGACCAGGCGTGCTCACGGACCGAATGGTAGCAGCGAAATCGGGGAAGGAGACCGACATGCAGGCGGCGTCGTCCACCTCCACGCCTTCATCGGAGGCCAAGCCGGCCACGGCACCCACCATGGCCAAGCGATGATCCGCCCGAGATCGCACCATGCCTCTTGTCCATCCCTCGGGCCGTCCTTCTATGTCCAGGCCGTCTTCCACTTCCTTCACTCGGACTCCCAAGGCGCGGAGCAGCTCCGCGGTGGCCGCCAGCCGATCGCTCTCCTTGACCCTCAGCTCCGATGCTCCCCGCAGGCGCGAGATCCCGCGTGCACGCGCAGCCGCCAAAGCCCAGATGGGGACTTCATCGATCATGAGAGGGACCAGATCCGGGCCGATATCAACGGCTGTGAGCTCCTGCTGAGAGGTGGTCAAAGACCCCAAAGGCTCCGGCCCGGCCACATCCTCCACCACCACCCGCACCCTGGCCCCCATGGCCTCCAGCGCCTGCACCAGGCCGGTGCGAGTGGGGTTCAGCCCCACCCTGTCCACCGTGAGCCGCGAGCCCGGCACGAGCAGGGCCGCCACCAGCAGGAAGGCTGCGGAGCTGAAGTCTCCGGGTACTGCGATAGGGCCCAGGTTCAGGTCGCCCGGCAGCGGGTGTACGATGGTGTTCCCGGCCCCAAGCGGGTCACCCTCTCGTTGCACCTGAGCCCCACCGTAGCGGACCATGGTCTCCGTATGGTCTCGCGAGGGCCCCGGCTCGTGGATGACGGTGACGCCGTCCGCACGCAGGCCCGCCAGGATGAGGCAGGACTTGATCTGCGCCGAAGCCACCGGCATGGTGTACTCAATGCCGTGCAGACGGCCGCCGCACAGCGCGGCCGGAGGCAGACGGCCGCCGCCGCGGGCCCAGGTGGATGCCCCCATGAGTGCAAGCGGTTCGAGCACGCGCGCCATGGGGCGGCGGCGTATGCTCTCGTCCCCGGTGAGAACGCAGAACATGTCCGTGGAGGCCAGGAGTCCAGGCAGCAGCCGGATCAGGGTACCGGCGTTGCACACGTCGATGATGTCAACCGGCTCCCGCAGCCCCTCCCAGCCCAGGCCGTGCACCGTGAGGTCCTCGCCGCCCGGTCCGTGCTCCTCTACGGTGACGCCCAATGCGCGGGCGGCGCGCACCGTGGCCAACGTATCGGCCGAGCGCAGGAAACCCGTCACCTCCACCGGCCCGGCGTTGACCGCTCCCAGGAGCACTGCGCGGTGCGATATGGACTTGTCGCCGGGAACGCGGGTGACACCGCGCAGGGGGCCGACGGGGAGAAATAATGTGCCTTCCACGAGGGCTCCTTTCCCTAGTCCGAGGCTTCACTGGCCGGGATGGCCACCGCTGGGTAACCCAGCCCCTCCAGCACAGAGACAGTGGAGTTGGCGATCTGCTCGCCCGCCACATAGAGCACAAGGTCACCCCCTGCCCGCCGGCTGTAGTGGTGCAGGGTGAGGTCTTCGATGTTGACACCGGTGTCGCCCAAGGCCGTCATGACGCGGGACAGAAGGCCGGGCTGGTCAGGAATGCGGACCGTCACCTGGTAGAGGGTGGCCGCTTCAATGTCGCCCTTCTGCAGCAGTTCCCGCCTGTACCTCACCGCAGTGCCGATCGACTCCTTCACCGCCTCCTCGTCACCCCGAGCCAAGGCGTCGCAGAATCGGCCGATATCATCGGCCACTGCCCGCAGTGAGCTGGTCAGCGCCTCGCGGTTCTCCATGAAGATCTCCCGCCACATCTGCGGGTTGGCACCGGCCACTCGGGTCAGGTCGCGGAAGCTGGGGCCGGCACAATAGAGCGCCCGCCGCCCGCCCAGCTCGAAGCCGCCCACCTCGGACATGATCACGTTGGCAATGACATGTGGCACGTGGCTGATGAGGGCCATGATGCGATCATGTGCCTTGGCCTCGATGGGCATGGGGTTCGCACCGACACGTTGGACGAAGCTGTGCATGAAGTGGTACTTCTGGGCCAGGAGCTCGCGCGGTGCGCACAGAAAATAGGTGGCGCCGCGGAACAGGTCCGGTCGGGCATACTTCACGCCCGCCGTCTCCGCGCCACACATGGGGTGCCCACCGACCACCGAGCTTCGCTGCTCCGGTTCTATACGCGAGAGCATCCCCGTCTTGGTGCTGCCCAGGTCCGTCACCAACCAGGGCGCCGGGGCGGCCCCCAGGCACTCTCGCAGAAGATGTGGGATGCTGCGCACGGGCGTGGAGATGACGACCAGATCCGCGCCGGCCGCCGCCTCGGCCGCGCTGCCGCAAGTCTGGGTGATCACGCCCAGACTTGCGGCCTCTTCCAGCGCCGCAGACTCCACGTCGTATCCGGCCACGTGCAACCCCGGCCACCGGTCGCGCGCGGCAAGCGCCAGGCTCCCTCCCATGAGGCCCACGCCGATGACGGCCAGGCGCCGCAGCTCCGGCGCCCGGCCCGTTCTCTCACTCATCTTCCTACCCCCGTCAGCCCAGCGTCTTGCCCATCCAGGCCACCATCTCCGCGATGCGGGAGGCGGTCCGGGCGAAGGCGACGGGGCTCAACGATTGGGCCCCGTCGCACAGGGCCGTCTCCGGTGCCGGGTGGGCCTCGATGATGAGGCCGTCGGCGCCGGCGGCTATGGCTGCCAGCGACAGCGGCTCGATCAGCTCCACCTTGCCCGAAGCGTGGCTGGGATCCACCACCACGGGGAGATGCGAACGGTGCTTGATGATGGGAACCGCTGAGATGTCCAGGGTATTGCGGGTGGCAGTCTCAAAGGTGCGTATGCCCCGTTCGCACACCATCACCTGGCTGTTGCCCTCGCGCACAATGTACTCCGCCGCCATCAGCAGTTCTTCCAGCGTGGCGCACAGCCCTCGTTTCAGCAGCACCGGTCGATCCACCTGGCCGACGGCAGCCAGCAGATGAAAGTTCTGCATGTTGCGCGCGCCGATCTGGATAACGTCAGCGTACTTCAGAACCAGATCCAGATGGCGGACGTCCATCAACTCCGTCACTACGGGCAAGCCTGTCTCTTCCCGCGCCTCCGCCAGGATCTGCAGCGCTTCCTCGCCCAGGCCCTGGAAGGCGTAGGGAGAGGTGCGAGGTTTGAAGGCACCTCCACGCAGACCGGTTGCGCCCGAGGCTTTGACGAAACGGGCCGCGCTCAACGTCTGCTCTCGGGTTTCCACGGAGCAGGGGCCAGCGATCAACCCGAAGTGCCCACCCCCAATGTGCAGGTGACCCATGCGGATGACGGTATCCCGAGCCCGGAACTCACGGCTGACCAACTTGTAGGGGCGCAGTAACGTGACCACCCGGTCCACGCCCGGGTAGACCTCAATGGGTAACCCGGCCACGGCCTCGCGATCACCCTCCACGGCGATGGTGGCCACCGAGCCCTGCATATGCAGATGGGCCTCGGCGCCAACTGCGGCCAAACGGGCGACAACTTCTTCGATCTGAGCGGGGGTGGCATCCTCCCGCATCGCTATCATCATCATCTGAGCATCACCTTCCGTGCAGGAATTGAAAGACTGCGAACGACTGCCTGCCGGATCAGGATGCGAGAGAGCCGAGCGCCTCGAGGAACGTGTTGTTCTCCTCCACGGAGCCGATGGTCACCCGCATCCAGCCCGGGCAACCCATGAAATAGCCTGACCGCGTCATGACCCCTCGACTGAGGAGCAAACGCGGAACCTCCTCCCCGGGCACGCTCATGCCCTCAATGTTGAGGAAGACGAAGTTGGCTTGGCTATCCGTGATGCGGCGGCCGAGACCATCCAGTTCCTGACTCAGGCGCTCCCGTTCCCGCCGCGTATGAAGACGGCGGGCTTCCATCAGGTTGGGGTGACGCAACGATTCCGCAGCCGCCACCTGCGCCACCGTGCCCACGTTGTAGGGTTGGCGCAGGCGGTCAACGGCCTGCGCCACCTCGGGATGAGCGATGCCGTAGCCCACCCTCAGGCCGGCCAGGCCGTAGATCTTGGAAAAGGTACGCAGCACCACCAGATTGGGGAAACGCTCCACCCACCTACTGGTGTCCTCCCACAGCGGAGACGTCACAAATTCGCCGTAGGCCTCGTCCAGCACCACCAGGGTCTGCTTCGGAGCCGCCTCCAGGAAGGCACGCAGTGCAGGCGGCGCCAGGTAGGTGCCCGTGGGGTTGTTGGGGTTGCAGACGATCACCATACGCGTGGAGGGTGTCAGAGCAGACGACATGGCCTCCAGATCGTGGCAGTGATCACGAAGGGGCACGGCTGAGACCCGACCCTGCCGCTGGGTGGCCAATATGCCGTACATGACGAAGGAGGGCTGCGGGTACACGATATGCCCGCCCGGCTCCACGAACCCTTCCGACAAAAGCTTGAGAAGCTCGCACGATCCGTTGCCAAACATCAGAGATCCCGGAGATACGGCCAACTGCGTGGACAGGAGCGCCCTCAGTTCCGAGCAATCCTGGTCCGGGTAGCGGTTGAGCCCGGACAACGCTGCCGAGACGGCCGCGATGACTTCCGGGAAGGGGCCTTCAGGGTACTCGTTGGCGTGCAGCAGCACGATCTCCTCCGGGGCAACGCCCTCAAAGGCATCTCCCGGTCGGGGGCCGGCCACATATGGCCTGAGTCGCTCGACCGCCGGTGTTACGTGCACATGCATAGCTCTCCGCGAATCTCCCTGGGAACATACGGGTCAAGTATAGCGGTCTGGGTCATTCGCTGCCTTCCCGCCCTGCACCCGCCGCCAATCCCACTCTCCGGCGCAGGCGGCACACCTCCTTCGCGGTCAGCCTTCTGGCCCGACCGCGAGCCAGGCCGCTGTCGTCCACGCCGTCCACACGACGACGATGCAGGGCGACCACCGAGTGACCCAAGGATTCCATCATGCGCCGCACCTGGCGCTTGCGGCCCTCGTGCAAGAGCAGCGTAACCACGCTGAGATCGCCCGACCGCCCCGCCAGCTCGGCTTGAACCGGAGCCGTCCAACCGTCCTCCAGCAACACGCCCGTCCTCAGCTCGGCCAGCTCCGCAGGCGCGAGTGTACCGCGCACCACCACCTCATATTCCTTATCAACCCGGAAACGAGGATGGGTCAAGCGGTAGGCCAGTTCACCGTCGTCGGTCAGGAGCAGAACGCCAGTGGTGTTCAGGTCCAGACGCCCCACCGGATAGAGGCGCGCCGACGACGGTACCAGTTCGAGCACCGTGGGCCGGCCCTGCGGGTCCCGCGCGCTGCTCACCACCCCGGCCGGCTTGTTGAGGACCCAGTACTCATGCACTACACGTGGGCGCGGCACCGGGACCCCATCCAGCAGGATGACCTGAGAAGCGGGGTCCGCACGCTGCCCCAGCGCGGCCGTGACGCCATCCACCGTGACTCGTCCCGCCCGGATGATCTCCTCGCACCGCCGCCTGGACCCGATCCCGGCTTGAGCCATGAGCTTCTGCAGTCGTTCCGCGCCTGCCCCCTCCTGTACCATGCGTGCCTACTCCGGGGCCAGCAACGCACCCAGGCGCCGCATGAGCTCTTCCCGCTCCCGACCGGAGACTTCGAACTCGCCCAGCTGGGGCAGATCCGCCGGCGAATCCAGGTCAAAGGCCACCAGGAAGCGAGACGTTGTCCCGTACAGGATGGGTTGGCCCACCTCCGCTCCGCGCCCCACCTCCTGGATGAGATCGCGGTCCAGCAGCGTACGCAGGGGCGATTCCGAGCCCACACCGCGGATTTCGGCCACCTGCCTCCTGCCCACCGGCTGTAGGTACGCGACAATGGCGAGCGTCTCCAGGGCGGCCGCCGAGAGCCGGGAGGCATCGGCCGTCTCGTACAGCCCTGCCAGGACCGTTTCCGCCGCCCGATTGGTGCGGAAGAGCCACCCCCCGCCTACGCGGGCCGCTTCCATGCCGCGAGGGCCGTCCACGGGATACCGAAGCTCCAGTTCCGCAAGAGCTTCTTCCACCATACGAGAGCTGATCTGATGCTTGAGCCCCAGACAATGCCTGATGGTCTCCAGGCCAAGTGGACGGTCGGAGGCAAAGAGCAGCGCTTCCAGGTCCCGCATGATGCATTCGAGGCTCGTGGTTGCTTCAGCCACTTCTCAACCTCCGCAGGTGAATGTCACCGAAAGGTATAGTCTGGGTTGCCTCAAGCTCGCCCCTAGCCAGAAGCTCGAGGATGGCCAGGAGAGTGACGGCCTGCAGAAGCGGTTCGTCCTGGCCAAAGCAATCTTGGAACGAGACTCGGTTCCCGTCGGTCAACATGCTGCGCAGTAGTGCCAGTTGCCGTTTCAGTTCCACGCGCATGGGTGGGAGGTGCTGGGTGTCGGGTTCGCGATGAGCCTCGAGCAACGCGCGCATTCGAGCGGCCAACTCACGTGCGCTTTCCGTGGGCCGCACGTCCTCCAACGCGCACAGCCGAGACGCGGGCGGAGCCGGGGAGGGTCGGGTGAGGCGTCCGCACTGGTCCAGGGCGCGTTCGCGGAGATAGCCGGCCGCTCCCTTCACCCGTTGGTATGCCAGAAGTCGTGCCAAGAGCTGCTCGCGGGCCTGCTCCGGTGAGATCTCGTCGGCCTCTTCCTGGACCTGGCCCGGCAGCAATCGGCGCACCTTCACGTGCAGCAGGGAGCCGATGAGCACAATGAACTCGCTCAGACTCTCCCAATCCGCGCTGTCGCTCTCCGCCAACTGCTCCAGATAGGCGGTGATGACCTCCAGGAGGGAGACCTCGAAGATGTCAACCTCTTCCTTGAGGATCAGGGTGAACAGGAGGTCAAAGGGACCCTGGTAAACCTCAAGGTCAAGGTCAATCAGTCTCACGGCCGGCTAGAAGTAGGAAGGCAGAAGCAGGCTTCCGATCAGCCGGTACGCCCCGGACAGCAACGTGGTGAACGGGCCGCGGAAGACCACGAACAGCAGGAGGATGAAGAATATGCCGAAGCGATCCAGCTCGATCCACTTGGAGTAGGTGCTTCGGGACATGAAGCCCCCGATGACGCGGGAACCGTCCAGTGGGGGAATGGGGATGAGGTTGAACACCCCCAGCACCACGTTCACCTGGTAGGCCAGGTAGAGGATTTCGAACAGGAGGGAGTTGGCTGCGGGCTGGACGAGGTTGATGAGCAGCGCCAGCAGCACGGCGAGGGCAAAGTTGGTGAGAGGGCCGGCCAGTCCCACGATCATCATGCCCCGCTGCCGGTTGTTGAAGTAGTACGGGTTGACCGGTACCGGCTTGGCCCAACCGAAAATGAAGCCACCGGAGAGGTAGGTCAGCACGAACATCAGCGTGCCCACCGGATCGAGGTGCTTGAGAGGATTCGCCGTGAGCCGGCCCCCGCGCTTGGCCGTGGGGTCACCCAGCCGGTAGGCGACGAAGCCGTGGGCCACCTCGTGGGCCATCATGGACAGCAGGAGGATGGGGAGCAGAAAGGCCAAGCCCCAGAGGTCCCTGCTCATCTGTCCGCGCCTTCTTCCATATCCTCGATCAGCTTCCGAGCCACTTCCCGCTCCTCTTCCCTACCGGAGATCTTGCCTTCCACCCTGAGTCTCTGCAGTTCGCCAAGCACCCGGCCGATCCCCGGCCCTTCCTTCAGACCCATGCGAATAATATCGTCTCCGCTGAGTGCGGGGTGGCAGAAGCGCAGTTCCCGCAGGTACTCGTAGACGCGGTCTTGGAGCACCCGGGATTGCGCGCGCGCCAAAAGAAACACCAGGGACTCAACTGGCAACCGGCTCAAGAGGCGGAAGATCTGCCAGGCCTCCAAGTCGGGGTTCTCCAATTGGGGGGCCAACTTGGGGCCCAACACCACGGAATCGCGGATCACCTCGCTGTCGGCGTGTCGCAGCCGGAGCCGTTCCAGCCACAGATAGAGCTCTTCGTGCTCCATGTGCCGGGTGACAGCCGCCAGGCGCAACCTCCACCTCACTACCTCACTTTCCACTCCCAGTTCCACCGTGAACCCATCCAAGCGGTGCACCAAGGCCAGAGTCCGGGGACCGGTGGAGAGCTTGGGGTGCACCTGCTTCGCCACACCCAGCTCGTAGAGTCTTTCCAGCGACCAATCCACGTCCCGCTCGCTCAGGAGGGCGATCAACTCATCACGCAGGCGTGAGGTGGAGAGATCCCCCACCAGGTACATGTCCACACATCCCTTGGCCAGTGCTCGAGTCTGCTCATCCATGCGGAAACGATACCGATTCTCGTACCGTGCGGCTCGAAAGATGCGCGTGGGGTCCTCAATGAAGCTGAGGTTGTGCAGGACCCGCACCACCCCGGCCTGAAGGTCATTCAAGCCGCCGAAGAAATCGATCACCGTGCCGTAATCATCCCCCTTGAGGGCCACGGCCATGGCGTTGATAGTGAAATCGCGCCGGAACAGGTCTTGGCGAATGGAAGCATGCTCCACGCTGGGCAACGCCGCCGGGTAATCGTAGAATTCGGTGCGACAGGTAGCAACGTCCACATGGAACGGCTCGCGTCCCTGCTTGACCCACACCGGCGCACGCTCCAGCATCTCCTCGGGCAGCATCACCACGGCGGTCTTGAACTTGCGGTGGACCCTGACCCGCCCCCCCAATTCCTTGGCCAACAGCTCGGCGAAGCGGACTCCGTCGCCCTCCACGGCAATGTCCAGGTCTGCGTTGGGCAGGCCCAGCAACAGGTCGCGCACAAACCCCCCTACCAGATAGACGCCCTCAAACTCCAGAGACAGCGCCGCGGCTGCGCGCAGGATGGGCCCGAAGAAGGGCAACTCCTCCAGCGGATGCAGCACGCAGGTGTGATAGGTGCGTTGGTCGGGCCCCAAGCGGTGCTCCGCCGTTTGATACGCGGCCAACAGGTCGGTCTTGGTCACAATGCCCAGCACATCGTCCGACTGCAGGCCGCCCTTGGGCGGCGCAGTGGCCAGTTCGTCCGAGACCACCGGCACCCGGCCCACACCCGCGTCCATCATGAGGCGACGCAGTTCCTCCACCGTGGTCGACTGCCCGGCGAACGTGATCCGTCGGCTCATGATGCCCTTCACCGGTGCGTGACCCAATCCATGACGCACCGCCTTGTCCAGATCCCGCCGCGTGGCCACCCCGGCCACGATGCCGTCCTCTTCCACAGCGATCCCGGAATGACCATATTTCTGCGCCACCAAGAGGGCGTCGGTGACTGTGGTGCCGGCCTGCACGAAGTGCACGGGCCGGCTCATGATCTCGCCCGCGGTGGGCAGGCTGGTGGAGAGACCCTGGAGGGCGCTGACCAAATCGCGCGCCACCTGTTCTGCAGTCCGTCCCCGTACCACTCCTGATGCAGCCTGGGCGTGCCCTCCCCCTCCAATGGTATGCAGCAGGGCCGCCACGTCGATCGAACCCAGCCGCGACCGAGCCGTGACGAAGACCCGCCCGATCATGCCCACGGCCTGTATCAGCACCTCTGAGTTCATGAGATCCATGACCTTGTGCGCGATGACGCTCAAACCGTCAACGTAGACCTCAGATGCCACAGCGGCGACGAACACGTCATGACCCTGTATCCGCTCTACGCGAACCGTATCCAGGATCCTCAGCAGCATCTCACGTTGCTCATCGGCCAGAGGGTTGTGCAGGTAACGTTCGATCAAAGCCTGAGATGCACCCAATCTCAAGCAGGTCGCCAGCATCTCCGCATCACGCACTGTGGTCTGGGGGTAAACCAGAGATCCAGTGTCCTCATGGATGCCGAGAGCGAAGATGCTCGCTTCCAGCGGCGTGAGGTGAATATCGCGGCCGCGCAAGATGTGGACCATGGAGGAGGATTGGGAGCCATCGTCCGAAAGGACCCAGTTCTCCGCCTTGACGTAGTCCGGCTTCTGGGGAGCCTCGGTGGAATGGTGGTCGAAGATCACCACCTCCACCCCGGTGCAACCGCAGAGTGGCGCCAGATCGCCCAGCCTGCTGCTGTCCGCCGTGTCCACCACCACCAACCTGCGCACCGCAGACAACTGCACCCCGCGAATGTTGACGATGGGCAGGCTCTCGCCGTGCAGCGACACGAAATCCCTCACGTTCCTATTGAGGGAACCGGGGAACACGATCTTGGCATCCCTGTAGAGTTTGGCGGCCCCCACACACGCCCCCAGCGCATCAAAGTCTGCATTCTGGTGAGTGGTGACGACAGTGAGAGCGCGGATGCTGGATTCACTCTTCATGGTGCTGGAGTATATGCCACCACTGCCGTAGACAGCGCCTCAGCTCTTGTGCGCCCTGTACCCCGCGCTGCAACACCTCCTGATGGAGGTCATCGCGGATGCGCTCAGCCGCCCGCCCCACGGACACACCGCTTTCGCCGGCCTTGTTCGTCACCAGCACGAGCACCAGAAGCCCTAATCCCAAGCGACAGGCGGCCTGCACCTCGGGAACCGCCGACATCCCCACCACTTCGGCACCCAACGATTGCAGCACTCCCACCTCCGCCTGCGTCTCATACTGCGGCCCCATGACAGCCGCGTACACCACCTGCGGCAGCCCGGCCGCAGAGGCCAGCTCCCGAGTGCGAGAGGAGGCCACCGTGAGTACCTGAAGCCGCCCCGAGGACGGAGGTGGGAATTGAAGATCGATCACGTCGCTCACGACGGCAAGCCCGGGCACCCTCAGCTTGTCGGTGAGCGCGCCCACCGCGTAGGTGAGGACCAGGTTTGTCACTCCCCATCGGGCCAGCGCCAGCAGCGGTTGCTGGAGGACGCTCCGGGGATGACCCTCGTAGAGATGCGCCCGGCCGCGGAGCAGCGCCACCCGCCTTCCTTCCACAAACGCAGCGCTCACCAGCCCGGGATGCCCGGCCACCGCTGCCTCCGGCCACCCCGGCAACTCGCCGAACGAAACCTGGGCTTGGTGGTGGACCGCCGCCGCTTCGGTCAGCACGTCCAACCCGCTGCCCAGCACGACCGCCGTTTCCGGCGCTTCACCCAGTTCTCTCTCCAACAGTGCGGCCGCCGCTGTTGCAGTGGCCCCCGCTGCTCGGCGGCAGGCACGGGCGACTGCACGGCGCGTACGCGGTTCCCGCCACCCTCTAGCCGGATCCAGCTGCGCCAAGGAAGAGCCGGCGAGCGGCGGACGTCTGCCCGTCAGCATGGCATACGCGGTGGCGCCCACGTCGCTGAAGTAGCCCTCGTAGCACGCCTGAGATCGCGGCGCTCGCGAGGGCCGAGGCCACAGCAGCAGAGGGGCGTACTCCCGGGTGTGATCAGTACCCGGCGTGGTGGGATCGCAGCCGTGGTCGGCGGTGATGAGGAGGAGATCACCCGTCCCCAGACGAGACATCAGTACTGGTAGCTCTCGGTCAAACTCCATCAGGCCGTGCGCGAAAAGCTCGGCATCGTTGCGGTGGCCCCAGTCCATATCGAAGTCGATGAGATTGGCCAGGAGGAGGCCGTGGGTGCCGCCGTCCAGGATCTCGGCTATCGCCTTCAGACCCGCTCTATTGCCCTGCGTAGGAACCACCGTGCTGAAGCCGCGGTGGGCGAATAGGTCACCCACCTTTCCCACTCCCGTCACCGTGACACCTTGCTCCAGCAGGAGGTCGAGATAGGTGGGGGTGGGGGGTTCCAGGGAGAAGTCCCTGCGACCGGGCACGCGTTCGATGGCCCGCAAACCTCCGCCGAAAGGGCGGGCAATGACCCGCGCCACCGCATGGCGTCCGCGCAACAGCCTGCGCGCCGTGCGACACCATGCATAAAGCGTCTCGCGCGGCGCCACATCCACGTGGACCGCCAACTGGAACACGCTGTCTTGCGAAGTGTAGAGTACGGGGCTCCCGGTCCGCAGGTGCTCTTCCCCCAATTCCTGGATGATCTCGGTGCCTGATGCAACCTTGTTCCCGATCACTCTTCGTCCGATGGCACGCTCGAAGGGCTCAACCACATCCGGGGGAAAGCCGTGGGGATAGGTGGGAAACGATTCCTCTCTCACGATCCCCATGTGCTCCCAATGGCCGGTGGTGCTGTCCTTTCCCGCCGACTTCTCCGCCAGCCGCGCCGGTAGCCCCTCGGGGGCGGCGGCGGCCGGCACGCCCCGCACCGGCAAGATGTTCCCCAAGCCGAGTGTTTGGAGCACAGGGAGTCGCAGGTGCAACAACTCCGCCACGTGCCCAATGGTGCAGGCCCGGGCGTCTCCGTAGGTGGGGGCGTCGGGAAGTGCCCCCGCCCCCACCCCGTCCAGGACTATGACCACCACGCGGCTTGAGCCCGAGTTGCTCATGCGTGCCGCGCCCGGGGGTGCGCATCGTTGTACACGTGGCGCAGATAGGCATTGCTGAGATGGGTGTAGATCTGCGTGGTGGAAAGATCGGCGTGCCCCAGCATTTCCTGCACTGCCCGCAGGTCAGCCCCACCCTCCAGCAGGTGGGTGGCAAAGGAATGCCTCAGGGTATGGGCGGATACCCAGTCCCCCGCTCCGGCTTCGTGTGCGTAGCGCTTCACGATCAAGTGCACTGCCTGGCGGCTGAGTTGGTGACCCCGATGATTCAGGAAGAGAAACGGCGCCCTTATCGCCCCGGGCCTGCCCAGATTCCCGCGACCTCGCCCCAGGTAGGCGCTGATCGCCTCCACGGCCTTCCGTCCCAGCGGGACCACCCTCTCCTTGCCGCCCTTGCCGATGGTGCGCAAGAAACCGATCTCCAGGTCAACCTCCTCCGGTCGAAGCCCCACGGCCTCCGAAGCCCGCAGCCCTGCCCCGTAGAGTGTCTCCAGCAGGGCACGATCTCGCAGACCAAGCGGTGTGGCCGGCGGGAGAACCAGCATATGCTCGACATCATGAACTGAAAGCGCCCGCGGAAGGCGGAGGGAGCCGCGAGGAGAGGCCAGTCGCGCGCCGGGATCGCGCACCACCCTGCCTGTCAGCACCAGGAACTCGTAGAAGGAGCGGATGGCGGCGGTCTTGCGGGCCCGGGTGGCGGGACTCCATTCTTCAAGCGAGAGAAAGAGGCGCAAATCCTCGGTCAGCGCGGCGCCCGGCAACAGTCCACGCTCCGAGAGGAAACTCAGCAATTGCTCCAGATCCCTGCGATACGCGGCGATGGTGTTGTCGGCCAATCCCCTCTCCAGTCGCAGCGAGGTCAGGAAGGCCTGTAGCTCAGGTGAGGAGGAGGCGCGATCGCCGGATGACATGGGGCTACGGACCGCCGGCCGCTTCCCGCCGCAGAAAGTCCTCAACCAGGAAGAGAGTGGCCAACGTCTTGGAGTCCATCACCGACTGCCTGCCCACCGGCGACGTGGCCAGCGGCATCCAGCTTACCTCGATGTCTTCATCATCCTCGGGTTGGGGCGGCACTTCTCTCAGGTCTCGAGCGAGATACGCGTGGAGTTCCTCGCAAAGGAAACCCGGCGAAGAGTAGAAGGAGCCCAGCGCGTCCCAGCGTGCGGCCTCCACACCGGTCTCCTCTCGCAGCTCGCGGACGGCCGCCGCCGCCGGGTCCTCGCCGTTCTCCAGCGTACCGGCCGGCAACTCAAACAGCTCCCGCCCGACAGCCGGACGATACTGCTCAACCACGGCCACCCGCCCTCGCTCATCAAGAGCCGCCACCACCACCGCGCCCGGATGATCGATGATCTCGCGTTTCACCTCCTGCCCGTTCGGGTAGCGCAAGGTGTCCACCCGCAGCGTGACCACGTGGCCCTGGTAAACGGGACGGGAGTCTACATTGACCGGACGGCGCGCGGCCAAAGGTGGGTTCCGCGACACGGCTATGCTCCTTTCCCGGCCTTCCGAGTGCGTAAGGTGATCTCAGAACTGCGGCCGACCAAGGCCATGATGACCCTCGTCAGCAGGATCAGATCGTTAAGCGCGATCCGCTCCTCCGGCGTGTGCATGTCCAGCATGCCGGTGCTGAGGTTCACCGTGGGGATACCCCAGGCGTTGAGGATGTTGGAATCAGCTCCACCCCCGGCCACTTTGAGCTCCGGCTTCAACCCCACGTCACGCAAGGCACGGCAGGCCAGACGCACCACCCCGCCCCTCTCGGACAGCCGATAGCACCGGTATTCCGGTCCCGATGCCACGCGGACGTCGGCTCCCACCTGAGTAGCCCCATACTGGATGGCATCGAGCATGGAGGCAACCGCCCGTGCCAGCTTGTCCTCATTGTGACTGCGGCACTCGCACTCGATGAAGCATTGCTCTGCCACTATGTTGCGGGCGGTGCCGCCTTGGATCAGGCCCACGTTGGCCGTGGTCTCCTCGTCAAGCCGTCCCAGTTCCATGCGCGACACTGCCGTGGCCGCCGCTAGGATGGCATTGCAGCCCTTCTCCGGTTCCACCCCCGCGTGCGCCGCACGGCCCTGGAACCACGCCCGCACCGTCGTCTGCGTGGGCGCGGCGAGCACCACCCCCCCCACGGGGCCCGAGGAGTCGAACACCGCCCCCGCGCCGCTGCGCAAACGAGCCGGGTTGAACTGCTTAATGCCGGTGAGAGCCGTCTCCTCACTGACCGTGAACAACAACTCGTACGCCGGGTACGCCATACCGCTGGAACGGAGTATCTCCGTGGCATGGAGAAGGGCGGCCAAGGCGGACTTGTCGTCCGCCCCCAGGATCGTGGGCCGAGCGTTGCGGAACACGCCCTCCTCCAGCACCGGTTCAATGGAGTCGGTGGGAACCACGGTGTCCATATGCCCGCTGAGAACGATGTGGGGACCGCCCCTGTCCGTGCCGGGAACCAGGCAGTAGAGGTTTCCCGCCTGCCCTCCAGTGGCGGTGGCGGCCGCGTCCTCCTCGGGCTCCAATCCCATCCCCCTCAAAGCGGCCACGATAAAGTCGGCTACCCCCCTCTCCGCACCGGGCGGACTGGGGATGCAGGCCAGATCACTGAAGAGCCTGGCGAGACTCTCCGCCTGCGGCTCCGGATACGGCGGGCCTTGGACTGCCTGGGGCATCACAGCCACGTCCTTGCCACTAGTGGGAGGAATCGAGGACTGCCTCGGCCGCGTCGGCTTGAGGCTGCCCGCCTTTGCCACAAGCGCACCGAATGGCGGCTCCCACAAAGTCGCGGAAGAGAGGTTGCGACCGAGTGGGCCGGCTCTTGAATTCCGGATGGAATTGGCAGCCGAGAAACCACGGATGCCCACGCAGTTCCACGATCTCCGCCAAGCGGTCGTCCGGCGACAGACCCGAGATCACCAGCCCCTTCTCCGTCATCTGGCTGCGGAAAGTGTTGTTGAACTCATAGCGATGGCGGTGCCGTTCGTAGATGACTTCCTCGTCGTAGGCGGTACCCGCCAGCGTGTCGGAGACGATTCTGGTGGGGTAGGATCCCAGGCGCATAGTGCCGCCCTTGTCCTCCAAGTCCTTCTGCTCCGGCAGCAGGTCTATCACGGCGTAGCCGGTGGAGGGATCGAACTCCGAGGAGTTGGCTCCCACCATCCCGCAGATGTTGCGCGCAAACTCCACCACCGCCACCTGCATGCCCAGACAGATGCCAAAGAAGGGAACGTTGTTCTCCCGGGCGTAGCGCACGGCCATCACCTTGCCCTCGATGCCTCGAACCCCGAAACCACCGGGGACCAGGATGCCGTCTGCTGCCTCCAGCTTCTGCCGTATCTCCTCCGGTCGCAGGGACTCCGCATCCACCCACACAATCTCCACCTCTCGACCGTGGTGAATGCCCGCATGGCGCAAGGCCTCCACCACCGAGAGGTATGCATCCTGCAGTTGCACGTATTTGCCCACCAGCGCGATGCGCACCACGCCCTCCGTGGCATGGATGCGATCGATCACCCCATTCCACTCCGAAAGGTCCAGCGGGCCCGCGTTCAGACCCAGCTTGTCTATGACCAAGCGATCCAGGCCCTCGTCGCGCAGATTGAGCGGTACGTGGTAGATGTCCGGCGCATCGATGCAGGCCACCACCGCACGCGGCTCCACGTCCGTGAAGAGCGCGATCTTGTCCTTGAGCTCCTGCGAGATGGGCTTCTCCACCCGGCAGACAATGATGCCCGGCTGGATGCCGATGCTGCGCAGTTCGCTGACGCTATGCTGCGTGGGCTTGGTCTTGAGCTCGCCGGAGGTGGCCAGGTAAGGAATGAGGGTCACGTGGACGTACACCACGTTCTCGCGGCCCACGTCCTTGCGAAACTGGCGGATGGCCTCCAAGAATGGCAGGCTCTCGATGTCCCCCACCGTGCCGCCGATCTCCGTGATCACCACGTCCACGTCCAGCGTGCGCGCCACCCGCGCGATGCGCTCCTTGATCTCGTTGGTGATGTGGGGGATGACCTGCACCGTCCCACCCAGGTAGTCTCCGCGGCGCTCCTTGCGAATCACGTTGTAGTAGACGGAGCCGGAGGTGACGTTGGCGTCACGCGTGAGGTTGACGTCGATAAAGCGTTCATAGTGACCCAGATCCAGGTCGGTCTCAGCGCCGTCGTCCGTGACGAATACCTCGCCGTGCTGAAAAGGGCTCATGGTTCCGGGATCAACGTTGAGGTAGGGATCGAACTTCTGCATGACCACGCGCAGACCGCGGCTCTTGAGCAGGCGTCCCAGCGAGGCTCCGGTGATGCCCTTACCCAGGGAAGAGACGACCCCCCCGGTGATGAAAACATGCTTGGCCATGTTCTCTCCTGACCCCTCTCTACGGGATGACGGTTCCGGGGGCTAGAGGCGCCCTTCCAATTCTAGCAGGGAACGGCGGGTATCGGCCTCTCACGCCTGCAGACCCCGCCGGCGCAGCGCTGCCGCATGTGCCATGGCTCCCGGTTCCTCCGGGCTCCCGCCCATCATGCGGCAGAGCTCAACCAGAACCGCTTCCTCCTCCAGTGGCACCAGCCGGGTACGAGCACCGTGACTGTCCGACACCTTCTCGATGACGTAGTGTCGATCGGCGAAGGCCGCCACTTGTGGCAGGTGAGTGATCACCACCAGCTGGGTATCCCGCGACAGCCGTCTCAGCTTCTCGCCCACGGCCAGGGCCGTCTGCCCTCCGATCCCGGCGTCGATCTCATCAAAAACCAGCGTCTCCGCACTCTCCAGACCGGCCAGCGCGCACTTGACGGCCAGCAGGGTACGCGAGAGCTCTCCTCCCGAGGCCACTCTGGCAAGCGGCCGAGGTGGCAATCCCGGGTTGGAGAGCAGCTGGAACTCCACCGCGTCGCCGCCGGCCTCCCCCAGCGCCTCCCACTCCAGCGACGTGTCCACCACCACCGACACCTCTGCCGTTTCCATGCCCAAGCCGGCCAACTCCTGGGCCACCGCCTGCTCAAACTGAGGCACCGCCTCTCGCCGCACCTGCGACAAGGCGGTCGCCAGCTCCACTGCTTCGTGCCGCGCGGCCAGAGATGTCTGCTCCAGTCCCGACACTTCCTCCTCCAGGCCGCTGAGCTTCTCCAGCCGGCCACGCATGCGCTCCGAGAACGCCACCAACTGCTGTGGACCCTCTTGTCCGTACTTGCGCGCCAGGTCCAGATAGAGACGCAGCCTGCGATCAACCTCTTCGCGACGGCCTGGATCGGCGTTCACCTTCTCCACAAAGCGCCTCAGATCCCGCGCCGTGTCCGTCAGCGTGTACAGGGCCTCGCTCAGTGCCTCGAAGCTGCGATCTACCACCGTGTCCAGTCCCTGGACTCCGGATAGTGCTGCGCGGGCGGCGCCGGCCATTGAGACCGCGTCCGGCGCCTCCCGCTCGCCGCTGAGCAGATCGGCGGCTCGGGCACACCCCAGCCTCAATTCCTCCGCACGGGCCAGCACCGCCTGCTCGTGCCGCAACTCCTCCTCTTCGCCCACCGACAGCGCCGCTTCCTCCAGCTCCGCTACTTGGAAGGCCAACAGCTCGCGTTCCCGCCGTCTCTCTTCCCCTCTCGCCCCGGCCTCGCGCAGCCGGGCGGTCAGCTCCCGGGCCAGCGACCACTGCTCGCGATAGCGCTTGAGCAGCCTCTGTGCGCCTTCGCCGGAGAAGGCATCGAGGACCACGCGCTGATATCCCGGCTCCAGCAGTCGGCGATGCTCCTGCTGCCCGGTGAAGGCCACCAAACCGGTCAAAGCCCTACCCAGCGTGGCCACATTCACCGCCGTCCCGTTGAGAAAACAGCGGTTGCGGCCCCCGGCCGCCAAACGCCGGGTCACGATCAACCCGCCGGCGGCGTCCGCTCCCCACAGTGCCGCAAGCTCCGTTGCATCCGCCCAGCGGCGCTGAGGGGGCTCCAACACCGCCTGTATGACGGCCTCCTCCGCCGCGGGCCCCACCAGGCCCTCCACGGCCCTCTCGCCCAGCAGCAGCCCCAAGGCTTGGGTCAGCAGGGTCTTGCCCGCCCCGGTCTCCCCTGTGAGCACGGTGAGGCCTGGGGCGAACTCCAAAGTGGCCTCCTCAATCAACACGAAGTTACGGATGGCAAGCTCCAGCAGCATGGGCAGCTACAGAAAGCGGTCGCGGAAGTTCCGGTACAGGCTGTCTTCCGGCAGGAGGGCCAGGCGCGCCGCATCCGGGATGAGTTGTACCTCCACGCGATCCTCCGGCGCCAACTGCCCAACTGGTTCCCCGTCGAGGACCAAGTGGGCCGGCTCCATGGAGGAGAGGTTGGTCACGGTGAGACGGTCTGCGCCGGCGGCCACCACGGAGCGTGCCGTCAGAGTATGCGCCGCCACGAAGGTGATGGCATAGGCCTCTGCACCCAGACCGAGCAGAGGACCGCCCACCGAGAGATTGTAGGCGGAGGAGCCGGCAGGGGTAGCGACCACCAAGCCGTCGCAGCGCACATCGTACATGGCGTCGCGGTTGAGATGGTACGCCAGATGGCAGATGGTCGACTCATGCCGCCGACCGATGAAGACATCGTTGAGAGCGAGGCGCCGCCGGCCGACCAAACCATCGCCACCCCCACCGCTGACGCGCAACCCCGGCAGTCTGTGCACGGTCACGTCACCCGACAGCGCACGCTCCAGATCCCTCTCGATCATCTGCTTGTCCATGGTAGAGAGGAAGCCGACACGCCCCAGATTGACTCCAGCCACGGGCAGACGGTTGCCCATGCGGCGAAAGGCGCGCAGGGTGGTTCCGTCACCGCCCAGCACCAGGCAGAGCTGAGCGCGGGGAACGGCTTCCTGCAGTCCAGCCGGGGCCAATGCTTCCCATGGCGCCCTTGTGGTGGAGAGCATCTCCCGGTGTTTCTCCACCTCTGTGGCCGGCAACAGACAGGTCACCTGGCGGCGCTCCAGTACTTTCAGTACCCTGCGCAGAGCATCGTCGGCGACGTTGGCCACCAGATGGCTCATAACAATGACTGCCTCAACCGGCTCCATCGCGCCCTTCCACCGCCTCGTCTATCAACTGCGCAAGGGTAGCAGGCGAGAGGCACTCGGCTCCACCACGACCGGCCCACAGAAAGAACTCTCTATTGCCCCCCACTCCGGGAAGACCGGAGGGGCACACCCCCCACACCTGCAGCCCCACCTTGGCCGTAAGCGCGCGAGCCACGGAGGCCACCACTTGGCGGTGCACAAGCGCATCGCGCACGATGCCCCCCTTCCCCACCTTGGAGGGACCGGCCTCAAACTGTGGCTTCACCAGTATCAGTCCGTTGAAGGCCTCCGTCAGACAGGCAACGACCGCGGGCAGTACCTTGGTCACAGAGATGAAGGACACATCCATGGTCAGCATATCTGCAGTGAAAGGAAGCTGATCAGGAGTTAGATAGCGGGCATTCACCCCCTCGCGCACTACCACGCGCTCGTCCACGCGTAGACGGTAGTCGAGTTGCCCTTTGCCCACGTCCAGTGCGATGACCTGTGTCGCGCCGCGCTGCAGCACGCAGTCCACAAAGCCACCGGTGGAAGCCCCCACATCCAACACACTGCGGCCGGTCACGGTCACGCCAAACACATCGAGGGCGTGAGCCAGCTTGGCCCCCGCGCGCGACACGAATCGAGGACCGGGGACCACTTCCACCCTAGCCTGCGCCGATACGGCGCTACCGGCTTTGTCTACCACTCGGCCGTCCACCAGCACTCGGCCGGCCATGATGAGACCGCGGGCCTCACTGCGGGTGGAAGCCAGTGCCCGCGTCACCACGGCTTCGTCCAAACGGGCTCGACGGATCCCAGCGGTCACGTTCCGGAAAGCACAGCCAGAAGCCGGGTGGCCTGCTCGGCAATGGCTTGGCCGGTGAGGCCCACCAGACGATGCAACTCGGCCGGTGCGCCGTGCCCCACAAACCGGTCGGGGAGGCCCACGCGCTCAAGGGGCCGGTACAGCTTCCGTTGCTGCATGACCTCAAGCACCGCAGAACCGAATCCGCCCACCAGTGCATTCTCCTCCACCGTGACCACCGCCGAGTGAGTGGCCACCAGCTCTGCGATAGCCTCGTCCGGCAGCGGCTTGATGCGACGCACGTTCGCAACCGTGGCCGAGATACCTTGCTCGCCCAGAAGGGCGGCCGCCTCCTCCGCCTTTCGCACCCCCGTGCCGCAGGCCAGCAGCAGGGCATCGTGTCCGCTGCGCCTCACCTCCACCCACGGCCCGGTCAGCGGCCGCAAGGGGTACGGTAGCGGAACGCCTATCCCCGACCCCCGCGGATAGCGAATGGCGCAGGGCGCCTCCAGCGCAAAGGCACTGGCCAGCAACTGCTGCAACTCAGCCTCGTCAGCGGGGCAGAAAATGGTCAGGTTGGGGATGATGCGCAGGAAACTGAGATCGAAGGCGCCGTGGTGAGTGGGGCCATCCTCTCCCACCAGCCCGGCGCGGTCTATTGCGAATACCACGGGCAGGTTCTGCAGGCACACATCGTGGATGACTTGGTCGAAGGCACGTTGCAGAAACGTGGAGTACAGAGCCACCACCGGACGCTTGCCCGCCGCTGCCAAGCCGGCGGCAAAGCCCACGGCGTGCTGTTCGGCTATCCCCACATCATAGAAACGCCCGGGCAATGCCTCCTCCAGCAGATCCAAGCCGGTGCCTCCCGCCATGGCCGCCGTGATCCCCATGATGCGCTCGTCGGCCCGCGCCAATTCCACCAGGGCCCGTCCGAAGGCCTCCGTGTAGCTCACCGCCTTCGCCGGCGGAGCCGTGGGCCGGCCGGTCTCGATGCAAAACGCCCCGCAGCCGTGAAAACGGTCGGGAGCACGTTCCGCCGGCACGTACCCTTTGCCCTTGACCGTTCGCACGTGGAGCAGTACCGGCCCAGGCACGGCCAGCGCACGCCGCAGATTGGCGCGAACGGCCGCGATGTCGTGGCCGTTGACGACGCCCAAGTACGTGAAGCCCATTTCTTCGAAGAGCATGCCGGAGACCAACGCCGCCTTCACGCCTTCCTTCAGTTGGCCGCCCACCGCGTACATGCGCTCACCGATCCCGGGTACCTGCTGCACCAGGCGCTCCAAATCCCGACGCATCTTGAACAGAGTGGGGTCCGTGCGCAGGCGGGCGAGGTACTCAGACAACGCCCCCACATTCTTCTTGATGGACATTTCGTTATCATTCAGCACCACTACCAGCGGGGTGCGCAGATGACCTGCCTGGTTCAGCCCTTCGAACGCCATTCCCCCGGTGAGAGCGCCATCGCCCACCACGGCCACCACCCTGCCCGGGCGACCCTCGCTGCGCATCCCCTCGGCCAAGCCCACGGCAGCGCTCACGGAGGTGCTGCTGTGGCCCGTTCCGAAAGCATCGTGCTGGCTCTCCTCACGCTTGGGAAAGCCGGAGATACCATGCAGTGTGCGAATGCCGGCGAAGGCCCGCAGGCGCCCGGTGAGGATCTTGTGCGCGTAGGATTGGTGGCCTACGTCCCAGACGATCTTGTCAACGGGCGATTCCAGTTCCGCATGTAGAGCCACAGTGAGTTCCACCACACCCAGGCTGGCGCCCAAGTGCCCGCCTGTGCGCGAGATGACCTCGATGATCTCGGCGCGGACTTCGTCTGCCACCTGCTGCAGCCTGACCGAATCCAAGTCATGCAGGCCGTGTGGCAGAGGGATCTGTTCAATGAGTCTCATGCCGCCTCGATATCGGACATGATGCCGCCCAAGACCCCGTTCACCAGCCCGGCGGCTTCGTCAGAACAGTACCTTTTCGCCAAACCCACCGCTTCGTCCAAGGCCACTGATACCGGAACGTCCGCCGTCTCCCCGATCTCCACCAAGGCAACGCGCATGATGTTGCGTTCCAACGGGGCCAGGCGCTCAACCGACCAGCCCTGGAGGTGCCGCCCGATGAGCTCGTCCAGAGCCGCTCGGCGCCGGAAGACCTCCAGCACCAAGAGACGCGTGTAGGCATCTATCAGGTTTCCGGCCAGCTCAGCACGCTCGAGCACCTGGGGTGCCGTCAACCCCATGAGGTCACACTGATAGAGAAGGAAGATTGCTTCCTTCCGGGCTCGGCGCCTACCTATGGCCACGGGTTACTCGCCGACAGAGGGCGCGTACACGCCCTCGAACACCACGTCAACCGCCGCCACGGCACAGCCGGTCATCCGGGTGAGGGCGCGGGCGATCTTGCCCTGGATCTCCGTACCTACCTGGATGAGGTCCTCGCCCAGGCTTCCATCCAAGTGCACGATGGCGTGGTAGGACAGGCCCTCCATCGACACGTCGATGTTGCGTCCCCGGCCTATACCTCCGGCATGCAGGCGAGCCCGCTTCTCCCCTTCCAGCGCCCGACGGGCTATGGCCTCCAAGACGCTCTCCGCGATCTGGTAGCTGGATTCCAATTCTTCTCCGCTCATCCCTTGCTACTCCTCGCGAGCGTGGGCAATTCGTCTCTGGCCTCTTCCAAGAAGGCGGTAGAGAACCTGCCCTCTCTGAAGGCTGTGTGTTCCAGGATATCAAGATGCAGGTCTCTCGTGGTGGGTATGCCCTCGATACTCAACTCCTTGAGCGCTCTGCGGCCACGGGCCACGCAGGACGGGCGATCGGGAGCCCACACCACGAGCTTGGCCAACAACGAGTCGTAGTTGGGAGGAACGGTGTAACCCTGGTACAGGTGGGTGTCCACGCGCACGCCCGGACCGCCGGGAAGAAGCAGCCGGTCAATGCGGCCGGCGCGGGGCAGGAAGTTGTGGGAAGGGTCCTCGGCATTGATGCGAAACTCCATGGCATGCCCGCGCGGGGCAACCGCGCCCGTGTACGGCAGTGGGCCGCCGGCGGCGATCCGGATCTGCTCTTGGATAATGTCGACGCCACTCACCATCTCGGTGACGGGGTGCTCCACCTGCACCCTGGTGTTCATCTCCATGAAATAGAGATTCCTCTTGTCATCCGCCAAGAACTCAAGAGTGCCGGCGCTGGCATACGCCACGTGGGAGCAGGCAGCGGTGACGTGCTCCTGCAGGGTCTGGCGCGTCTTGGGATCCAGCAGCGGAGAGGGCGATTCCTCCACTATCTTCTGATGCCGGCGTTGGATGGAGCAATCCCGCTCTCCCATGGTCAGCACCCGTCCCCGACCGTCGCCCAGAACCTGCACTTCGATGTGGTGCGGGTTGACGATAACCTTCTCCACGTAGAGGTCACCGTTGCCAAAGGCACCCTGCGCTTCGGCCGCGGCGGCCAGGAATGCCCGCTCCAACTGATCCGACGCATCGACCAGCCGCATGCCCCGGCCGCCTCCCCCCGCCACCGCCTTCAGCATGACGGGGTAACCGAGCTTGCCGGCCACTCTTTCCGCTTCCCTGATCCCCCCCACCGTTCCGCGACTGCCGGGGATGGTGGGCAGGCCGGCCTCCGCCATGAGTTGCTTGGCCAGGGACTTGTCGCCCAGATCATCCATGCTCTTCGGCGTGGGGCCTATGAACACGAGGTCCTGCTGCTCGCAGCTGCGGGCGAAGGTGGTGTTCTCGGCCAGAAAGCCATACCCGGGATGGACAGCCTCGCAACCGCTGATCCTGGCCGCGGAGATGACATTGGCGATGGACAGGTAGCTGCTCACCGGTGGCGGAGGGCCGATGCACACCGCGTGATCCGCCTCCAGCACGTGGGCGCACGAGGCATCTGCCGTGGAATACACGGCGACGGCCTCTATACCCAACTCATGGCACGCCCGCACGATGCGCAGGGCGATCTCGCCCCGGTTGGCAATCAGAATGCGGCGGAACATCCGGTCTAGGCGTCCAGTTCTATGGCAAACAGCGGCTGACCGTACTCCACGGCCGCACCGCTGGCCACCAGAATGTCGCGCACCACGCCGCTGACTTCCGATCCCACTTCGTTCATGAGCTTCATGGCCTCCAAGATGCACAGCACGTCTCCCTCGGCCACATGCTGACCGAGGGCCACGTACGGTGGCATCCCCGGGGAAGGAGCTGTGTAGAAGGTCCCCACCATGGGCGCCACCACCTTGTGGTAGCCGTTGCAGCCGGCGCGGTTCCCTCTCGCTTCAAATGGCGAATGGGCAGCGACCGCTGGGGCGGGTTGCGACTGGGCGGCCGGCAACGGTTCGACCGGCAGCGGGGCCTCAGGGAAGGCGCGGGATGCGCTCTTGCGAATAGTCACCCGACTGCCGCCATCCTCCACCGTGATCTCATCCACTCCCGAGCTCTCCACCAGCGCCACCAGCTCGCGCACACGATCGGTGGCAATGGGGGCGACTGCTGAGACCGGCTCCTCATCGGCGGGGGCGGTGAGGAAGACATCCTGGTCGGCCCCCTCGTGCCGGCGCTCGAAGAAACCACGCGCGGCGTTGGGGAAGAGCGCGTAGCTCAGCACGTCTTCCTCGCTCCGAGCCAGCGCTCCGATCTCCAGCCGGAATTGCTCCACGGTCTCCGTGAGCAGATCTGCGGGGCGACCCTGAATGGGCTTCTCATCGCCCAGGACCCGCGTCAGCAGATCGGGGTTGATGGGCGCCGGGGGGCGCCCGTACTTGCCGCGGAAGTAGGATTTCATTTCGTCCGGCACCAGCTGCCAGCGTTTCCCCGTGAGCACGTTGATGACGGCCTGGGTGCCCACGATCTGGCTCAAGGGCGTCACCAGCGGTGGATAGCCCACTTCCGCCCGCACGCGGGGGATCTCCTCCAGCACCTCGCGCAGCCGCTCTTCCGCCTTCTGTTCCTTGAGCTGAGAGATGAGATTGGAGATCATGCCCCCGGGAACCTGATGAGAGTAGACGCGCATATGGTCCAGAGAGGTCACTCCACGCTCATATCCGCCTTCTTCGCGCACCTTCTCGAAGTATTCGGCGATATCGAATAGCGCCTCCAGGTCCAGTTCCGTGTCGTAGGGCGTACCCTTGAGGGCGGTGACAACCATTTCCGTGGCCGGCTGACTGGTTCCGAAAGCCAGAGGCACAGTGGCCGTGTCCACGACGTCCACGCCGGCTTCGATGGCCTTGAGGTAGGTCATGGGAGCCAGCCCGCCAATGTAGTGGCAGTGCAGCTGCAGGGGGAGGTTGATCTCATCCTTGAGGGTCTTGACCAGGCGCTCGGCGAAATAGGGCGACAGCAGCGCCGCCATGTCCTTGATGCAGATACTGTCGGCGCCCATCTCCGCCAGCTCGTGAGCAACTTCCACATAGTGGTCCAACGTGTGCACGGGGCTTATGGTGTAGACCACTGCGCCCTGGAAATGCTTGCCCGCAGCCTTGATGGCCTCGCCGGCCACTCGGATGTTGCGCGTGTCGTTCAGTGCGTCAAAAACGCGGAAGATGTCAATTCCGGAGTCGGCCGCCAAGCGAACGAAGTCTCTGACGATCTCGTCCCCGTAGTGGCGATACCCCACCAGGTTCTGGCCGCGCAGCAGCATCTGCAGCGGCGTGCGGCGCACGTGGTGCTTTATGGTGCGCAGAGTCTCCCATGGGTTCTCATCCAGGAACCGCAGGCAGGAGTCAAATGTGGCCCCGCCCCAGCATTCCAGGGACTGGAAGCCAACACGGTCCAAGGCAGGCAGCACCGGTACGATATGGCCCACACGCATCCGCGTTGCCCACAGCGACTGATGAGCGTCACGCAGTGTGGTGTCGGTTACGGCTATACGTCGAGCCTTCATGGCCGGATTCCTCTGTTCGAGCGGAGTGTAAGGGGACGGACCCGCCTAGACGCGCGAGTTATACGCGCCCGTTCGCGTGTCCACCCTGATGGTCTCCCCCTGTTCGATGAACAGGGGGACCTGGATGGTAGCCCCAGTTTCCAGAACGGCGGTCTTGCTGCCACCGCTCACAGTGTCTCCTTTGACACCAGGGGCGGTCTCCACGATCTCCAACTCGACCAAGATGGGCAGTTCCACGTCAAAGGGAGCTTCGTCCACGTAGACCACATCCACCGGCATGTCAACCTTCATGAACTCGATCTTCCCACCGAGGGATTCCTTCGACAGGGAGAGCTGATCGTAGGTCTCTTTGTCCATGAAGACCAGGTCATCTCCATCCTCGTACAGATACACCATGGGCCGTTTCTCGGTCCGAACCTGATCGTATTTCTGCTCCGGGCGCAGAGTGCGCTCCATGGCGCCGCCCGTGTTGAGATTGCGCAGCTTGGTTCGAACGAACGCCCCGCCTTTGCCCGGTTTGACGTGCTGGTACTCGACGACCTGGTACAGGTCACCCTCGAATCGCACCACCATTCCCGCGCGAAAGTCGTTGGCCGAAATCACAAGTACACTCTCCTCCTCAGGCGCCTCCGGCGATGCCGGAAAATGCCGTATCCCCAACCGAGGCCATTCGCTCACAGCAGGCGAATTTTACACTATTGGCTTCGCACCCGTTCACGACACGCTTCCCGAAACAGCCCGGCCTCGCCTCAATGCAGAAATGCCAACTCGCGCGTGGTTTCCGTAAGCACCGTCGCCCCGTTGTCTCCCAGGACCACCGTGTCCTCTATCCTCACTCCGCCCAGCCCTGGATCGTAGACTCCCGGCTCCACTGTCACCACGTTGCCTACCTCCAGCAGGTCCTCGGATTTAGGACCCAAACGCGGAGCCTCGTGTACGTCCAGCCCTACGCCGTGACCCAAGCTGTGCTCGAACAGACTGCCCATCCCTCCCGACTCCACCACGTCACGCACGAGCCGGTCGGCCTCCATACCCGACATGCCGGGCCGAATCCCCGCACGGCCGATGGCCTGCGCTTCCTTTACCACCTCATACATCTCCAACTCCCGCTCCGAGAGGGGCCCGGTGGCGAAGGTGCGGGTGATATCGCTGGCGTAGCCTTGGACGACAGCCCCCAGGTCCACGACGAGCAGCCGTCCCGCGGCGATGACCTCATTCCGAGGCACGGCATGCGGCCGGGCCCCGTGCTCACCGTGGGCCACGATGAAGGGGAAGGGCAATCCCTCGGACCCCCGCCGGCGCAGCCAGACCTCAAGATCCAGGGCGACTTCCACTTCCGTTCTCCCCACCACACGGATGCCGGCCAGGTACTCCATGACAGCAGTGGCAAGCGCACCGGAGGCCCGCATGAGCTCGATCTCCTCTGCGTCCTTCACACGACGCAGCTTGGAGACCAACCCTTCCACAGGATGATAGAAGTCGTCGCGGGGTGCCTCCTGCTGAAAAGCCTGCCACTGTGCCAGCGTGAGATGCTCGGCTTCCAACCCCACGGCTCCCTCCACCCCCGCCACCAGGCCGGGCACCGCTTGGGACAGCTTCTCCGCCGGCTCAACTATCCGCAAATGGACAGATTCCTCCTGCGCCTGCAGCCTGAACCGCGAGTCTGTCAGCAGCAACCCCTCGTCCGGGAGGACAAGCACAACCGCATCCTCACCACTGAAACCTGACAGGTAGCGCACATTCTTAGCGCCCACCACAAGCAGCGCTCCCAGGCCGGAATCCTTCATGCCGCCTCGCAGGCGGTCTATCCTGGCCGCATAGGTGTCAGGCTTCACAGTGCTTCATCCTTTCCTCCCGCCAACCCGACCAGCCGGCGCACGGCCTCCCGGTAGCCGTCTGCACCTTTTCCGGACACTCTCACGCTTGCCACGTCTGCGAGCACGGACACCTGCCTCCAAGGCTCTCGTTGCTCCACAGCCGAGAGGTGGACCTCAGCCACCGGGCCTTGAGCCATCTCCAATGCGTCACGAATGGCATAGCTGTAGTGCGTCCACGCGCCTGGGTTGACCAAGAGCGCATCCGCGGTACGGAATCGCTGCGCCAGTTCCACGAATTCACCTTCGTGATTGGTTTGGAAACAAAGAGTGCTCCATCCCCACGCACCGGCCTCCTGCCTCACCACATCCTCCAGTTCCAACAGGGTGATGGTGCCGTAGTGAGCCGCCGGCCGCACGCCCAGCATGTTGAGATTCACCCCGTGCAGCACCACCAGCAACGCGGGAGTCTCCCGGTTCATGCTCTGATCTCCCTCAGGGCTTGGCGCAGGAGCGACTCCGGCACCTGCAGGCCGGTCACCGGCTCTCCCGCTCCCTTCACGCCCACAAAGCCGACGCCCCCCGCTCGACCCTTCTTGTCCCTCTTCATGGCCGCCAGAATCTCTGTGTCTTCCGGCAGTCTCAGACGCACGGGGAGACCCCACCTCTCCATGAGCTTCCTTGTCCGGCCCCGCAGGTCTTGGGGACAGTCCAGCAGCACCTCACTCACACGCAGGGCCACCAGTACTCCCAGCGCCACCGCCACGCCATGCCCCACCCCACCGTAGCCCAGTACCCGCTCGAGTGCATGGGCGGTGGTGTGGCCCAGATTGAGGACAGCGCGTTCTCCGGCTTCTCGTTCGTCGCGACCCACCACCGCGGCCTTGTAGGCCACGCAGGTTCGCACGCTCTCGTCCACCGCCGCCGGGCGCAGCGAGGCCACCGCGTCCGCCGACTCCTCCAAACCCTCCAGCACGGCCTCCCCGCCCAGCACCGCGTACTTGACCACTTCGCCCAAGCCGTTCGCGAGCTCCCGTTGGGGCAGGGTGAGCAAGAACACCGGATCGATGAACACGCGAGCAGGCTGGTGGAAGGCGCCTACCAGATTCTTCCCCTCCGGTAGGTTGACCGCCGTCTTGCCGCCCACGCTGCTGTCCACTTGAGCCAAGAGGCTCGTCGGCAACTGCCACAGCTCCAGCCCTCGCAGGTAGGTTGCCGCCAGGAACCCGGCGAGATCACCCACCACTCCTCCACCGAAGGCCAGGATCGCGTCATCCCGCCGTGCTCCTGCTTCCGCCAGCCACTGCCACCCTCGTTCAGCCCAGATCGGGGTCTTTGCCCCCTCACCCGGTGGCAGCACCAGCGCGTCTGCCGCCCCGCTGCCTCCGCACAAGTCATGCACAAGACGAGGCCAATGGACCTTCAGATTCTGATCGGTGACAACCCATACCCTCCGCCCTTCTTCTGTGAGACCCGCGCGTACCCGCCTGCATGCTTCGCGCGTACCAGGGCCGCCTTCGATGACTGAGCGAGAAAGCTTGCCCTCCACATTGAGTCGCCAGACCGGATTCTGCATGCGAGCGGCTTCTTCATCCCCCATTTCCTGTGTAAGGCGGGCCAAGCGGAACGCTACCTGCGAGATTTCCAGGTCGGACGTATCCAAGACCACGTCACTGAGCGCAAGATAAGCGTCCCGCCGCTCGTGGGCCAGACGCACGAATCTCCCCCTATCCTGCGCCAGCGGGCGAGCGGAGCCCTTCACTCGACCCCATGCCACCCCGGGCTCCACGCTGAGCCAGATCTTCAGCCCCTTGCCCTGCAAGGCGTCCTGAACCCCAGTCACCGTGGCCGCGCCTCCGCCCAGAGCCAACACCATTCCCCGGGGAGAGCGTTCCCATTCCTCCAGGAGATCGCGCAGGACGTCCACTTCCGCCGCGCGGAACGCATCCTCCCCCTCTTCTGAGAAGAGGGCCTCCACGGTCTTCCCAACGCGGCTGGACACGCTCGCGTCCAGATCGACGAACTCGTAATGAAGCAGAGCCGCGCATGCCGCGCCCGCCCCGGTCTTGCCACTGCCCATGAAGCCCAGCAGGACTACGAGCGGCGCCACAGACCTCTCGCTTCCAATCGCGCGCAGTAGAGCCTCAACGCCTCCTGCAGGTCTCCCAGGCAATCGCCGCCGAATTTCTCCACGTACGCTGAAGCCAGCACAAGGCAGACCTCCGCTTCGGCTACCACCGTAGCGGCCGGAACCGCCACGATATCGCTGCGTTCCTTGTGCGCAGGCGCAGCCGTCATGTCTTGAAGATCCACCGAGGGAAGCGGCGAGGTCATGGTCGGTATGGGCTTCATGGCGGCCCGCAGCACCAGAGGTGAGCCGTTGGTCATCCCACCTTCCACCCCGCCCGCCCGATTGCTGCGACGCTGCACCACCGGCCTTTCCGTTCCCGATACGTAGAAGGCATCCTGCGCCGCGGACCCCCGCAACCCCGCACGCTTGAACCCAAGCCCAAGCTCGACCCCCACGATGGCGGGGACACTGCCCACGGATCCCAGCAGGCGACCATCCAAGCGCATCTGGCGCGTGGCATACCCCCCCAGTCCAGGCACCAATCCCCAGGCCCAGACCTCCAGCGTGCCACCCAGGGACTCCCCTGCCTCGCGGGCGGCGTCTATCTGGGCGATGATAGCCAGTTCCGCCCCGGCATCCGCCACCCGGAGCGCCGATGCCTCCACTGCAGCCCAGTTGATTGACTGTGGATCGTTGAGGTCCACCACGGTTGCATCCTCCACCCCACCCACGGCGATGACTCTGCCACGCACCTCCACGCCCAGTTCTCTGAGCAGAGCCCTGGCTACGGCTCCTCCGGCCACGCGGGAGACGGTCTCGCGCGCGCTTGCCCGTTCCAGTACGTTCCTTATGTCGTGATGATCGTGTTTGCAGAGCCCGGCGTAGTCCGCATGCCCGGGACGAGGGACCGTGACCGATGGGCCGCTACCCCCCTCGCCGGTGGCCCACGGAGCAGCCTGCATGGCTGGAATCCAGTTGCGGTGGTCGGCATTCTTGACCAGCAACGTCACGGGGGTGCCCAGGGTGCTGCCACCCCTCACTCCGGAGAGGATCTCAACGTGGTCGGACTCGATTGCCATGCGCCCACCCCGGCCGTAGCCTGTCTGTCGACGGTGCAACTGCAGGTCAATACCTTCCGCCGCCAGCCGCAATCCGGCAGGCACGCCCTCAATGATGCACACCTCAGCCGGCCCATGCGATTCGCCTGACGTGATGCAAGAAATGCCTGTTCCCATCTCCCCTGCCTCCCACCAGAAACAAACGGCGCCTTCAGGCGCCGCCGTCTTCCCACTCAGAAACCGCCGCAGCGACGTTCAGCTTACTTGATTATCTCCCGACCCACGTAGAGCACGCGGGTCTCACTCCCGTGAAGCACCGTGACTGCCTGCGCAGACACATCAATGCGCGTGACCTTCACCTGCCCCCAATCCGTGTTGAAGACGTCACCCACCCGCTTGTTCTGGTACACCACATCATCCACGTCAATGGTAGCCGCGCTCACCCCATTCGTAGTGCTGATGGAGAGCGCCTTCATGCTATGGAGTGAGCTGGTGGTTGTGCTCGTGCTGGATCCCGAACCCGTGGTGCTGGTGGTGCTGGAACTGGAGGAAGCAGACCCGGACTTCGTGGTAGCAGTGCCGGATTTCGTCGTGGTGGTCGACACCTTGGTGGTGCTCACGGCTTGCTGGATGAACGGATCCTTGGCCTCGAAGGTGGAGAGCAGGTCCAGTACCACGACCTCGGTGGTGGTAGTGGTGGCAGGGACCGGTTTCGCTGTAGTTGAAGCCGTGGGTACCAGAGTGGTGGAGGAAATGGAACCACACCCCACCGCCCCCAACGCCACGCACAAGGCTCCCAGGAGCGAGACGGCAATAAGGCGGATGTCGAGGCTCTTGCGCACGTGAGATCTCCTACTCGCTGGCTGCGGCCGGCGTAGCTTGAGCCTGGGCCTGGGGTGGCGATTCCAATGAGGGATTACGCTCGTAGGCATTGAGCGTCATGGACACACTGAGTTTTGGTGACAACCCGGCTGCCGATTGGCCTGAGGTGTCCGACGATACCGAGAGGGTCAATGCTTGTACCGACAACAACCGCCCGGGCCCGGATGCCAGCTGCTCCGCCCGGTAAATGAAATCATTGACATCGAAGAAACTGCCAACAAACTGCAGCTCCAGTGGAATCACCTGGAAGCCCTCCGACATGGAGGCGGCACTCGGCGTGACGCTCACGAACGTGATCCCCGCCTCAGTGGCCAACTCCTGCACCTCAAGTAGAAGACTGGGCAGTTCCTCGGACTCCGGAACCAGCTTGGCGAGCTCCAGCAGACGGCCCTTGTTGCGCGCCGCTTCGTCCTTCAACGTGGCGAATTGTGTGAGCTTCGTCTGGAGGACCGTCAGCCTCTGGCGCTCATCCTCAATCTGCCGGTCGTGCTGGCTGATCCGATCCTGCAGTGGGCTGAACAGCAGGAACCAGTACGCCACCACGATGGCCACCAAGGCTATGCCGGAGACTATGTAGATGTTGCGCCGGCTCATTGACCCACCTGGACCTGCGATATAGGCAAAGGAGTATCTGCCGGCTGCGTATTGGCAACTGATGCCGTCAACGTGAACGTCTTGATGGAAGTGGTGGTCGGAGATGCAGCAGAATCATTGGTCGCAGCCGTCGTGAGCACCACCGGGCCAAGCGAGGGGATCTGCTCCAGTCGGACAAGGACAGTTGCCACATCTTCAAAGGTGTAGGTTTGTCCCGACACCGAGAACATGCCCAACTCGACATCCTCCTGGCCGCCTGCGCCGGCGCCGTAGGCCGGGACTGCAGGCGACGACAACTGCATCTGCTGCAGCCACGATTCCTTGGGAATAACCAGGCTGAGGTCGCCCAGCGCCTGCGACACCAGAGTGCGCCCGGCATAGATGTGCTGTACCACGGCCTCTGCTTCCCGTCGCTTCTCATCCAACGCCTCATACTCTCCCAAAGCGTTGAGTCGGCTCTGAACCTGGGCCGTCTGGGATTGGAGAGAGGCCAATTCCTCCTGACGGTCCTTCAGCACACCGTTGAAGTAGACGTACGTGAAGGCAATGGCCGCCAGCACCACCGCGCTGACGATGATCAGTGCCAGCATGCCCATGTCGCTTTGCGTGCGCACACGCTCCGACTGAGGTATCAGATTGATGCGTCGCAGCATTACTCGGCCTCGTCCAAGGAGAGACCCACGGCTACGGACATGCGCGGCGCAAGCGCCGCCAGCATGTCGTCCGTCATCTTGGTCCTGTTGACCCCGATCTTCAACAGCGGGTTCCCCACCTCAACGGGGACGTTCAGGAACTCGCTCAGGTAGTGGTCCAGGTTGCGAAGGAGCGGCCCTCGACCGGCCAACACCACGCGTGACAAGGGCGCTGCGTATTCCTGGCTGCGGTAGAAGTCAAACGACCGCCGCATCTCTTCGGCAAACTGCTCAGCCACCCTGCCCAGCGCGGTTCTGACCTCGCTCACAGTGGAAGCGGTGTAGTCCTCCGTAGACGCTTCCTGGGGACCCTCCAACCCGATACGCTGGCTGAGCATGAGAGCATCCTGCCCCGGGATGCCTTCGTGCTCCACGAGAACATTCACGAAATTGTCATAGGCGAAGCTCACAATGCGTGTGAACTTGGGGACGTCGTTTGCAGCCACCACCACGGTGGACGTGGATGAGGTGACATACAGGTATCCCACGGCCTCAGCAGGCCCGCTGCCCTGGTCGAGGAAAGAGACAGAGGGACCCAGTGCCCGCAAAAGGGCGAACGCAGCCACGTCGATGCCATCCACCCTGAGGCCTGCCTTGCGTGCGGCATACAGGAACCGCTGGATCATGTCCCGCTGCGCGGCCACGAGCACTACGTGCTGGCGGACGGTGCCGTCCTCGTCCGTGCTCCTCCCCACGACCTGGAAGTCAATGACGACCTCCTCGATGGGCATTGGAATGTAGTCCTGCGCCTGGAACTCAATGGCTCCCCGCAGTTCCTGCTCATCCATCTCCGGCACATCAATGGTGCGGACGATGACCTTCTGATTGCCCACACCCAGCCGCACTACTTTGCCCTTGAAAGCGCTCTCCTTGTGGAAGGCCCTCAGCTCAGCCGCCAACCCGTCCGGATCTACCACTTCCCCTTCGAAGACCAAACCCTCCGGGATGCTGCGGTCATGGACGCCCAGAAGACCCACGGCTGGAGGACGTCCGCCCAGCTGGACACCAACAATGCTCGACTTGCCGATGTCCAGCCCGATCGGAACTTGCTTCATGCCACCTAGAGCCACCTGCCGATCAACTCCTCTGTGTCCCCTGCCACCCCTCGAGCACTTGGCCTTGCCTCACGGGCATCCCCGCCACCAGACGAGCAACACCGAAGCCTTAGCTTTCAACGCGCGGAGTTTGTTTCCAGTTACGATACCACTCCTGCCGGTTTCATCGCATCGCGTCAGATTTCTACCATAATCTCAAGTACCAGTCTAGGACGTAGGTTCCTGCAAGCCCGCCCACTACTCCGCCCACGGCCAGGAACGGCCCAAAGGGAATCTTGTCCTTTCGCGTCTTCTTGCCGGAGGCTATCAGCCCCACCCCGGCGACCCCCCCCACCAGAAAGGCCGAGAACAAGGCCACTATCACGGCTCCGCCCAGGGCAGACCCCATCATGAGCGCGAGTTTCACATCCCCCATGCCCATCCCACCCGGCCAGATCAGAGCCACCGCGAGCAGGAACGCGGCCGCCCCCAGTCCACCCGCCACGTAGTGCCACCAGTGGGCCGGGTCAAGCACGATTGAGAAACCCAGCAGCACAACCGCACCGGGCAGCACGATGGCGTTGGGAATGATCATGTGCCGCACATCAATGAGCGCCACTGCCACAAGCACAGCAAGCAGTACCCACAGCACCAGCAAACGCCAGTCCGGGCCCGCAACGGCGTAGGCTGCAGCGAACAGAACGCCTGTCACCAACTCCACAATCACGTACGCGGGGGAAATGTGTGCACCGCAGTCGCGGCACCTGCCCTTGAGCCTGATCCATCCTATCAAGGGCACATTGTCATACCAGCGGATGGCGTGCCCGCAGGCGGGGCAATGCGATCCGGGGGTGACCACTGACTCGCCGCGCGGCACCCGGTACGCCACCACGTTCAAGAAGCTGCCGACAGCCAGTCCCACGAGAAAGCACACAGCAAATGCTGCAACCTGCATGCGGTCCAACCTCCGGTTGTTGACGCTGAAGCCACACTACCACCCCATCAGCAACGGGACCATGCGCCCAAAGCAGGAGAATGGCGTTGGTTCAGAAGCCCTCTCCGCTCAGGTCTTGGGCAGCCACCCCCCGGCCACCATGGCTGAGCGCAGGATCTCCTGCCCGGCCTCACTCATGCGCCCCAACGGCGGTCTCAGCGGTCCGGCCGGCAGCCCCAGCCATTCCACCGCCTGCTTCACAGGAATGGGATTGGGCTCCGCGAACAGCGCCTCGACCACCCGCATGGTCTGGTAGTGCACCCGGCGAGCTTCTGTCAGCTCGCCGCTCCACACCGCGCGGCACATGGCCGAGATCTCCCGCCCCACCACGTGGGCCACTGCAGCAATGGCGCCGTGGCTGCCGTGGCACAACAAGTCGAAGGTGAGAATATCCTCGCCGGAGTACACGGCAAAACCTTCCCCGCCCGCTGCCAGCAAAATCTCCATGGCCTGGTGCAAATCCCCCGAGGCGTCCTTCACGCCCACCACCTGCGGCACTTCCCTCCACAAACGAACCAGGGTAGCCGGCTCAATGTTGCGAGCCGCGCGGCCGGGGATGTTGTAGATGATCTGAGGCAGGTCCACCGCCTCGGCCACCGCCTGGAAGTGCCGAAAGATGCCCTCCTGGGTGGGCTTGTTGTAGTACGGGCACACCTGAAGCGTGGCATCAACCCCGGCCGCCTTGGCGTCAGCGGTCAGTTCAATGGCTTCCGCAGTGGAATTCGAACCGGTACCGGCGATCACCGGTACCCGCCCGCCGACTCTGTCAACGATGAAGCGGATGATCTCCTTGTGCTCCTGATGCGTAAGGGTGGGTGATTCCCCCGTGGTGCCACAAGCACACAGCCCCTCACACTTCACGGTGTCCACGTAGTGATCCACAAGGTGTGCCAACCCAGCATAGTCAACGCTCAGGTCCTCACAAAAAGGGGTGATGAGAGGCAGGATAACCCCGCGTAGACCCCACGCCAGCTTCTTCATGACAGAGACTCCCCGTAGCTCACGTTCGAATTCCGCAGCGCACAACGAACGTTCATGATACCGCACCCCACAAACGAAAAAGGGCCCGCCGTTTATGGCGGGCCCCGAAAACTCCCGGCGGCGTCCTACTCTCCCACAGGGCTTCCCCTGCAGTACCATCGGCGCTGAGAGGCTTAACTTCTCTGTTCGGAATGGGAAGAGGTGTTTCCCTCTCGCTATAGCCACCGGAAACCTCAACGCATCTGCGCGCGCGCCGTACCTTCAAATCTGCATAGTGGAGATGATGTTAAGTCAAGACCTCGACCGATTAGTACTGGTAAGCTGAAGACATTGCTGCCCTTACACTTCCAGCCTATCAACCTGGTAGTCTTCCAGGGGTCTTACCCAGTGACCTGGTGGGAGATCTAATCTTGGAGCCCGCTTCCCGCTTAGATGCTTTCAGCGGTTATCGGAACCAGACGTAGCTATCCAGCAGTGCCGTTGGCACGACAACTGATACACCAGAGGTCTGTTCGTCCCGGTCCTCTCGTACTAGGGACCACCCTCCTCAAATCTCCTACGCCCACGGCAGATAGGGACCGAACT
>JAAYAL010000015.1 GCA_012719395.1 Gaiellales bacterium | reverse complement strand
GCCACGAAGATCGTCCTTTGCACTCTGCCATTCGATACGGCGCCAGCCAGGCCTGGTTGGACGCGGTGGCACGAGCCACCCACCAGCTCCCCTGCCAAGTGCTGGCCCAGGAGTACGACCTGCAGCTCCAGCCGGAGCCGGTGCGCATCTTCGCTCAGTCCGGAGACGACCGATACGGCAACGTCGACAAGATGATCCTGAAACAGGTGGATGTCCTCCCTCACGGGCTCATCAACGACATACCCCACAAGCTGGGACCGGACGGCGGCCGGCTCCTGGAGTATGTGCGCTGGGTTCGGCAGCGCATCCTGAGCACGCGCCCCTCCCCACACTACCACCCAGAGCTGCACATCGACGTCTACGGCACCATCGGCCTCATCTTTCGTGACGACATCCCGGCCATGGCCTCCTACCTGGCCCGGCTGGGGCAGGCGGCGGAACCCTTCACGCTGCGTATCGAGGGACCGGTGGACATGGGCGAGCGCCTCCTACAGTACCGAACGCTGCGCACCCTGCGCGAGCGCCTGCGCGCCGAGGAGATCCCGGTGGAGATCGTGGCCGACGAGTGGTGCAACGGGATGGACGATATCCGTTCCCTGGCCGAGATGGAGGCCGTGGACATGGTACAGATCAAGGCGCCCGTGCTGGGAGGGCTCACCAACGCGGTGGAGGCCGTGCTCTACTGCCGCAAGCACGGCCTGAAGGCCTACCTGGGAGGTAGCTGCAACGAGACCGAGGTGAGCGCGCGACTCAGCGTGCACGTGGCCCTGGCCACCCGTCCCCACCAGATGCTGGCCAAGCCGGGCATGGGCATGGACGAGGGGCTCATGCTGGTGACCAACGAGATGCGGCGGGCGCTGGCGGTGTTGCGCGCGCAGGCCGAGCCTGGCGGAGACCCCCGGCCCCGGCCCCACACCGAGACGGCGGTTCGCGCTCCGGTCACCGGCAGCGGCAAGCCACGCCGCCAAGGGGCCGATCCATGAACCGGATGCGTCTTCTCAGCCCCACCGCCATCTTGGGATACGGCTTCCCGGTTGAGTCCTTCCAGGAGGGGATGTCCCACCGGCCAGACGTCATAGGGGTGGACGCGGGCAGCACCGACCCCGGACCCTACTATCTGGGCCAGGGCAAGCCCTTCGTCGACGAGCGCGCCGTCATGAGAGATCTGGCCCTGCTCATCCCGGCGGCCAAGACTGCCGGCATCCCGCTGATCATCGGCACCGCCGGGGGTAGCGGGGCACGCCCCCACGTGGAGGTCTGCCTCTCCCAGGTGGAGCGGGTGGCGTGGCGGCTGGGCCTGCGGCTGGAAGTGGCCGTCATCCACGCCGATGTGCCTGCGGCCGAGGTTCGGCGGGCGCTGGAAGCCAACCGCATCACTCCCCTGTCCTTCGTCCCCGAGCTGACACCGGCCACCGTGGAGCAGTGCGGCCATATCGTGGCGCAGATGGGCATGGAGCCGATCATGGCGGCCTTGAGCGCCGGCCCCGACCTGGTCTTGGCCGGCCGCTGCTATGACCCCGCCGTCTTCGCCGGCCCGGCTGTGTTGCACGGCTTCGATCCCGGGCTGTCACTGCACCTGGGCAAGATCCTGGAATGCGCCGCTATCGCCGCCGCCCCGGGGAGCGGTCGCGACTGCGTGTTGGGCACACTGGAGCCGGGATGCTTCTCCGTCACCACCCTCTCGGACAACCGGCGCTTCACTGTGCAATCAGTGGCGGCGCACACAATGTACGAGAAATCGCACCCCTATCTGCTGCCGGGGCCAGGCGGGATTCTCGACCTGAGCATGGTCCATTTCACTCAACTCGATGAGCGCTCGGTGCAGGTGCAGGGCAGCGAGTTCCGCGCCGGAAGAGCCACGGTGAAGATCGAGGGCGCCCAACGCGTGGGCTACCGCACCTTCTCCCTGTGCGGCATACGCGATCGCACCATGCTGGGCATGCTGGAAGAGGTCTTCGCCACCCTGCGTGCGGCCGTGGCCGACAACTTCGGGCCGGAGGACTACCTGCTCACCTTCCGCGTCTATGGGCGGGATGGGGTCATGGGCCCTCTGGAACCGCAGCCGCAGGTACAGGGGCACGAGGTAGGGCTGGTGATCGACGTGGTGGCGCCCTCTCAAGAGCAGGCGGCCGCGGTCTGCGGCTTCGTCCGCTCCACCGCCCTCCACCTGGGCTACCCGGGGCGCATCAGCACCGCAGGCAACCTGGCCTTCCCCTTCAGCCCTTCCGACGTGGATGCCGGCCCCGTTTACGAGTTCGCCGTGTATCACATCATGGAGATCGACGATCCCCTGGCCCTCTTCCCCATCACCTTCCTTACTCTGGGTGAGGGCTACACCCCGGCCACCGCGGGAGACGCAAGATGAGTACCGCCGGCCTACCCCCCTCGACAGAGACGACGGCCACGGCGAAGCCCCTGGTGCCGCTGACCACGCTGGCCGCTGTCATCCGCAGCAAGAATTCCGGTCCGTTCGAGCTGACCCTGGACGTCTTCTTCCGTTCGGAATCAATCTACCAGAGGGCAAAAGCGCGGCAGATCATCTCCGCGGCTCTCATCGCTGGGCTCTATGGGGTGCCGCCGGAAAGCGTGCTGGATGTGGTGTACTTCGACGCGGCGGCAGCCGTCAAAGTGACCCTGGCCCGGCCGGTCTCCTCGGGATCACCCCGCGACACCGATGTCTACGGCGCCCAGCAGCACATGCCGCTGGCAGACGCGCTCGTACCTTGGGAGGTGGCCGCCAACGAAGCGAACGCAGTGGCGTGAGTGCCTCTCCTATGCCGTGTACTACGCGCCGCGGGGCCGGCCGCGGCTGTTGCTCTTAGGCGAGCGCATCGCCCAGCGGTACCTCGAACCCACGGACCAGCTCATCGGCATCATCGGTGAGCCGGGGACCGGCAAATCCTCCGTGATCAGAGGCATGTTCCCCGGGCTGGAGCTCACCAACGACGACGCCGGCGTCAACGTCCGGCCGCTGCCGGTCATGCAGATGCATCGCGAAGGGAGATTCCGAGCCCAAACCTTCCACGTGGACGCCCGCTTCGAGTTGGCTTTCAGCCAGGCGCATGAGATCACGGAGGCAGTGCGCGCCGCCCTCAAGGACAACCGCCGGGTCATCATCGAGAACTTCGACGCCCTCTACCCGGCCCTCGGCATCAACGCCCAGATCATGGCGGCGGTGGGTGAGGAGATCATCGTGGTGCGCCCGGACTTCTTCGGGCCCTTCCCGGAGGATCTCTACCGAGCGGTGGAGGGGACGGCAGTCTTCCGCCGCATGGCCCACACCGCGGAGGACCTCACCGCGTTCGTGCTGGAGCGCGACTTCGGCTATCCGCACCCCGCCATCCACAGCGACGTCCCCCGCGGCTTCGTCATGGAGTTCGACAGAGAGCCGGTGGGTCTGCAGCTGGATGAGCTCGAGACCAAGGTCTTGGAATGCATCCAAGCACGGCTTCCCGTCTCCTACGTGGATGAGGATCACATCACCTTTGGACGGGAGCTCTTCCCCTGCACCGGTCCGCGCATCCACTTGGCCAACACGGGGGAGATCGAAGGGTTCCGGGTGGTACGCCGGCTCTACTATGACGAACTGGACGACACCTACTGTTTGGTGGGCCTGGTGGGCGATCCCAAGCCCAAGCATTTCTTGGGCCGCCACCTGCGTACGCCGTGAAACGCCGTGTGCACACGGCGGGCCCTGAAGATGTCGCCACGCTCGGCAGGCTGTTGCGGCTGCTGGCCGAGGAGCTGGGGGCCACACTGGGGGCCGGAGAGCCCGCGGGAGGCGACCGGCTCGGGGCCTTTCTGGCCGCTGAAGTGACATCCCCGGAGCGCTGCTTCCTGCTGGCCCGGGAGGAAGGCCGGCCGGTGGGGCTCTGCGGCCTGCGCTTCACCCCCTGCCTGTGGACGCTGCGCTCGGCGGCGGAGGTGCAGGAGTTGGTGGTCACGGCCGACCGGCGCAGAAGGGGATGTGCCACCGCGTTGCTTGAGGCAGCTGCCGCCGAGGCCGCGCGGAGAAGGTGTTCTCACCTCTGGGTGCTCACGGAGAGCTGGAACACCGACGCCCGCGCCTTCTACCGACGCGTGGGCCTGAAGGAGAAGACATCGTCCTACTTTGAATGGGCGCTGAGCCAGGGCGGCGCGGGTCCGCCACCCGCGCTCATTTGCCCTTGTCCGTGACCTCCGTCTTGTCCAGCACCGAGCGCTTGGGAAGCACGAAGCTGGGGAGGTCGATACCATCGCCGGCGGGGGACGGCTGGCCTTCGGCCGGCTCCGTCCCGGCCACGGCAGACACCGAAGCCCCTGCACCGCCGGTCACGGGCTCGCCCGCCGGCGCCGCCGCCACTTCACCAGCACGGCTCCCCGGCTGGGCGGAGAAGCCCGCGGCCACTACGGTGACGCGCAGCTTGTCGCCCAGCACGGGATCGACCACGGCACCGAAGATGATGTTGGCCTCGGGGTCGGCAGCCTCAGTCACCGCCTGTGCCACCTCGTTCACCTCGAACAGCGACAGGTCGGTCCCACCACTCACGTTCAGCAGGATGCCTTTGGCACCCTCAATTGAGGTCTCCAGCAGGGAGGAGTTGACCGCACCTTCCGCCGCCTTCTTGGCCCGATCCTCCCCCCCGGCCTCGCCGATGCCCATGTGCGCGGTCCCGGCGTTGCTCATGATGGTGCGCACGTCCGCCAGGTCAAGGTTGATGAGCCCCGGCGTGGTCACCAGATCGCATATGCCCTGAATACCCTGCCGCAGCACATCGTCGGCGATCTTCATGGCCGCAAGCATGGTGGTGCCCTTGGGGACCACCTCCAGCAGCTTGTCGTTGGGGACCACGATGACCGTGTCCGCCTTCTCCCTCAACTCCACGATGCCGTCACCGGCGATGGTCTGCCGCCGGCGCCCCTCAAAACCGAAGGGCCTGGACACCACGCCGATGGTGAGCGCACCCACTTCCCTGGCGATCTCGGCCACCACCGGAGCGGCACCGGTGCCGGTGCCGCCTCCCTCGCCGGCGGTGACGAACACCATGTCGCTGCCTTTGAGCAAGGCTTTGATCTCATCGTACGCCTGCAGGGCGGAATCACGACCGATGTGCGGATCGGATCCGCTGCTGAGCCCATGCGTGAGATCACGGCCGATGCGCAGCTTGTGGTCCGCCTCCGTGCCCTGCAGCGCCTGCGTGTCCGTGTTGATGGCGATGAACTCCACGCCCTCCACGCCTATCTCCAGCATGCGGTTCACGGTGTTGGTGCCCGCACCCCCCACTCCTACCACCCGGATGACGGCCGGGAAGCTGCGCGAGGGCTGAATGAGTCGCCGCCGGCCGCCTTCCGGCAGCGAGGTGCCCGCCGCGGGGAAGCCCGTCGCCTCCAGGGCTTCGTCCGGGGACTCCCCTTCCGCCCGTTCCCGGCCGGCCGTGGGCCGGAACAGAGAGTCGAAACCGTTGCTGCTAGATCGCCTTTCCATTGAGCACCTCTCTGGCCAGGTCACGGTAGGCCTGAGCCGCCTCGCTCTGAGGAGCGTACGTGAGCACAGAGCACCCCCGCATGGGTGCCTCCGCGAATTTGATCGTCTTTCTCACCACGGTGTTGAATACCAGATCGCCGAAGTTCCTGCGCAGGGACTTCACGGCCTCGTTCCCATGCGTGGTGCGTTTGTCGAACAAGGTGGGCAGTATGCCCATGATATGGACCTGCGGGTTGAGGTTCTCCCGCACCTGCTCCAAAGTGCGCTGGAGTTGAGCCAAGCCACGCATGGAGAGAAACTCACACTGCACGGGCACGATGACCGCATCCGAGGCGGTAAGCGCGTTGATAGTGAGCAAACCGAGCGACGGCGGCGTGTCTATCAGCACCATGTCATACTGCCGCTCCATCGTGAGCAGTGCCTTGGTGAGCGCCCTTTCCCGCCCAATGACGGGAGCCAACGCCAGTTCCGCCCCGGCCAGGTCAATGTTGGCCGCCGCCACGTCGATCTCCCTCTGGTGAATGACCTGCTCCAGCGGGAGGTTCTGTACCAGCACGTTGAACATGCTGACGGCCAAATCATCAGGGAGGATGCCCTGACTGGTGGTGAGGTTGGCTTGAGGGTCCATGTCGACGGCCAACACCGAGTAGCCCAACTCGCGCAGGGCTACCCCCAGATTGACCGTAGACGTAGTCTTGGCCACCCCGCCTTTCTGGTTGGCGAGAGCCACAACGCGCGCCACCCCACCTCACTTTCGGCCGCGTGGAGACGAACGGACAATAAGAGTATACGTCCTTACCATTTCTGAAAGACGAACGGAAATCCTGTCTGACAGTGGGAGCTTAGCCCGTGATGAGGGCAGGGAGGTCTGCCGCCATGACTGCCGGCACCACGGCGACCATGACACGAAGCCCCTGAGGGCACGGTCACACTCCCGGGATCCCCAATCGGGCGAGACCTTCCGAATAAGTGCGCAGCTCCTTCATATAGGCCACGTTCTCCGGGACACGCAGCCAGGCGTTGGCAAGCAGGAAGCCCGACAAACGCCAGCGTGTGTGCGACGTGGCCCGCGTGAGGTTGTAGAACCGGAGGTGCGCCTCCATGACCGCCTCCTGCAGCTCCCAGGGACTCATCTGCTTGGGCCGGAAGACCACATGATGGCCGTCGTAGAGGCTCCAGTTGCGGGTGAAGAGACGACCCTCCCTCTCCAGTTGCTCGAAGGTCCGTGTCCCCACCAGAGGGGTGAGCGCCAAGAACTGCACCGAGCTGATGCCGTTTTCGATGGCGAAATCCACGGTGGCTTTCATGGATTCGCGCGTATCGGTGTCCGCCCCGAAGACGAACATGCCGTGGGTATCAATGCCATAGCTGTGAAGTGCCGCCAGGCCGCCGCGGATATCCTCCACCCCCTGGCGCTTGTTGTAGAGGGCCAGCGTCTCCGGGTTCACCGATTCCAGGCCCAGGTAGACCATGGTGCAGCCGGCCTCTTTGAGCAGTTTCAGCAGCTCGTGGTCCACGCGGCCCGCCTTACAAACCGAGTCCACCCGGATCTGAGCCGAGAACCTCGTACTGACGTCTTGCCGGATCATCTGCGCCAGCAGCTTCTTGGCGCTCTTCTTGGTAATGATGAAATTGTCGTCGTAGAAGAAGATCTGCTTGGGCCGCAGCTTCTTGATCTCCTCCACCACGCTCTCCGGGCTCACCCGCCGGTATTTCCTACCGAACATCATCACCACGGAGCAGAACTCACAATCGTGGGGACAGCCGCGGGAAGTGAGGAGCGGCAGCGGGAAGATCTTCTCTTGATGGTCAACCAGGCTGTAGTCGGGCCACGGCAGGTCCGTCAGCGTGGCGCGCAGTGGCCGGGCCGGGTTGTTGACCACGGTGCCGTCCTTGGCACGGTAAGTGAGCCCCAGAATGGAGTCCAGCGTGCGGCGGCCACGCAGGTAATCCGCCAGCTCCATAATGGCTTCCTCGCCCTCACCCCGCACCACGAAGTCGCAGTACTCCATGGCCTCCTCGGCCTGGAAGGTGACGTGCGGGCCCCCCATGGCCACGGGGATGCCCGCCTCCCGGGCCTTCTCTGCATACCGATATGCCTTGATCACCGTGGAGGTGGTAGTGGAGATCCCCACCAGGTCGGAGGAGAGAACGCGGTTCCAGTCAATATCTCCCAGGGCTTCGGCGCATACCCGGACGTCGTGTCCGCGGTCACGCAGCATGGTCGCCATGAGCGGCAGCCCGATCCGCACCTGCTTCACGAAGGAGTAGATGTGGAAGCCGGGCGGAGAGGGCTCAATGAACGTGATCCTCAAAGCGTTACCTCAATGGATGAGTGGATGGGCACGGGCACAAGATGATCTAAGTTACTACACGCCCGCAGCAGAGCCAAACGCAGGGGCCTGCAGCGGCAACCGAACCTCGAATACCGAAGTGTCCGCACGCTCCAGCAGCGTGACGTCCCCCCCCAGCACCCGACAGATCTCGCGGACCAAAGGGAGCCCCAAGCCAAAGCCCTCCACCCGACCCGCG
>JAAYAL010000014.1 GCA_012719395.1 Gaiellales bacterium | reverse complement strand
GGCTCCCGGCTGCGCTACACGGTGGGCAACGACGCACGGCTCGTCCTCGTCCTGCGGCATCTACTGCCGGGCCGGCTGTTCCATCGGCTGCTGGGCAGGGTGTTGCTGGACTAGGGGCTCGGACCACGGCGTACGGAGCGGGTGCGGGCTGGTATCCTTGCGCAGGGGGACTGCCGACAAAGGAGGACCTCTTGGGCGCCACTGAGGCTCGGCCCACCGAACAGGTGATCCCCACGTTCTGCCACGGTTGCGGCTCCTACAAGCCCCGCTGCGGCCTCCTCTGCCACGTGAAGGAGGGCCGTTTCACACGGGTGGAGGGCAACCCCGAGGCCTTCAACAACGGCATGCCCGGCTCGACGTCGCTCTGCGCCAAAGGCCTCACCGGGCCTCAGTTCGTGTACGCCGCGGACCGTCTCCGCTACCCCATGAGGCGCATCGGAGCCAAAGGCGAAGGCCGCTTCCAGCGAATCACCTGGGATGAGGCGCTCGACACCATCTCCGACAAGCTCGGGGAGACCAAGAAGGAGTATGGGCCGGAGTCCTACGGCGTGCTCTCCCCCGAGTACTGGCCCGTGCTCGCCACTCTCGGGCGCCGCTTCCTCAACGTGCACGGCAGCCCCAACTACATGCACAGCGCCATCTGCGCGACGCCCCGCATGGCGGCAATGAAGATCACCATGGGCTACGTAAGCATGGCGCCGGACGACTGGGCCAAGACCAAGCTCATCGTCAACTGGGGCGCGAACGTGGAGAACTCCGGGGTGAACCAGGGCATCCCCCGTGCCGTTCTGAACGCGCTCCAAGGCGGCACCAGGCTGCTTGACATCCGCCCCATGCTGGACCCCATGGGATCGAAGGCCGACGTCTGGCTGCCCATACGACCGGGGACCGACTGCGCGCTCGCTCTGGCCTTCTTGAACGTGCTCATCTCCGAGAGTCTGTATGACAGGGCGTTCGTCTCAGAATGGTGCCACGGTTTCGACGAGCTGGCCGGCCACGTGAGCGGGTTCACACCGGAGTGGGCGGCGCACATCACCGGCCTGGCGGCGGAGCGGATACGCGAGGCCGCCCGGCTCATCGGCACGACACACCCCGCCTTCATACGGATGGGCAACGGCATCGGCGACCAGGCCAACGACGGCACCTCCACCATCCGCGCCATCTGCCTGATAGCGGCCATCACCGGCAACCTCGACGTGCCCGGCGGCCAATGCGCTCCCCCACCCGGCGGCCTCACCGAGCCCGCCATCTCCACCTTGGAAGAATTGGCGCCGCCCGACCTGGTCGAACGCCTTGTGGCCCCGGAGAGCCCCATCTGGTACCAGGCCGCCGGCAATTGGGAGAGCGGCCCCACCACCGCCTACTACAAGGGCCTGATGAGCATCCTCACCGAGAAGCCCTATCCGCTCCGCGTGCTCAACGCGAGCTGCAGCAACCCGCTCTCCGCCACCCGCAATCCGCGAAAGGTGGCCGAGGCGCTCAAGAAGCTCGACTTCATGTTCGTGATGGACGTGTCCCACGCCCCGCACGTGGATTACGCCGACATCGTCCTACCCGCCTGCACCAGCTACGAGCAGGACGACTTCTTCGCCATCAGACGGACCGCCCGGGGCACCTGGCTGGGCAAGTACAACCAGGTGGTAGAACCGCTGGAGGAGTCGCGCAGCGACTGGCGTTTCTATCTCGACCTGGCCGTCCGCGCGGGCTACGGCGACCACTTCTGGCAGGGCAGTATGGACGGCATGATGGCGGAGATGCTCGCCCCCTTCGGGGTGACGCCCGACCAACTCCGTGAGAAACCCGGTGGGATGCTGGTGGAGACGCCGCCCTCCCCTCCGTCCGAACGCCACCAGTACTCCCTACTCTTCAAAAGCCTGCCCCACGGCAAGGTGCAGTGTCGCAACGACCTGATAGGAGGCAAGGAGGACAACGTCAAGAGCGGCACCCTCTCCTACTTCCCCGAGTATCAGGGCCCTCCAGAGGGCATAGCGGAGACACCGGAACTGGCTGAGGGTTACCCGCTGGCCCTGAGCGACGTGCACGCCCACCGCCTCTCGCAACACAGCTACTTCCACAACGTCGCCTATCTCAGAGAGCTCCAGCCGTATCCATGGCTGAAGATGAACCCCGCCACCGCGGAGAAGTACGGCATCGCCGACGGCGACTGGGTGCGGGTGGAGTCTCCACACGGTTGGAGCAGGTTCAAGGCCGAATACTTCGCCGGCATCTCGCCCGAGGTAGTCATGACTAAGCGCGGCTGGTGGCAGTCGTGCGACGAACTCAGCCTGCCGGGCTACGACGCCTTCGACGGGGGCAGCGAGGTGAACAATCTCTACAACTCCGACGAGAGCCAGTACGACAGGTTCTACTCACAGATGGCCAAACAGACGCTTGTCAAGATCAGCAGATGGGAAGGGGCGTAGGCCATGTCCGAGGACTACGCTTTCGTCCACGATCCCAAGCGGTGCATCAAGTGCTACACGTGCGAGATCGCCTGTAAACAGTGGCGCGG
>JAAYAL010000092.1 GCA_012719395.1 Gaiellales bacterium | reverse complement strand
GAGCGCCCGCTCCGACATCTGCTTGAGCTGCGAGAAGCCCACGCGCACGGCCCGCCCGGCGCCCGGCTCAAGCGCCCCTTCCGGGCAGAGGCAGGTGCCGGGAGCCACGCCGCCGCGGGCGCGGGGGGCGCGGGGGAGGATGAGATCGCCGGGCTGAGGCCTGGGGGTGAGGGGATGGTCGCCGGGGTGGGATGAGGCGCTGCCGCGGCCGGACGCGCCGTCCCGGCCGACTCCGGCCCGACCGGCGGCGTGCGGCGTATGGTAGAAGGAGTCGGTCGCTGGATTCTCGTCTGCCGGGAGGTCGCCGTGGCCTGGGTGCTGCTCATCGCTGCAGGGCTGTTCGAGATCGGCTTTGCCGTGTCGCTCAAGCTGAGCAACGGGTTCAGTCGCCTGATACCAACCGTCATCTTTGTCCTCTTCGCCATTGGCAGCTTCGTGCTCCTCAACCTGGCGCTGAAGTCGCTGCCCGTGGGCACGGCCTACGCGGTCTGGACCGGCATCGGGGCGGCAGGGACGGCGGCGATCGGCATGCTCTTCCTGGGCGATCCGGCTTCGATTGTGCGCATCGTCTCCATCCTGCTCATCATCGCCGGCGTGGTGGGGCTCAACCTGGCCGGGGGCGCCGCGCACTAGGGCCTCGTCCGGCACGGCTGCGCCCACCGCGGCTCCCTCCACCGCGGCCTTCCACTCCCGGGAGAGTGCCTCGGTCAGGGCGCCCTCGCCGTTCTGCTCCTGCCAGAGCTCGTCGAGGTCCTCGTGGGTGAGGCCCCAGTGGCGCTCCTCGGTCCAGGCGAAGGCGAAGGGGTCGTAGGGCTGGGGGTGGGAGGCGCGTGTGGCAAATTCGCCGAATTGAACAGAGTAAATCGATATAGCGTCGACATACTGTGTAGATTTTGCTGGTTCTGCTGGCGTCTGAACCTCCGCCGCCAAACCGGAAGGTGGCGCTGTATCTTGGGCGGCCGCCTCCGCAGAGGCCACCGTAGCCCCGGCGGCGCCCGTCACCTCAGGCGGCGGCTCATCGCCCTCACTGCCGGCGCCCGTCTCACCCGCCTCACTCACCCCCATCACCCCTGCCGCCGCATACCCGGCCCAGGGGTCGGGCGGCAGCGCGTCCTCCACCGTGAACCCGCGACCCGACAGGTTCACATCCAGCGGCCGCACCTCCAGCCCGAAGCGGCGGGCGTCGTTGAGGACGGTGCGTGGGGTGTAGAAGCCCATGGGCTGGTTGTTGAGCACGGCGCAGAGGAACTCGGCCGGGTAGTGGGCCTTGAGGTAGGCGGTGGCGTAGGCGATGACCGCGAAGCACACCGAGTGGCTCTTGTTGAAGCCGTAGGCGGCGAAGCCCTCGAGTTGGCGGAAGACCTCGCGGGCGGCGTCGGCAGGGACGCCGTTGGCCACCGACTTGGCTACGAAGGTCTCGCCGATCCTGGCCATCTCCTCCCGGGTGCGGTCGCGGGTCATGGCGCGGCGGAGCATGTCGGCCTCGGCGGGGTCGAAGCCGGCCACCGACTGTGCCATCCGCAGCACCTGTTCCTGGTAGAGGATGACGCCGTAGGTGTCGGCCAGAGCTTCGGCCATGGCGGGGTGGGGGAGGGTGACGGGCTCGACCCCCCAGCGCCGGTCGATGAACGGCCCTATCATCTCCGCCTCCAGCGGGCCGGGGCGATAGAGGGCGATGGCGGCGATGACGTCGTCAAAGGTCTGCTCCTTGAGCCGGGTGGCCAGGTTGCGCTGACCGGCCGACTCCAGCTGGAACAACCCGATGGAGCCGCCGTTGGAGACGATCTCGTAGGCGGCGGGGTCCTGGGGCGCGAGCTGGTAGGGGCGCAGGCGGCGACCGGTGCGCTGCCGGATGAGGTGCACGGTCTCGGCCACGGCCGAGTGGGTCCTCAGGCCCAGGATGTCCATCTTCACCAGGCCCAGAGCGGCAACATCATCCTTGTTGAATTGCGTGACCACCACCCCCTTGGCGGCCCACTGCAGGGGGGCGTAGTGGGTGATGGGGCGGTCGGCGATCACGAACCCGCCCAGGTGGGTGCCCAGGTGCATGGGGAAGGCGTCGAGGCGCTCCACCAGATCCAGCAGGCGGCAATAGCGGCCGCCGGGGGTCACCACGGTGCCGTCGGGGGCTACCACGGGCGGGGCGGAGTCCTGGAGGGGGGAGTCGCGCAGCTCCGGCCAGGCGCCGGCCAGGTACTCGCGGATGCGGGCGGCGTCGCCGTGGCGGGGGACGTGCTTGGCCAACGCGTTGATCTCGGTGGGCGCGTAGCCCAGGGCCTCGGCCACCGTGCGCACGGCCAACCTCGGCGACATGGTATTCACGTTCGCCACCACCGCCACGTTCTCTTGGCCGAAGGTGCGGTAGATGTAGTCGATGACCTCGTCGCGGCGCTCGGAGCAGAAGTCGACGTCGATGTCCGGCATCTCCCTCCGGTGGGGGTTGAGGAAGCGTTCGAAGAGGAGGTTGTGGCGGATGGGCTCGGAGGCGGTGATGTCGAGGGCATAGCAGACGATGGAGTTGCCGGCGCTCCCTCGCCCCGAGCAGAAGATGCCGCGTTCCCGCGCCCAGCGCACGATGTCGTGCACCACCAGGAAGTAGTGGGCGAAGCCCATGCGCTCGATCATGGCCAACTCCTTCTCCAAGAGCTGCACCGCCCGCGGCGGCACCGGCCGGTACATGCGTGCCAGCCCTCGGAAGCAGCGCTTGGCCAGTAGCGAGTAGGCCGTCTCCCCCCGGGCGATGGGGACCTGCGGGAAGTGGTAGGCGCCAAGGTCGAGGTCCACCGTGCAGCGGGCGGCGATCAGGGCGGGGGTGTCGAGGGGGGAGGGGCCGGTGTAGCCGATGCCGGGTGGGGGGGAGGCCTGCGGCGGGGTGGCCCCATCCGCGGCGCTCCCCATGCCGCTGACGGCAGCGCCGTTACCTCCCGCCGCGTTCGCTGGCGCAATGCTATGTGCAACTTCTGATGCGGAATACATTTTGTGCAATAGGAGCACCGGCCGGAGGGAGGGCTCCAGTTCTTCGCGCGACAGCAGGCAGCGGCAGCCGGGCAGGGGCTCGGGGTAGCCAGACAGCGGCTGGTCGCGGCCGGCGGCGCGGCAGACCAGGTGGAGGTCGCGGTCCAGAGGGGTGGCGTAGTGGGCGTCAGTGGTGAGGACGGCGGCCAGGCCGGCACGGCGGGCCAGGGCCAGGAGGTGGTCGCAGTAGGCGTCGCAGGACAGGGCCCAGGGGCGGCCGTCGGGGTGGAAGCCCACATCGTAGTCGGCGGGATTGAGGTATTGCGGGTGACCGCGGGGGAGATCGGGGCGGTCGGTCAATACAATGTGCCTTGCATAAACAGATTTATGCAACGGCAGGGGTTGCCGGACCTGTGGGCGCGGGCGGGTGACGGCAGCAGTGCAGGCGGCACCGGCGTTGTGGCGCAGGCGCCCGTCGTCGCCACGGATCTTCTGGTAGATGGTGACGCCACCGCGACCAGGCTCGGCCTCGTGGTGGGGTTGGTAGCCGAAGTGCTGGAGCTCGACGAAGACATTACTCGGACCGAAGAGGCGGCGGAGGTGACGGAGGACAATGGTGGCCTCGGCATCGCGACCGGCATCGACCAATGTCCCCACCTCGCCCTGCCGGCAGCCGGTCAGGCAGATGAGGCCGGCGTGGTGCTGCTCCAGGGCGGCCTGACTGACGGTGGGTGGGGAATGGCGCTCAGGGTCGGCCAGGTGGGCGGCGGAGACCAGGCGGCAGAGGTTGGCGTAGCCCTGGCGCGTCTCGGCGAGCAGCACGAGGTGGAAGGGCCCGGGGCCGACGGGGCCGTTGGGAGTGGAAAAGGGTGGCGCATCGGTGGGGGAAGGGGCGGCGGGGACTTTGGGCCTGTCTCCCGTGCACGGAGATCCGGCTGCGAGGAATGACTCAACCTGTACTTCAGCTCCATATATGGGCTTGATGCCGTGCCTGGTGCAGGCTTTGGTGAAGCGGACGATGCCGTAGAGCCCGTCGTGGTCAGTGAGGGCAAGGGCCGGTTGTCCCAACTGGGCGGCGCGGGTCACCAGCTCCTCGATACGGCTCCCGCCGTCCAGGAAGGAGAAGTGGGAGTGGACGTGCAGGTGTACAAAGGGGGCCGCCGGCATGCCGGCGGCCGGAACCCAGCGATCATCCTTCGCAGCATCAACACCGGTGGCCGGACCCGTGCCCGGTGGGCTGTCGTCGGCATCCGGCAAGGAGGCATGGGCGGGGGGCGCGTTGTTCTGAGCCGGTCCCGGATCTCCGGGCCCGCGGGCCCAGCCGTCCTTGGGGCCGGTGCCGTGGTGGCGGATGTAGTCATGGGTGGGCTCGATGCGGCGGATGCTGAACCCGTTCAAGCCTGAAGTCATGGCAGGCGCTCGCTGTGCAAGATATGTTGCAATACACCCAGTGCGCAATACCGCACCGCATGAGGGGGAACATATGTTCGCTTACTGAGGATAGTGATCCCGTCGGACGGAAAAACGGGGACGGCGCGATCAGCAGGCGATGACCTCAGTCTATACGAACAAATGTTCGCTGACAAGGGGACCAAGAGGAGCGCGGGTGTGCAGGGGCGCATGCCGGATGGTTGTGTCCGCGGCAGGATGTACACGCATGGACGCTACAAGAACCGGCGGCGAGCCCCGACGTGGCGGGAGTGGGCGGCGGCGAGCGGCCATGCCTCGAAGAAGGCCGCGCGGCACTGCAGGGGGTGGGAGGATAAGGTGGGGAGGGGAACTGATAAGAACGCCAGGTCCTGGAAGAACCTGGACCGCGCGTAGGGCGCCACAGTAGAATGGATCGGTTGGTTCAACAACAGCCGACGAGGGGGTGGGCTCAAGTGACCGAATTTCCACTGAACCCGGAGCGGTTCACCTACCCGCGACAGCGTTCCCCAAAGGAAACGAAATGAACATAATCGGCATCAACTGCGCCTTTCACGATTCAACAGTCTGCGTCCTCCAAGAGGGATTGCTGACCGTCGCGATTGAAGAGGAGCGATTGACGCGCCAGAAGCATACATCGGCCTTTCCCTATCGGGCCTTTGCTCGCTGCCTCGAAACCGCCGGTTTGGCTCCCGCCGATATCGATCACGTTGCGGTCTCCATGCAACCGGGTGTGGATTGGCACAGAAAAGCAGCATATGGGCTGAAGTCCGGTAAGAACCTAATGCCGTTCTTGCGGGCGCAAGTGCTCAATCTGCGCCATCGTCAAAGGTCACTATCCTCCTGGATCAGCGCCAGTTTTCCCTCAGCCGTCAAGCCAACGCTGCATTTCGTGCCGCATCACGTTGCGCATGCGGCGGGTTCGTTCTTGGTGAGTCCATATGAGAGCGCAGCTTTGCTGTCCGTGGATGGCTCCGGTGAGTGGGCCACCACCTTCAAAGGAGTGGGCCGAGCGAACACCTACGAGTGCTTGGGCCAAGACTACTTCCCCGTGTCTCTTGGGGAGGTATACGAGGCGGCTACGGAGTTCTGTGGGTTCAAGATGAACTGTGATGAAGGCAAGACTATGGGGTTGGCGCCGCTTGGCGACCCGGACGTTTTTGGAGAGGCAGCGTCGAAAGTGATCTGGGTCAACGAAGACATGTCTCTGCAGGTGGATCTTTCCTACTTCGACTATCCTCGTTTCGGCAGTGGATGTGGAAGGAAGTTCTACGAAACGTTCGGTCAGCCCCGCAACCCTGATCGAGAGCCCGGTTTTGAGCAGCACCATCTGGATGTGGCGGCCGCCTTCCAGAAACAAGCCGAGGAGTGCATTCTGGCCATTGCTCGGAAGTTGCGTGAACGAACTCGCGAGGACTACCTGGTGATCTCCGGGGGGGTAGCCCTCAACAGCGTGGCCAACGGGCGAGTGGTGCGAGAGAGCGGGTTCAAAGACGTCTACGTGATGCCGGCCGCCGGTGATAACGGGACGGCCATCGGCGCAGCCTATGTGTGCCACAACCATATCCTTGGGCGTCCGCGTGCCTTCGTGCATGATGACCCTTATGTCGGGACCCAGTACTCGAAGTCAGCCATCCGCCGAGCCCTGGATGAGTGCAAGCTTGAATACAGGATGATCTCAGAGGAGAAGTTGGAACCGACGGCTGCCCGGCTGCTGCAGAGTGGGCACATCCTGGGGTGGTTTCAGGGCCGCATGGAGATCGGGCCTCGGGCTCTGGGAAACCGCAGTATTCTAGCCAACCCGACCGTGCCCGATATGAAGGACAGAATCAATGCGGAGGTCAAACACCGAGAAGCCTTCCGACCGTTCGCCCCATCGTGTCCGGTTGAAGACGCTCCCAGGTTCTTTGAGCAGAACGTGGCTGATCCTTTCATGCTGAAAGTCTGCTACGTCCGCCCCGAGATGCGGGATGTTCTGCCGGCGATCACTCACGTGGACGGCACTGCGAGGTTGCAGACGGTCCATGCAGACATCAACTCGCGCTACCACAAGCTGCACAAGGAGTTCGAGAAGCTGAGCGGGGTTCCGGTCCTCCTCAACACCAGTTTCAACGTGATGGGTGAACCCATTGTTGAGTCTCCCATCGACGCGATCCGCTGTTTCTTCGCTACCGGCCTGGACTTCTTGGTGTTGGACGACTATCTGGTTGCCAAGCCGATGCATGCCCATGTCGTTGATGCCTTGTTGTCGTAGAAGGGGCGATGATGCTTTCGGCGAGAGCTATCGCCTCAACAGCCGCCTGCCCCGGTCCTGCGTGTGTCGAAGCGCCGTGCCAATCTCGGCAACGAGCGTGGATGAGACGCGCTCGTGTACTGCAACCGATCGGCAGGGAATCTGATAGGGTGCGAAGCGTCGCTTGAACTCATTGACGCCCCACAACGGGTCTTCGGGGCGTGCGGCGAGGCTATAGCCACCCAAGTCGAACGTGTCGCAGCCCTGTGCGCGAGCCCACCGCATTGCTTCCCACAGAAGAGAGAAGCTGGTCGGCAGCTCCCGGTGCTTTCCGGAGGAAGGTATCACCCGGAGATAGGCGGTCCCTCGATATATCGGTATCATTGCTGCCGCCAGCACTTTGTCACCCAGACTCGCAACCAGCACCGTTCCCCCTGACCCACCGTTCAGCCAACACAGGCTGGTCGCTCGTGCGGCGGCTTCGCTGATCGGTGGCACGGGAGCTCGTTTCGACAACTCGGCCTGCAGATTCGAGAGCACTGACCACCCTGTCGGCGAGTCGTCGCAGTGAACCTCGATCCCGAGTCGCGCCGAACGCCGAATCCTGTGTCGCACGTACGGAGAGAACGCGGCGAAGATCTGGTCTTCGGGCAGGGAGATGTCGACAAGCAGAGTGGACCATATCCCAAGAAGTCGGCGGCGAACGAAACCCTGTCTCTCTAGGATGGTTTCGGCGTCATCGCCCGCTTCAAGCAGCGGCATGGCCGGCTGAACCCGGACCCGAATCGCCCGACTCCCGAGCCATTCTGACAGCCACGACAGCCACCGATCCATGACGGTCAAGTCGCAAACGAGGGGTCCTCTCTCAAACTCCCAGAAGAAACGATTGGGGACGGGCAGACGCCGTCTTACGCCGACCCCCGTCAGACAAATCCTCCCGTCCACCTCTCCCCAGAAGAAGAAAGGCTTGCGCACCTTGTTGCTCGTGTCTGCTTCGTAGATGGCACCCCACGCGGGATCCTGATGGTAGTCGGCCCACGGAACCTCGTTGGCAAATCCTCGCCACTGCGCCACCTGGCCCTCATCCAGAGACGGCTTCACAAAGAAACGAGGCTCGAGCGACGACTGAGATGCTACAGCCCCAGTTGTCACAGCGCTCCTTTGTTCATTGCCGCTCTCTATCGCGGGCGAGCCCAATGCTGCCTCCTGAGAGACTTGGGCGTGAGTCTCTTCGCCGCCTTGAAAGGTTCCACGGCAGCCTCGCTTCCCATCCGTCAGTCATCTCACTCATAGTACCCTACGCAAGGATCGATGCCACGCGTGGACTCAGCCCACCGATGTTCTTCCTGCGCACTGCGTGGCAACTTGGCTCACAGGCAATGCGGGGAGTGGCGGAGCGTCCCTGTCCACACGATCGAGCCAGCGACCGGCCAACCTACGAATCTTCATGGCTATGTTCGCCAGGCTTACGATCTTGTCGCCGATGCCGGCATGATGCTCGCAGAAGCCCACCACGCGCGAGTTGATCAGGACCGGCAAGACGGCACGCGGCACGAAACCCAACCTCCATCGAGTGTGCCTACCCTGCATCAAGGAGATCAAGGCATTCAGATACAGGTTGCCTCTCTTCCAATCGTGTGCGCTGTGATCGAATCCGGCAAGGAAGTCAATGTCGAAAGCGCTGTCCCCAATCCCCGCGATGATCCCGTCCCGGCAAGCCCGATCGAACAGCTTGGTGCCGGGTATGAATACAAGGTTGTATGCGCGAAGGAAGAATGGGGTCGGCATTTCCCCCAGAAGCCGCACTCCGTTGAGCAGATCCAGCCTCTCTTCGTAGGGATTGCCGAGAATCAGGAAGTACAGCGCGCGCCCCGGCGCCTGAGCGTCAATAGCGGTTGCCGCGTTGATCTGAACCTGGTCATCCACCAGACGATTGAAGACCTCTCGGCGAACCCGTTGGCTGCCGCTCTCCAAGCCAACATCGATGCGCCACAGACCCGCCTTCACGGCCAGCGCCACCTTCTCCTCTGTGATTTGGCGGGGTGAGGCCATGCATTCGAAGGGGAGAGCCTGGGGGCCGGGGTACATGTCTGCGAACTGCCTCATCTCCTCCACCGGGCGGTCAAAGAAGTCCTCATCCGTGAAGTAGAAGAGCCTCGCTTGCGGAAAGAGCCGGCGGTACTCTCGGGCCGCGTCCACGAATTTGGGTATCGACATCTTCCTGGCAGGGCGGCCCTTACCACGATAGATAGCCTTGAGCTGGGAGTTAGAACAGTAGGCACAACTGTTCTGGCAACCGCGCGTTCCACTGAAGAGCACATTGCCGGTTCTCTCCCTCATGCCGCCGTTTGGATGCAGTCGGCCGGTCGAGTTGAGGATGTACTCGTTTTCAAAGGCAAAGTCGAGAAGGGGGAGGTCGTCCAAATCGGCGATCAAAGGGCGAAGCTCATTCTGAACAGTGCTGTCTCCGGAAAGGTAGGCCCCATTCTGGATATCGGTGAACCCCTGGCCTTGAGCGACTCTCTCCACAAGCTCCAGCATGAAGCCCTCGCCTTCACCACGGCACACCAGGTCGGCGTGTGGGGTGCAATCATCCGGGAAGAGAGTGGGGTGTATCCCGCCCCACACGATCAGCTTCCCCAGGGGTCGCAGGGCTCTGATGAGTTCCTTTGCCCTTAACGAGCCCCTACACATGGAACTGATCCCGATGATGTCGGAGCCCTGCGCGAGTGCAGCGATTTCTTTCGCAACGCGCTCACCGATGGGCACCTCTCGTGCCCCGGCCAGAATCATCGTGGTTTGGTGCCCCGCACGGCGCAATGCGGCCGAGATGCTACGTATCCCGGTGGCCCATATCTCCTCGTCAGCGCTTATCAGGGTGACGTGCATTTGTGAACTCTCCTCCAAATCGTCCGCGCGTCCAGAAGCGCGGACCACCCCCGTCGGTCGCCAGCAGGGAGCGCCACATAAGGTGCCAGCCCGTCAGCGCTCTCCAGCAGTTTGAAACGATCCTCCTTCCTGGTTGTGACGCGCTCCCCGGGCCGCATCAGCCCTTGGTCACTCTCTCCAACCAAGGCTCCTTCCAAAACAGATAGCACGATCGGTCGCAGTTGCCGTGGAACTCCCCGCTACAGAAAACGCCTTCCAGAAAGAGTGTCGGGCTCTTCATGGTGCGAAGCTCGCTGTTTGTCTCGAGCATGATCCTCTGGACGATCTTGACCACCCTGAACTCTCGGCCGCAGAAGGCTTTCTGCTCCGGCATGAAGCCCAGGCCCATGCATCTGCCGCTATCATCCAGCGTTGACAGAATCTCGTCTTCGGAACGAACCTTCACCCATTCGCCCGGGCGCAGGTTCAGCGGCTCATCGCATCGTGCACTGTGGAGGCGCCGTGAAGCACCGCGGTTTGGTGGGATCGGCTTGCGAAGTGCACGGCGGACGAGGGAGTCAATCGCCGGGACGGTGGAGAGCGCCGCTACCAGAGATCGGCGAACCCTACCATACGCTCCCTCCCGCAGCGAAGGAATGCTCGGAACCGATGCCTGCAGGGACGTGTGAACGTGGAAATGGCACGACCGCCAAGCATTGTCAGCCCGGACCGGGTTGGTGTGGGCACCCCGCGTGTCCTCCATGGCGCGTCCCCCGAAGTTAGATGCCGTCGATGCACGTTCTGCTCGGTTCCTATTCCCTGTGGGGCCTTGTGCATGCCTCGGTTGAGGTTGCTCGGGTGGTGAGATACTCTCGCGGCCTAATGTCTGAGGCGCTGCGCCAATCGCTTGGCAGGCCCATGTCGCAGGCGCAACAGCGAGACGAGGGATCGTCCAGGCAGGGGTTTCACCGCTACATGGGCCTGGCGCATGCCGACCACGTCAGGCTGCCAATCACGCTGCCAGGATCCGTCTGTCACCAGGCTGAGACGATTCGTGCCTGGGTCGGCGCAGCACTGTTCGAGCATCGCCTGTAGCAGCGCCAGCCCCGGAGCGACTCGCGCGTAGCTTTCGTCGTAGCCGATCTTCAGGATTGCCCACTCGTCGCTCACGCGTACACAGAACTGCGAAGCAATGCAGCGACCTTCCGCATACGCTGAGTTGATCTGACAGCGGCCTTCGCGGCCGAGGTTCGCTGCGAGGTCGCCATAGAAGGCGGTCAGTTCTGGATGCAGAAGGATCGCGGAGCCGGTTCCCGAGCTTCCTTTCCAGCCGGATGCTTCCACCGTCATGAACGCCTGGAACTCGGTGGCGAGATCAGCGGAGTCTGTGGCGGTCACCAAGCGCACGTCATCGAGGGACAGCAACTTCTTGTAGTGGCTGCGAAGATTGCGTCGGAAGTGCTTGGTGAGTCGTGCCATGAGCACGTCGTAGGGCTCTCGGCAATCGAAGACATCCGCCGCTCGAGAATCGTGAAGGCAGTAGGTGCTGGGAGGGAGCCTATCCAAGCCCTGCCAAAGCGGTGAGTCGGCCGGAAGGGGGCCGAAAACGACCAGCGGCCGGCTGCCCGCAGACCTCCGAAGGTACGCCGTGACGGCTGGGATCAGCTCGTGAAGTACCCTCTCATTGGCCGAAACTACACCCGATATCTGCCAGTGAGGGTGCCACGGAAGGCCCCAAACCGGCAGACCAAAGCGGAGCGAAGCATCGCTCCTCGCTTCGAGCGGACATACGGCCACAACGGCGTTGGCATCCGCCAACGTCAGACAACGGAAGTTCGCGGGATCGTGGCACAGATGGTCAATGTAGGCCAGATTGGCTTTGAAATCGTGGCACAACTCGGCGTGAGCCATGCCGGCAAGGAGTTCCTTCCAACTTGCTTCCACGGCCAACAGGCCATCTCGACCACGGAACTCACGGATCTGCCACTCGACACTCGTCACGGCCTAGAGCCTCGGTCCACGGGGAGTTGTGTGCAGCCCGAGCCGACAGCGCGGCGCGCAACCGATTGCCGCAGCCGCGGACAGCACGCTGTTCAGATCACTTCCAGGGATACAGAGCACCGCCACGCTCCCAGTGAGAATGCCACAATGCCAATAGTACATGGTTGATCGGCCTTGATTCTGAAGGAGCACGGAAGACTCGACCGGGGGCATCAGACCCCGACGTCCAGAGTGCCGGGACGGCCTGCAACACGGCGTGTGTGACATAGAGTGTCAGCATCTGTGGAGTGAGGTGTGGCTACGACCGGTCTCCCAGCCGTCCGTTGTTGGCCAGGTACCACTCATAGGTCATGCGGACGCCGCGTTCCAGGCTGATCTTGGGCGCCCAGCCCAACGCTTTCACGCGAGAGATATCGAGAAGCTTCTGAGGAGTCCCGTCAGGCTTGCTGCGGTCCCACAGAATCTCGCCCTTGTGGCCCACCGCTTTCTGCACCATTTCCGCGAGCTCGCGGATGGTGAGGTCGCTCCCGCAACCGATGTTCACCATCCCGTCAGGCAGCCGGCTGCCGGCGTTGCCCTCCAGGAGATGAAGCACCGCCTCTGCCAGGTCGTCCGCGTGTAGGAACTCCCGTCGCGGTGTGCCGGTGCCCCACAGCGTCACCGGGGCATGGGGCGGGCGGGCGTCACCGTTTTCGTTCGGAAGCCCCAGCTTGGCCTCGTGGAACTTGCGGAGGAGGGCGGGGAGCACGTGGCTGGTGGTCAGCTCGAAGTTGTCCCCGGGCCCGTACAGGTTGGTGGGCATGAGGGAGAGGTACTGGGTGCCGTACTCCCGGTTGAGGCTGCGGCACAGCTCAATGCCGGCGATCTTGGCCACGGCGTAGGCCCGGTTGGTCTCTTCCAGCGGCCCGGTGAGGAGGTACTCCTCTTTGAGGGGCTGGGGGGCGAGTTTTGGGTAGATGCAGGAGCTGCCCATGAAGAGAAGCCTTCTCACCCCGGTGCGAAAGGCCTCGGAAATGGTGTTCATTTCCACGGCCAGATTATCTTGGATGAACTCGAAGGGGTATTCCCAGTTGGCCCAGATACCGCCTACACGCGCCGCGGCCAGTATCACCACATCCGGGCGTTCGTAGGCGAAGAGAGCTCTGGTGGCGGCCTGATCCTTGAGGTCCAACTGGGCGTGGGTGGGGAGGATGAGCGTTGTGTAGCCGCGCGCCCTGAGTGCGCGAGTGACGGCGCTTCCCACCAGGCCGGTGCTGCCGGCCACGAAGATGCGCGAACTGGTTGATATGGGCGGAGCTTCCATCGCTGGGGCCTCGTTCTTCACTGGTCAGGGTATGCTGGTGGTGGCACCACTCACCTGGTGGGATTCTGCCACAAGGGCAGGTAGCTGATCACATCTGCCTGCGGCAGCGGTTCACCGCATTTTACGCCATCATTCTGCGGCTCGGGTTCGGCGAGGGCGGCATCGCACATGTCCCCGAGTCTCCACGGCCTCGTTATCACCACCAACAGCCCGACCAGGCCCAATGAGCACGCCATGCAGCCGATGAAGCCTAGGATGAACACGGACCCCCTCTCCGGTGAAGGCGAACTGAGCGGACAGTTCCTTTGGGGCATGATTCGACTGCTTCCGCCCATTTCCTACCGTGAAGGGGCTCCGGGGGTTTCCGCGGTGAGGGGCGGGCTATAAACTGGACACGCTGCGATCGACGCCCGTGACGTGCCGGCGTCTGTCGCCACCACGACAGTTACGGATTCAAGGGGTGCGCATGGGCAAGACCGCGCTGATCAGCGGCATCACGGGGCAGGATGGAGCGTACCTCGCGGAGCACCTACTTCACCTGGGCTACACGGTACACGGGATAAAGCGCCGCTCCAGCCTGTTCAACACGGATCGGGTGGATCATCTGTACCAGGATCCCCACACCTCGGACGTGCGCTTCTTCATGCACTTCGGCGACATGACCGACGCCACCAACCTCATCCGTATCGTCCAGGAGACCCAGCCGGACGAGATCTACAATCTCGCCGCGCAATCCCACGTGCAGGTCTCCTTCGAGACGGCCGAATACACGGCGAACTCTGATGCCCTGGGAACGCTGCGCCTGCTGGAGGCCATCCGCATCCTGGGCTCGGAGCACAGGACCCGCTTCTACCAGGCCTCCACCTCCGAACTATACGGCTTGGCCCAGGAGACGCCGCAGCGTGAGACCACTCCCTTCTATCCCCGCAGCCCTTACGCGGCGGCTAAGCTCTACGCGTATTGGATCACGGTCAACTACCGCGAGGCCTATGGGATCCATGCCTCCAACGGCATCCTCTTCAACCATGAGAGCCCCATCCGTGGTGAGACCTTCGTCACCCGCAAGATCACGCGGGCGGTGGCGCGCATTGCCCTGGGTGTACAGGACTGCCTGTACCTGGGCAACCTCGATTCCCTGCGTGATTGGGGCCACGCCCGCGACTTTGTGCGCGCCATGCATCTCATGCTGCAGAGCGATGAGCCCGGCGACTACGTCATCGCCACCGGGGAGCAGCACTCGGTGCGGGAGTTTCTGGAACGCGCCTTCGCAGAGGTGGGTCTGGGGCTGGTGTTTCGCGGCAAGGGAGCCGAGGAGGAAGGGGTCATTGACGGCATAGACCACGACGCGCTGGCCCGGGCCTGTCATGCCTATGGCCCCGCTACCACGCCATCCGATCCGGTCCCGCCCGCGCCCGGCACAGTGGTAGCCCGGGTCGACCACCGCTATTTCCGTCCCACCGAGGTGGCCACACTCCTGGGCGATCCCTCCAAAGCCCGCGCGCGTCTGGGCTGGGAACCTCAGGTGACCTTCCGTGAACTGGTGCACGAGATGGTGGCGGAAGACTTGGCCGAGGCGCAACGGGACCAGTTCTGCCGGCGTGAGGGGTTCCGCGTGATGCGCAACGCCGAGTAGTTGGGGTCCCGAGTAGTTGGGGTCGCGGGCGCGAGGAGCTAATAGGCGCCCTTGCGGGCGAGTACCACATACACGGTCTTGAGCATGATGCCCAGATCCACGCGCAGGGACCAGTTGTCCAGGTAGTATCTGTCCAGCTTCACCATCTCTTCGAAGCTGAGGTTGCTGCGGCCCGAGACCTGCCACAGCCCCGTGATGCCAGGCAGACCCTTCAGGCGACTGTAGTGCTGGGACTCGTAGTTGTCCACTTCGCGCGGCAGCGGGGGACGTGGGCCAACCCAGCTCATGTCGCCCTTGAAGACATTGATGATCTGAGGCAACTCATCCAGGCTCCACTTGCGCAGGAACCGTCCTACGCGGGTGACGCGCGGGTCGCGTTTCATCTTGAACAGCCGTCCGCTGGCCCCTGTCTCGTTGCAGTCCTCCAATTCGACCAGGAGCTGATCGGCGTTCGTCACCATGGTCCGGAACTTGTACATGAGGAAACGCCTTCCATTCTTGCCGATCCGTTCCTGCATGTAGAAGACCGGGCCCGGTGAGTCGAGCTTGATGGCAAGGACGAAGAACAAGGCGACGGGCGCGCCCGCCAGAAGCAGCAGGCTGGAGACAGTGATGTCGAGTGCACGTTTGCACGTCCGTTGCGCGCGGTCGAGCGGGTCCACGTCCACATCTATCACGGGGAGTTCCCCGTAGCCGAGCAGGCTGGCCTGGCTGAAGGTCTCCTCAAAGAGCGTGGGAACGATGCGGAACGGCACGTGGGCCAGCGACAGCAGTCTGGTCACTTCGGGGAGCAAGGCATGTTCATGGGGATCCAGGGCAACCACTACTTCGCTTGCTCCCGACGCGCACCAAGCGCTGTCCAGTTCCTCCAGTCCCTGGATGCTGGGCGAAAGCGAGGGGGAGGCGCCGTCATCAGCATGGTCGTTGCGGGTGGTTCCAGCGGGGGATGCGTAGCCGAGCTTCCCCACACAGGCAACTCCCAACCAGGGCCTTTTGGCCACGAACTCGACGAAGTCCCTGGCGGCCGGTCCGGTTCCCAGTACAAGCACCTTTTGGAAGACGGTCCCGCGCAAGAAATGAGAGCGCTGCCTGCGGGCCAGGATGATGCGGCTGGCAGCGGCCAGTACCAGGAACAGACTCAGGCTCAAGCCGATCACGAGCCGTGAGGGATCCTCGGACCCGAAGAAAAAGTTCTTGGTGACGAAGGCGAGAAGCGCCGTCACGCTGATGGCCACCAGCAGGTGCGTGCCGAGACCGAACACGTCGGCGAACGCGGACAGCCGCCTGGTGCTGGTGTACTGGCCGTTGCGAAAGCTGAGGATGAAGGTCAGCAGCAGGGCGAACGTGACTGTCACGCCGGCGGCGAGGGCGGCGCCCACGCTTGCCGGCGGGCGCCACCGGCTGAGGAAGGACATGGCCAGCAAGGCGCATCCGGCGGCTACGCCGTCCAGGATGATCAGCCAGCGCCGTGGGCGCCGGAGCCACTCATAGCCAACGGAAGCTTCCTCGCGAGCCGCGATCTGCACCACTGCACCCATGCTGCTACTTCACCTCCTCCACGGAAAGAAGGTTACCAGTATATATGCACTCATTACTATCCTTGCATGCACCAGTGGTATCCGTGAGCGCGGTTTGTACCACCAGACCATGTATCGGATTGCCAGAGCGAGACTTGATGGCTTTCCTGGTTGCTCCTGGGCGCTGCGGGGCACAGTTCCTCGGCCCCCGCCGTGGCGCCTGTCGTGCCGCTCGGCACCTCCGCCGCCTGTGCCCTTTGCATCGTCGTCCGCCTTGGAGCGCTTGGGGACTCTGATCTCTTCACTGATCGCTTGGCACGTTCTTGCCCAAGCAGCCCTCGAACCAAACAGGGCAGGCCCACATGAGGCGGCCATGCGTGCACAACCGACGGTCAAGTTGGAGCGGTGTTGTGCCGATTACTACCTCGGTTGTACGTGTGGGAACGAGACAGCTGGAAGCCGGACGGGTCTCTGCCGACGACATCGAAACTTTCGACAGGTTGTCACGTTCCCTTAGTCAGTTTCTGTACCAGAGACAGCCGTGAGGACGCGAAAGGGCATACCCATCGCGAGGTGGGGGCGCAAAGCCACGGGACTCCACGAGGAGTCAGCCGGGTTGCCGAAGTTCAGAATGTCGGCTTGGAAAGCCATCGCGCCTTCTGGTGGTCGTGTGGATCTAGGAGGCATGCGATGCTCATTTCCAAGGGCAGAGTCCGCGCCGGAGCCATTTGTCCGCTCTTGCTTGGGTTTGCCGGTCTCGTGGTCGTGGTGCTGCTTGCGCAGGCGCTCGCGCCGCCGCAGGCTTTCGGCGCCCCGGCAATCTCGCGGTTGCTCCCCCGCTCTTCGGTGACGGTTCCTGCGCGGACCTCTGCGACTGCGACCGTCCGCTACGATCAGACCGATAGCCGGTTTGTCTACTCCGGTAGGTGGGTCACCCAGTCCAGCCGTTCGTATTCGGGTGGGAACGCTGGGCTGACTGCGACACCTGGATCCGTCGTCATGATTCAGTTCGACGGGATGAGCTGCGAATGGATTGCCACAAAGAGCCCGACATTCGGCAAAGCCAAGGTGACTCTCGACGGCAAGAAGACGTTCACCATCAGTTTGAACAGCCGGAGAACACTCTATCGGCAGAAGGTGTGGTCCTCAGGCGTACTGCCGAGCGGACGGCATACCGTGAAGATCGAGTGCCTTGCTGGAGTACCACGTAAGACCGGGATGGATATCGACGCCGTGGATGTGGCCGGAGCACTCGTCGGCTCGCAGTCACCCACCACCACCACTATCCCGGTGACTACAACTATCCCGGTGACTACACAAACCACCAACCAGACCACCACCACGACCCAAG
>JAAYAL010000091.1 GCA_012719395.1 Gaiellales bacterium | reverse complement strand
TACCGCATTTCCGGGTCACCCACCGCGGGTACGTGCGCCTGAAGGACCGAGCGGTCTTGGGAGTAGCCGTAGACCAAAGGTAGTAGTCGTGCGGTGGTCCCGACCCGCTTGCCATGGGCGAGCGATATGTCGATCTGCCGGAGGACCTGGCGGCGGCGGCCTCATCCACCCAGCCGATGGCGGTGACGCTGATGTTCTCGTGCGTCAGGGCGGCCTCCACTTGCGCTGTGGCCGCGGGCCGGACTGTGAGCAACAGGCTTCCAGAGCCGAGCAAGCCCAGAGGGTTGGCGCCCAGCACGCGGCAGACGTGAGCGGTCAGCCCATGGATGGGTATCTGATCCAGGTTGACGCGCAGGACATGACCGCCTGCGCGGCTGAGCTCTATGAGGGCTTCGGCCACTCCTCCTTCGGTCACGTCGTGCATGGCGGAGACGCCCCCCGTAGCCATCACCAGTTCGGCTTCTCGCGTCACGCTGATGTGTGCCAGCAGTCCTCTCGCCGCCTCCACGTTCGCCGCATTCACCCCCAGTTCCCGCAGGTGGTCACCCAACTCCCGAGCCAGCAGGGCGGTTCCCTCCATGGCCAGGCTTTTGGTGAGCAGGATACGGTCGCCGGGCTGCATGGCGTTCTTGCGTATGGGCGTGGCTGCTATTCCCACCAGGGAGCCGGCAATGACCGGACGAGTGACGGCGTCCGTGACCTCCGTGTGCCCGCCCACCAGCACTGCGCCTGCCTTCCGGCACGCCCGCCGCACGCCGTGCAGGAGGTGAAGGGCAGCGGAGGGAGTCGTGCCGGGGGGGAGCAGCACCGTGGCCAAGAACCAGCGGGGTCGGGCGCCGGCGGTGGCAAGGTCGTTGGCGTTGACCGCCAGGAGGTAGTCCTCAACCGCTTCAGTGGCGAAAGTGATGGGATCGGCGGTGAGGGCAAGGAAGGGTGGGCCGGCCGAGGGCGGTGTGGCCAGCCTCACGACCGCCACGTCTTGGCCGATTCCGGGTGGCACCACGAGATTCGGGTCGGCGTTCCCCGTGATGGTACCGAAGAAACGCTCCAGATAGGTGGCGGGCAGCTTGCCGTTGGGCAGCGGCAGCCCCAGGTTCACCAGGTCCGGCAGGCAGGACAGATCAGGGATCTGGAAGTGTGGTTTCCAGTGGGGCCTCTCCGGTCCGTGGTTTCGTAGGTGAACCCCGATGGCCCCGGCGGCGCGGGCCGCCTGCAGGTCCAGCACGTAGTCGCCGACAACCAGCAACTCGGCGACGGGGACACCCAGGCGGCGGGCGGCCTGCAGGATGCCGTCAGGGGCTGGTTTGGGGGCCACGGGGTCATCGCGGGAGATGATGACCTGGAAGTTGGAGGCGGTGAGCCGGGGGAAGTTGTCTAGGAGCCTGTCGGGAAAAAGCCCCCCAAGAGATAGGCTCGGCCTCCCATCCCTTGTAGTCTTTCCGGGGAGCCGAGCGGAAGAGGAGGCCGAAGAGGAATGGCACGGGACTTTCTCCCTATAACC
>JAAYAL010000013.1 GCA_012719395.1 Gaiellales bacterium | reverse complement strand
TGAGGGTCCGGCCCCCGGTGTCTGCAGCGCGCAGGGCCAGGTGGAAGCGCTTGTGCTCGGGAATGCCGCGCTGGTAGGAGAGGGCTTCATCCAGGTTCTCTACCTGCCCTCCCGTCTGCCAGGTGGCCAGCACCGCCGGGCGGGCGGCCAGGAAACGCCGGCGAGACCATTTCTTATTGACCACCTCACTCACCTCGGTGAGTCCCTTCCGGTACGCGGCGGCAGGAAGGCGCATCGCCGCCGGGCACTTCGCGGAGGTGGTGCAGCGCTAAACGGGCCCCGGCTTCGTCCAGACCGGCTTGGGCCAGCAGTCCCACCGCCCAGAGCAGGTAGTCTCGATCTGCCAGGAACCGGGGCGCACGGGGAAGGAGGGATGCAGAGCCCGCTCTCCGCCGGGCTGCCGCCAGGATGACCTCGGGAGCCGGCCCGAAGGCGGCCGGCCCTCCCGTGCCCACCACCCAGCCCGCGTCCCCCAGATCCTTGCCCTCTTGGAGGAAGACGCGCCCCTCTGGGCCCCACACCTCCTCCAACCTTCCGCAGTGCCGCTGCACGGCCAGGCGGCAGGCTGCAGCGGCCAGGGCCGTGTCGGCTGCGGTCTCCTGGGTGGAGTGGGGGATGGCGCCGGGATCGGCTGCCACCCGTGTGGTCCAAGCCATGACCTCCTCAGGCTGCAGGCCGTGCTCGGCGCAGAGGCCCTCCAGGTCAATCAGGGCCATCACGCCGGAAAGGGTGTGTCGCATGCCGAGGTCCGCCTCCACCGTACGCTTGTCTATCGGTTCGGGCAGGCCCTTGTAGACCACTCCGGCGTTGGAGGGAAGGCCCGCCCCGTGGGAGTAGACATCGGTGGTGGCACCACCGATGTCTACAGCCAGGAAGTCACCCAGGCCGCCGGCAGTCTGTCCCAGTAGGCGCACGGCTTCCAGCACGGCTTGGGGAGTGGGCACCAGCAGGTCGGCTCGGGCCTTGAGACGCCCCATTCCCTTGGCGATGACGATTCTCTCCAAGAAGAGCTGCCGGATGCAGTCACGGGACGGCCCCAGATTCAGCCGGTTGAGCTCGGGCATGACGTTGTCCGCGAACCGTACCGGGCCTTGGTGCCCATCCAGCACCCGGCGCAGGTCGTCGTGTGCGTTGCGGTTCCCTGCCACCACCACGGGGACGGCGGGCAATGTCCGCGTGATGACCTCAGCGTTGCCCACGATGTGCGAGGTGTCCCCTCCATCAGTCCCGCCGGTCAGCAGGACGAGATCCGGCTCCAGCGTGCGCAGGCGGTTCTCGTCGTCGGTGTTGAGGGCATAGGGGAAGGTACCCACCACTTTGGCGCCCGCGCCCAGGGCGGCCATCTCGGCGGCTTTGGCGGTGAGGCTGGGAACCAGACCCACCGCTGCAATGCGCAGCCCTCCTGCCGCGCTGCTGGAGGCCAACAGCGGGAGGGCCGTGTCCAGCGCGGTGCCTGCCAGCCGGCAGGCGGCGTCCAGCCCCTGGTTGACATCCGGCTCCGTGGTGGTGGGGACGGCGGCCCGCGCCAGCAGCCGGGGCTCGTCGGTGTGCACCACGCAGACCTTGGTGAATGTGCTGCCCACGTCTGCCAGGAGAAGCTCAGGCACGGCCCGGTCCCTTCGTGTCGCCTGCCGGCTGTCGGCAGCCTCTCCTTCTCAGGTCCTCCCACAGTGCGGCGATGCCTTCCTCCGGGGCTGTCCCGGGCGGGAATACCCGATCGAAGCCCATCTCCCGGAACCTGCGTTCCACGGTGGGGAAATCGGTCTCGCCCACGGTGAGGTTGCCACCCAGGTAGAGCAGGATGTGGCCGATGCCCGCTTCCAGGCAGCGCTCCCTCAAGCCGCGACAGTCGATCTCAGCGTGGCCGCAGAGGGAGGAGATGACCATGGCGCGGGCATCCGTCTCCAGGGCGGCGGCGATGAACTCCGCCTGCGCCACCATGACACCCAGGTTGTTCACACGAAAGCCGGCCTCGCGGAAGGCGATCTCCAGGATCTTGTTGCCGACGGCGTGGCAGTCGGCGCCGATCACTCCCAGGACTATGTTGACGGGGGTGGCCGACGGGCACCCGTGGTGACGAGGCGATGGCACCTCCGGCGATGTGGGCACGTGTGGCTCCATTTCTCTTTCTATACTACCGGAGTAGCCGGCGCCGGCGGCGGCCGTGCGGTGCCTGACCGGCACGAGCGCGACCTGATCTACCATAGGTGCAGCAGACAACTGCTGTGAGCATGGCGGCGAGTAGAGGGGAGTGGACGTGAAGGCGGTAGTGGTCTACGAGTCATTCTGGGGTACCACGGCGGCGGTGGCGCGGGCCATAGCCGACGGGATTGGAGAGGGGACGCCGGTCTTGACCACGGACGAAGCGGTGGGCGAGGTGCTGGCCGCTGCTGATCTTCTCGTGGTAGGGGCTCCCATTCACGCGTTCAGCCTGCCCGGTGAGCAGGGGCGGCAGAATCTGGCCGCCCAGGCATCCAAGGCGCCCGCGCCGCCGGACCTGGCACATCCGTCTCTGCGTTCCTGGCTTGCCGCCCTACCGCCCTTGCACGCACGGGCAGCGGCCTTCGACACGGGCTTTCGCTGGTCTCCGGGAAGCGCCACCGGGTTCATCCTGCGTGTGCTCAAGCAACAGGGGCTCACGCCCGTGGGCAAGGGTAGGCGGTTCCTGGTGACCGGATCATATGGGCCGGCCAGGGCGGGTGAGCTGGAGAAGGCCCGCCGCTGGGGAGAGGAGCTGGCCGGGATGCTGCCGTGAGTCCGGAGGGTCGCGGTGGGCGGGGAGGGCAGGCGGCGGATGACGTGCCTGAAGCCTTGTTGGGCCTGCCCAATATCGGGAGGGCGACAGCAGGTCTGCTGACCAGGGCCGGAATCAGTACGCCGCAGGAACTGCGGCAGGCGGGGGCCGTGGAAGCCGCCCTCCGCATCAGCGGAGTCAGGCCGGAGGACCCTCCCTGCCGCAGTATGCTGGCCGCGCTGGAGGGAGCCGTGCGGGGCGTGCGCTGGCACGCCATTCCCAAGGTGGAGCGGGAGCGGCTCTGGGAGGAGTACTGGTCGCGCAACAGGGGATGATCGGGGGACGGCCCGGGATCGTTCACGCACGGAGCCAGACGTCGTGTGAGGTGGCGACCGGCCGCGGAGAGTGGTGGTCACGGCGGAACCTTGCAGGGGGTTTTTCCGTCTCCAGGTAATAGTATTGTTGACAGTAGTGCTGGCTCTGTGGGCTTCGTTGTTTGCGTGCGGCGTCGAATCGTAATAGTATGACTAGAGATACGACATATTCTCCTCACCGACGTAGGAGAGACACATGCCGGGTATGCTTGCAGATGAACGTGACCACGCTGGACTTGATCTCGCCCCACACACCTCATGCAGTCGGGAGCAGCTTGGGGGTGATTCCCCAGCCTCGTCTGATTCTCGGGAGCCGTCGCTCCAGATCTACCTGAAGGACATTGGCCGGTCGCCTCTGCTGACCGCGCGCCAGGAAGTGGAGTTGGCTCAGGCCATCGAACAGGGCGATGAAGAGGCCCGCCATCGCATGATCGAATCCAACCTGCGTCTGGTGGTGTCGATCGCCCGGAAGTACACCGGTCGGGGTCTGAGCTTCTCGGATCTCATCCAGGAAGGCAACTTCGGCCTCATGCGGGCCATCACCAAGTTTGACTGGCGCCGTGGCAACAAGTTCTCCACCTACGCCACGTGGTGGATCAGGCAGGCCATCACCCGTGCATTGGCGGACAAGGGTCGCACAGTGCGATTGCCCGTGCATATCGTGGAACGGCTGTCTGCTATACGGCGCACCACCCGTGAGCTGCAACAGCAGCTGGGGCGGGAGCCGGATATGGCCGAGGTGGCGGAGGCAGTGGGGCTCACGGAGAAGGAACTGTGCACGCTCTTTGACGCGGCTGAAACACCGCTCAGCCTGGATGTGGCCACGGACCCCGAGGGCGAGGGGTATGAGCTGCTGTCCGTTGTGCCGGATCACAGTCAGCCGCCTGCATTCGACGTGGCCTTTGAGCGGATGCGTTTGCGCAGTCTGGCTCAGGCCATCTATGACCTGCCGGAGAGGGAGCGTGAGGTTCTCATGCTGCGCTATGGTCTGGACGGGGATGATCCCTGGACACTGGGAAACATCGCGCGCCACCTGGACATCAGCCGAGAGCGCGTGCGCCAGATAGAGGCCAGGGCGCTCGATCGCCTGCGTTTCAACGGCCTCATCCGCCGACTGCGCGACACGGCCTAGTCTGGCTGAGCCAGCCGGACTCCCAGGGCGCGGTGCCGGACGGCAGCCGCGCCCTGGGAGTGCTCACCTGCCCAGGGCGGCTCGGCGCATGCGCCGAGCCCTCAGCAGGTTGCGCCGGTCCGGCCCGTGGCCGTCGAACCCTGGCACTTCCAGGATGAAGGGCACTGCCCTCAGCGCCGGCTGTCCCAGCATGGCCTGCAGTCCCACCCGGCCTATACGACCTTCCCACAGATTGGCGTGGCGGTCGCGCCTGGAGCCCAAGAGCGTCTCACAGTCATTCAGGTGCACCGCTCCCACCCGCCCCAGCATTTGCCGCACCTGCAGGCATGCCAACAGCGTCTCCGCACCCTCCGTGGTGTGCAGAGGGAAGCCGGCAGCGAACAGGTGGGCGGTGTCCAGGCAGATGCCGCAGGGCACCCCGGCCCGATCCAGCAGGGTCAGCAGAAGGTGCAAATCCTCCAGCGTGCCGATGATGCGGCCGCTGCCGGCACCGGTCTCCATGAGCAGGGGGAGCTCTTCAAACCGCTGCAGCATGCCTGGCTCGTGAGTGCCCGACGCGGTGGCGCCCGGCGAGGGGCGTCCCTCCTCGGCCGCCTTGTCGCGCTCAAGCAATGACCGTGCTTCGGAACGGGCCGCGATGCAGGTCTGGACAACGCGGGGAGCCACCGCCACAGTGCCCGCGCCGTGATGAGAGCCCACGTGCGTGATGAGGGCGGCGGCTCCACAGCGCGCCGCGAAGCGGTAAGCTTCGGCCAACGAGTGTGCGGACCTGGCGCGAAGGCCCTCGTCCGGCGAGCCGAGATTGAGAAGGTAGGTGGTATGCACGTACAGTGGGAGCCGATGCCGCGCGAGCGAGCGGGCAAAGTCCCGCAGTGCCTCCGCAGTGTAGGGGTAGGAGCGCCACTGGCGGGGGTTGCTGGGGAAGATCTGTATCACCTCAGCCCCGATGCGTTGGGCGTTGGCCGTGGCGTTGAGCAGGCCTCCCGCCGTGGAGACGTGGCCGCCTATGAGTGGGCCTGCCTCGGGCCGGGTGGGGCTCACGATTGCTCCGGTCCGCGGTCCCGCGTGGCTTCGCGGTCCCTGTTGCCTTCATCCTTCCACGGCTCTCGCTGCACATGATCCCGCTGCGTGATGATATCCCCACCCTCCGCACGGCTTACGTGACCTACGGGCTTATCCTGCTCAATGTGGTGGTCTTCCTCTACGAGCTTATGCTGGGCTCGGAAGGGGTCAATCAGTTCATCCAGCATTGGGGGACGGTGCCCAACGACGTGGTAGGCACCATTCGCTCGGGCGCTTTCGACGCGCGTATCCTGGCCACGCTGGTGACCTCCATCTTCATCCACGGTGGCTGGTTGCACCTCCTGGGCAACATGCTCTACCTCTACATCTTTGGCAACAACGTCGAGGACTCCATGGGTCGCGTGCGCTTCATCGTCTTCTACCTGCTGGTGGGGGTTGCGGCCAACTTCGGACAGATACTGGTGGCGTCGGACTCCACCGTGGCCGGTGTTGGCGCAAGTGGGGCTATCGCCGGGGTACTGGGAGCATACCTGATCCTCTACCCGCGGGCGCGGGTGCTGGTGCTGGTGCCGGCTATCTTCATCTGGCCCATGTTCTACCTGCCCGCAGCGGTGGTCTTGGTGTTCTGGTTTCTGCTGCAGCTGTTCCAAGGCACAGCCTCGCTGGCTGCTGGGCAGGCCGGCATGGGAGGAGTGGCCTTCTGGGTGCACGTCGCCGGCTTTGTGTTGGGCATGGGACTGGTGTTCCTCTTCCGCGATCGGAGCCTCACCGGACGAAAGCCGACCTGGATGTGAGTCGGCCGGCGTACCTACCCTGGCTGGAAGAGCCGGGCCCGGGACTGACGGTGTGGGCGGTGGAGCCCTTCCTGGGAGGCTCACACCGCGATTTCGCAATGGGCTTGGCCGCACATTCGGCGCATGCCATAGAGGTGCACGGCCTGCCCGGACGGCACTGGTCCTGGCGCATGCAAGGGGGGGCGCTGGCACTGGCAGCGCGGGCGCGAGCACAGCTGAATCAAGGTTCTCCCCAGGTGGTCTTCGCGGGGTCCATGCTGGACCTGCCGCTGTACAAGACCCTGGCTCCTCCGGCTGTGGCCGCTGCGCCCTGCGTGGTCTACTTCCACGAGAATCAGCTGACCTATCCTCTCCCCCCTGGGAAAAGCCGGGATCTCAGCTACGGATGGAAGAACCTCACCACGGCCCTTGCTGCCGATCGCGTGTTGTTCAACAGCGCCTTCCATCAAGCGCAGTTCCTGCAGGCGGTGCCGGAGTTGCTGGTCCGCCTCCCGGACTGCCTGCCCCACGGGCTGGTGGAGGAGGTGGCCGCCAAATCGTCCGTCCTTCCCTTGGGTTGCGACCTGGCCCGCTTCGACCGGTACCGGGCAGGCGAGAGCCCCTGGGGTGACCCGTCTCTGGGGCCGCTCGTGCTGTGGAACCAACGCTGGGAATACGACAAGGGCCCGGAGCTGGTGGCCGAGGCCCTGCTGGAGTTGGCGCGCGAGGGGCGGCGTTTTCGGGTGGCCGTCGCGGGGGCCGGTCACGGGAGGCCGCCGTTGGCTCTGCAGGGCTTGAAGGACGCTTTGGGCGACCGCGTCGTCCAGTTTGGCAAGGTGCGCCCCTTCGAGCGGTACGCTAGTTTGTTGTGGGCGGCGGACGTGGTGGTGTCGGCTGCCAGGCACGAGTTCTTCGGGCAGGCGGTGGTGGAAGCCGTTTACTGCGGATGCCGTCCGGTCCTGCCGCAGCGGCTGAGCTACCCGGAGCTGATCCCGTTGGAAGCCCGGCGCGAGGTGCTCTACGAGGGCCACGATATGGTGCCTTTGCTGAGGCGGGCGGTGGAGAAGGGGCGCGAGTGGCCCGAGGATTGGCAGCGGGCCTGGGTGGCCCGTTACGACTGGGGCCATATGGCGCCATTGTATGATCGAGTCATATGGCAAGCGTGGGAGGAGTCATGAGCGAGAGAGACGCGATCGAGCTGGACGTGACTCTGGCGCTGGCGGAAGCGATAGGCAGCGGGGGGATCACCGGGCGGCAGTTGGAGGGCTGCGCCGGCCCGATGGCGGCGGCGCAGGCTGCGTTGGAGGGGCGTCGCGCGGCGGGCGACCTGGCTTGGATGGACCTGCCCGGCCAGGATGTCTCCGGGCTTGTGCGGTTCGCGGAGGAGCGTCACGGAAGGTTCGACAATCTGCTGGTGTTGGGCATAGGCGGTTCGGCCCTGGGGACCATCGCGCTGGGAGGTGCGCTGCTCCACCCCTACCACAACCTGCTGAGCAAGGAAGAGAGGGGGGGGACACCCCGCCTGTTCGTGTTGGACAACGTGGATCCTGATCAGACCCGCGGCTTGTTTGACCTATTGGACTGGGAGCGCACGCTGACCAACGTGGTCTCCAAGTCCGGAGGGACGGCCGAGACTGCCGCCGCCTACTTGCTGGTGCGGGACATTCTGGAAGGACATGTGGCCGGCAAGGCCGGCCCAGCCGCGATCCGGCTCCCCGTCGCCGAGCATATGGTCTTCACCACCGATCCGGAGAAGGGCGTCCTGCGGGAGATCGCTGAGGAAGAGGGCATCCCGGCCTTCCCCATCTCCGCGGGGGTGGGAGGCCGCTTCTCGGTGCTTTCCCCGGTGGGGGTGCTGCCGGCGGCTCTCTGCGGTATGGACGTGGCGGCCCTTCTGGCCGGGGCCGACGCCATGGACCGGCGTATCAGGGAAAGCCCGGGCCTTCGCAACCCGGCCGGGCTGTTCGCGGGCGTCCAGTACCTTGAGTACACAGCCTTCACCCGGCGACTCAGCGTGATGATGCCGTACTCAGCGCGTCTGCGCTTCGTGGCCGATTGGTTCAAGCAGCTATGGGCGGAGAGCCTGGGCAAAGCAAGGGACCGGCGGGGCTCTGACGTCCACGTAGGGCCCACGCCGGTGGAGGCCCTCGGTGCCACGGACCAGCACTCTCAGGTTCAACTCTACGTTGAGGGGCCGGACGACAAGGTTGTCACCTTCCTGCGGGTGGGTTCCTTCGATCGGGAGGCGACGATGCCACAGCTTCACGCGGAAAAGCCGGCGCTGGCCTACCTGGGCGGCCACGGCCTGGGCGAGCTCCTGAATGCGGAACAGCGCGCTACAGCCTGGGCGCTGGCACGACGGGGGCGGCCGTCGATCCGTGTGGACCTGCCGCGGGTGGATGCGCACGCCTTGGGGCAACTGCTGTACATGCTGGAGGTGGCCACGGGCCTCATGGGCGAGCTGCTGGACATAAACGCCTTTGACCAGCCCGGCGTGGAGTTGGGCAAGGAAGCCACGTACGGACTAATGGGTCGCACGGGCTACGAGGCGCTGGCCCGCGAAGTCGCCGGCCTGCGAAAGGGGGCATGATGGCGGACGGACGAAGCGGTGCACCTGATGAGCTCACCCTGAGGTTCAAGTTGTGGTTGGACCGGGGTGGGAAAGCGTTCGGCCTCGGCCCCCTGAAGCTGCTACGGCTGGTGCGGGAGCGGGGGTCTCTGCGGCAGGCGGCGGCAGAGATGAGCATGTCCTACAACAAGGCATGGCATCTCCTGCGTGATCTGGAGGGCAGACTCGGCTTCTCCTTGGTGGACAGGAGCGTGGGGGGTGCCTCCGGGGGTGGCTCGCGCCTGACCAAGGAGGCCGAGGAATTGGTTGATGCCTATGGCGCTCTGTACGCGGAGGCCGAAGTGTTGTTGGGGGATCTCTTCACGCGGCACTTCGGGAAGTGCCGGTCTCCGTCGGGGTGACGGGCGCCAGGGGAGGGCGCCTTGCGGCGGCCGGCGGCTGCGCTGCAATCGCAGGAGGCACCTTGTGTGCGAACATATGTTCGTATACAATGGGAGTATGAGCACACCACCCTCGTGTCCACGGGCTTCGTACCGTGCTGTTGCCCATTTGGACTTGGACGCTTTCTTCGCCAGTGTGGAGGAGAACCTGGATCCGTCGTTGCGTGGGCAACCGGTGGTCGTGGGCGGTGGAGAGCGGGGAGTGGTGGCCACGGCCAACTACATCGCCCGCAGATACGGGGTGCATTCGGCCATGCCGCTGCGCACCGCCCGGCGGCTGTGCCCGCATGGTGTCTACCTCAGCGGCAATCACCATCTCTATCACCGGTATTCCAAGCAGCTCATGGCTATATTGCGTGGCTATTCCCCGTTGGTGGAGCAGGTGAGCCTGGATGAGGCCTACGTGGACCTCACCGGTACAGAGCGGTTGTTCGGGCCGGTGAGAAGAACGGCGCGCGCCATTCAGGAAGAGGTTCAGGAGCAGTTGCATCTGAGTATCTCCGTGGGCTTGGCCACCAACAAGCTGGTGGCCAAGGTGGCGTCAGACTTCCGGAAGCCTCATGGGTTCACGGTGGTGCCCGCCGGCTCGGAGGCGGCCTTCCTGGCGCCGTTGCCGGTGCAGCGCCTACCCGGGGTGGGGCCGGCGCTCCTGGGGCAACTGCAGGATCGGGGCGTGCGGACGGTGGGAGACCTGGCCCGCGTGCCTGAGCGCCTGCTCCGGATGTCCTTCGGGGAGTGGGGGGAGATGCTGGCCACGGCCGCGCGCGGTCAGGACCATCGGCGGGTGTCGCCACGGGAGACGGTGAAGTCCATATCGCGGGAGACCACCTTTCCCGAGGATGTGGGGGATGCGGCGGTGTTGGAAGCCACGCTCATCAGCCTGTGTGAAGACGTCTGCCGCCGGTTGCGGCGCAGGCGGTTGGAAGCCCGTACGGTCACGGTCAAGATCCGCTACTCGGACTTCGTGACCCATACCTGCTCGCATACGCTGTTGCCGGCGCGGGATGTGGATGAGGTGTTCTTTCGGGAAGTGCTGGCGCTCTTCCGCCAGGGGAGGCAGCGGCGCTACCGTATTCGGCTGCTGGGCGTGGGTCTCAGCAATTTGGTGCCCCGTTCCTGGCAGGATGACCTTTTCGATCAGGAGGTGCCTCTCCTGCGTGAGCTCAACATGAAGCTGGACCTCATCCGGGAGAAGTACGGCAAAACCGCCGTCAGGCGGGGAGCGGCACAGTCATGAAGGCCCCCGTTGCCACGGCGGTCTGCCGTCGCAGCGGCGGTGCAAGAAGGTGGAGGAACCCTTCGTCTGGATGAAGGACAACGGCGGCCTGCGCAAGCTCCTGCATCGCGGCCTCGAAAAGGTGAGTGCCGTCTTCACGCTCGCCCGCACCGCCTTCAACCTGGTGAGACTCAGTACCTTGTTGGCAGAGCCAGCTCTCGCTACCGTAAACGGGGCAAGATGAGGCAAAAGACGGCCAGAGAGGGAGACGCGTGGGGCACGTGGGGCTGCTCCATCAGGCTGGGCGGCCTACCGGGGCTGCTGACAGGCCTCATTGATCGGGCTGCTCTGGTTGGCAGAGGCCGAACGCCCTCTCTGCCAGTTCAGCCAGGCGCGACGCGAACCGAGCGACAGGGGCGCCATCCACGACATCATGATCGAAGAGAAAGCACGCACTCAGGTATTCTCTTACCGATATGCGGTCGCCGATCACCCCAGGCTTTTGTGTGATGCCTCCCAAAGCAAACATGAGTGGCTGGGGGCTGACCGGGAAAACCCATCCGCTGAACTTCGCAACCATCCCCACCGCGCTGATTCCAACGGTGCCGCTATTCCGCTTGACGGAGAATGGATTGTTCATCAGCATTCTGCCAAACGCATGCCGCATAAACTCTGGCAACCGTGAATAGATGCCAGCAAACCATGGGTCTTCGCCGAGGGCCATGTCTCCGCCGACCATGCGCCGGGATTGAGCCGAGCGGATTTCGGCACTGATCTGCCTCACGGACTTCTCGTTCGCCCTTCTGACTACGTAAGGCAGAACAGTCTCTTCGCCATTGGTGATCTTATTGACCATTACGAGAACGTCAAGGTCGTGGAAAATGATCATTGATCTCCTGCGCAGCCTTAAGAGGGTGCTGAAAAACAACAACCTCGGCCGCCGGAGCGCGCTGGGCGGCGCCATTCTGTGTCCTTGGTCACGCAAATAGCGCTGCTATTCGCGCTCCCTGCGTTCGAGACTGGCGCGTACCCAGCACGCTCCGGCGGCGAAGCGGTCATTCTTCAGCACCCTGTTAAGGCATGCATCTGTGGATGTTCGCTGACCGCTTGCGCGATACATTTCGTCATCCACCCAGTGAACGAGATTCCCCGGTTCTCGCCTTCAGGCTCTGCAAATGCTCGCGCGCTTTGGTGACGTCGAGTTCGATCATGACGGGCAGGTGATGCTTCCGAGCTCCTAGCTCGACGATGTCTATGACAAGGTTGCGACGTGGCGGGAAAGGGATCGTCCGATACGCGCCGACCCGATTCATTGGTCCATTCCCCATGAGGGTGCGAGAGCCTCAGCCCTGTCCTTTATGCCGCGAAGCTGCTTTCGGGCATTGAGAAAGTCGCCGATCTCAAAGAACGGCCACCAGAGCGTCGGCAGCGAGAAGATTCGCATGCCGAAACGCATACGGACAATCAGCCTTGTTTGATTCTCGTCGACGGGAAAGAGCACATAGGCCAGACTGCTGCTGCCGAACTTCGGCCAGATGCCCTCCTTGAATACCCAGACTGTTCTTGGATGGGAGAACGACAGAATGAGTGACACGTCGCGGTTGACTGCCCGGATGGTGAGTCCCTCTTCGCCAATCACTTCTCCAATCCGCGGGTTCTGAAGGTCCGGAATGATGTGGTCAGCGCTGGGGACGCCGTCGTTGTCAAACTGGTCAAACCCATACCACCCCGCGCGCCGGTAGCCCATCTGGGCGATCCAGGGCCATACGGCCGGCTGAGGAGCTCGCACGGTTATGGCCCTCGTGGTCTGATACACGGCATTGGGGACTTCCCCATCTCCGGGCATCGGTGCTCTGACCTCGTCCGGGGTTGCTCCCCACCGCCGGTGGAACGGTCGCAGCGCCACCAGAACCGGAAAGCTGACGATACCGGCAAGAAAGAGCACGAACATCATCGGGTAGAGGACAAGCTTGCGCATGGGGACTCCCTTCGTGGGTTCGCGGCGCTGCCGAAGACGCCCTGCTGACTAGCGCGAGCCTACGAACCTGACCTCGGACAGGCCCAGATCCTCCCATTCGTCGCCGGAGTACACGGAGAGGATGGTCATCTTCACGGAGGTCACCGTCTGGCCGCTTTCCAGAGCCGGCACCACTTGTTGGTAGCCCATATCGTCGAAGAGCTGGATCTCTTGGCTCTGGCCTGAGGAGTAATCGATGCGCATGGTGCGCACCCGCGCGTTGCCGTAGAAGCGCTGTTGATCTCTCTGATAGCCGTTTGCCACCTCTATTCGTTCCAGGGTCACCGGCTGGTTGAAGGTGAACAGCAACCACTGGTCCTTTCCCTCACCTTCCGCCCCTTCGCTCCAGACCGTCTTCAGGTCACCGTCGCTCAGGTTGCCCACCGCGTAGCTGTAATCCTCGCTGGCTTCCAGAGTGGAGGATGCTTCCGTCCGGCTGGGGATGAGTCGGGCATGGGTCGTGGTGGTGGTGGAGCCGGCGGTGGAGGAGGGGGAGGCGTCGTTGCCGGTAGTGGTGGGGGCGGTGGAGGTGGTGGCCACAAGGCCTGTCGTGGCCGTGGAGCGGACGGCCTGGATCTGATCCTGCACGAAGAAGAAGACCAGCGCGCAGGCTCCCAGGAAGAACAGGAGCAGGGCTACCCCCAAGAGGTGACTCTGTCCACGTCCTCTGTTGGCCAATGGTGCGGATGTGGCGGCGTGGCTGAGGGTCGCCGCCGGTGGCTGGAATCGGTCCACCTGCTCCTCATGAGAGCCCAAGTACGCTCCGCAACCCGTGCAGAACAGTCGATCGGAGCGATTCTTCACACCACATTTCTTGCATTGAAAACTATCGGCGGGAGCCATGGCGCGCGCGCTTCACCTCCTCGTTGTACGACGGCCGTCACCGGCGGTGTCCAGTATCGCATCAGTTCGTCGTTGAGGGCACATTCCATGCCCGGGTGTCCGGGAGAGGCAGTCAGCCCGGCTTTCGTGGTCCGGGCGTCGGGCCCCGCACCCCTTCCGGCCGGTTTCCCGAGCACCTTTGCTAGAATCCAGCCATGCGGCCGGCATGGCCGTGAGTGGTACCGTGTACTGGGCACGCGCGCGGAGATCCTGATGATGGAGAACAGCTGCTCGCCGGGACGCGGCGCCTGCCGTCTCGAGGCCGGTCCTGACCACGTCTCCCTCACTTCTTCCCGGACGGCGGCCGGTCTTTGTTCCACACTCGGCAGCGCCTTCTCCTTCGTGTATCTCCCGGGAAGGGGACAGACGAGCAGCGCATGCAAGACACAAGGAAGGGACGGCGCCATGTACGCGCAGTTTGGGCAGATAGGGCGGGACTGCTTCCTGGCGGGCCTGGTCAGCTCGCACGCCGGCAACATGTCGGTGCGGACTGGGGATAGGCTGGTCATCACCCGGCGGGGCAGCATGCTGGGCAACCTCTCGCAGGGTGACCTGGTGGAGACCGGCCTCTTCAAGGACGATGCGGGCACCGCCTTGGCTTCCAGCGAGCTCCTCGTGCACCGTGCCATCTACCAGGCCACCTCGGCGCAGGCCATCCTGCACACGCACCCGCCTCATGGTGTGGTGCTGTCGCTGGAGTTGGATGAGATTGTGCCCATCGATACTGAAGGCTCGTACGCCTTGCATCGTGTGCCGGTGGTGGCGGCGAAGAAGACGGTGGGGTCGCAGGAGATGGCCGAACTGCTGAGCGAGGCCCTCCGCTCGCACAAGGTCTGCATGTTGCGCGGCCACGGCTTGTTCGCCACGGGCAATGCGCTGGAGGAATCCTACCGGTGGACCAGTTCCTTTGAGGCTTCGGCGCGCATCGTCTATCTGGTGCGGTTGGCGGGGATCAAACCCGTGGAGTACAGGAGTAAGGGCGAGCAGCATGGTACGTGGTGAGAGTCCGGTGGATATCTCCGTGGGCGGGCCGGTGGGCGTCGGTTCGCCGCGGTCACCCTATGCGCGGGTGGCGGTGGTGGCGCTGCTCGAGGCGGAGGCAGGCTGGCTCCTGGTGCGGCTGCCGCCGCGGCTGGCGCCCATCTATACGGGGCAGGAGGCGCTGGCCGGGGGCTTGTGGGCCCCGCCGGGCGGAAGACTGGAGGAAGGCGAGGGGCTGGAGGATGCCCTGCGACGGGAGATGTGGGAAGAGCTCGGCGTGCAGGTGGTCACCGCCGGTCCCTGCTTCGCTCACCTGACCTACCACAAGGGGGAGCGCCTGTTGGCGGTGGGCATGGCCTGCCGTCCGGCGGGAGGCGCCGACCTGTCCGGCTTCCGCTTGGACGCCGAAGAGGCGGAGGAGGCTCGTTGGGTGGGGGTGCCGGAATGGGTTGAGCTTTCGCGAAAGAGGCTGACGCCTTGGAAGGGCGAGGACATCATGCGGGCCACGCATCTGGCCCGCCAGGCCTGGCAGGCGGCGATACCTGGGAGGGACACATGACGCGGGATGAGGCCCTGGCGCTGGTGGAGGAGAAGGTCAAGAGCCAGAATCTGGTACGGCACATGCTGGCAACGGAAGCCATCATGGCCGCCCTGGCTGAGCGGCTGGGCGGCGACCGGGAGCGCTGGGCACTGGCCGGTCTTCTGCATGATGTGGACGTGGAGGAAACCGCAGAGGACATGACGGCGCACGGGCTGCGTGGTGCCGAGTGGCTGGCGGAGCGCGGCTTCGCGGACGAAGAGGTCCTGCAGGCTGTGCGCGCCCACAACGAGGGCAACGGTTCCTGCTGCCGTTCGCTCCTGGACCGGGTGCTGATGGCGGCTGATCCCCTGTCCGGCCTTATCACGGCCGCGGCTCTCATCCGGCCGGAGAAGGAGCTGGAGCTGGTGGCGCTGAAGAGCCTCAAGAAGCGCTTCAAGGAGCCGGCCTTCGCCAAGGGGGCCAATCGGGAGCAGATCGCGCGCTGCGAGGAATTCGGCATGTCCCTGGAGCAATTCTTGGGGCTGGGGTTGTCTGCGATGCAGGGCATCGCTCCCCAGCTGGGGCTGTAGGGGTCGGGGCTTCGGTTCCATGGAAGACTCCACAAGTGGGGTGACCGTGCGTCAGTCCTCGGCCGGCGAACTGTGGGACGCGCGGCTGGAGCCGATTCTGGCACTCACCCGCGGAGGGCGGCCGGAGATCGTCTACCGCGGCGTGTGGGTGGAGGCCGATGCGGGAGGAATGGTCGTGGCTGCCGTGGGTGACCCGGCCACGCCCGTGCATCTACGTTCGGCCGCCAAGCCGTTTCAGGCCTTGGCCTTGGTTGAGAGCGGAGCGGCGGAGGCTATGGCCTTCAGCGAGCGGGAACTGGCGATTGCCTGTGCCTCCCATGCCGGTTCCGCGGAGCAGGTCGAGGTGGTGGAGGGACTCCTGGCCAGGCTGGGGTTCTCACCTCGGGACCTGGAATGTGGGTCGGCCCTGCCGCTGGATGAGGAAGAGGCGCGCCGCCTGGAGCGCATCGGGCTGGCCTTCGGCCCGCAGCACCACATGTGCTCAGGCAAGCATGCCGCCATGCTGGGGCTGGCGCGTCATCTGCGTGTGAATCCAACCGGCTACTCCCAACCCTTCCACCCGGTGCAGGAGTTGATCTTCACCACCATCTCCCGGGAGACGGGCCTGCCGCCGCAGTCGTTGTATGGGGGCATTGACGGGTGCGGCGTCCCGGTGGTGTGGGTGCCGGCGCGCGTGGGAGCCATGTTGTACGCGCGGCTGGCCGCCGGTGCCACGCCGGCCCTGGCCCTGCTTCGCGATGCCATGATCGCCCACCCTGACCTGGTGGCGGGGGAGGGGCGGCTCGATACCCGTGTGATGAGGGCGGCTTCCGGGGCGGTGGTCAGCAAGATCGGGGCGGGCGGCGTGCTGGGGATGGGGAGGGTGTGCTCGGACGCCCGCCCGGGTGGTGGCAGGGGCTGTGTGGTCAAGATGGCCGCCGACCCTGGTCCGCGCCTGCAGGCAGTGGCGGCCGGCATGCTGCAGAAGTGGGGTATGCGGGAGGCTGCCGGCCGGGTGTGGCCGGAAGAAGAGCACCGTTTGAGGAATGGTCTGGGGAAGGACGTGGGCGATGTGGAGCTGATGGTATCGCCGACCTGTCGGGAGCCGGGCGCGTTGTCTCCCCAGGGGGTCACCGTGAGCCTGGAACGGATCGGGCCTACGCTGGCGGCGTTCCTGGAGCGGGAATGGCCGGCGGCGGAACGGGAGAGTCTGGGTCGATCGTTCGCGTGGTCGACCGAACCCCTGGGCGCCGCCGCCCGACGCGGGGGACGGGTGGTGGGCGTGGCTGCTGGCAACCTGGTGGGGGGTGTGCTGGAATTGACCGAGCTGTTGGTGGCGGCCTCGGAACGTGGCCGGGGAGTGGGAAGCGCGCTGTTGACGGCGGTGGAGGGGGAGACCTGGCGTCGGGGGGGCCATCGGGTGTGCATCACTGTGTGGGCGGGGAGCGCGGCGGAGGACTTCTATCGGCACAAGGGCTACGTGCGTCTGGCGCTCGTGCCGGGCCACTATCAGCAGGGGACACAGGCCCTGCTGGCGAAAGATCAGGTGGAAGGCGCCGCGTCCCCCTCGGCGCCTCAGGGCGGGTCGGTATAATGACCGCAGTTTCTCATGTGGGTGCCGTGCGCGGAGGAGGGCCAGATGAAGTCGCATAGCAAGGCTTTTGGCAAGCCTACTCCCGCTTCCCGCGTGTAGTCCGCGTGCACCATGGCCACTTCGTTCCTCAAGAGGCTGAGCTGGTTCTGGTGGGGAGTGATTGTGCTTGCGCTGGCCATGCTGGGGACCGGCGCCTTCTTTGGGGTGCAGTACCTGACGGCCGCCAGCCTGGGAGCGGTCAGCCCGGATGACGGCAGCGTCGCGGCCACGTCGCAGGTGGTCATCACGGCGGAGATCCCCGGCTACTCGCCGGAGGATGACGGCTTGGTGCTGGAAATAGACGGCGTCCCCTGCGCGCCGGAGGACCTGACTGTCGCGCCGTCCACCGTCAGCACCGTACGCGAGTTCGCGGACGGCCGGCACACGGTCACGGTGATCTACACGTCTGACAACGTGTTTGCGCGGCGGCTTGCCCACCACTGGGCTTTCTCGGTGGATACCACGGCTCCCATCATCAAGGTAGTCTCGCCCGCGCCGCCGGAGCGGATCCCCAGTTCCCCCCACCTATTCCGGGTGGTGCTGGACGAGCCGGGTCGGGTGCAGGTCTTGGTGGACGGTGTGCCCGCTTCGCTCGATGAAGGGCTGGATTCCGCGGAGGGCTTGCTGGCCCTGCCGGAGGGCGAGCGGATCATCCGGGTGGAGGCCACCGACTCGGTGGGCAACACCAGTCACAAGGAGTGGAAAGCCTTCGCCGATTTCTCAGCGCCGGTCTTGGAGATGGAGACCGCGATCAAGGATACCCTGGATGATGTCGACGTCAACGTGCGCTTCGCCGTGAAGGACAATTTCCCCCAGCATCTGTCCGTCACGGCTCTGGTGGATGGCACCAGAGTGGCGGTCAGCGATGTGGAGGCGGAGCAGGGTAGCGCGGATCCCTTCATGCGTCGCTATGCCGTTTCCACGGGGGAACTGAGCGAAGGCACGCACGTCATGGGAATCGAGGTCCGGGACGCGGCCGGCCATTCCGATTCCCACACACAGGAGTTCCTGGTGGACTCCACGGCGCAGTTTGGGCGGCGGCCCATGAGCCAGGGAGCGGCAGGAGCCGACGTCAACCAGTTGCAGACGCTGCTGGCCGCCAAGGGCTTCTTTGAGGGCTCACCCACCGCTGTGTACGATGCCACCACCACGGCAGCGGTGACCGCCTACCAGGGGGATCGCGGCCTCGCCGTCAGCGGCAGGGTGGATGAGGCCACCGTTCGCAGCTTGGTGGGGTACGTGCTCATCGATCGTTCAGACTGCACGCTCACCCTCTACGACGACAAGGGCGTGGTGAAGACCTACCGTGTGGCTGTGGGCATGGCGGAGTATCCCACGCCGCTGGGGAGCTTCAGCATCATGGTGAAGACCAGAAATCCCACCTGGTCTCCGCCGCCATCGCCTTGGGCGGAGCATTTGGAGCCCGTGTCTCCTGGTCCGGGCAATCCGTTGGGGACGCGCTGGATGGGGCTGTCGGTAGCCTACGTGGGCATCCACGGTACCCCCAGTGACTGGTCCATAGGCGGCTGGTACTCGCATGGTTGCATCCGTATGCATATTCCCGATGCCGAGGACCTTTTCGACAGGGTGTATGTAGGCACGCCGGTTGATATCGTTCGCTAGTCCTCATGGACTCGGGCAACGGAGGCGGTTGTGGAGCACGCGCTGGGGGTTGATGTAGGCGGCACCAAGGTGGCCACCGCTCTTGTGGCGACCGATGGGACCGTGGCGGGCGGTGTGAAGGAACGTCGCCACGGGGCACGGGACAGGGATGAATTGGTCGAGGCCATAGCCCTGTCGGTGCGCAAGGCGCGGGCCACGGCGCCCGGGCCGGTGGTGGGCGTGGGGCTGGCGTGTGCCGGGACGGTGGACAGAGACACCGGCACGGTGGTGGTGTCACCCAACCTTCCGCTCAAGGACGACCCTCTTGCCGCGCTGGTAGAGCATGAGGTGGGCCTGCCCGTGGTGCTGGACAACGATGTGAACGCCGCCCTCACGGCAGAAGCGCGCCTGGGCGCGGCGCGGGGTGTCCGCAACGGCGTCATGATCACCCTGGGCACGGGGGTGGGGGGCGCCCTGCTCATTGAGGGCAAGATTCATCGAGGCGCGCACGGGTGTGCCGGCGAGATCGGGCACATGATCGTGGATGCGCACGGGGACCCTTGCAGGTGTGGGGGGAAGGGCTGCCTGGAAGCGTATGTGGCGGCCCCCGGCTTTGAGCGCATCGGTTTTCGTACCGTGGGGCTGTTTGAGCGGGGCGCCTTCACCGGCGAGCTGATAGGTCGCTTGGCGGAGGAGGGCAGTGCTGCCGCCATGCAATCGCTCGAGACCATCGGTTGGTGGTTGGGGGTGGGGATATCCAATGTGGTCTCGCTGCTGGACCCGGAGGTGGTCATCGTGGGCGGTGGCCTCGGCAATCTGGGTGAGTTGCTGCTGGGTCCCGCTCGGCGCGTGGTGCGTCGCCATCCCCTTCCTCCGGCTCGCGACCGGGTACGTGTGGAGCAGGCGGAGCTTGGGACCGCCGCCGGGGCCATAGGAGCCGGGCTGGTGGCCTGGGAACAGCGCGGAGCGGACGCGGGTTGAGGGACGAAGTGAGCGCGCCCGTCCACTTCGTTGACAATCGGGCCTCTGCCGGCCGCCGCAACCTGGACCGGCTGGTTCGCCTGATGAAGCGCGCGGGCCTGGGGGACGTGGTGTCGCGCGGGGATCTGGTGGCCATCAAGCTCAGCTTCGGTGAACTGGGCAATCTGGGCTATATCCACCCTGCCTACGTGCGCACGGTGGTAGAAGCGGTGAGGAAGGTGGGCGGACGGCCGGTGGTCATGGACTCAAACACGCTCTATGCGGGCTCGCGCAGCAACGGCCACGACACCCTTCTCACCGCCCTCAGTAACGGCTTCTCCTACGCTACCATTGGTGCTCCGCTTATGGTGGTGGACGGCCTGCGCGGCCACGACTACCGCGAAGTGGCCGTTCCCGGCAGCATCTACCAGCGGGTAAAGATAGGATCCGGCGTGCTGGACGCGGACGCCCTTCTCTCTCTGGCCCACTTCAAGGGCCATATGCTGAGCGGATTCGGTGGACAGATCAAGAATCTCTCTATGGGTTGCGCGCCCCGTTCCGGCAAGCAGATGATGCACTCGGATGTCCGTCCTGAAGTGGAGCGGGGCCGGTGCGTGGGGTGCGGGCGGTGCATGGAGTGGTGCCCACAGAAAGCCATTTCCCTGCAAGGTGGTGTGGCCGTGATTGACCGTGACTCCTGCATCGGGTGCGGCGAGTGTGTCACCAGCTGCATGCACGGCGCGGTGGCTGTCTCCTGGGAGGCGGAGGCGGGGACGGTGCAGCGGAAGATGGCGGAGTTCGCGCTGGGCGTGGTTCATGGCAAGCGCCACAAGTTCCTGGGCGTCACCTTCATCAACAACGTGACGCCGGACTGCGACTGCGCCGCGTGGTCGGACGCGGCCCTAGTTCCCGACGTAGGCATCGTGGCCGGCCGGGACCCTGTGGCTCTGGACCAAGCGGGATATGACCTCTGCAACGCGCAGCTCGGCATCGCCGCCAGCGCTCTCGGCAGACGCGGGGTGGAGGCGGCCGACAAATTCGCATATGTTCACGATGTGGACCCCACGGTCCAGCTGCAGCATGGTGAGGAGGTCGGGCTGGGCAGCCGCTCGTACGAGCTGATCCGCACGTAGCCCTGGGTGTGGGCGCGCACGGCGCCGCCATTCGCCACTCTCTTTCGTATTTGATCAAGGCTTACTCATACTTCCTTGACACCTTCGCTCGAAACTGTGGTTGACAACCGGGCGACGAGCGGTTTGCAGCCCGCGAAGATGAGGAGCCTTGCCATGCAGCGCGGAAAACACATCCTGGGTCGGGTATGGTGGCCGATGGTGGTCGGATTGGTGCTGGCCCTGGCGATCCTGGTTCTGCCCGCCACGGCGGTGGCCTGGGATGACTGCCCCAAGGGCGTGACCGAGCTGTGCACCGGCGCCTGCTCTCGCTTCATCGATACCAACGGCGACGGCTACTGTGACCACTCCCAGCCGGAACCCACGTCGTCCACCACTGCCGACACGGTGGCTGCTTCCCCCGCAACCTCCGTGGCCGCCTCGTCCTCCGCCACCGGCTCCTCTGTTGCCGATGTGGCAGCCATGGCGCTGGCTGCAACCGGCTTGGGCACCAGCACCACCCTCCCCTCCGGGCCGGGTGGGGACCTCAGCGGTGCCGGGTCAACCGCTACTGAGCCCCAGAGCGGAGGCGGGGACGCCGCCATCGCCCCGCCCGCGGCAGCCGCTTCAACTCCCACCGTGATGTACAACGTCAGCCCCATTGCTGTGGTCTTCTTCGTCGTCTACGCCGTCAGCTTTGTCCTCTACAGGACCCGCCGCATCCGTGGCGCCACGCATCGCAAGATCTGGAACGTGCTGCTGTTGCTGACTTTCCTCGTCACGGGAGTACTGGGGCTGCTGCTCACCATCCGGCTCAACTACGGCTGGCGCGTCAACCTGCCCGTTGACATGCTTTTCTGGCACGTGGAGACGGGCATCGTCATGTCGCTCATATCCTTCTTCCACATAGGCTGGCACCTGAAATACTACCGGAGTCTCCTGCGCAAGCGCTCCACGGCCTGCCAGGAGGCCCGCGAAGCGGCACGCACCGCCCGGGAGACATGCTCCGAGGAGCTCGCCTACGGCGACATCCCGGCGCCTCTGCTCCCGGCTCGGCGGTCAACCTCAGTCTCGCTCGAAGGGCACACCCAGAGCACCCGGCGGTGAGACGCGCGTGGCGCGCAGAAGCCCCGCGGCGGCGGGGCGGATCCGCGGAGGGAGCCCCGCCAGGATCCGTTCCACCCACTCCGCGTTGCCTATGTTGACCAGCAGTAGGGTGAGAATCATGAGCGGGAAGGGTGCCACCTGCAGCACCTGCGAGGGGATACCGGAGAGATGGGGCTGCAGCACCACGCCCAGCCACTGCAATAGGCCGAAGAGGTAGGCGCCCAGTGCCACTTTCAGCGGGCTCCAGGCGCCGAAGATGGTGATGGCCAGCGCAATCCAGCCGATGCCGTCCAATCCGGAGATGGTGCCTTTCCATCCGGCCTTCATGCTCAGGGAGAACATGGGACCGGCCAGCCCCACCAGCGCCCCGCCTAGCACGGTATAGAGGTAGCGCAGTCTGTTGACGTTGGCCCCGCGGGCGAAAGCCGCGGCCGGGCGCTCTCCGACCGCCCGCAGCACCAAGCCCTGCCTGGTGCGGAATATGAAGTACCAGGCCACGGGTACGAGCAGGAAGCTGAGGTACGTCAGGAGGTTGTGTGCGAAGAAGAGTTGACCCACCACGGGGATCCGGCTGAGGCCGGGGATGGGAAGCGAGCTGAGCCGAGGCCCCGAGGCGCCCATGAAGGGGTTGCCCAGAAAGTAAGCCAGATCACGGCAGACAAGTGCCAGCACGAAGCCGAGAGCCACTTGGCTTTGCCGGAGGGTGATGTTGCCGAAGGCCACCACCAAGGCCACGAGCGCACCGATAAGGAGACCGGTGAGGAATCCCAGCAGCAGGCTGCCGGTGGCCACGCCCACCGCAAAGCTGCCCATGGCGGACAGCACGATCACGCCGTTGGCCGAGAGGTTTATCACGCCTGCGCGCTCCGAGATGGTCTCCCCGATGGCGGCGAAGACCAGCGGTCCCGACGCGGCCAGCACGCCGGACAGGCCGGCCAGGATGGCTTCGCCGGTCATAGAGCGTCCTCCACGGGTGTCGCGTGCTCAGGGGCGCCGCGTCCGGGCTCCTGCGGAGCCGGCAACTCGGAGACGGGTCGGTGGAGAAGACGCTGGCGCGCGCCTTCGGCCAGGATGACGCATAGCACCAGGACGCCCTGCAGTACTCCCGCCAGGGACGAGTCGAGCTTGAGTACGATGGGCAACTGGATGCTGCCGATATTGAGGGCGGCGTAGAAGAGCGCCACGGGCGCCGCCCAGAGTGCGCGGTAGCGTACCAGCATGGCCACCAGCAGCCCCAGGAAGCCGTAGCCGCTGGAGATGGAGGGGATGAGGCGATGGTAAACGGCAGTGACCTGGATGCCTCCGGCCAGCCCTGCCATGAGCCCGCAGACCAGGAAGGCCGCCAGCACGTACTGCCAGGTGGGGATTCCCAGCAGGAAAGCCGCCCGCATGTTGCGTCCCACTGCCTTGAGCTTCAGCCCGAAGTAGGTCCGGCTCAGCGCCACCCCCACGATCACCACGGCCAGCACGGCCAGCCCCAGCCCCCAAGGGCTCAAGCGAAGCCCGCTGAACTGCGGGAGCCAGAGTTGCTCCGGGAAGGGCTCAGTCCCGCTCATGGATCCCACGCCGGGCCGCTTCCAGGGCCCGAATATGAGCCACAGGCTGAGGGCGGTGGCCACGTAGTTGAGGCCCAGGCCGCCGAAGATCTCGTTGACCCCGCCGAACGCCTTCAGGACACCGGCCAGCACGGCCCAGAGACCTCCTCCCACCATGGCGGCGGAGATGGCCAGGGTCAATGCCAACCAGGCCGGGGCGTTTGTGTCCTGCAGCAACCGCAGCACCAGGGTGGCGAACACGGCTCCCAGCATGATCTGCCCCTCGACCCCGATGTTCCATAGACCGGCGGCAAAGGTCACCAGGAGGCCGAAGGTGCAGACGACAAGCGGCACCCAGGCCACGGTCACATCGGCGAGCGATTGGAGCGACCCCACGGCGCCCCTGACGATCTCTCCATAGGCGGCGAAGGGCGGCGCTCCAGCCACCAGCAGCACCAGGGTGGTGATGACCAGTGCCACCAGAAAGGCGCCTGCCTGAAACGCGACGTTGAGGGCGCCGCGGCTCAGCCCGGTGCGCCCAAGCGCCGATCGGGGCGTGTGGGCGGCGACGGGTGTTGTGCTGGTGTTGTCCCCACCGACCGTCTCCGGCCTGGTCTCCGGTTGGCTAGGCTGCCGGTTCAAGGCCCTTCCCCCCAATCAGCTCGCCGAGTTCCTCCACGGAGGTGAGAGCGGCGGATACGGGTGCGGACACGCGGCCGGAGAACAGCACGGCTACGCGGTCCCCGTACCGCAGCAACTCCTCCAACTCTGAAGAGACGAAGACGATGGCGGTGCCCTGGGTGCACCTCTGCTTCAGCTTGCTCCAGATGTACACGGTGGATTCCACGTCCAGCCCTCGTGTGGGGTGCTCCAAGAGCAGGAGGCGCGCGGGGTCGGGGACGAGCGCCAAGAGCGCCCGTTGCTGGTTGCCGCCGGACAGTGACTCCACGGTGTTGTCGGGTTCGCCACGTATGTTGAAGTCGTGGATGCGGCGGGCGGTCTTGGCGCGACCACGCTTCCAGTCGATGAGCGGTCCGCGGTGGCGTTCGGAGAGCAGCACGTGTTCCGTCAGGGAGAGACCGGGGACCAGCCCCTGTTCCAAGCGGGCGGCGGGGACGTAGGCCACGCCGCGGTCGTGAAAGGATCTATAGGGGCGATGCGTCATGTCATGCCCGTCCAGCAGGAGGCGTCCGGCCACGGGGGACATGAGGCCGGCACAGACCCGCAGAAGCAGAGACTGCCCGCTGCCTTCCATGCCGGCCAGCCCCAGCACTTCACCTGCCCTCACCTCGAGGGACGTGGGCCCCACGTGCAGGCGCGCGTCCTCCACCTCGATCCCCTCCAGCGTGAGGACGGTCTCCTCCCGCGCCGTGCTACGGGGAGCGCTGACCACGATCTCCTTGCCGAACATGAGACGTACCAGCTGCGCCGTGTCGAAGGGGGCGCTCTCCTCACCGACGAGTCGTCCCTGCCGGAGCACTGCGACGCGGTGGCAGAGCCGCTCCACCTCGTCCAGCTTGTGAGACACGAACAGCACCGTTTTCTTTTCCGCGGCCAACTGCCGCAGGATGGCAAAGAGCGTCTCCCGTTGGGGTGCGCTGATGCCGGTGGTGGGTTCGTCCAGGATGAGCACGCCCGCTCCCTGCCACAGCAGGCGCAGCAACTCCAGTTGCTGGCGTTCTCCCACCGTCATGCGCGCGATCTCCCGGTTGGGTTCCAGGGAGAAGCCGAAGTGCTCTGCCTGCGCTTGCAGCTCGCGCCGGGCCTGCCCGGGGGAGAGGGAGATCCCGCCGGGGCGCCCCACCAGGAAATCGTCGATGACGCGGAAGGCGGGGAAGTCCATGGGGTCCTGGTGCAGCATGCCCACACCCGCGCGTATGGCGTCGGCCGGCGAGCCGATGTGCGCCATGCGACCGTCCAGCAATATCTCGCCGCGGTCGGCCGGTTGGAAGCCGGAGAGGATCTTCATGAGCGTGCTCTTGCCGGCGCCGTTCTCTCCCAGCACTCCCTGGATGGTGCCGGCCGTGACCCGCAGGGAGATTCCGGCGTTGGCCCGCACGGCGCCGAAGCGCTTGTGGATGTCCCTGATCTCTACGTCCATGGTACGTGCGCGCAGTAGTGCACGAGAGCCGATAGGGGGAGACGCGATCTCCCCCTATCGGCGAGGTCGTGCCGAGCGGCCGGCTCAGTCGGCGACGCTCTGACCTTCCATCCCTTCCAACAGCTGGGGCAGATACCAGATCTGCTGCTCGGTGGCAGCTTCACCGTCTTTGAGGTACTCGGTTCCGTCCTGAAGGTTCAGCGGGCCGGTCCACAGGTTGAGGCCGCCCGCCAGTTCGGCGATAAAGGCATCCACCTGTGCTGAGGACTCCGCGCTCAGGGCATCGCCCTTGATGAAGCCTACGGCGCTGCTATCGGGGTCGTTGATGTCCTTCCAGTCGGGAGCCAGCCACTCATAGCGCGGTGCCCAGGTTCCCTCCTTGGCCTCTTTGATCTGCTGCAGGTAGCTGGGGCCCCAGTTGAAGTAGGGCACGCCCAGCGCCACTTCGGGGGCTTCCTCCGGGGCGCCGCTGAAGTCGTAGGGGATGGCCCAGGCCTGCTTGCCCTGCTTGGTGAACTTGGCGGCTTCTATCAGGGCTTCCGTGGTGTCGATGCCGGAGATGACCACGTCGCAGCCCTGGTTGAAGAAGTCATCCGCCACCTGGGTGGGATCGGAAGTGACGCCGGGGATGTTGAACCAGAAGCCGATCCAGTTCACCTTGAAGTGCAGATCCTTGGCATCCTTCTTCAGGACCTCCGTCCAGGTGTACTTAGCGCCCAGGTAGGCGGAAGCGGCCAGGCGTCGCGTCTCATCGTTGATCAGCGGGCCCAGGTAGCCGATCTGGCCGGTCTGGGTGGTCAAGGCGGCCGCGGCGCCGGCAATCATCTTGCCGTACTCCATACCGCCCATGACGTTGCCCAAGTTAGGCAGGTCCGCGTAGTTGGTGCCTTCCTTCCAGGCGGAATCGCCGGAGGCGTGGAGGACGGGGATGTCCGGGTGAGCCTTGGCAAACTCAACGGCACCGTCCTTCATGTCATCCGAGTTGAAGATGATGAACGTTGCCCCTTGAGCCAGCAGCTCCTCCGCCAGTTGGGCGGGGGTGGTGCCGGGACGGTCAGCGGTGTTGACCTTGTCGATGTAAACCATCTTGGCCCCGGGCAGGTTCTCTTCCACGTACAGGCCGGCGTCGTAATGGGCCTGGCTGTAGCCCCGGTCGTTGTAGGGGCCCACCAGCAGCATGCCGAAGGTGAAGGGTCCCTGTGCAGAGGTGGCGGTGGTGGTGCTTGATTCCGTCGGGGCCGCCGTGGTCTCGGTGGAAGCAGCTGTAGTGGTGGTGGTCTCGCTTCCACAGGCGGCTGTCGACACGGTGAGCATGACAAGTAGGAGGGAGAGCAGGAAGAGGTAGGAGTGTTTCCTCAGTATCACGGCCGGATCGACCTCCTTGCGGGATGGGACTGACTGCCGGGCTTCCACGCATGCCGGCCGGCTCATTGTATCTCGAAGTACAATCGGGCCATGACGCTTTATGTGTGCGCCACTCCCATCGGGAATCTGGGCGATGCCTCGTCTCGCCTGGTGGAAACCCTGCGCGGGGCGGAGGTCATCGCCTGCGAGGACACTCGTCGCACGCTCAAGCTGCTCTCCCACTTCCAGATCAAAGGCCCGCGCCTGGTGAGCCTGCACGAGCACAATGAGGAGCAGCGTTTGGCCGAGATGCTGGGTCTGCTGCGGGTGGGCGCGGCGGTGGCCCTGGTGTCGGATGCCGGCACCCCCGCGTTGTCCGACCCCGGCTTTCGCCTGGTCCGCGCCTGCCGGCGCGAGGGGATCGTGGTGACTGTCGTTCCCGGCCCTTCCGCCGTCACCGCGGCTCTCTCCATCTCCGGCCTGCCCTCAGACCGGGCGCTCTTCACCGGCTTCCTTCCGCGCAGCCGGCGTGAGCTGGCCCTTCTGCTGAACGAGGCTGCCGCCGCCCGGGCCACGCTGGTGGCTTTCGATTCACCCCGGCGGGTGCGGGGTTCGCTGGCGGTCCTGTCAGAACTGGCGCCGGAGGCCGAGGTGGCAGTGTGCCGCGAGCTCAGCAAGCTGTACGAAGAGGTGGTGGTGGGGATGCCGGCTCAGGTGCGGGAGGCGCTGGGCGAACCGGTGCGGGGAGAGATCGTGGTGGTGGTGGCCTTGGGGGAAAGGTTCAGCGCTGCCGGTGGCGTGCCTGGCGGGGAGGCGGCCGCGGCCCCCCTGACTCCTGAAGCCATTGGCCCCTGGGTGCAAGAAAGCCTGCGTAATGGAAGACGGACAAGAGAAGTTGCAAGAGAACTCGCCGAGCGGACCAAGCTGAGCCGCGCTGCGGCCTACGAGTTGGTGTTGGCTGCGAAACGGGGCGAGGAACCGGCGGCTCTGTAGCAGGAACTTTGTAGCAGGAGCCTTCACGCGTCGGGAATCCCGCGGCGGCAGCGACCGGAGTCACAGGGTGCCCGTGTCCGGGGCCGCTGAGCGGGCATCTGCTAGAATAGCCCGGATTCCCGCTGGTAAACCGCGCAATTCCGGGTGCCGTCACATGGGTAAGTTCTTCGTCACCACTCCCATCTACTATGTCAACGACGTGCCGCACATCGGCCACGCCTACACCACTATCGGGGCGGACGTTGTCTCGCGTTTCCATCGCCAGAAGGGGGACGAGGTCTTCTTCCTCACAGGCACAGATGAGCACGGCAACAAGGTGGAGATGGCGGCCACCGAGCGCGGCATCACGCCGCGCGAGCACGCGGATCAGATGGTGACCAGGTTCAAAGAAGTGGTGCGCAAGGTCAACGCCACCAACGACTTCTTCATCCGCACCACTGACCCGCAGCACGAGGCCTACGTGCAGCGCTTCATCCAGAAGGTCTACGACGCGGGGGATATCTACGAGAGCTCCTACTCGGGTCTGTACTGCTCTGCCTGCGAGGCCTACTACACGGAAGAGAACCTCGTGGACGGTCTCTGCCCGGACCACGGCACTGCTCCCACCTTCATGGAGGAGAAGAACTACTTCTTCAAGCTGGCGGACTACCAGGATCGCCTGCGTCAGCACTACCTGGCCCACCCGGATTTCGTCCGGCCCCGTCACCGCTACAACGAGGCTCTCTCCTTCATCGAGCAGGGCTTGGACGATATCTCAATCTCCCGCGCCACGCTGAAGTGGGGTATCCCCGTACCCTGGGACGCTTCCCAGGTCATCTACGTGTGGGTGGACGCCCTTATCAACTACGCCAGCGCCCTGTCGTACGCCGTGGGTCAGGATCTGACCACTCGCCTCTGGCCGCCCACCTACCACCTCATGGCCCAGGACATCCTGAAGTTTCACGGCATTATCTGGCCGGCGCTGCTCATGTCGGCCGGGTATGAATTGCCGGAGCATCTCTTCATCCATGGCTACCTCAAGCTGGGCGGGGAGAAGATGTCCAAGACCCGCGGCAACGTGATGGACCCCTTCCCGCTCATCGAGCAGTACGGGGCGGATCCCTTCCGTTTCTATTGCCTGCGCGAGGTCAACTTCGGGCAGGACGGCGTCGTGGGCGAGGACAGCTTCAAGGCCCGCTACAACGCGGAACTGGCCAACGAGCTGGGCAACCTGATGTCGCGCACGGCGTCCATGATCGGGAAGTACCGGGCGGGTGTGGTGCCCGCGGCGCCGGTGGGCGAATCGCCTCTGGCGGAGGAGGCGGCGGCGGTGGCCGCGGTGGTGGAGAAGGCTCTGGGCGATTTCGATCTGAGCGGCGGTTTGGAGGCCATCTGGACCTTCGTGCGGCGGCTCAACCGTTTTGTGGAGGAGCGGGCACCTTGGAAACAGGCCAAGGCCGGCGAGGACGCGGCTCTGGACCACACGTTGTGGAACCTGGCCGAGGGGCTGCGCTTCTTGGCGGTGGTGCTGCATTCCTTCATTCCCGCTACCAGCGCGGAGATGATGTCGCGCCTGGGCATGGAGCCGGACGCGGCGGCGGTGGCCTGGGAGAGGGCGGCGTGGGGCCTGTTGCCCGCCGGGGGTGCGGTGACGGCTGGTGCTCCCCTCTTCCCCCGCATCGACGTCTAGACCAACGGGCATGCCGGATCTCCCAGGCGGCGGCAAGACGCCGCCGTTCATCGACGGTCATACTCACCTGGATCACAACGACGCGGCTGTGGCGGATCAGCTGCGTCGCGCGCGGCTTGCCGGCGTGGAGTGGGTGATCCAGTCAGGGACGGACGTGGTCTCCTCGCGCCGGGCGGTTGCGCTGGCGCGGGCCCACCCCGAGGTGTTCGCCACTGTCGGCATCCATCCCCATGAAGCGGGGGAGGCGCCGGCGGGTACCGTGGGGCAACTGCGGGAGTTGGTGGCTGAGCCCAAGGTGGTGGCGGTGGGGGAGACGGGTCTGGACTTCTACCGCAATCGTGCTCCCCGGGAGGCGCAGGAAGCGGTGTTCGTGGAGCAGATGGCGTTGGCCCGGGAGCTGTCGTTGCCCGTGGTCATCCATACGCGGGACGCGGACCGGCGCAGCATTCCGCTGCTGCGGGAGCACGCTGCCGGCCTGACGGTGGTGCTGCACTGTTTCTCGTTGCCGGACAGGGTACAGGAACTCGTCGAGCTGGGCTGGTACCTGAGCTTCGCCGGCAATGTTACCTACAAGACCTCAGAGCCTCTGCGAAAGGCCTTGAGGGCCGTGCCGGACCATCTGCTCCTTCTGGAGACGGACGCTCCCTATCTGACGCCCGAGCCCCATCGTGGGCACCCCAACGAGCCGGCACTGGTGGTGCACACCTACCAACGGGTGGCGCAGGAGCGTGGCCTTGCCGTGGAGGAATTGGCACAGAAGGTCAGGGCCAACGTGCTGGTGGCCTACCCGCGCCTGAGGGCGTGGTCCAGCGGTGCCGAAGGGGACGGAGAGCCGGCGTGAGCCCCCAGCCGGTCGCGTGGCCGCCGCGCCAGGCCACGCTCGCTCGGCTGGCGCGTTTCGGCGTGACCCCGCGTCGCAGCCTGGGGCAGAACTTCTTGGTGGACGACAACATCCTCCGTCTCATTCTGGACCGCGTGCAGGCGCAGCCGTCCGATGTCATCCTGGAGGTAGGCACTGGGCTCGGTGTCCTGACCGAGGCGCTGCTGGCCGAGGCCGGCTACGTGCACAGCTTCGAGGTGGATCGGTCTCTGCGCGAGTCGCTGCTGCGGGTGTTTGCGGACCAGGGAGAGCGGCTGGGTCTGCATTTCCAGGACGTGCTGTCGGCCGAGCTGGAACGGTTGCAGCCCGCTCCCACGCTCTGCGCCAGCAACCTGCCTTACTCCATTGCCGCTCCCTTCTTGGCCGAAGCGGTTGCCCGACTGCCTCAGGTGCGCCGCTACGTGGTGATGGTGCAGCGGGAGGTGGCGGAACGGCTGGCGGCGGCGCCGGGCAGCAAGATCTACGGTGGGATCTCAGTCTGGGTTCAGCTCTTTGCCTCGGTGAAGGAGATGCGGCCTTTGTCGCGGCGTATCTTCTACCCGGTGCCCCGAGTGGATTCCATCTTGCTCACACTGGAGCGGCGGAAGGTGCGGGGTCTGCCGGCAGGGGACCCGGTGCTGGTGCGCTGGGTGATCGACTCCGCCTTCGCCTCGCGGCGGAAGATGATCGTCAATTCGCTGTCGGCCGCCACCGGCTTGGCTAAGGCTGAGGCTGAGGCCGTGCTGCGCGACGCGGACCTCGCTCCCACTCTGCGGGCGGAGCAGGTGTCGCCTGCCGGCTATCTGGCTCTGGCGGAGGCATTCTGCAGCCGGGGCCTGCGGCCGCCGGCCACTCCGCCGGGTATGGTTGGTCGGATCGCCACGCCGCGGGGAGAGCAGCAGTGACCACGCGTGAGACACCCTCGGCGTCTTCCTTCCCGTCTTCGCCCGCACCCCTGCGTTGGCGTCAGCGCCTGACGGCTCCGGCCAAAGTCAACCTGCTGCTGCTGGTGGGGCCTCGGCGGCCGGATGGTTATCACGAGGTGCTGTCGGTGATGGCGCCACTGGACCTGCACGACACGCTGGTGGTGGATGTGGAGATCAGCCCTCCCCTGCAGAGGCGGGCGGCGTCACTGGAGGCCGGCGCTGCCGTGGAGGTGGAGGTGGTCTGCCCGGGAGTGGACTCCGAGCTCAACCTCGCCCACCAGGCACTGCGTGCGGTGGCCGCCGCGACCGGCTGCGCTTTCCGGGGCCGGGTGGAGATCATCAAGCGCATACCCACGGCGGCGGGGTTGGGGGGTGGAAGCTCGGATGCGGCGGCAGCGCTGGCCGGCGCGGCGGCGGCGGTGCGGCCGGCAGGGGGTCGGGCTCTCAACGGTGATGAGCAGCGACGTCTGGCCGCCGGGCTGGGCGCGGATGTCCCCTTCTTCCTCGCTGGAGGGTGCCAGGTGGCTTCCGGTATTGGCACCGACCTTGAGCCAATCGTCCTGCCGCCTCTTCCGCTGCTTCTGGTGCTCCCGGAGGAGGAGCTGTCCAGCGCCGCCGTGTATCGTGCCTACGACGAGATCGTGGGAAGCGAACAGCCAGAGTCCTTCCAACAGCGGGCCGCACGGGCGCTGGGGGATTGGCGTGTTCTTGAGCAGGCGTGGGTGGGGCGATCGCTCCCCGCGGAGACGGCCTGCCGGCGGGTGGCGCAGCTAATGAGCAATGACTTGGAGAGGTCGGCATATCGCCTGGTTCCCGACCTGCTGTTCCGCAGGGTCATGCTGGAGGGACTGGGAGCCGGTGCCGCTATGATGAGCGGATCGGGGCCGTCCATGTTTGGGGTCTTCGCGAAGGCAGCCCTGGCGGGAGATGCCCATCTGGAAGCCGGGGAATTGGGCCGCACCAGCCTGCGCGCGCGGACGCTTCCTTGACGATACCGTACGCCGACACCTATAATTTCGCGACCGCTGCAACGGCTTTCTGCGGCGGGCTCGTTGGGGCGTAGCCAAGTGGTAAGGCAACGGGTTTTGGTCCCGTCATTCCGGAGGTTCGAATCCTTCCGCCCCAGCCTCTCGACCACACACGTTTCGCTGGGGTGCCGCTGAGGGCGTGAACGCTCCGCTTTCCACTATTGTTGTCCTTGCAGCCGGTCTGGGCACGCGCATGCGTTCCTCCGCTCCCAAGGTACTGCACCAGGTCTGCGGTTTGCCTATCATCAGCCATGTGCTGAGGGCGGCGGCGCAGGTGGAGGCGCAGCGGACGGTGGTGGTACTGGGCAGCGGCCACGAATTGGTCAGGCCGGTGTTGCCTCCGGCGTGTCGCACGGCGCTCCAAGAGGTGCAGAAGGGCACCGGCCACGCCGTGCTGGCAGCCGCGGGGGAGATCGGGGGCGGTGCACTCATGGTGCTCGCGGGCGACACGCCTCTGCTGCGGGGGGACGTCCTGCGGCAGTTGGCGGAGGACCACGCCTCCTCTGGTTGCGACGCCACCGTGCTCACCATGCGTCTGGCGGATCCCAGCGGCTACGGCCGAGTGATCAGGGACGACCGCGGTGAGGTGCGCCGCATCGTGGAGCACCGCGATGCCTCCGCGGACGAGCTCGCTGTGGATGAGGTGAACAGTGGCATCTACGTGCTTCCGGCAGTGGAGACTCTGGAGATTCTGCGCAGTGTGGGACACACTAACGCTCAGGGCGAGGTTTATCTTACGGATGTGATCGAGGGCTTGGCGCGGCGCGGTGCGGTGGTGGGCGCGTTCGCGGCACCGGACCCTACCGACGTGTTGGGGGTCAACACCCGGGTGGAGCTGGCGCAGGCGGAGGCCATCATGAAAGCCCGTTTGTTGCGGCAGTGGATGCTGGCCGGGGTAACGGTGGAGAATCCGGAGACGGTGTCCATTCATGCCACGGTGGAGTTGGAGCCGGACGTCACCCTCCTGACCGGCACCAGCCTGTATGGCCGCACGGTGGTGGGCGAAGGCTCGGAGATCGGGCCGGGGACCACACTGGATGGTGCTATCGTAGGGCGGCGGTGCAGGCTGCCGCACTGCTGTGTAGCAAATGCTGAGGTCGAGGAAGGGACGGTACTGCCGCCATTCAGCTGGCTGGGCGGTCCAGGCGCGCCGTAACGCGGGTGGAAAGGGTATTCGAGATGCTGGTTGGCAGGTTGGCTACAAGGTCCGTCGAGTCTCCGCTCATGGTGTTCTCGGGGAGAGGCAATCCGGACTTGAGCGCCAAGATCGCGGAGAAGCTCGAATTCCCATTGGGACGGGTCATGCTCAAGACGTTTGCGGACGGCGAGATCTACTGCTGGTTCGAGGACAGCATCCGGGGCGCGGACGTGTTCATCGTGCAGTCCACCTGCCGCCCCGTGAACGAGAACCTCATGGAGCTGCTCATCATGACGCAGGCCGCTCGCCTGGCCTCCGCCCGGCGCATCACCGCGGTGATGCCCTGGTTCGGCTACTCCCGCCAGGACAAGAAGAGCCGGCCGCGCGAGCCTATCACCGCCAAGCTGGTGGCGGACCTGCTGCAGGCTGCCGGTGCCAACCGCGTTCTCACCATGGATCTTCATGCTGGGCAGTTGCAGGGCTTTTTTGACATGCCCTGCGACCACATGACGGCCGTCCCCATGTTGGCCGAGTACTTCCACATGAAGGACCTGGGCGAGACGGTGGTGGTGGCCCCGGATGCGGGGGCGGTCAAGCTGGCCAAGCGCTTCGCGGACCGCTTGGGCACGTCCATCGCCATGATGAGCAAGCTGCGCCCGGCCCACAACGTTTCCCGTGTGCTGGGTGTGATCGGCGATGTGAAGGACAAGACGGCCATCATCGTGGATGACATCATCGATACCGCCGGCACCATCTGCAACGGCGCGGAAGCGCTCATGGAGAACGGGGCCAAGGCTGTCTATACCGCCGTGACCCATCCGGTGTTGTCGGATCCGGCCTACGACCGGGTGGCGGACTCGGCGCTGAAGGAGCTGGTGGTGACGGATACCATCCCACTGCGGGTGGACCGTCAGCGGGACAAGTTCACGGTGCTGTCCACGGCGGAGATCCTGGCGGACACCATCCGTAACGTCTACATGAACGAGTCGGTGAGCGCGCTCTTCCAGGGCGAGAATCAGCTCTTCTAGCCCGGGAAGGCCGGTTCCCACCGGCGCTCGATGCTGACGTGAGCCGCCCTCTTCTCATAGCCGCTCTGGGGAATCCGGGGGCGCAGTATCGTTATCACCGCCACAGCGCCGGTTTCATGGTGGCCGAGGAGTTGTGCCGCCGTCACGGCTGGGGACGCTGGGCCCGCCGTTTCTCCGGTCTGCTGCTGCAGGCGGAGCTTTGCGGTCGGGATGTGGTCATGGTCATGCCCCAGACCTACATGAACCTCTCCGGTGATTCCATCGGCCCGACGGCGCGCCACTTCCGCGTTCCCGTTTCCCGCATCATCGCTCTCCACGACGAAGTGGAGATCCCCTTTGGCGATGTGCGCCTGAAGCAGGGCGGTGGGCTGGGGGGGCACAATGGCCTGCGCAGTATGGAACGCGTGCTGGGCAGCCGAGATTTCTGGCGGGTGCGCGTGGGGGTGGGTCGCCCGGCGGACACTCGGACTGATCTGGCGGACTGGGTCTTGAGCCCGTTCACTGAGCCTGCGGCAGAGGTTGAGGCAATGATCGCCACCGCCGCCTCTCTGGTTGAGGACTGGGTGGAGGAAGAAGGCTGATGGCCCATCTGACGGCGTACCTGGAGCGGCTGGAGCACTTCCGAGAGCTGGCGGAGGCGGCGGCTCGCGGCCGCGGCCGGCTGTCGGCTCCCACCTTTCTCCACCCCTTGCTGACGGCCGGACTTCTCACCGACCGTGGGCTGCGGGAGCGCCCGGCGGTGATCGTGACCCCGTCGGAGCAGGCGGCCGAGGAGCTGACCCGGGAACTCTCTCTCTATCTCGCCGCGCGGGAGGTCCTGCAGCTCCCCTCGCGGGACCTCTGGTATGGGTCGGAAGGGGAGGTGGCGCCGCGGGTGGCAGGGCGGCGGTCGAGGGCCCTGACCGCCCTGCAGGGCGAGGGTGGGCCGTCCGGGCATATGCCCGCGGCCGGCGGGGAGCCCGGTGGCCCGGTGATCGTGGTGGATCCGGCAGCGCTGCTGGAGCCGGCGACGCCGGGGGCAGGTCGTCCGCTGCAGGTCCATGTGGGCCGGGCGCAGGAGTTTGAAGCTCTGCTGCGTGCGTTGGTGGGCATGGGCTACCAGCGCGTGGACCAGGTGGAGGACCCGGGACAGGTGGCTGTGCGCGGTGGACTGATCGATGTCTTCCCCACCACGGAGAGACATCCGCTGCGTATCGAGTTTTGGGGCGATGAAGTGGAGAGCCTGCGCGCCTTCTCCGTGTACACCCAGCGCTCGCTGGGAGACCGGCAGACGGCGGTCTTCTGGCCCGCGCTGGAAGACGGTGGAGTCGACGCGAGGGCGCTCTGGCGTTTCATGCCGCCGGAGGCGCTGGTGGTGGTCCTGGAACCGGCGCGCACGGCTGCCGCGGCGCAGGTTTGCCTGGCCGGGCTGGATGACGTGTACGGGCCGAATGACCCACTCCGGGCGCTGTACTCCGGCTGGGAGGAAGCCCACCGGGAGATCAGCGCGCGCCGCGGAGCTGATCTATTGGGTGGCGGAGGTGAGATTCCCTTCCAGGTGCGCGGCAGTACCGGGGATCTGGCCGTCACCAACCTGCCGGAGGCGGAGGAGGCGTTGAGGCGGCTGGTGAGCGAGGGCTACCGGGTGGCGGTGGCCTTCGAGCTGCGCTCGGAGGCGGAGCGCTGCCGGTACGTGCTCACCCGCACCGGTGGGCGCATGGGGGACGGCTTGGAGGTCCCGGAGAAGCCGGGCATCACCTACCTCCCGGTGGCGCTGCGCAGGCACTTCATTGTCCCTGATCTCAGGCTGGCTCTGCTCACGGACAACCAACTCTTCCCCAAGCGGCGCAAGGCGTCGGCCGAGCGGCGCCTGGTGGTGGGGGCGGAGCTCACCTCCTTCCGTGACCTGCGCCGCGGCGATTTCGTGGTGCACGAGGACCACGGCATCGGCCGTTTCGAGGGCATCTCCACCAACACCGTGGCCGGTATCACGCGTGACTACCTGGACATCGCCTTCCGCGACGGCGACATGCTCTACATCCCCCACGATCAGATCGGCAAAGTCAGCCGCTACGTGGGGGCGCACGGCACGCCACCGTCCCTTTCCAAGCTGGGGGGCAAAGCCTGGGACCAGATGAAGAGCCGGGTGCGCAAGGCGGTGCGCGAGTTGGCCGGAGAACTGTTGCAGCTCTACGCGCTACGGCAGACGGCTTCCGGTTACGCGTACAACGAGGACGGCGATTGGCAGCGGCGTTTCGAGGCCGCATTCCCCTACCAGGAGACGCCGGACCAGCTGAAGGCCATCGATGCCGTGAAGGACGATATGGAGTCCGGCCACCCCATGGACCGCCTCATCTGCGGCGACGTGGGCTACGGCAAGACGGAGGTGGCGTTGCGGGCGGCCTTCAAGGCGGTCATGGACGGCAAGCAGGTGATGATGCTGGTGCCCACCACCATCTTGGCCCAGCAGCACTACGTGAGCTTCAAAGAGCGCTTCAGCGACTACCCGGTGCGGGTGGACATGGTGTCCCGCTTCCGCTCGGCCAAGGAGCAGCGTGCCGCCCTCAAGGAGTTCCAGGCGGGCAGGATCGACGTGCTCATCGGCACGCACCGCCTGCTGTCGCAGGACGTGAAGCCCAAGGACCTGGGCCTGGTGATCGTGGACGAAGAACAACGCTTCGGCGTGGTGCAGAAGGAGGCGCTCCGCAACCTCAAGCTCAAGGTGGACGTGCTCACCCTGTCTGCCACTCCCATCCCGCGCACGCTGCAGATGTCGCTGGCCGGGGTGCGCGACATCACGGTGATCGAGACGCCCCCCCGCGATCGCCATCCCATCCAGACCTACGTGGGCACCTTCGAGCCGGAGATAGTGAAGCGCGCCGTGGATCACGAGGTGGAGCGGGGCGGACAGGCCTTCTACCTGCACAATCGAGTGGAGACCATCGACAAGGCCGCCTCGCGCCTGCGTGAGATGATGCCGCACCTGCGCATAGGCGTGGCGCACGGGCAGATGAAGGAGAACGCGCTGGAGAACGTGATGCTCGACTTCCTGCGCGGCAACTACGACCTGCTGGTCACCACCACCATCATCGAGAGCGGCATCGACATCCCCAATGTCAACACGCTGATCGTGGAGCGGGCCGATCTGCTGGGATTGGCCCAGCTCTACCAGATCCGGGGGCGCATCGGCCGCTCCCACCGCGTGGCCCACGCCTTCCTCTTCCACCCGGACGAAGCCCTGCTCACGGAGGAGGCCATGGCTCGGCTCACCACCCTCTCCGACTACACGGAGCTCGGCTCCGGCTTCAAGATCGCCATGCGTGACCTGGAGATCAGGGGCGCGGGCAACCTGTTGGGCCAGGAGCAGTCGGGGCACATCGCGGCGGTGGGGTTCGAGATGTATTTGTCCATGCTGCAGGAGACGGTCGAGATGCTGCAGGGCGGGCAAGCGGGGCCGGAGCGCATCCCGCGCGTGGACATCGGCATCAGCGCCTATGTGCCCACCGATTTCATCGGCTACGAGGCGGCCAAGGTGGATCTCCATCGACGGATCGCCGGGGCGCAGGACCTTGGGGAGTTGGCCGAGCTGCGTCACGAACTACAGGATCGCTTCGGTTCCGTGCCGGAGCCCGTGGACAACCTCATCTTCCTGGGCGAGGCGCGGGTGGTCCTGCAGCAGGTGGGGGCGGATGCGGTGGCGGCTCGGCCGGACTCGGTGAGCGTGACCGGTCTGGAGTTGCCCAAGGGCTCGCGGGAACAGCTGCGCATCCGTGATCGTCTCTACTCGTACGTCCCCGCTTCGGGGCATCTGACTTACACGCATCGGGGGGCGGCCCAGGGCAAGAGGAGCCTGGTGGAGCGAGTGCTCAATGATATACTCACGCTCCAGCCCGGCGGGCCGCCCGGCGGTCGCATTCTGGGCCCGGCTGATTCCGAGGCGGCGTGACGCCGCAGTCCGTTTCTACTGTTCGAAGCTGAGCGAGGTTCACGTGAGAAAGCGATGTGCCGTGGTTGGAGCGGCGCTGATGGTGCTTCTGGCGTCCCTGTTGGTGGTGGGGGGCTGCACCGAGGCCGGCGAGCTGTCAAGCAGTGACATGGCGAAGATAGGCGAGACCATCATCACCAAGAGTGCATATGAGGCGCGTTTGGCCGAGATTGAGAAGCAGTACTCGGGTGAGGTCCCTGCCAAGGAAGACGAAGCCTACGGCGACTTCAAGAAGAGCGTGCTGTCATACATGGTGGACCTGGAAGTTGTCGCTCAGAGCGCCGCCAAGATGAACATCAGCGTGACCGACGAAGAAGTGACGGCTCAGATCGACAGCATCAAGCAGATGTACAGCAATGATGAGTCTGCCTTCCAGCAGGCCTTGGCGGCCCAGAATCTCACTCTTGATTCGTTGCAGAAGACACTGCGCGAGAACCTGCTCAACAACCGCGTGTATGAGACGGTGACCAAGGACGCCACGGTCACCGAGGAACAGATCCAGGCCTACTACAATGAGAACCCGGCCGAGTTCGTGACGGACGAGACGCGCACCACCCGTCACATCCTGTTCGCGCCGGGAGAACTGGGGGCGGACGCCACCACCGCGGCCACGGAGGCCGACTGGAGCGAGGCGCTGCAACTGGCCACCAAGGTGCGCAATGACATCGTGGGCGGGGCGGATTTCGGCGAGATGGCCAAGCAGTACTCGGATGATTCCGGCAGCAAGGACCTCGGTGGTGACCTGGGGAAGGTGCAGAAAGGCATGATGGTGGCGGAGTTTGAAGAGGCCTGCTTCTCATTGGACAAGCTGGCCGTATCCGAGCCCATCAAGACCACCTACGGTTACCATCTCATCCAAGTGACGGACATCACGGCAGCGGGTCAGAAGACTCTGGACGAGGTGCACGACAGCATCTCCGCCCTCCTCCTGAAGCAGGAGCAGAGAACAGCGTGGGACGCGTGGTTGGCGCAGGTCAAGACTGACCTGGGTGTGGTCGTCAAGTCCGGCTGGGAGCCCACCACAACCACCACGGCTCCGACAGCGGGCGCGGCCGGTGAAGGTTCGAGCACTACTTCCGGCGCCACGACCACCACGCCGTAGCCGGCGCACGGAGCAGGCTTGGATGAGGCGCGGGCGGAGGGCGGTTGCCCTCCGCCCGCAGTTCTCTCGGGACACGTGGAGGCGGTTGGTCGCATGACATTGTGGAGAGAAGGGCGGGCGGCGGAGCCAGGCGCGGCCTCCCTGTGGCGTGACATCTCCCGTGTCAATGATCTCACCCGCTACCAGGCGGTGATCTACTTGGGATCGGGTGAGCCGGGCGGGATGCCCTGGCAGGCAGTGGAACACCTGCGGACGGTAGTGTCCAAGGGTGGGTCGCCACTGGAGGCCTGGGAGCTGCCCCCGGTCGTGGCTGCTGAGCTGGACGCCGCTCTCACCGCGTCGCCTGCGGACACGCGGTCCTCTGCATGGTCTCCTGCATCTGTCGTTCCCCGTAGTGCTCCCCACCTTCTCGTTTGCGCCAATCGTGCACGCTGGGTGGCGGAGCTCCGGGCTGACGGGTCGGACGGCGCTGAAGTCCCCGTCGTGCCCGCGTCCGTGGATCTCGTGCGCGAGGCCTTGGGCTGGGAAATGGGGCAATTGCAGGATCTGACCCTGCTCCTGCGGCAGGAATGCCCCTGGGACCGCAAGCAGACCCGGCAGAGCATTGTGCGCTACACATTGGAGGAGACGTACGAGCTGGTGGACGCGGTGGAGCGGCAAGCGGCGTGGGCGGCCGGGGCCGCGGCCGGGGCCGGGGTCGATGTGCCGGCGGTGGCCGACGAAGACGTGCGAGGCGAGTTGGGAGATCTCCTGTTTCAGGTCTACTTCCTGGCGGCGGTGTCCCAGGAGTCCGGTGGCTACGACCTGGGGCAGGTGGCCCGCGGCATCCACCACAAACTGGTGAGGAGACATCCCCACATCTTCGGGGAGACAGTGGCCGACACCGCGGAGCAGGTCAAGGTCAACTGGGATCAGATCAAGCGGCACACTGAGGGCCGGGAAGGCATCTTCCATCACATCCCCGCCTCGTTCCCGGCGTTGCTGCTGGCGCAGAAGCTGCAGGCCCGCGCGGCGGAGGTGGGTTTCGATTGGCCGGACGCATACGGGCCGTTGGAGAAGGTGCGGGAGGAGCAGCGCGAGCTGGAGGAGGAGCTGCAGGCGCGGAGCAGCTCGCTCCGAACGGAGGGTCATCCGGCTCAACCGCCGCTCCGTGTGGCGGAGGAAATGGGTGACGTGCTGTTTGCGCTGGTCAACCTGGCGCGCAAGCTGAAGGTGGATCCGGAGCTGGCGCTGCGGGCGGCTTCTCTGCGTTTCCGTGAGCGGGTGTCCGGCGCTGAGATCTTGGCGGCGGAGGCGGGGGAGGAGTTCGCCGGCCTCGGGCTGGAGCGGCAGGAAGAGTACTATCAGCAGGCCAAGCAGCGCTTACAGGAACGGGACGGCCGTTAGCCGGACCCGGCCGTGCGTGTGTTCATGAGGGGCACGGTTTACGATATGATGACTTGGCTCGTCGGGGGGACGCTGCGTACAGGCAACCAACCTGAGGGAGAGGCTACACATGACGCTCATCGTCGATATCTACGCGCGGCAGATCCTGGACTCGCGGGGCAACCCCACGTTGGAGGTGGAGTGCGAGCTTGCCTCTGGGGCCACGGGGCGGGCGGCCGCTCCTTCCGGCGCTTCCACCGGCATTCACGAAGCTGTGGAACTCCGGGACGGGGAAGGCCCGTACCTGGGCAAGGGCGTCACCAAGGCCGTCGACAACGTCAATGAGATCATCTCTGATGCGCTGGTGGGCATGGACGCCATCAACCAGCGCGAGATCGACCAGACGCTGGTGGAGCTGGACGGCACCCCCAACAAAGCCAAGCTGGGCGCCAACGCCACCACCGCCACCTCGCTGGCCGTGGCCCGGGCCGCAGCGGACGCTGTTGACCTTCCCCTGTACCAGTACATCGGCGGGGTGAATGCGCACATGCTGCCCATCCCGCAGATGAACATCTTGAACGGCGGGCAGCATGCTCCCAACAACGTGGACCTGCAGGAATTCATGGTCATGCCCGTGGGCGCCGCCACCTATCCCGACGCCGTGCGCATGGGCGCCGAAGTGTTCCACTCGCTGAAGAAGGTGCTCTCCGGGCGTGGCTTCGCCACCGGCGTGGGCGATGAGGGCGGTTTCGCCCCGGACCTGGCCAGCAACGAGGACGCCGTCAAGGTCATCCTGGAAGCCATCGAGAAGGCCGGCTACGAGCCGGGCAAGGACCTGTTCATCGCCATGGATTCGGCCGCCAGCACCTTCTACGACACGGAGAAGAAGCTGTATGTCCTGGCGAGCGAGAACCGTTCGCTGACGTCGGAGGACATGGTTGGCTTCTACGCCGACTGGGTGGAGAAGTACCCCATCATCAGCATTGAGGATGGCATGGCCGAAGAGGACTGGGAGGGCTGGGCCCTCATCACCAAAACGCTGGGCTCCAAGATCCAGGTGGTGGGTGACGACGTGTTCGTGACCAACCAGAAACTGCTGGCTCAGGGCATCGAGCGCGGAGTGGCCAACTCCATCCTCATCAAGGTCAACCAGATCGGCACCCTGACCGAGACCCTGGAGACCATGATGATGGCCCACCGTGCCGGCTACACCACGGTTATCTCCCACCGTTCCGGTGAGACGGAAGACAGCACCATCGCCGATCTGGCCGTGGCCACCAACGCCGGTCAGCTGAAGACGGGTGCTCCGTCGCGCAGCGAGCGTCTGGCCAAGTACAACCAACTGCTGCGCATTGCCGACGAGTTGGGCAGTACCGCCGTGTTCCCGGGCAAGCAGGCCTTCTACAGCATCACGTCGCGGTAGTCGGCGCGCGAAGTGCGAGGAGGCGGCGGGCGGGGCGGGGAGCCCCGCCCGCCGCCTCCGTATCCAGGAGGGCGCGTGAGGGGTCGCTCCACCAAGATAGTGGCCACCCTGGGGCCGGCTACCGGCACGGCGGAGGCCGTGCATGCCGTGATTGCGGCGGGGGCGGATGTGGTCCGGGTCAACCTGAGCCATGGTGACTACGCCGGTCATCGTCGTACCTTGGGCTTCGTCCGCCGTGCCGCCCAGAACTTGGGAAAGCCGGTGGCGCTTCTCCTAGACCTCCAAGGACCCAAGATCAGGCTGGGAAGCTTCTCGCCGGGTGGGGTGGATGTTGCCACCGGGTCGGAGGTGACCCTCTTCCCCAACGATGGCACCCTGGGCACACCGCTGCGGCTGCCTGTCACGCTTCCGGACCTGGCGCGAGATCTCACTCCGGGCGCCCGAGTGTTGCTGGATGACGGACGCGTTCGGCTGCGCGTGGTGGCGCTGAAAGGCCGGGAGGCTCGTTGCCTGGTGGAGGCTGGTGGCACCCTCACCGATCGCAAGGGGGTCAACCTGCCGGATACGCTCCTGGACGTGCCGCCACTGACGGAGAAGGACAGAAAGGATATCCGCTTTGCCGCGGGGGAGGGGGCGGATTTCCTCTGTCTCTCCTTCGTTCGGCGTCCGGAGGATGTGGTCATGCTGCGCCGCGAACTGGAGGGGTGTGGCTGCGGGGCACGGGTGGTGGCCAAGATCGAGAAGCACGAGGCGCTGGAGCGCATGGACGAGATAGTGGCCGTGGCGGATGCGGTCATGGTGGCGCGAGGCGACTTGGGCGTCGAGATCCCGGCCGAGCAGGTTCCTCGCTGGCAGAAGCGCATCATCCGGACCGCGTTGCGGCACGGCAAGGAGGTTATCACCGCTACTCAGATGCTGGAGAGCATGGTGAACAGCCCCACTCCCACTCGTGCGGAGGCCTCCGACGTGGCGAACGCCGTGTACGACGGCACCTCGGCAGTGATGCTGTCGGCCGAGACCGCGGTCGGCCGGCACCCGGCTGGTTCCGTGGCCACCATGGATAGGATTGTGCGGGTAGCGGAAGAGGATCTCGCGGCTCTGCCTCTGTTCGTTGCCGATCCGCTGCCGGAGCAAGAGGATGCACCCAGCGTCTCGCAGGCCATCAGCCGTGCCGCCGTGCAACTGGCTCAGAGCCTGAGGGCTGACGCCATCATCACGCCCACCCAGACCGGCGCCACTGCCCGACAGGTGGCACGTTATCGTCCCTCCACTCACATTGTGGCGGTTACGCCGAGCGAGCAGGTCTGCCGCCAGTTGGCGTTGACGTTCGGGGTCGTCCCGCTCCTGGTGCCGCGGGCCGAGGACACGGATGGCACGTTGGGACAGGCCGTGGCAGCCGCGCGCGCGGGCGGTCTCATCACTCCAGGAGAACTGCTGGTGCTGACCGCCGGCGTCCGTGCCAACACGGCTGGTGCCACCAACCTCATCAAGGTGGAAAAGGCGTAGCGCGGTGATGCGGGCAGGAGTTGGGACCGTGCTGGACGAAATATGGAGTCATGCATAGAGCTATGGCACCTCACGCCACACCATCCCCCACCAGCAAGGCAAAGCGCCGTCCGGCGCGTAGTCGCAAGGGTCGCGCCCGGACCCGGCGCATCGTGTACGTGGGCGTGGTTGCCCTCCTTCTGCTGATCGTGGTCGTAGCCAACAAGGGACCGGTCACCAACTATCTGGAGGCCAGAGAGGCGCTGGCCGGGGAGAGGGAGCAAGTTGCCCAACTGCAGGTGGAGTTGGAAGCACTGCAGGGACAGGTGAATGGGGCTTCAGATCCCTCTCGTCTGGAGGTCCAGGCCAGACAAGACCTCAGCTACGTGCGACCGGGTGAGGAGATGTTCATCGTGGACGGTCTACCCGGCGAGGAGGAAGGCACACCAGGTGTCTCGCTGCAGAACGATGCCGGTGCAGATGGGCCCGCGGATGACGCCGGGCCGCTGGAGAGGCTCGTTGCGTTCCTCTGCCGCCTCTTCTAGGGGCCGTCGCATCGCTTCTGTGGCCCTCCTGGTCCTGGTGGCGGGGATCGTGGCCCTGGTAGGGGCCCTGGTTGCGCGGGGCGATCCGTCGCGCTCGGCCGGGGTGGTGGCCGCCGGCACCGTCGCCACCTCGTCCGGCGGCGCTGATCCGAGTGTTGGGACCGGTGGGCATCGTGGTCCCGTCACGGTCACCACTGAGCCGGTGGAGCCCGCGGGGGATGCCCCGGAATTGCCGGCCACCCTGCCCGCAGCAGGCGCGGCGGTTCACGCGCCCATCCTCATGTACCACTACGTGGATGATGAGCCGCCCACGGAGATGGGGCCTTACGCTGCGTCGCTCACCGTTGCCACGGGCGAATTCAGAGCGCAGGCGGCCTATCTGGCTGAGCACGGTGTGGAAACCATCGACTTCGCTGAGCTGTACCGGGCCATGGCCGGGATCTCCGCACTCCCCACGCCACGCGTGCTACTCACCTTCGACGACGGTGGCGCGGACCTCTACACTCATGCTTTCCCTATCCTCAAGCAATACGGATTGACCGCGACCTTCTTCATCATCACCTCCGAGATCGGTAAGCCGGGCTACCTCACCTGGGCGCAGCTCGCGGAGATGCGCGAGGCCGGCATGTCGGTGCAATCTCACTCCGCCACTCATCCGGATCTACCCTCCTGCACGGACGAGCGGCTCCAGACGGAGCTGAGGGAATCAAAACGCGCGATCGAGCAGTCACTGGGGGAAGCGACGTTCGTGTTGTGCTATCCGGCGGGATCGTATGACCAGCGTGTCCAGGAGGCTGCCCGTGATGCCGGCTATCTGCTGGCCGTCACCACCGATCCCGGCAAGGAGTCCAGTCCGGCCACGCCCATGGTCCTGCCGCGGGTGCGCGTGCAGCCCGGGTTGTCGGTGGGCCAGTTCGCGGGGCTGATCGAATGAGGGAAGGGGAGTCGCGCCCCCCTGGGGTGGAGTGAGTGCCTGGGAAGGCGCAACTGCCCGGGAGGGAGATTGACGAGGCCGCACGCGCCGTCATCGCCCGCCAGTTGGGTCGATCCCCGCGGGGCTTGGCCGGGGTGGCGGTGTGGTGTCCGCACGGCCGCCCGGCGGTGGTGTCCACCCGTCCCTATCTGGAGGACGGGACTCCGTTCCCCACCGGCTTCTACCTGACCTGCCCCTCGGCGTGCTCGCGCGTGGCGGCCCTGGAGGCCGCCGGCGGCGTTCGCCGACTGCGACAGCGGGTGGCCGAGGAGCCCGGGTTGCGCACCGCGCTGCTCCGTCTGGACGACGTGTGCCGGGCTCAGCGTCAGACACTCCTGCCGCCCGGCCAGAAGGTGGAGGAGCAGGTGGATGGCGGGCGGGTGTTGGAGCGGGGGGTGGGTGGAGCCGCCGACCCGACCACGCTCACCTGCCTACACGCGCTGACGGCGGCGTTGCTGGCAGCGCTCAGCGAGGTGGCGGGCACCATCGAAACATGGAGGAGTCTGTTGGCTGATATGGGGGACCTCTGGTGCCAGGATGCCGGTTGCCTGAGGGGCGAGGGCCAGGTGGAGCGTCGGGCGGCCCTCGATGTAGGGACCAACTCCGTGCGGTTGCTGGTGGCGGATTTGCGGCAAGAGGATGGCCGGCTTATCCCGGTGCCGGTCGTGCGGCGTGCCGAGGTCACGCGCTTGGGCGAGGGTCTCACGGAGGGGGGGTTGCTGGGCGAGGAGGCCAAGGCGCGTACCCGGCAGGCGGTGGAGCGCTACGTGGCCGAAGCGCGGGCGCGTGGGGCATCGTTGGTGACCGTGGTGGGAACCAGCGCCACACGGCGGGCCGCCGACGGAGCGGCCTTCATGCAAGACTTGGGGGCCGCGTTTGGGGTGACGGCCGGAGTGGCCACAGGGAGGGTCGAGGCGCTGATGGCCTACGCCGGTGCCACGCTGGATATCCCCGGCGACGTGGTGCTGCTGGACGTGGGCGGTGGCAGCACTGAACTGGTGCGCTGGGTGGATGACGATCGGCTGGTCGCCGTGAGCCTGGAACTGGGATGCGTCCGGGCCACCGAAGACTGGATCCGCTCGGATCCACCGGCGGCCGGAGAGCGGGCCGCGGTGCGCGAGGAGGCACTGCGTCTGGTTGGCCGGGCGGCCGCCGACTTCAAGGGTGCCGCCGCGCTGGTGGCGGTGGCGGGGACGGCCACCACGCTGGCCGCGCACAGTCTCAAGCTGGACTGCTACCGGCCCGAAGTGGTCCATCTGACCATGCTCAACCGTGCGCAGGTGGAGGGGGCGGCGGAGGAAATGGCGGCCGTTCCCTCTGAGGTGCGCCGGGCCCTGCCCTACATGCAACCCGGGCGTGCGGACGTCATCGTGGCCGGCGCGCACATACTGCTCGCGGCCATGGATGCGTTGGAGTACAGTCTGCTGCTGGTCTCGGAGCGCGACATCCTGGACGGCATCATCCTCACCAACGCCGGCCGAGCCGCCTCCCAGCGGGGCGCCGCCTGAAGCGGGCTCCCACACGGCAGCCTGACCCGGCGTGTCTCTCCTCTGGGTTGCGCTCCGGTAGCAGGTTGCATGGCGCCGGGCGTGGCGCGGGGTGCTAGAGTAGGCGGCGGCCGTGCCGGAGTGGCGGAATGGCAGACGCAACGGTCTTAAACACCGTAGGGCTAAGCCCGTGCGGGTTCGAGTCCCGCCTCCGGCACCTCGTATTTGCAGGAGTTTTCTCGGCAACCGTTGCATCCCGAAGTGTCAGCCTTCGGACTGGTCGGCCAAGTGGTCGGCCAAACTTCGGTCCACGGCATCGGCGGCAGCCTGCCGAAGCTCCGGCACCACGTGGCCGTAGATGTTGGCGGTGACGTGGTAGGAGGCATGGCCCAACACCTCCTGCACCACCTTCAGGGACACGCCCTCGGCCAGCATCATGGTAGCGGCGGCGTGGCGCAACTTATGGAAGGACAGGTCGGGCAGGCCCGCCGCCCGGGCCACGGCCTTGAACTCGTGCGTTACGCGGTCGGGATCGTAGGGGCGGCCGAACTCATTGGTGAACACGTAACCGCCGTCCTGCCACCTGTTGGCCGCCGGTAGGCGCTCTCCGGCCTGCAGGCGGCGCTGCGCACGCAGGGCCTCCAGGGCGAACTGGGACAGGGGAGCAATCTCGCGGCGGCTGGTGGGGCTCTTGGGTTCCTCCAGGTGCAGGCCCTGTTTGGGCGCCCGCTGGTAGGTGCGCACCACGGACAGCGACTTGCGGTCGAGATCCACCGCTTCCCAACGCAGGCCGCATATCTCGCTGCGGCGAAGGCCCAAGGCCAAGGCCAGGCGGAAGAGGCGCTCCATGCGGTGACCGGCCATGGTCGAGAGCAGGGCTGCCGCGTCATCCTTGGTGAAGGCGGCTACCCGTGGTTCGTTCTTCCCCTCCGGCACGCGGGCATGGGTGGCCACGTTGCGCTCCACCTCCCCCCAACGGATCGCATCGTTCAGGGCGGCGCGCAGGATGTCGCGCAGATGCTGGACGCTGCGGGGCTTCATAACATCGCGTCGCCGGTCCAACATGGCCTGCACCTCGTCCACGCTCAGGGCCATCAGCCGGGTCTTGCCCAGCGCGGGAATGGCGTGGCCCTCCACGTAGGTGCGATAGCTCGCGGCGCTACGGGGGCGGACGTGGGCATCCTTCCAAGTGAGCCAGCGTATGAGGAACTGTTCCACCGTCTGCTGGTCGCGGTCGATGCGGAGGCCCTGGGCATAGCGGCGCCGAAGATCGGCCAACTTGACCTGCACCTCGCGCTGAGTGCGGCCGCTCACGGCCTTACGGACCCGCCGGCCCTCCCGCCAGCCAAGATCGAGCTCGCCGTACCAGCGCCCGCGCTCCTCGCGGAAGTAGATGCTGCCCTCCCCCTGGGCGCGGCGTCCTGCCATCACGCTGGCCTAGAACAGCCAGGTCGAGCCGCAGTTATCGCAGTGCGCCTGGGTGAGGTGCTCTTTGCGGGACAACCCCTGCCACGAAGGCGGCAATCTGCTCGTAGAAGTGGTCGTCCAGGGCGGGGTGCTCGATGAACCAGCGACGCACCCGCTCCACCCGGTACTCGCGGAAGTAGTCCGGCCGCACGCCTAGAAGCGGGGCCACGATCTCCATGGCCTCCATGGTGGGCGCGCGGTCGCCGGACAGCATCTGCGACAGGTACTGCGGCGTATAGGGCCACCCGCGCTGCACGGCCGCCCGCACCAGACCGGCATAGGACGGCTTGGGCCTTCCCGTCTGCGCCCGCAGAAGAGCGTTCGCTGTCTCCGCGAAACTCTCGTGGGCATAACTGAAAACATTGTTGTTGGTGTCCATATCCGCAATATACTGCGTTTGAATGCAACCTAGTCATCATCTTTTCGACGCTGCGGCCAACGTGAATCACAGTTGTTGACAGCAAACAGGTCTGTTGTCATGGTGTTCCCAGACCACTGCAAGGAGGGGCACCGTGTCAGACCGGACACCGCAGGGGGACAGGCAGCGCAGTTTCGTGCACTGCCTCATCGACCCCGACCTTCACCGCCAACTGAAGAGCGAGGGGAGGAATACGAGCACCCCGGCCGCAGTCATCGAGCGAGGTACCACGCCGGGTGAGCGTGTGGTGGTTGGTGACTTGAGCGACATCGCGGCCCGCGCGGCCGCTGCAGGGCTGCGCAGTCCCGCCACGCTCGTCGTCGGTGAGGGGTAGGGCTCCGCGATACCGTCATTTGGCACCGCCAGGGGTGTCTGGCAGGGAAGCGCATCCTCGTGCCTCGTGCTTTCGCTTGTACTCTTGATCTGGCTCGGGCACTTTCCGAGGCGGGGGCCGAGGTCACAGTCGTCCCTCTACTCACGATCCAGCCGGAGGTCGCGCAGCCCGACCTCCTCAGCCGCCTGCGGGCGGCCGACCAGGTCGTGTTCACGTCACCCCAGGCAGTCGACGTGCTGCTGGGGCAGTTGGAGCAGCAAGGCACCGACGTTCGGGCATTGACGGGATGCCGTCTTGGCGTGATCGATGAAACCACGCGCACCCGGCTGAGACGGTCACGACTCAGAGTCGACCATGAGTTCGATGCGCCCATTCACAAGCCGCTGGGGCGCGTGCTGGTCGTTGGCAGCGTGGAAGAGATCGAAGAAGTGGTGTTGCGGGTCATCGCACCAGCGCAACCAAGCGACGTCTCTTCGGTCGTCGATCCTCTTCCGCTGTACTCCTACGAGGTGGATGAACGCTTCCCCGTGCCCTTTCTGGACGACCATGATGCTGTGGTTCTCGTCGGCACTGGGGCGGCACGGGCCTTCGTGGACACTTACCCGGGCAATGCCGTTTGCCGGCAATTGGTTGTCGCTACGTGTGAGTCGGCCTCAGACGAAGCGATCATGCTTGGCATCAAAGTGGACCTGAAGGCAAGAGAGGCGGGAGCGCGGGAACTGGTGCGGTTGATCGCCGACCAACTCGGACGGTAGATGGCAGGGCTTGTGGTGAGCCCAAGCGCTACCACTGCGATGAGGTGAGGAGCAGTCTTGAAGTTGTGGCAGAAGGTACTGTGCGCGTCTGTTATCGACGTCCTCATCGGCGACCCTCCGTCTATGCCGCACCCGGTGCGGCTGATCGGCCGGCTGGCAGCCGTTGTCGAGGCTCCCTGCCGCAGCCGCATCCCGAACGAGAAGGCGGCCGGTGTTATGGTGGCCGCTATTGTCGTCTCTGCCAGCACTGCGACCGCCCTGACTCTTGAGCGTGCCGCCCGGCGGCTTGATCCCCGCGTCGGCGATCTGGTTTCCATTGGCCTCATCTACACGTGCTTGGCCGCGCGGGACCTTGCGGATCACGCTGAGCGAGTTCAACAACGGCTGCGAAGTCAAGACCTGCCGGGCGCGAGGGAAGCCGTGAGCCGCATGGTGGGGCGTGACACCGCCAACCTCGGTGTCGATGGCGTAGTGAGGGCGGCAGTCGAGAGTGTGGCCGAGAATACCACCGATGGTGTCGTCGCTCCGCTCTTCCACGCCTTCGTTGGTGGGGCACCGGCTGTCATCGCCTTCAAAGCTCCTAGTACGCTCGATTCGATATTCGGATACAAGAACGCCCGTTACCTACGATTTGGCTGGGCATCGGCCAGGCTCGACGATCTGGCCAACTATCTTCCCGCTCGACTGGCCGTGCCCTGCACGGTTCTGGCTGCCGCCATCCTGAGGTATAGCCCGAGGGGAGCGATCGCCGCAGTTCGTCGCGATGCCAAGAAGCACGCCAGCCCCAATTCCGGGCTTGCCGAGGCCGCCTTCGCCGGCGCTTCGGGGGTACGACTTGAAGGACCCGTGTGCCGGGCCGGACGGCAGGTTTCTGCGCCTTTCTTCGGCGAGCCGAGAAGACCCCTCGAGATCAACGACATCGCTCGTGCGGTCAGTCTGATGTGGGCGACTTCCGGCTTGGCCACTTTCTTCTTCGTGCTGCCTCGGTGGAGAGCAGTCCCGGAGCGGTTTGATCAACGACTGCGGTCGGCCGGTTGATCGAGTCCGATTGGTGGCGGGTCGGAATCGGCAAGCCGCTTGAAACAGTTGAGCGAGGTACGGACGGACGACGAACTGATTGGGGATGACGCAGAGGCCCCGGATCTGCTAATCTCGCGGCCTCTCTGACAGGCTCGTTCGTGCCGCGAGCGGTCGACCCGCAAGCCCGCCTCGCGCCGCCGCCGGGGCGCGTGAGGGAGTGATCGGCAGGCATGGCAGCGGGAGCGTCCAGTACGTGGGCGCACCAAGGGACTGGAGTCATGGTTGGCGCCGTTCCTGCCGATACTGGTGATAGTGCCCAACATCCGTGGGGATGGCAGCGTGGCACTGGAGAGGGGATGACGGTCACCACGGAGGCAGTCGCACTCAGTGTCTATTCCGTGGCTTCAGGCATCGCGCTCACGTTTGCGGCAATGGCCGCACGCCTCGCGTGGCGGCGGCGCCACGTCCCAGGAGGGCTCTTCCTCGGCGTGAACATGTTGGGCGCTGCGGTGTGGGTTGCGTGCGCCGTGGCGGAGGTCTGCTCCACCTCCACCGCTGCCATCTTGTTGTCGGCCAAGCACAGGTACCTGGGAATCGCGGTGACGGCGCCAAGCTGGCTCCTCTTCGCGCTGGGATACGCCGGCTTTTGGCCCTCGCAGCGGAAGCTTCGTGCGCTTGTCCTAGGAATGCTTGCCATCATCCCGTTCGTCACCGTGGTTTTTGTCTTCGCCGCTCCGGACTGCCCATACATGTGGTCCGCGATCTACCCGTCCGCCCCAGGGATCGGGCAACCTTTGCTCGTTGAACATGGCCCATGGTTCACTGTGTGGGCGGCTTACTCGTTCTCGTGTACGCTTGGCGGCGCGGTTGTTCTCCTGTCTAGCGTGGTGCGCCGCCGCGGCGTTGCCTTTCTCTCGCAGATCGTCATCCTCATCGGCGCTGTGCTGATTCCAACCGGGGCAAGCATCCTGCGCCTGCTGAAGGGCGACGTCCTCGGGGGGATCGACCTCACGCCGGCGGCTATCGCTGCTTGCGGGGCTCTGGTGTGGCTGGGCCTCTCACGCCACAATGTGCTCTGCACCACACCGGCGCTTGTGCCCATGGCCAACGCGACCATGCTGCGGGACATGCGCGATGTCGTCGTTGTCACTGACCAGCGCTGGGCAGTGGTGGCGGCCAACCTCTCCGCCGAAAGAATACTGGGCAGATCGCAGAAGGCGCTGGTTGGCGAATCGGTGTTCGACCTTTTCGCAGGCATCAAGCAGATGGTTGCGAGCGCCGGCGGCGCAGAGCGGAATACGGTGCCGATTCAGACAATGATCACCGACGTGAGTGGGTCGAAGCGCTGGCTCGAGATCGTCGCGTCCCCGATTGGAAATGGGGGGAATCCGATCGGTCGGGTGCTGGTGATGCGCGACATCACGCTCCGCAAGCGGCTGGAGGAGAAGCTGATACACAGCAGTCTGCATGACCAACTCACTGGTCTGCCCAACCGCCCCGCCGTCCGCAGTCTGATAGCCCAACTATTGGATGAGTCCACGCCCACCTGCGCTACCCAACCTCTCAGCGTGCTGGCGCTGAATCTCACCCGCTTCCGGGTGATCAACGGCACCTTGGGTTATGAGGCTGGAAACATAGTGCTACGCCAGTTCGCGGACCGACTCACCGCGAATGCCGGGGGCGCCATCTATCCGGCTCGCCTGGAAGGTGACCGGTTCGCCGTGGTGCTGGCCGGCCAGGATGAAGTAGCATCGCTGTCGACAGCTGGACTCCTGAGGGAACAACTCGCCGAGCCTTTCCACGTGGGCGGGCAACAGGTCTTGCTGTCGGTCAGTATCGGCATAGCGACCTCCCCGCAGCACGGCTCGGATGCAGAAGAACTCTTGCGCCGAGCAGAAGTCGCCTGCTCCGCAGCCCGGGAAGACATCCAGCGCTTGCGAGTCTATCGGGCTGATACAGACTCCGACACCCGCGAGCGGCTGGCACTGGTTGCGGACCTTCAGACAGCGATCAGAGAAGGATCACTGGAACTCCACTACCAGCCGCAGATCGACGCGGTTAGCGGGCGCTTGGTCCGGGTGGAGGCATTGGCACGCTGGCAGCGTAGCGATGGCGAGATGATCCCACCCTCGGAGTTCATCCCATTGGCCGAGCAGAACGGCTGGCTGCCGCTGCTCACCCAGTGGGCACTGGATGCGGCTCTCCACACGTTTGGTGGAAAGGGAGGGCAGGGATCCGGCGTGGGTGTTGCAGTGAACCTCTCGGCTATCAGTTTGCGGGATCCCACGCTCCCAAGCGTGGTGGAGAAGAGCCTCCGCCGAGCCGGCGTCTCACCTGATGGCCTGTGGTTGGAGATCACCGAGACCAGTGTCATGAGGGACCCAGAGCAGGCGCGGCGCGTCCTCGAAGCGATGCGCGGGCTGGGCGTGCGACTGGCGATCGACGACTTCGGGACGGGCTACTCGTCTCTGTCCTACATGAGCCAGCTTCCTGTCAGCGATGTGAAGATCGATCGCTCCTTCGTGCGCGACGTGAATACGCGGCGCGACCATCGTGCGATCATCCGTTCGACCACCACCCTGGCCCACGAACTCGGCCTCACCGTGACGATCGAGGGAGTCGAGACGGCTGAAGAGTTCGCATGCGCCCGAGAACTTGGCTGCGACTGCATTCAAGGATTCTATGTCGGTCCCCCCATGCCGGCCGACGACTTGGAACGATGGGCGTTCTCACGCTACTCCGCGACGGATTACTGGCCCGACCGTTCCCGTCAGCGAGAGCACTACCTGCGCCACCACGCAGAGCGCTGCGCCGGCCCTGGGCCCACCTCCTCGGGGCTCGCTTCGACACCGACAGGTACTCAACCTGGTCCTGGAAAAGGACCTCAAGCCGGGCATCACGTACCTGGTGCACCTCACCGGCCGCATCCTGGGGCCGCATAAGGCGACCCGTGCTGGACGCGACTGGCCGACATGCCTTACGCGTGGAGCGTTACCAGCGCGACACTGCCCAACATCGTCTCCCGTCCCCCGGGGCTACGGAGGTGCCGCTGGACCACGAGGTGAGCATTGAGTTCGATCTGGCCGTCAGCGGCGCGGACGTGGACAGCGTGCACCTGCAGGGGTGGGCGACGGCAGCTCCGCGCGCCGACGGCGGTCTCATTTCTTGCGCAACGGCGCGCCCGACGTGGGTGCCTCATCCTGGCCCTTGGTGGCGGCCGCAGTCTGACGGTCGAAGTAGAAAGCGGCGCCGATCAGAATGACCACAAAGATGACGAAGACGATGTTCCAACCGCCCAGATGAAAGGCCATGCGCACTCCTCCTGCATGGGGTTGCCCGAATCTGCTGCGGCATAGGTTAGTGGGAAGGCCGTAAGGAAAGGCAAAAGACGGCGGGGATGGGCATAGACTCTTAGTAAGGCGATGCGGCCGCCGCCTCATGGGTGGCCTCTCCCTGCCTGGTTTAGTCCAGCACGTGGGGCCATCTGAACCGGGGCAACCGCGATTGCACCCGCGTGGCGGCGCGCCTGGACGGTAGGGTTGCCGGGGATGGCCGCGAGTGCGGGTTTCCGTCTGCGGTCCGCCGGTTGCTCGGCAGCCGGCTAAGCCGGAATCCACCGACGCCGCAGGGTGACATCAGGTCCTAAGTAGCAGACAAGTGCCCTCTTTCCTGGGAAAATGTGAGTTACGACACGTCACAAACACCCGAAAAGAGAGGCACCTGTCAGATGCAATCTTCCCACAGCCTCGAGCGCCTGTCAGTAGCCTTCTCGGACCCTCACGCGGTTGCCGACGCCGGCCTGCTTTTGCCGGCCATGCTGGCCGAGAAGTTGGGCCTGCGCGACCTCTTCGACCGAGCGGTCGATCTCGGGGGGGCCCCGGGTCGGGGCAACGCCGGGGTGAAGGCGCTCACCCTCATCGCCTCCGCGCTTGGCCGGTGGCGACTGCATCGAGGACGCCGACCAGCTGCGCTCAGGCAAGAGCGCCGCGGTACTGGGCCACGAGGTACGAGCCCCCTCCACCCTGGGCACCTTCCTGCGCTCCTTTCGATGGGGCCATGCCCTGCAGTTGGACGTGGTCAGCCGCCAGGCTCTTAAGCGGGCCTGGCGGGTGGGGGCGGGACCGGGAGAGGGGCCGCTCACCATTGACCTCGACTCCACCATCTGCGAGACCTACGGCCTGAAGAAGGCCGGCGGCAGTGCGCTTCTCCATCACCCTGCCGCTCCACCGCAGCCTTCAGGCCAGGATCGCCGCGCTACCAGAGCAAGTCTGGCCGCCCATCCCCTACGTCTTTGCCGGGGCGGCCGTGGCCGAGTTCCCCTACACCCCCTTTGGGGGCAAACAGAGCTTCCGCCTCATCGTGCGTTGGGTGCCTCCCAGCCCGGGCAGTCAGTTGGCTCTCTTCACCACCTACGCCTACCACGCCTTCGTGACCGATCGCAGAGGTGACACCCTTACCCTCGAAGCTGATCACCGCCGCCACGCCGAGATCGAGAACGTGATCCGTGATCTGAAGTTTGGTGTGGGCCTGAATCACCTGCCCTCGGGCAAGTTCGGTGCCAATGCCGCCTGGCTTTCTCTGCAGGTCATGGCTCACAACCTGGGGCGCTGGGTGACACGGATGATGGGGCAAGGCCGCCTCACCACCGAGACGCTCAGGAAGCGCTTCCTTTCGCTTCCCGGACGCATCACCCGGCGGGCCCGGCGCTTGCTCCTAGCTCTGCCGGCAGCATGGCCCTGGCAGGAGTCCTTCTTGCGGGCGCTCTCCGCCTTGCGGGCCCTGCCGCCGCCGCTTCCGGCCTGAAGGATCTGCTCACACACCAGCCCGCACGCCGCCCGCAGGGCGTCAGCCTGCCCACGACCAGCGCCCAAGGGCAGGACTTCCGCACATCGGCGCCCTGCGGAACGCC
>JAAYAL010000090.1 GCA_012719395.1 Gaiellales bacterium | reverse complement strand
TCGCCGACTGCGTGATGTATGATCGGCCGCCTCTGCTCACGGGGGAGGATGGGCGGGCGGTCTTGGAGGTGGTGTACGCTGCCTACGCCTCTGCGGCCAGAGGTGCAGCTGTGGAGTTGCCCTTCCGTCCGCTTGTGGCTCGTCCCGTTGATCTCTGGAGGACATCCTCTTGACATGTGGGAATCCCTTGGCCCCCACGGAGGTTGGCGATCCGGGCCGCCAGTTCGGGGCCGCCGGGGCTGGGTAGGTGAGCTGGTACGCTTCCTCTGGGTACCCTGGTCGCGGCTGCTAGTGAGTCTCCTCGGGAGCCGTTTGGGGGCTCCGGCCGAGGGCAGGGCGGGTGGCGGGAGCGGGCTCTTCGTCTGCCCGTACGGCGTTGGTCAGGGCCAGCGGCTTCTCCTCGATGAAACACAGGGCCACGGCCGCCATGATCATGAGCGGCAGCAGGAAGAGGAACACCGGCGTGAGGGCCTCGTTGTAGGAGGTCACCACGGCGCTCTTCACCGCCTCCGGCAACCGGCTGACCATCTCGGGCGTGAGGGAGGTGGGGTCCAGGGATTCGGTGGGACCTCCGGGCGAGGCCGCCAACTGTTCCGCCAGCAACGTCATGAGGCGGGTGGTGAACATGGTGCCCACCACGGCGGATCCCAGTGCGGCCCCAATCTCGCGGAAGAAGGTGTTGGCGGCGGTGGCGGTACCCACTTCGGTGATGGGGAAGGTGTTCTGCACGATGAGCACGATGACCTGGAAACCCAGGCCGTTGCCGGCGCCCAGGATGAAGAGGTAGGCGCCTATGGTCCAGATGGAGGTATCGGGGGTGAGGGTGGAGAGGAGGAGGAGACCCAGTGCCAGGCCCAGGCAGGTGGCGATGGGCATCCACTTGTAGCGCCCGGTCCGGCTGGCCAGGGCTCCGGTGCTGAGCGAGGTGATGGTGATACCGGCGGACATGGGGACCATGAGCAGGCCGGCTCCGGTGGCACTGAGTCCGGCGGCCATCTGCAGGTAGCTGGGCATGTAGGCGATGACGCCGAACATGGCCACCGCCGCGCAGAGGCCGCCGAAGGTGGCCAGGTTGAAGTTGCGCTTCCGGAACAGGTGCAGGGGCATGATGGGCTCGGCCGCCCGTCGCTCCACCAGCACGAAGGCTGTGCCGGCCACGAGCGCCGTGGCGATGAGGCTCAGGATCGCCGGCGATCCCCAGGCGAACTCCTGTCCGCCCCAGGAGGTGATGAAGATGAGTGCAGCCACGGCCACAGCCAGGGTGAGGATGCCGAGGACGTCGACTCGGGGCCGGTTGGGCCTCTGTGCGGGCATCTTCAGGAAGAGCAGGGCGGCGGTGACGGCGAGGGCGCCCAGGGGAAGGTTGAACCAGAAGGCCCAGCGCCAGCCCACCGTGTCGGTGAACCATCCGCCCAGCAATGGCGCCACCACCGAGGAGAAAGCGAACACGCCTCCGATGGCCCCCATGTACTTGCCCCGGCGCCGGGCCGGGACCAGATCGGCGATGATGGCCTGGGACAGGATCATCAACCCGCCCCCACCCAGCCCCTGGATGGCCCGCGCCGCGATGAGGGTGGCCATCCCCGTGGACAGCCCTCCCAGGACGGAACCGCTCAGGAAGATGGCCAGGGCGCTGAGGAAGAGTACCTTGTGGCCCATGAGGTCGCCCAGCTTCCCGTAGACGGGCATCATGATGGTGGCGGCCAGGAGGTAGGCGGTGGTCACCCAGAGCATCTGGCTCACACCGCCCAGGTCTCCCACGATGGTGGGGAGCGCCGTGCCGAAGATCATCTGATCCAGCGCCGAAAGCAGCATGGCGATGAGGAGCCCGGCGAAGGCGAAGCCCACGTCGCGCCGGTTCATGGCGGCGGACGGTTGGTCGAGGTCCTCGGCGGGAGGGGGGGCGGTGTTCGTGGCGGTCATGCTTCCCCTTGGGATTGAGTTCCGCAAGGGTTCCGGAAGCTGCCTGCGCCTGCGTGTGACCCTGCGTACAGAGGTGCAGTGTAGGCGATGCAGGGTGCGGTGGGTAGTGCAGCGCCCCCGTGCGCGTAGTGGCGGTCCGGCCTCGAGCCGTGGGCAGTGCGGGTGGGTGATGCCCCGGTCGCCTCTTGGTGCCGTTGCGTCGGTGCATCCTTCCCGCTCAGAATCGAAATGATGATCTCAAGGACAGGGATCCGGAGCGAACCCCGTGTTGGTAGAGTTGAGATTGGCGGACCACCCCCCGCTCTAGAGGACAGTGCGGAGGAACTGCTGGCACTGGTGAAGTGCCTCTCGATGGGTGACTTCTATGTGGAGGCAATTGGAAAGCACCTGAGCAGGCCATCCCGCGTCGGTGTCTGGGTATTGGGTGATCCTATTCAGGAAGCACGGCAGCGCGAACTGCAACGTACGTGGGAACGCGAGTACCGGGAACAGTTGCGAACTGCTGTACCCGCGGTAGAGCGACTGGTTGTCGAAATGCTCGACTTTCAAACCTGGGACAAGGATCATGGCTCTTCCCAACAAGCCCGTGCAGCAGACCAGCACAGCTGGCCGCTGACCGGCCGAAACGTTGGAACGATTCACCCTAGGGGGTAGTGTGTTTCCGCGTGACTTCTTCGTCGACTACTGGAATCCGTCGATCCGCAACGAGGTGTTCGTCGCGATGCCCTTTGCCGCTCAGTTCACGGACACGTGGGAGCGTGCCATCAAGCCGGCCGTCGAGGACTGTGGGCTGGGCGCGTTCCGCGTTGACACCAAGGCGGTGTCGGACAGCATTCTCGTCGACATCCTTGACGGGATTGCCCACTGCCGGCTCATTCTGTGCGACGTCAGTCCCGTCAGCTCTGTCCCTGCGAGGTCGGTGCTCACACGGCTCTCGTCAAGTCATCATCAGCCCCGGTATCCCAACGGCAATGTCATGTACGAACTTGGGCTTGCGCACGCTGCGCGACAGGCTGAAGAGGTCATTCTCGTACGCAACCAGACTGATGACGCCCTTCTGTTTGACGTGAGCGGGGTGAGGGTCCACCACTACGAGGACGACCCGGAGGAAGCTCGCGCGACCATTGCTGGCCTCATTCGGGAGGCGCTTCGATCGGTCGAACAGATGCGCGGACTTCAGATTCGGAAGGCGCAGCAGGCCCTCACATTGACCGATTTGAAGCTGATCAGAAGGTGGTGGCCCCATCCCTTCACCATGTGGGCCAAGGATCCGGATGGCGAGCTGACCCACATTCCCAACGAACTGAACGAGGCCAGTGCTGACTTGCAGCGCCTTGGCATCTTGCGTGTAGGCTCCATGCCGACGAATCGCGCGTGTGCTGTCAATATGGTCTGGACCGAGTTCGGGAACGTTCTCGTTCGCTCCTTGCCTGCGTCACTTCTAGCAGGCAGGATTGATCCTGCGGAGAAGGCACGGGCAAATGCCGCAGCGGCGGAGGCGCAGTAGGCGACCGAGATTGAGGGCCCTCAAGGCAACGAGTAGTCACGTTCTAACAATGAGATCGAGCCGACTCGCTTCGATCGCGCCTCATCTCATAGACGTTAGCTGGGCGGGGGTGACTGGCGTGGATGTTCACAAGGTCTGGCGGGTCTTCCTGCTTCAGTTGGCGTTCGCGCGCGAGTACCCCGCCGCCTACAGACTGTCCTCACTCGCTGTTCGGAATCCCGTACTTGAGTCGGTTCTTCCGTCGCTGTTGTATGTCAAGATGACGGCGATTCTCGATGACGCTCTCGATGAGCATCTAGACTCGCAGAGCTCGGGGTTGCCCAAGGGGTACCGACAGGATCTGAACGGCCGTATCTGCTTCTAGAGCGATTCTGGCTTCATCGACAACGGGCCGCAACTTCATCTCGTCCGCGGCTTCCGGAATGACATAGCGCACCAACCCCTTGCTGCCGTGTCATGGGACGAACTCGACCGTGACATCACTCAAGTTCATCACACCCTGCAACACCTCGGTCTCGTGGGTGATCGCCCTGAGTTTCGCGTGGCGGCGGAACGCTCGGCATTCCGTGAATCTGACGAGCCGGGAATTCTTGGGCACCAGGACTTCGCGGTTCGGGTGATGCACGGCGACAAGGTTGCCGCGGAGTTCACGTGGAGTGAGACCCTCTACGATGACACCGCCAGCTAACATGCGCGTGCAACCGACTTGCCTGCGTCGCCCACTGCATGGCGTACCGTGGCGTACCGTGGCCAACGGGCGCGGCTGACGCGCTAGAACGTTGGGCAGACGGTACAGCCGGAGGGTGTTGCACAATCGGGCCGCAAAAGGGAGGCTAGGCACATGCAGACCACCGGCCTTGACATAGGCAAGCTGTCCATAGCCGAGCGCATTCAGCTCGCCGAGGATCTCTGGGATAGCGTTGCTGCCGAAACAGGCGATCTCCCGCTGAGCGAGGCTCAGGTGGCAGAGCTTGATCGGCGCTGCGATGACCTGGAACGTGATCCTGGGACCGGCGCGCCCTGGGAGGTCGTCCGTGCTCGTATCGAGAAGCGCCTGACCAAGTCCGAATGACGTCGCGCTTGGTCGTCCGCTCGGCCGCGGAGGCAGACGCCACGGATGCTGCTCTGTGGTACGAGGCTCGTGCAGTCGGCCTTGGTGCCGATTTTTGCGAGCCGTGGACGTTGCGCTAGACGAGATCCAGCGCATGCCTGAGCGCTTTCCCCTGGTACATCGGGGATGTCGCAGGGCGCCATTGAGGCGCTTTCCGTACGCGATCTGCTTCGTCCTCTCATCCGAGGCAGTTCACGTTGTCGCCTGCATGCACGCCAGCAGGCATTCGCGCAGTTGGCGGAATCGGGTGGGTGAATGATCGCTAACACGCCGGTGTAGCCTGCCGGCCTGGCGGCTGCCGCTTACCGGCTCAGTCGTTAGGAGGAGTGGCTGAGTGCGGATCGTGACCTGGAACTGCTACCGGGGCGAATGCCGCACGCGAGCAGCCCTGCTCGAAGTTCTCAGTCCCGACATCGTTGTCCTTCAGGAGTGCGGCAGGCCAGCGGAGCCGGAGGACGACCGGTGCGTCTGGTTCGGCAGCAAGCCTATCCAGGGTGTGGCGGTGGCGACGCACGGTGCATGGACCGTCGCACCAGGGCCGCTCGACCCCGGAGTCCCGGACTCTGCCTACCCCAGAAGACACAGACCGGGTCCGTTGTTCCATACGGCATCATGACGTATACTTCAGATGTGATTAGTACGTCCTGGGGGCGCCACTGTGAACACCAAACTCACACTCAGGCTGGACGAACAGCTCATCACCAAGGCAAAGCGGTACTCGGATCGTTCGGGGAAGTCGGTCTCACAGCTCGTGGCGGACTTCTTCTCAGCGATAGATGCGGACGAGAACATACCCGGCACGGAGATCTCGCCTCGCGTCCGCTCCCTGAGGGGAGCATTCAAAGGCTCGACAGCCACTGAGGAAGACTACCACCGCTACCTGGAAGAGAAGTACCGGTGAGAGTGCTGTTCGACGCCAACATACTGCTCGACGTCCTCCTTGAGCGGGAGCCTCACGTCGAGGTTGCTGAGAAGCTTGTGGCGCTGGTCGACAACCGTAGAATCGAGGGCTTCATCTGCGCGACGGCCGCAACCACGCTCTGCTACGTCGGCTCCAAAGCCCTGGGACAGAGGGCCGTGCATGAGCATCTCCGCACGTTGCTAGGCGTCTTCCAAGTCGCGGTTGTGGACGGCAACGTGCTGCAGAGAGCCCTCGACACGAATGGCTTCACGGACTATGAGGATGCTGTCGTCCAGGAGGCAGCACAATCGGCTGGTTGCGGTGCCATCGTCACGCGTGACGCCACGGGCTTTGCGAAAGGAACGCTCCCGGTGTTCCAGCCGGTGGAACTGCTGGCGGCAGTCGCGGCGAGGACGGGCTGAGGCCGCAGGGGCTCACCAACAGGCAGTTCGAGCCGACTCACTTCGTTCGCTACCCGGTGCGCGCATCGTGCAGCAGTTCCTCTTGACAGTCCAACAGCGCGGGGAGAAGGCCCTGCAGCGAATCGTTGGCCGAGCGTATCGTCTTGGCTCCGACCGCATCGAGGACATGCTCCGACCATGCCGTCACTCGCGGAACCAAGTGCTGAATGGCCCTCAGACCTCGTTCGGTAGGCGCCAGGAGCTTCGCGCGACGATGAGCCGGATTGGGCAAGTACCGGCAAAGCCCCTCGGCCACGAGAGCGTCCGCGACGCGCTGAACAGTCTGACGCGTTAACCCCATGTTTCTAGCCGCGCCGGCCACGGTCAACGGTTCATGAAAGACCGCTCGTAGCACCTGCCACCGCGCGGTCGTGAGTCCGCTTCCCGCAGTGAGGCCGTCCGCAGCGTGGAGGAAGAAGCCATTCAGCCGAAATACCCCAAGCACCAGACGCTCGAGAGCGACGACATCTGCCTGCGTATTATTCTCGCCCACTTCCGACGGCCTCCATCAGTTCGAAGTAGCAGGCACTGCTACCCGTCTTGTACAGGCCATACCAAGCATCCAGTGCCTCCTCAGGAAGAACGCCGAGTCTCGCGAGGATGACTCTGGCGAATTCCAACGAAGCCGTGACAGAAGCAGTGATGACACCGCGGTCCTCAACCACCGGCTCATGGACGTAGTGGGCCGCTCCTTTGTAGCCGCTGGAGGCGAGCCACCCCGGATCGTTGCTGGTATGGCGGCGGTCGTCGAGGAGGCCTGTCCTTGCCAGGCCGAAGGTCGCGCCACAGATTGCGGCCACCGGCACTCCCGCCTCGACGAACTCCTTCGCCTTTGTGAGAGCCGGATCGACACTTCCGTCGCTCCAGATGTCGGCGCCCGGCAGAATCAGCATCGCACTGTCAAAAGGATGCAGCTCGGACAGCCCCAAATCGGGGACAATCGTCAGGCCACCCATAGAACGAACGGGCGACCTGTCCAGCCCAACGGTCCTGACAGAGTAGCCCGACGACATGCCCGGAATCGGCCGGTTTATGTGGGCCACGGCGAATGCCGGCTCCCAATCGGCCATCCCGTTTGGCACAAAGAGGTGAACGTCTTTCATGGAAGGCTCCTCACCCACGCGTAGATTGACATCATCCTGTCATAGCGTCAGCATCCTGTCAAAGCGGGACAGGCCGAGTGGGTCGAACACGCGCATCCAGCAGACTCGGCTCTCGGCAGCAGCCGCTCTCCCGAGAAGAGCTGGCCGCCCACGCCCGCGACCTCAGAGCGATGCTCTTTCCACGCCCGGGCGGTAGCATAACCATGATCTGCTCGCACGCACGGAAGGCCGGCATGGGGAAACGGGAACACACGTCGATCGCCATCATCGGGGGCGGTTTCGCCGGGCTCTGCGCGGGCATCTACGCGCAGAAGAACGGGTACCGGGCCCACGTCTACGAGATGCACTCCGGCCCGGGAGGGCTGTGCACGGCCTGGCACCGTCAGGGCTACACCATTGATTACTGTATCAACTGGCTGCTGGGGTCGGCACCGGGCGGGAGCTTCCATCGACTGCTGGAAGAAGTGGGGCTGATCCAGGACCTGGAGATCGTCAACCTGGATGAATTCTTCCGTTTCGAGAGCGACGACGGGCGGACGGCCGTCATCTACCGTGACCTCGATCGTCTTGAGGAGCACCTGTGCGGGCTGTCGTCGGCGGATGCTCCGCTGATACGGGAGTTCCTTGGGGACGCCAGGCGCCTGGCCGGCAAGGACATGCCTGCCGACCTTCCGCTCCGGAAGCTCATGACGCCCTGGGAGGGACTCCGCGCTCTCCCCGGGTCCCTCCCTCTCCTCAGGCCCACGCGAAAATGGGGCGGCGTGACCATGGGCGCGCTGGCCTCCCGTTTCCGTGATCCTCTGCTGCGCCGCGTCTTCGCCGACATCTTCTACCCCTGCATGTCCGCCGTCAGCCTGCTCTTCGTCCTGGCGTGGCTCAACGACGGCATCGCCGGCTATCCCCTGGGCGGGTCGGCACCTCTGGCGCGGGCGGTGGAGAAGCGCTTCCTGGAACTGGGCGGCGAGATCACGTACGGCGCGCGCGTGCAGGAGATCATGGTGGAAGCCGACCGTGCGGTGGGCCTCCGGCTGCAGGACGGGGAGCGGGTCCGGGCCGACCACGTCATATCCGCCGCCGACGGCCATGCCACGCTGTGGGATCTGCTGGATGGGCGCTTCTTGGACGAGCGTTTCCTTCGCTACTACGAGACCTATCCGCCCTTTCCCGGCATCGTCTTCGTGGCCCTTGGCGTCAACCGCGATTGCTCGGCGGAGCCCCACACCATCTGCGGCTGGAATCTGCCGCTGGGCGAGCCCTGGACCTATGGCAGCCTTGCCACTCACGCCATCCTGGCGCGGGTCCACAACTTCGATCCCACCCTGGCGCCCGCCGGCAAGAGCATCATCACGGCTCTTTTCGACGGCGACCACGAGTACTGGTCGTCGCTTCGTCGCTCCAACCATGACGGCTACCGCGTCACCAAGGAGGAGGTGGCGCAGAAGGTGATCGCCCGGCTCGACCGGCGGCTTCCCGGCCTGGCTTCCCAGGTGGAGATGGTGGATGTGGCCACGCCCGCCACCACGGAACGCTACACGGGCAATTGGCGGGGCAGCATGGAAGGCTGGATGACCACTCCTGAGAACCTGCGCGAGGAGATGCCGCGGACGCTGACGGGGCTGGACGGTTTCTGCATGGCCGGCCAGTGGGTGTCGCCGGGCGGCGGCATCCCGGGGGGCGTGAAGACCGGCCGCGATGCCATCCAGCTCATCTGCCACGAGGACGGCGTCAGGTTCACCGGCGCCGGGTAGCTCTTGCGTCTGCCACCGGCGCCACCGTGAAACAAGCCTCATCTGGACTCCCCGCCTGACCGAGCCTCGGGGGCGGGTGCCGGCTTCGTCGTTGGCTTGGCCCTGACGGTGTCCTTGACGGCCGGGTGGCTGAGCTGCACCGGCTGAGTCTCACCATAGGTCCCTGCCCGAGCGTACAAGAACGAAGACCCCGCGAGGCCTTCGTCAATCATGGGTCGAACTTCAGGGTCGCCAGTCTATTCGCCGACCGATCGATGCATTCAAGGAATCGCTGATCACCACTGAGCAGATTGGCCGGGTCTATGTTGAGGGCTATGCGGTGCAGGAAGACCTGGTCGGCCGCGGCCCACACGTAGGAGCCGATGAAGTCGGCCCATGCTCCTGAGGGCCGCTTGGGGTCGGTCGAGCAGATCGTAGTGCCACCCGGGTCGTGCGGTCGACGCCGGGTGGCACTACGCGGACTATGGGCGGCTGCTGCTCCAGGTTGGGCATGAGCAGAGACCCGAGCAACTGTTCCATTGCTTTGCCGATGGCCGGCACGCGTGTGTCACTGTTGACCGGCCCGTTGATGCCCATCCCTCGCGTGCGGGGTGCTATGCTGCCAACTTATGGAACACATGAGTGCACCACATGCTCTGGATGTACCTTCGTTGATCGCCGAATTCGACGAGCATGCGAACTGGGCTCAGGTGGATCTCAAGCGCGCCAAAGACGAGGGCAGGTTGGTGGTGGGCCTCTACTGCGGCTACATCCCCTTCGAGCTCATTCGCGCCGCCGGTGGCATACCGGTCTCGCTGTGCGGCGACGACCAGGAGGCCATCGCCGCGGCCGAGGCCACGCTGCCGCGCAACCTGTGCCCGCTCATCAAGTCCAGTTATGGCTTGGCCGTGACCGACACCTGTCCTTTCTTCCATTTCTCGGACATCCTCATCGGCGAAACCACCTGTGACGGGAAGAAGAAGACCTTCGAGCTGCTGGGTCTCCTGAAGCCCACGCACGTCATGCAGCTCCCCTACGACCGGAATGCGCCGGGCGCGGGAGCGAGCTGGCTGGCTGAGTTACGGCGGGTGGCCGCCTTCATGGCGGAGCATGGGGGCGTGGCGGTCACGGACGACGCTCTCAGTAGTGAGATCCGCGTGGAGAATGAGATCCGTCGCAAGCTGCAACGCGTCCTGGCCGGCTTCCGTGGCGACGTCCCGCCCCTCACCTGGCAGCAGATGCTCTACGTACGCCGGTTGCACGATTTCCTGGTGGATCGCTCCGTCTACCTGGAGTTGCTGGACCGGCTGACGACGGTGCTGGACGGCGAGACCGCAGTGACCTCCGAGACCGCAGTGACCTCCGAGACCTTGGCGACCGCCAACCCGGTCGCGATGGCCGGGCCTGCCGCGGTGTCCCCTCGGCGGCCTCGCCTTCTCATCACAGGCACCCCGATGTCGCCGGACACCAACAAGGTGATGCGGCTGGCCGAGGAGGCGGGCGCGCGGGTGGTGGCCCACGACGCCTGCAGCGGCTCCAAAACCTTCGACCGGCTGGCGGACGAAGCGGGCGATCCCTGGGAGTCGCTCGCCCGCTTCACGTTGGACCTGCCCTGCGCCTGCATGAGCCCCAACGAAAACCGCCTGGACCTGCTGCGCCGCACGGTCCGGGACTTCCGGGTGGAGGGCGTGATCGACGTGGTATGGCAGGCGTGCCACACCTTCAATGTGGAATCGGCCGTATTGGGCGGGACGGTGCGGGACGAGCTGGGACTGCACTACCTCAAGATCGAGACGGACTACTCCACGGCGGACGAGGGGCAGCTGCGGACGCGCATCGAAGCGTTCGTGGAGAGCCTCTAGCGGCGCTCGCGCAAACCGGTCAGGAAAAGCGCCACGCAGATGGTGCCGTAGGTGATGAAGGTGCGGAAGAACTCGCCCAGCCCGGGGCTGCCGGTGATGTTCATGCCCGCCAGCGGGCTGAGGGCGAACATGAAGTGGAAGAGGACAGTCCCGACGAGTGCATTGCTGATGGTGGCCCGTTTGACGGTGGCGCCGCCCGCCAGAATGGCGGCGGCCGCCAGATAGCCGGCTGTCTTCTGGGCGGTGTAGGTGTTCATGGTGCCCACGTTCTGCAGATACACCATCTGCGCCACCGCCGCCAGCACGGTGGACACGACCACTGCGCTCGTCCTGATGCTGGTCACGCTCAGGCCGGCCAGGAGGGCTTTCTCGGGGTCCGCACCGACGGCACGCAGGCGGTTGCCCTGCGCGGAGCGAAGGACCCCGTGCACCGCCAGCGCGCAGAGGCCGACCAGGGCCAGCGTGGCCAAGGGCACCTTGACTCCGGCCACCTGCACCATGGCCAGGTTGTCCAAGACGCCGCGAACTCCCACGAGGTCCAGGGTGTCCCTGGCTCCCACGCCGCGCGATAGCAGCATCTCCGGGTTGTGGCTGGGGATGATGGTTCCGTAGGCCACCATGAGGATGAGCTGGTAGATGCCGGCGGCCAGGAAGCTGGCGATGATGCCCACGATCATCTCCTTGCCGCGCGCCCGGTTGAGCAGCGCGGCCAGCAGCAGCCCGAACAGCGCACCCAAGGCCGAGCCGCCCGCCAGTGCCACGACTAGTCCGCCCATGCCGCCGATTCCCAGGTCGGTCACCGCGATCATGGCAAGCTGGCCGCCCAATGCGCCGAAGGTGACTCCGAAGTTGAGGCCCATGCCGGCGACGATGGGAACCACCATGGCCAGCGCCATGATGGAGTCGCGGGCGAAGCGGGTGAGCACTTCGTTGGCCACGAAGCGCCAGGACAGGCCGGCATAAGCAAAGGCCACCACGGCCATGGCGGCGAAGAACAGCGGCACGGAGTAGCGAACCAGAAAGCGTTTGGCTCGTTCCACCCCGCCCCGTGCCGGTCGCTTCTCGGCCGACGCTTGCCCCGCCTCGGCCATCACCGGCGGTGGCGCCTCGGCCTCCACCGTCTGCCGCGCGGTCACCGGTTGCCCCGCTTCTGCCGTCACCCGCCCCTGCTCCTCGCGCGTTTGCGGGGCGATGTGCCTGCCAGTAGCGCGTAGAGGATGACGCCGTTGGTCACGATGGTGCGCAGGATCTCGGCGAGTTCGGGCACGAGCAACTCGTTGGCCACCGGAGTGGAGAACACCAGGATGGCGTTGAAGACGAACGCTCCCGCCATGACGTGGGCGATGGTGACGCGCCCGCCCTGGAAGCCGCCCATGAGGATGGCGGCGGCGGCGGGAAACGCCATCATGAGCGGGGCGTCGTAGAGCTGGAGGAAGCCGTAGGTCTGCGCGTAGATGACGATGCCCACCGCCCCCAGCACGGTCGATTGGATCACCGACCGTGCCTGCAGTTGCCGGGTGTCAATGCCGGTGGCGATGGCCGCCCGCTCGTTGGCCCCTACCAGCCGCATGGCCGTGCCGTCACGCGTGCGGCCGTAGGCCCACACGGTCAGGCAGAGCGCCAGCACGAAGAGAAGGAGACCCGTGGGCACGCGACAGCCTCCCACTGAGAAACGCAGGATGGAATCCAGGGCGCCGCCGAAGAAGAGATCCAGGTTGACCTGCGGGCGCAGGCCCTGGCCGCCGATGGGCCAGAGCATCTTGGGATTGGTGAAGGGGGCGGTTGACCAGAAGACGGCCATGAGGTAGACGGCAGAGAAGCCCAAGAAGGTGCCGACCACCTCCTCGCTCCCTTTCACGTTGAGGAGGACGCGGGCGTAGGTCCAGCCCACCGGCACCGCGATCATTGCGGCGAGTGCCACGGCCGCCATCAGCCCGCCAGCGCCCTTCAGGTTGAACTGCACGCACACCGCCATCCCCAGCAGACCGGCCAGGATACCCACCGGCAGGCCGTAGTTGAGCCCTAGGCCCGTCCGCAACATGGGAACCAGCGAGAGGACCAGCACCACGTTCATGCCGAAGCGGACAAGCGTGTCCCCCAGGAGACCGGAGAGCGGTAGGTGCAGGAGGATTGCCGCCACAGCGAGCCCCACCACGAAGGCTCCGATGATGAGGCGGGCCGGGTCGCGCAGGGGGGTGGGAAGGGAGAATGGGCGGGGCACGGCGCTCAGGCGATCGAGGGTTCGGCGCTGACACCGGCAACCGCCAGGGCCAGCCGGTCCATGTCAAGCGGGGCCTCCAGCCGTTCGCTGACCGACCCGCTTCGAAGCACCAGTACCTGGTCGGCGGCGGTAGCGATCTCGGACAGTTCGCTGGAGGTAAGCAGCACGCCTACTCCCTCCTGGGCCATATCGTGGAGGGCGGAGAGGATCCGGCGCTTGGCTCCCACGTCGATGCCGCGCGTGGGCTCCGCTACGGCCAGTGCGGCTGGCTGGAGGGCCAATGCCCGGGCCAGGCAGGCCTTCTGCTGGTTGCCGCCCGACAGCTCCCGCACCGGCTGATCAAGCCCCCTGCAGCGGATGTCCAGTTGCTCGGCGTAGGGAACGACGAAATCGAGCATTGCCTGCCGGCGCAGGAACCCGCCGCCCACCCTGTGAGCCAGGAAGGCGCCCTTTGCCATGAGCAGCGGCCAGGCGATGTTGAACGCCACCGATTCGTCCATGAGGAGACCGGTGGATCGGCGATCCTCAGACACACAGGCCAATCCACGGCGGGCGGCGGCACGAACGTCGCCGGGGCGTACGGCTTCGTTTCCCACTCTCACCTCCCCCCGGGCAGGACAGAGGCCCAGCAGCCCGTTGATGATGCTGAGGCGGCCGTGCCCCGCCGATCCTGCCACCCCCACGATCTGTCCCTTCGGTACTTCCACGTCCAGATCGCGCACGCACTCCGTGGGCAAGTAGGAGCTGAACGCACGGAGGGTGAGGGCCGGATCGCCGCCCGCGGGGCGGCGGGTGTGCCTCAGGGTCTGTTCCACCCCGTGGCCCAGCATGAGCTCCGCCACATGGAGCTTGGAGAAGTCGGCGCAAGGGCCGGTGGCGGCCACCTCACCGTCGCGTAGGACGGTCAGCCTGTGGCAGAGTGCCATCACCTCATCCAGACGGTGCGAGATATAGACGATGGCTGTCCCCTTCGCGGCGAGCGCCCGGAGGACCCCGGCGAGATGCTCGGCCTCCCGTTCGGAGAGCGCGGCCGTGGGCTCGTCCAAGACAAGCAACGTCAGCCCCGGCCGGTCCATCTCGCGCGCGATTTCCACCAGATGCCGCGTCCCCAGTGGGAGCGAGTCCACCGGGAGATCAGGGGGGACGGCGGCACCAATCGCCTGCAGGGCCTGCTCTGTCTGCTCGTGGAGCGCCCGGTCGTCCACCCCCGACCATCGCCCCAACCTCGGCACACGCAGCGGTTCCCTTCCCAGGGCAATGTTGCGGGCGATGCTCAGGTCCCCAATCAGCGCCAGCTCCTGGCGCACGAAGGCGATGCCCAACGACAAGGCCTGAGCGGGGAGAACGGGCCGTACCCGTCGGCCGGCCAGGAGCATCTCGCCCTGCCAGCCGCCGGTGGCCTCGATGTGAGGGGAGCCGGTGATGATGCCGGCCAGCGTGCTCTTGCCCGACCCGTTCTCGCCCACCAGCGCGTGGATCTCGCCCGCTTCCACGCACAGGTCCACGCCGGCCAGCGCCGGGTGCGCCCCGAAGTACTTGGTGATGCCTTTCAGTTCGAGCAGCAAGCGACCACCGGCCCGAAACGCTTCCCGGTATGAGAAGGCGCGCCGGGGCAGAGCCCCGGCGCGCCGCGGTCGTCGGCCATCAGGTGCCGGCCGACCATCCACTGCTCCCTGTCACCTGTTCACCATCAATAGAAGATGGACTCCATGATGATCATGTAGTAGTTGTCGTAGCCCTTGTAGGTGTCGAAGCTGACCTTGACGCCGGCCACTTCCTCCGCCAGCGACGCCAACACCTCAGGGTCTCGCCCATCGAAGTCGTCCTCGATCATCATCTTCGCCACTTCCACACCGAACTCGGGGAAGAAGATGCCCAAGGGGATGGGCCAGGTGGAGAGACGCCCGGCCATGTCCGCCGCCGCCAGCTTGTCCTTGATCTGCGCGTTGAGGGCGTCCACGTCTCCTGCGTTCTCCTCGTCTATCTCGATGCCGAGCGCAGCCGGGAAGCCCTGAGTGGGAGTGGGGCAGCACTGCTCCGGCATGATAGCCCCGGTCTCCACCACTTTGGAGATGATCACTTCCTGCATGCCGCAGTTGGTGCCGAAGATGGCCGTGTCCTTGCCGTACTTCTCGATCTCCTTGGGTACGTCCTCGCTGAGGAACTGCTGCATGGCGGTGGTGCCGTTGTCGCTGGTGAAGGGGTCAGGCGTCATGATGGCCACGAAGGTCATGCCGTTCTTCTCCGCCTCGGCCTCCATGGTGTCCCGCCGCTGGGCCAGCAGCTCTTTCTGCATGTGGCTGGGGAAGGAGTAGTGGATGAGCGTGGTGGCCCCCATCTCCTTGGCCTTCTGCACGATGTTGACGCCGCGTTTGATGGCATCCGTGTCCAGGGCCAGATCCACGTACTTGGCCATCTGATCGGGGTCGTCCCAGATGGGGGCGGTGATGATCTTGATGTCCGGGCGGCTTTCCTTGACCTTGATGAGGGCGGGGAGGATGCCGGTGTATCCGGCCGCGATGACGATAGCTTTTACCTGCGGATCATCGCCCAAGCTGGTGATCTGCGAGAGGACCGTTTCCTGCTCGCCCGTGAAATCGTCCGGGAGAACCAGGTGCACAATCATGTCCCCATACTTCTTCTTGACCGTCTGGCCGCCGCGATACTCATCCTCGGAGGCCGAGAAGGGCGGGCTCACCACAGCGACCTTGTAGTCGGCGCTCGCTGCCGTGGTCGCGGTGGTCTCCGTGGTCACCGTGGTGTCGCTCGCGGCCGGCGTGGATTCAGACGTGGCCAGGGCGGCGGAGGTGGTGGTGCTTCCCCCGCAACCGGCCGCAAAGAGTGCCAAAAGCAGCACCAACCCGAGTGTGATCGAACCCAACTTTCTGTTTCCGCCCATTCTGCCGCCTTTCTGGTGTCACCTCACTCGTGTCCGAACCGCCGGAGTATAACCGACCACAATGATGACTATCAACATCATATATATCAGGGGGCCGGTGCTTGACCGCTGAATCGCTGAGGCTCTTTGCCTCCTTCCACCAACGGCAGGCTGACCTGCCCGGGCTTCTCGAGCGGATGGGGCTGGCGGAGAAGAGCCGAGCCCCGTTCAGCAGGCTCTCGGGCGGCCAGAAGCAGCGCCTCTTCATCGCGCTTGCCCTGGTCAACCAACCGGAGTGGTCTTCTTCGACGAGCTCACCACGGGACTCGACCCGCAGGCCCGGCGCTCCATGTGGGAACTGGTGGGCCGGGTGCGCGAGTCGGGGTGCACCGTCGTGCTCACCACTCATTTCATGGAGGAGGCCCAACGATTGTGCGACCGCGTGCTCATCATGGATCACGGCCGCATCGTCGCCGTTGACACGCCGGAGGCCCTGATCCGCTCGCTGGGGGTGGACAGGCGCCTGGTGCTGACGTTGCCGCCGGGCAAGGCTGCGCCGCCACTGGAGCACCTGCCCTCGGTCCAGCGTGTCGAGGAGTCGGGCGATCGCCTGGTGGTCCATGGAGGCGGGGAGCGCTTCGTGGGCGGGGTTGTCTCCGCCCTGGAGGACGCCGCGGTTGACCTGGTGGACCTGCGCACCGAAGATCCCACCCTGGAGGACGTGTTTCTCGCCCTTACCGGACGGGAGATGCGGGAGTAGGCTGTGAGAGGCTTGGCTCGGCTCACTCTGATGGATATCCTGCTCTACGTACGGGAGCCTGTAGCCACCTTCTTCACGCTGGCCTTCCCTCCCTTGCTGGTGGTGTTGTTCGGCACCATATACGGCAATGATCCCAGCCCCCTCTTCGCCGGGCGGGGATCGATGGACGTCTCCATGCCGGCCTACACCGCGCTGATCCTGGGGGGCAGCCTGCTCTACCACGTGCGCTTCGAAGGGAATGCCCTGCTCGTCCTGGCCGGGGTCCTGCTCTGCGCGGTATCCATGTTCTCTGTCGGCTACCTCATCGCCTCGGTGGCCTCCAGCGCGCGGGTGGCGCAGGTCATGGGCATGGTGATCTTCTACCCCATGATGTCCCTCTCCGGGGCGGGCATTCCCATAGAGATCATGCCGGAGTCGGTGCGCCGCATCTCCGACTTCCTGCCGCTCACCTACGCGGTCAGACTCCTGAAGGGCCTTTGGTTCGGCGCGCCCTGGTCCGGCATGCTGGTGGAAACCGTGGTGTTGGCCGGCACCATGGTGATCTGCGCCTTTCTGACCGGCCGTCTCTTTCGCTGGGAGTAGGGCTGGGGGGTCATCAGACGAGGCGCTTGGCCACGTAGGGGTCCGCGACGGCAGTTCCACAACGAGACCAGCGCCACATGCGTACGAACTCCTCGCCGAAGCGGGCGGCCACCTCGTCCTCATGCGCGTCGAACCGAGTGATCCATTCGTCCAGAACCCGATCTGCTCGGCGAAGGGCGCTGATCCGCCGGAAGGGGGCACCGATGCACACCGGACCGGAGTGGCGTTCGGGATCGCAGAGTGCTTCTCGATCCTCGGCTTCTCTTCCACTTTACGCACCATTTACGTGGTCGGGTTCATAGTGGTGCCATGCGTATCAGCCCTGGCATCCTTTGTCGGAACCTACACGTGGAGGCCGCGTCGCGGTGAAAACGACCGCTCCGGCCAACCTGCACATCAGCCCGAGCAGCCGGGTCTCGGCGGGCCCCCGGTTGAGCGAGCGCGTGGAGCAGAAGCTGTTTGTGCGGCCCGACCACATCGGCCTTGCTCTGGGGCTGCTCCTGCGTACCTGTCGGCGCGACCCGCAGTTCCCCGGGGGGCAAGTGAACAGCCTGTACTTCGACACCGTTGACTTGGAGGAGCATCGCAAGTCCGATGCGGGGGAATTGGCCAAGGACAAGGTCCGCATCCGCTGGTATGGCGACGAACTCGACCCCCATCGGCTGGAGGCAGGGGGCTCTTCATCCGTCGGCGTACCGGGCGAACGGAGTGTGGAGGTGTGGCTGGAGCGCAAAAGCCGGCGGGCCTTTGCTTCCACCAAGCAGCGCCTGGCCGTGGAGGCGCCCGCGTCGGCCCTCACCTTTACCGCACTGGAGGAGGGCATCGTCCCTGCGGCTCTGCTGGTTGACACCATGGCCCGCTTCGGTCTCTTCCCTCCCGGTGGCCGCTTCTGTCCAGTGATCGCCATCTCCTACGCGCGCTGCCGCTTCACGGAGCCGGTCACCGGCTTCCGCGTCTCCCTGGATTGGCGTATCCGGTCATCGATCGTCAAGCCGGGGCTGGCGCTCGGCGAACGAGGTCTGGTCCTTCCCGGAGCCGTGGTGGAGATCAAGGGCCCGGCCTTCCACATGCCACCTGCGCTGCGGCCCCTCGCCGACATCGGCTCTTCCTGGACACGGTATTCGAAGTATTCCTCTAGCCTGGATGCGCACGCTTCTGCTCGGGGCAGCGTGTCGCGTGCCTGGCCTTCTGGGGTGATGGAGAGGGCCCCCGGCCCCATAGGCTGGGTCAGCAGAACGGAACAGAATGGAGAGTGAAGAGATGTGGCAGGAAGTGGCATCGGTATGGCAGGGGATGCAATCGTCCTTGGGATGGGCCGAGGCGCTCATTTCCGTTGGTTTCTCCGTCATCTTCTCGATCATCGTCTACTTCATCTACCAGCTGTTCTATGGGTCGAGACACATCGGCGCCGGCGTGCATCGCATGTTCCTCGTGGGCGGCCCCGCCATTACCGTTCTCTTCCTGGGAATCCAGACCTCCATCCCTCTCTCCCTCGGTCTCCTGGGCGCCCTGTCATTCGTGCGCTTCCGTACGCCGGTGAAGGACCCGGCGGAGATCGGTTTTCTTCTCGTCCTGATCGCCTGCTCCATCGGCGCGTCCTCGGGCAACTTCATGCTGGTCGCGCTCCTGCTTGTGGCCGTCCTCTCGGTTCTCTCGGCCAAGTGGTTCCTGCGTGACCGAGCGGCGGTTGGAGCGCGGGGCAGCCTCATGCTCTCCATGGACCGTGGCCAGTTCGAGCAGTTGGAAGAGAGCATCAAATCGTTTCTCGGTACGAAGCTGAAGGGGGTGAGCCTGGAGTCGATGTCGGTGGTGGACGGTCGAGTCAACCTCCAGTACCAGTACAAGCACCAGGCGGCCTTTGACTGGACTCAGTTCGCTACCGAACTCAACCGGTCCACGGCGCCTGCGACGGTGGAGATCTTCGTCGGATGAAGAACAGCTTAGGGGTTGCGGGAATGCTCAGATCGTCGCTGTTTCGGTGGGGCCTGACCATGGCTGCAGTGCTCCTCGTGGTCGCGCCCGTGGCAAGCGGGTGTGGTTCGCCTGTGACGTCGGACGAGTCGTCGGCGTCCACTACGGCTGGAGCCGCCGAGTCCGGTACCGTCGGGGAAGGTTTCTTCGGCACTTCAGCCGTTCACGAGATCGCGGTCACTTTGTCTCAAGACGACTACGATGCTGCGATGGCGGCCTACACGGAGAGCGGCGATAAGGAGTGGATCAAAGCTATCGTCACCATCGATGGTGAGACCTACGAGAACGTCGGTCTGCGCCTCAAAGGGAACTCGTCGATCATGGGCCTCAAGGAAGGGGGCAGGGGATTCACGGGAGACATGGGGCGAGGGTCCCAGGACGAACCGCAGGCTCTTCCGTGGCTCATCGATCTGGACAAATTCGTTGACCGACAGAACCATGAGGGTATTGTGGAGCTGGCGGTCCGCTCGAATGTCACCGAGACGGCTCTCAACGAAGCTGTCTCTCTTGCTCTATTGGCCCAAGCCGGGATTGCCTCCCAGGAAGCCGCCTACGTGCGCTTCAGCGTCAACGACAGCAGACCCAGTCTCCGGCTGGTGATCGAGAATCCTGATGACAGGTGGATGGCCAAGAACTTCAGCATCAAGGGGGCGCTGTACAAGGCTGAGAGTACCGGGGACTACAGCTACCGAGGCGAGGAACCCGAATCCTACGACGAGGTCTTCGATCAGGAGGCGGGCAAGACCAATGCCGATCTTGTTCCGCTGATCCAGTTCCTGGACTTCATCAACAACTCGGATGACGCTACGTTCGAGGCCGAACTACCAGAGCGCCTGGATGTCGAAGCCTTTGCCACCTATCTGGCTGTGCAAGAACTCATCGGCAACACCGATGATATCGATGGGATGGGCAACAACTCCTACCTGTACTACGACACCGAGGTTGAGCGGTTCACGGTGGTGGCCTGGGATCATAATCTGGCCTTCGGCATGATGGGTGGCGCGGGCATGATGGGTGGCGCGGGTGGCTTGGGGAATCAGGATTGGGGTGGCGCAACGGGGCCGGACACGCGGGGCTTCGACGGCGAATTGCCCGATGGGATGCAGTTGCCCGACGGCATGCCGGAAGACGCGCAGCCACCAGAAGGGATGGAGCCAGAAGGGATGGAGCCGCCGACCGCCGGGCAGTTCCCCGGTGGGGGTCAGACGCGGGGTAACGCTCCGAGGGGCATGGGTGGGAAGTCCAACATTCTCGTGGAGCGGTTCATGGCCAACCCCGAGTGGGCGCAGCTCTATGAAGACCGGCTGGCGGAGCTTACGACTGAACTCTACGAGAGCGGGAAGGCCGCCGACATACTTGATGGCTTGGTCGCGATCTTGAAGGCCCATGCGGCAGATCTCGTGGATCCATCCACGGTGGACGAAGAGGCCTCTGCCATCTCCACGTACTTCGCTACGGAGTGAGCGCCACGGGGGCCGAACCCCGTTCTACGCCGGGAGCCGCCGCCACGCTGCGCGGCCTTGTCGGTTGCGTGGCTTCCCAGCTTTGCTGTGCCGAGGCGGCAAAGGCGAGACCGGCGCGCCAATAGACCGGGATAACCGGCATCTCGTCAACTGCAAGAGTCTTCTCCGGCGTAGCGTAGGCCGACCGGCGGTCCGTGTTCGACGTGGCGAGAAGTGAGCCGGCAGGGCACTGGTTGTTCGCAGGCCTTACGAGCAGTACGTCGGGTCTCTCCTAGGTCCAGTGCGCGGTCGTTGGTCCGTCAGGGCGTGAACGTCAACGCCCCAGCGCCTGCATAGCCCGTTGTTCACGCCGATCTGATCCAGCGCACGCCCAACTATCTGGTTGACGAGCTGAGTGATGCTTTCTGGAGAGCCATAGAAGCTGGGAACCGGGGGGAAGATGACCGCGCCGGCACGACTGGCCCGCAGCATGAGCCGCAAATGCCCCTCGTGCAGTGGGGCCTCTCTAACCACGAGCACAAGCTTGCGGCGCTCTTTCAGGGTGACGTCAGCCGCTCGGGTCAGCAAGTTGTCGCAGTAGCTGTTGGCGATCGCCGACAGGCTCTTGATGGAGCAGGGAATCACGATCATGCCCATGCAAGGAAAGGACCCGGAGGCGATCGGAGCCGCGATGTCGCCGATCTCGTAACAGATGTCCGCCAGCTTGAGGAACGCGTCGGCCGAATGGTCGGTTTCCAATTCAGCAACACGCCGGGCGGCATCCGTCATGACGAGATGCGTGGTCACCTCCAGCTCCCGCAGCGCGCGTAGTGTCGCGACGGCCATAGGCATGCCGGTGGCGCCCGTGACTCCGACTATGATCTCAGTCACGAGAAGGGCTCCTCGACGCCGTCGACTCTGCCTCGCCCGTCCCCCTCGCCGGCTAGCCGCAAATATGAGTCTTTCACGTGGTCAAGATGTCGCCTCATGGCCGAAGCGGCTGTATGGGGATCCTGTACACGGATAGCCCTGAAAATGATGGAGTGGTCTTCGACCGTGCCCTTCAACTCCTTGTAGGCGACCGGTCGGGCCAAGAAGGTCAGTCCCCGTATCTGGGCCATCGCGGTAACAACGGAAGCGCTGTGGCTCGATTTGGCGATCATCTCGTGGAAGCGAAAGTCGGCTCTGTGTAGCTCATGCGCGTTGGTCTGCGCGTGAGCTTGGCCGAGTGACACCTCGAGAAGGTGATTGAGTTGAGCCGCAGCAAGTTCAATCGCTGCCTGCTCCTCTGCGGTCCTTCGTTCCGCCGCGAGCTCGGCCGCACGGGTTTCCACAGCCATGCGCAGGTCTATGACGTCGAGGAGGTGGGCGCCGTTATCCGCTCTCACCGTCTCCAGCCATTTGCGAGTGGGCACTTCCAGGTCTGTGACGTAGTGACCGCCGAAGGCCCCACGTTTCGCGATGAGGTAGCCCTCCTCCCTGAGGACGGCCAGTGCTTTGCGAATCAGCGGGCGGCCGACTCCGAACTCCTCAGCGATTTCTCGCTCGGGCGGTAGCCGATCGCCAGTCCCGTAGTAGCCGGCTTGCAAGCGCAGCCGGAAGATATCGACGATCTGCGTGAGCGCGGAGCGAATGTTGATCTTGAATCCGCCTTCGAACCCAAGACCGTAGAGCTCCATCAAGGGCGCGACGGAATCGGCCTCTGGCATGGTCTTTGTGGTCAGCGTCGTTTTTGCCATGCCACAATCCTACCACAAAGGTACTGTAGAAAAACCATTGATTTGTGCTACCGGTGCTTGGGGTCACCGATGAGGGTCGCGGTGGGCATAAAGGTATCGTTTCAGAACTTTAGAAGTCAGATTTAGCTTGCATTATGGGGCGCACAAACCTAGAATGTGCCTGCCCGGTAGCGGCGGAGGCGGCTACTGCCAACGTGATGGGCTTGAATGAGGGGGCAGGGTGATCTGTCGCGCGGCTCACAAGAAGAGATGGGCGTGTTTGAGCACGACACCCTCACCTTGTGTGCGCATTTATTTCTCCTTCCTTCCTGCTCGTTCCTTTCTCACGTTCAGCATTGCTTGGTTTCCGAAGAGGGCAATTGATCGTTGGCCGATACACGCGGGTGATGGGATAGCTGAGGCATCAGGTAGCGAGAAAAGGAGTCGAGAACGTGTACAAGGATCTCCGGGAATGGATCACGCAGGTGGAATCTGCCGGTCAACTGCACCGGGTAGGCGTGCCGGTCAGTTGGAACTTGGAGATGAGCACCGTCTCATATATGGCCTCATACACACAGCAATCACCCGCGGTGTTGTTCGAAAACCCGACCGACTCTGGTATTCCTGGAACCTCCCTGCTGTGGAACATGCTGGGCTCCAGCGAGCAACGGATCGCGCTTGGGCTTGGGCTTGATCCGGCTCTTCCCACGCGAGATCTCATCCGGGCTACCCGTGAACTGCTGGCGCGCCCGCTGATCGCCCCGAGGATGATTGACGCTTCCTCGGCGCCGGTCACTCAAAACAGCCTGTTTGGAGAGCAGATAGACCTCACCAGGCTACCGGTGCCTCGGATGTGGCCGCTTGATGGCGGCAGATACTTGGGCACGGGCGATGTGGTCATTACCCGAGACCCGGAAGACGGAACTGTCAACGTGGGAACGTACCGCCAGATGCTGCAGGGTCCCCGTGAAGTGGGATTCTACGTGTCGCCCGGCAAGGACGCCTTCCTGCAAAGGGAGAAGTACTGGAGCAAGGGGCAACCGTGCCCAGTCGTGGCCGTCTATGGCGTGGATCCACTGCTGTTCATGCTCGGAAGCCAGGGGTTCGCCCGCGACGTTTCCGAGTTCGACGTTGGTGGGGGGATCCGGGGTGAGGGGATCGAGGTTGTGATTGGCCCGGTCACCGGCCTACCCATCCCCGCTCACGCAGAGATAGCTGTGGAAGGCTTTGCGTATCCCGGGGACATGAAGCCGGAGGGCCCGTTCGGCGAGTTTACCGGCTACTACGGCAAGCCTGAGGCGGATGCTCCTGTCATCAAAGTAGAGGCTGTCCACCACCGCGACGCGCCCATTCTGACCTGTGCGCTCATGGCTGAATACCCCGCCTGCGAGCAGAACACCTTCTTCAGCATCATCAGGTCGGCCAAGATCTGGGACGACCTTGAGAAGCTGGGTGTGCCGGGAATTCGGGGTGCCTATTCCCACCCCGCAGCGGCCGGGGGCTTCGGCTTGGTGATCGTCTCACTCAAACAAGCACGTCCCGGACACGCGGCGCAGGTGCTCGCTCTTGCCGCCCAGTGCCCGGCCGCTGCCTACTACACGAAGTGGATTGTGGCAGTGGATGACGATGTAGATCCAACGAAGATAGATCAGGTCCTGTGGGCGATGACGACCAGGTGCAATCCCTCGGAAGACATCGACGTGCTCAGGATGACATGGTCGTCGCCGCTTGACCCCAGCCAGAATCCGCCCGAGAAACGGCCGTTTGGATCAAAGGCGCTGGTCAACGCCTGTAAGGACTATCGGCACATCAAGACGTTCTCGACACGTTCGCATCCCAAGAGAGAGGTGTGTGAACAGGTGGCGAAACGCTGGACAGAACTCGGCTTCTCGGCGCCAGTTCCTGACGTCCAGTCGGTCGAATAGCCGCTGACATTGTCTGTAGCAGGTCGGCCGCGGACGTGTGAGGGGGTGGTGCCGTAGGGTCTTGCGCGTGGATTGCACGAATGTGAGAACAAATCGTTGGAGGGGAGTGAATGAACATCAAGAAGGTGCTTCCTCTGTTGGCTGCCTTGATCCTTGCCTGCGCTGCGGTGGTCGTCACCGGTTGCGGGACGGAAACCACCACGACGGGGGCCGCAGGATCGTCAGATGTGACTGCCACTACCGGGGCCGCCACGGAAACCACGCAAACGCCTAGTTCGGGTTCCAAGAACATCTCCATCGGCACGTCTGGCCCTGGTGGGACGTTCTACCCCATCGGCATTGGCATTGCTGAGGCGATGACGCGCGATATGGCCGGTGTGACGGCCACGGCCGAGACCACCGCGGGCTCCATCGAAAACATACGCCTCCTCAAGGCCGGGAAGCTGAACTTCGGTTTGGCTCCTCTGTCGACAGCCATCCCTGGCTTCGAGGGAACAGCGCCGTTTGACGCCCCCATGGATATCCGCATTGTGGGGACGCTCTACTCCGACGCTTTGGTGCTCATCGTCAAGAAGGGCAGCATCGCATCAGTCGCGGACCTCAAGGGCAAGAAGGTAGCGGTCGGCAAACCTGGAGACGGTGTGGAGACTGCTGCCCAGGCGCTTCTTGCAGGGGTTGGTCTGTCGTACGACGATATCAGTGAGCAGTTCATCGGCGGAGACGCCGCGTCCAGTGCGCTTGTGGATGGCACCATCGACGCGATGTTCGAACTCGGCGCGCACCCGATGGCCAGCGTCGTCGAACTGTCCCAGACGGCCGACATCGACTTGGTGAGCGTGGACCGTAGCATCCTTGAGAAGATCATCGCGGAGAAGCCGCAGTACGTCATTTCCACTGCTGAGGTAGGCGTCTACTCGGGAATCGACTATGCGGTCGACAACCTTGGAAACGTGGCTGCACTGATTACCGGTGCGGCAGAAGATGAGCAGACGGTGTACGAGGCCGCGAAAGCGGTGTACGCGCACGGTGCCGACATCGCTCAAGTGCACCCGGCAGGCGCACAGATCGCGGCTGAGAATGGGCTGCAGGCGAAGGGTATCGTCGACTACCATCCGGGAGCGATCAAGTTCTTCACCGAAGAGGGGCTCTGGAAGTAGATGAAGAGAGGGATTGCCGGCTTGACCAGGAAGCCGGCAATCCCCACCGACCGAAAGGAACAGCAAGTGGAGGAACTGGATCGTTCGGCCTCCGTAAGAAACGTGAGGGCACTCGTTGGTGGCGTCATTTGTGCCACCCTGTCTGTTTATTCCATTCTGGCCACCACGGTCTGGTTGTTGCCGCTCCACATCCAGATGGCAATTTTCCTCATGATCTCTCTGGTGGCCACTTTTCTTCTCAAGCCTCTCTGTAAGAAGGCAAGTGCTTCTGTTGCAGGAGATGCCCTGTTCCTCATCTGCGCCGTCGTTGTGGGTCTCTACATAGCCTTCAACTTCATGGCTCTCACCGCGCGAGTTGGTATGCCGACAACGACTGATACCATCATCGGTGTGATCGCTGTGGTGTTGGTTCTCGAAGCCGCCAGGCGAGCTGAGAACTGGGGCATGGTTGTAATCGCGGTCGTATTCCTGCTGTACTTCAGATTCGGGTATCTTCTGCCTGGTCTTCTCGGTCACAAGGGGTTCGACCTCCAACGAATTGTCACCACCATGTACCTCAGCACTGACGGCCTCATGGGAATTCCCCTTCAAACCATGCTTCAGTATGTAGTCATGTTCATCATATTCGGGGCTTTCATGGAAACGCTGGGGGGTGCCCAATTCTTCATTCGCTTGGCCATGGCCGTCGCAGGGCGCTTCTCGGGAGGACCCGCCCAGGTGGCCGTGGTATCCAGCGGGCTCATGGGTATGATCTCTGGCAGTGCGGTGGCCAACGTCGCGACGACTGGTGTCTTCACCATCCCCCTGATGAAGCGGCTTGGCTATCCCAAGCATTTGGCGGGCGCCATCGAGGCGGCCTCCTCCACGGGTGGGCAAATCCTCCCGCCTATCATGGGCGCGGCGGCTTTCATCATGGCCGAGTTCCTGCAAGTCCCCTACCTGAGTGTGGTGAAGGTCGCCGTGATTCCCGCGGTGCTGTACTACGTAGGTATATCAATGGCCGTCTACCTGGAGGCGAAGAAGAGAAGACTTGCGCCTATACCAATCGACGAGCGCCCGAAAGCCAAAGATGTCTTTCGGGAGTACGGCCTCTACCTGATCCCGATCGCCACCCTGGCGGGTACCCTTCTG
>JAAYAL010000089.1 GCA_012719395.1 Gaiellales bacterium | reverse complement strand
GCCCATCCTCCCCCGTGAGCAGAGGCGGCCGATCATACATCACGCAGTCGGCGAAGTGCTGCATCTCCTGAGGGAAGCCCGAGTTCCAGATCTCCTCGAACATGGTGAATGTCCAGCCTTTGGTCGTCGAAGCCTTCTCTACGGCATGCTCCTGGCCGCTCGCCTCCCGGGGTTGCTTGCGACCCGTCACCCGTGTCCTCGTATAGAGCCAGATACACATGGTCGAAGGTCGCCTTTGCCGCCTCGCAGCGAATGTCAGTCTGGCTGTTTCCGTCGAGTCGAGTGACTCGTGTTTGGGGGGTAGCGGCCCAACTGGGATAACATGCTGGACCGACGCCACCCCGGAGCAATCCCGCCCGTAGAGACTCATAGATAGGGTCCGAGTGTGACTACACTCGGACCCCCACCCTGGCCGCGAATCTGTGACCGCTAGCCCTGGAACAACCTACTGATTACGATCGGGAGCGAACTCCGGTCGATCACCCGGCTTGTCCACGACCGGTGAGATCCAGAAGCTCCTCCAGCCTTGAGCGAGATCAAAATCCTGCAACTCAAGGGCCAGTTGGTTGCCGGCGGGATCGAGCACGCGGATCACCAGTTGGTTGACTCCCGCACCTTTCTGATGCATGGACGTCATCCGGGCATTGAACTCATCCAGGAAAGCGCCGAGCGTGCCATCTCCCTTAGCGGGAACAACCACTTCGAGCGTCGCATCGAGGGTGTCGCTGTCCGCCCAGGAGACTTCCGCGCTATCTAGTCCGGCCTTTTGTGCCTGGTCGGCAACAAAGCTCTCGACAGAGGCTTTCGTCACGCCCTCTGAGGCCGGAGACACTGCAGCCGTCTCCTCGCTTGGCACAAGATCGTCGATGTTCGCCATGGTGTAGATCTCTTCTTCGCCGCCGTCATTGACAGACAGGATCGTCAGAAGATGGAAGGTTATTCCATCCTTGCGCAATATGGCCGGCTGACGATGCAGTTCGTGCGACGTGAGGATCGCCTTGGCTCCAGTCAGGCTGCTCGCCGGTACCTTCACAGTCACTGACGTAGGATCTTTGGGATCCACGCTCGCGCCGAGTACCTTGATTCCGTTCGACTCCCGCGCGGCAACGAGAGTCCCTAGGATCGAGGCATCCGAAGCCTGAGACTGATCGCTGGTCACTGATGCCCCGACTGTTGTCGCAGTCGTTTCTGCTGTTGCCTTGAGAAGGTCCGAGAACCGCAGAGTCATCCCCATTGCGGCGATCAAGGCAATCACACACGATATCGCTATCCATGTCTTTCTCTTCAAGAGAGTCACTCCTTACTATTCATAAGCGGCGAAATCGTAGTTGGCTGCGTATATGTTCATTGCGAGTGGGCTTTGAATCACATAATCAGAGTCGTAGACGTTCAGGTCGTTGTCCACGAAAGAGTAGTAACTGGATATCGGGTCTGTCACCGCTCCCGAGTAGTCATAGATACGACACCAAACGTTGTTAGCTGAATTGCTTGTCGCAGCCCCGCTCTTCACAGTCCCATCGTTGTTGACGTCGTAGGAGAGGTGGCGGAACGTCCCCACAATGTATATGTACCAGTTGTTGCCACTGTCCAGATTGCATATCTCGTACGCGCGGCTCTCGCTGTATGGCTGGGTAGAAAGAATCACTTCCGTCGCGTTACTGCTTGAATCGTACCAGACGTAGTAGCTTTTCGGATCAGGATAGGTCGGGGGCCTAACCAGCCAGCCAGCATTGGTGTTCTGTAGCGTCCACACCGCGGCTTTCGACGTCGTATAGCTCACTATCCCGGAAAGTTGCGCATTTGGGGTCTGCACGCCCGCCCGCACACCCTGCATGTCGTTTTGGGAGAACATCCAAGCGTTGCTCGCGAATGCAGACCCGCAGAACAGAACCAGCACGATAGAGATGGACAGCAGACCGGTCACGATCAGACGTCTCATCTACCCTCCTTGCGGTCTCGGGCGCCGTTACACTTGTGTGGGCAACGCCGACAGACGGAGGCCCAAGTACTGTGCTGCAATTCGAAACCGTGGCCACCCGTGGCGCCTACTTTCCTTTGACTCGCAGCCCATGTGCCGAACGGTGTTCGCCCCAAACCCAGCCGCACGCCTTCCGCTGGTGGAGTCGCCGAGTCCATTGGCCCAGCCATGGCGTTCGGGGCAGGTGCGCCGAGAAAAGCAACCAGGAACCACAGGATCGAGCCATAGTATCCTGCGACGTTTCAGCACTTAACCTACCATCCCTAGCCCTCTCAATTACCATTTGGAAATCAAACGCTCGCCGCAGCATACCCAGGCTGTTGAGCGGACGCAACGCTTTTCTGATACGCCAAACTGCGGTGAGTCCATCGAGCAGGTCCCCAGCTTCTTGGACCACCCCTCGCTGCAGGTGACCACCACCTAACTGCGGCGGTTGGAAGGCCAGGAGGACCGGGGCTGGGGACGGGTGGCGGAGGCCATTGGGGTCCGAGTGCGGCCAAGGAGGCCACCGCCGGCGCTTCCCGGTAGAGCGTTGCCGTCAGATCTGGTCGGCCAACTCCCGGGAGCGGGAACCGGGAGACCCAGGCCGAGGGCTCATCTGCGGGGATGGCAACTCCATCGTCCGCGCCCTCTTGACTGCGGGGAGTTGCAGGTAGCCCGGCGGTACCTGAGGCAAGGGTCGCCCACCGAGCAACCGGCCAGGGCGCGCAAGGTCGAAGAACTGATGGACCCTAATCTTCAGGACGACGCGCCTATGCCAAGGGAGCGTCCGGGAACGCCACGCGGCTCCACCAACAAGACGTCACCTGGTACCGCTGCAACGGCCACCTTCGCCGCCTGCAGGTCATCGAAGGCGGCTGCCACAGCCTGGGCATCAAGGGCGAACGACTGGAGGAGCCCATCCGCGCTGACGTGGAGGCCTTCCTGCGCCATCCAGGCCACGTGCTCGATGAGTTGCAGGCCGAGATGAGCGTCACGCCCGAGGATCCGCGGGAGGCCGAGCGCCACCGCTTGAAAGCCGCCCTTGCTGATCAACGAGCCAAGCGCGAACGCACGGCAGATCTGGCCACGGACGGCCTTATCGAACAAGACGAATGCGCCCACCGTCTGGGCAAGATCGATGCGGCGCTGGGGGACCGCAGCGCCGACTCGGAGAGCCGGCCCCGCCCCCCCGACGGCACCGTGCCTCTGGACGATCACCAGCTCGACCTCCTTGAGCAGATCAGGCAGGGGCTGGACGAGGGCTTGACCGAGCAGCAGTGGCAAGAGCTGGCCAGCCTGCCGTGTTCGTGTTCCTTTCGGGAACAATCCGCCTTCCTCCATCGCCTGTGTAATACAACGCCGCGTGCCTGACATAGAGTGAGTAGGCGGGCGAGCGGACGATGAGGCGCCACCCTGTCGGCGGCGAAGGCGGCGGCGAAGGCGCACCGGGCGGGCACCGGGCGGGACACCCATCGGCCGGGGTGCGGTTCGAAAGGGGGAGGCAGTGCAGGACGAGCGCAAGGACCGGTTTCGCAGCATCTTCGAAGACCATGCCGGCTCGGTGCTGAGCTACGCGCTGCGCCGGATCGATTGCCCGGACGAGGCCAAAGACGTGGTGTCCGAGACGTTTCTGGTGGCCTGGCGCCGGCTGGACGACGTGCCCGAGCCTCCTCTCCCCTGGCTCCTGGGAACCGCCCGCCGGGTGTTGGCCAACCAGCGGCGCGCCGCCGGCAACCGTGCCGGGCTGGTGGAGAAGCTGAGCCGGGAGGCCGAGGGGGGCACGGCCACCGAGCCCGCGGACGAGCGCGCGCGCCGCGTCCGCGAGGCCATGTCGCGGTTGCCGGAGAGGTATCGCGAGCCGCTGGCCCTCATCTACTGGGAGGGTTTGAGCACGGCGGAGGCGGCGAGGGCCGTGGGGTGCTCGCGGGCGGCGATGCTGGTGAGTCTCCATCGAACGCGCAAGAGGCTGGCACGGGAATTGACGTCGGAAGGCGATGTCGCCGCCGTGGGCGCAACCGCGGGAACAGGTGGTGTGAGATGAGCGAGAAACGGCTGGAAAGCGGCGACCTGGGGAGGTTGATCACGGAGGCCAACCCGGTTCCGGCGGGAGCGCATCGGGACTGGGGCCGGCGGCCGGAGGGGCAGGAGATGATGAAGGGTATCCTGACGGCAGAAGAGACGCCGCTGCGCCGCGCCCGCCGCCACCGGCGGCCGTGGGGGCGATGGCCCTGCTGATGGGGGTGGCACTGGCCACGTCGGCAGTGCAGCGGGACCGCGACACCACGTCGGGGGTGGCGGGCGTGGGTACGCCGCTCAGCGACCACGTCGACGGCTACGTGGCCCTGGTGCCACGCGTGCTGCGGGCCAATCAACCCGCATCCTTCTCTGTCTCCCTTTTCGACGGGGCCAACCTCGCCCAAGGCAAGGTGGGGGTGGCCGTGCTGCGCCAGGGCAAGGTGATCGCGCAGACGGCCGCGCAGATCGCGGGCAAGGGCACGGTGGCCCTCAACATCCCGCCGGTGACTCCCGGCACCTACGACCTGGCGGTCAGCGGGCCCGGCTTCACCAAGAGCGCGCAGGTCCAGGTCCAGGATGGAACCCTCCTCTTCCTCGAAACCGACAAACCCATCTACAAGCCGGGGCAGACCATCCACATGCGCGTGGTGGCCCTGGATGCGGACCTGAAGCCCGTGCGCACCGATGCCACCATCGACATCCTCGACGCCAAAGGCGTGAAGGTGTTCAAGCAGGAGGTGGCCACCGATGAGTTCGGCATGGCCACGCTGGAGTTGCCGCTCTCCACCGAGCCCAATCTGGGCGTCTGGAAGCTGCAGGCACAGGCGGGCGACGCCTCCACCGACCTCGACGTGCGCGTGGAGGAGTACGTGCTGCCCAAGTACGAGGTGACCGCCGAGCTGACCAAGGACTGGTTCCTGGTCAACGAGCCCATCACCGGGCACGTGGCCGCCGAGTACAGCTTTGGCAAGCCGGTGAGCGGGGAGTTGCAGGTGACGGCGTCGCGGTACGTGGGCGTGTGGGAGGAGTTCGCCACCTTCGCGGCGCAGATCGACGGGGAGGGCGATTTCACCCTGGACCCGGCGGGCTACGTGGCCGGGACGCCCGAGGGCGGCGGCATGGGCAACGTGCAGCTGGACATCGCGGTGGCGGAGAAGGCCACCGGCTACGAGGAGAAGACCACGGAACTCATAACCGTGGCCGCCTCGGCGGTGAACATCAAGCTGATCCCGGAGACGCCGTCGTTCAAGCCTGGTCTGCCCTACAACCTGCTAGTGGTCACCGAGACGCCCAGCGGGGAGCCGGTGGACGCCACGCTGTCGTTCACCACCCAGTACACGGATGAGAATTGGAACGACGTCGGTCGTGAGACGCAGACCGTTTCCACCAGCCGGGGCACGGCACTGATGAAGCTGGAGCCGCCGGCGGGGGCGCAGTTCGTGTCGCTGGAAGCCTCGGTGGGGGACGCTTACGCCGGCAGGCAGATCGGCGCGGCCTACTCGCCGTCGGGGAGCTTCGTGCACGTGGAGCAGGTGGGCGCCGCCGACCTGGCCGTGGGTGACACCGCGCGGTTCTCGGTGGTCTCGACGGCGGCGGGCGGCAGCTACTTCTACGAGGTGGTCTCGCGCGACCGCGTGGTCTTCACGGGCTCTACAGGCACCACCGGCTCCATTGCCTTCGCGGTGACGCCGGCCATGGCGCCCAGCTCGCGCCTCTTGGTCTACCAAATCCTGCCCAACAGCGAGGTGGCCGCCGACTCCCTGCCCTTCGAGGTGGCAAGTGACTACCCGCTGGACGTGACGGCCGGCTTCGACCGCGAGGAAGCCACCCCCGGCGAGGGCGTGCAGGTGCAGGTGCAGACCGGCGCTCCGGCCAAGGTGGGACTGGTGGCCGTGGACCGCTCGGTCTTCATCCTGGCCGAGAACCGGCTCAACCTGCAGCAGGTCTTCGCCGAGCTGGAGCGCCTGTACATGCAGCCGCAGGCGGAGCTGCATGAGGCCGAGTTCATGTTTCCCAGCAAGATCCCCGGCGCGGAGGATACGTTCACCGATGCCGGTCTGCTGGTACTCACCGACAAGACGGTGCCCGAGGGCAAGGAACTCGAGAACATGGCATTCGCAGGCCGAGCGGGTGGCATGGCTTTGGACGCGGCGCCGGGCGGTCCCGTTACCACGGCTGCGGCAGCCACCACCACCACGGCGGCGGGCATGGCGCCCGCGGCGGCGGAAGGCACGGACGGTTTGGCCGAGGTGAAGCGGGTGCGCCAGTTCTTCCCGGAGACCTGGATCTGGGATGAGGTCACCACCGACGCTTCGGGTCGCGCCACCCTGGACGCCGAGGCGCCCGACTCCATCACCACCTGGGACCTGCGGGCGGTGGCGGTGTCGCCGGAGAAAGGCCTGGGCGTGTCGGAGTCGTCGCTCAAGGTGTTCCAGCCGCTCTTCCTCTCCGCCGACCTGCCCTATTCGGCCATCCGCGGTGAGGAGTTCCCGGTCAAGATCGCCCTGTACAACTACCTGGATACCCCGCAGGAGCTGACCGTGGAGCTGAAGGGCGCCGACTGGTTCGAATTGTTGGGCGTATCCACCCAGACCGTTACCGTGGCCGGCAACGACGTGGGCGGTGTGGAGTTCCGCATCCGGCCCACGGGCATCGGCACGCAGTTGCTGGAAGTCAGCGCCCGCGGCCCGCAGGCCGCCGACGCCGTGATCAAGAGCATGATCGTGGAGCCGGAGGGCGTGGAGCGGGAGACGGTGGAGAACCTGGTCTTGAAGGCCGGCACGGAGCGGACCCTGGAGCTGGCGTTGCCGGATTCGGTGCTGCCCGTGCGCGCTGGGTCGGGAACGGCGATCCTGCCGGCGGCCCCGAACGTGGTCCCCGACTCCGCCCGCGCCTACGTGGCGTTGACCGGCAGCCTGCTGGCACAGACCATCGACGGCCTCGACGCCCTCCTGCAGATGCCCTTCGGCTGCGGCGAACAGAACATGATCCTCTTCGCCCCCGACGTGTTCATCCTCAAGTACCTGCAGGAGACGCGTCAGGTCAAGCCCGAGATCCAGGCCAAGGCCGAGTTGCTCCTCATCACCGGCTACCAGCGCGAGCTGACCTATCGCCGCGATGACGGCAGCTTCTCCGCCTTCGGGCAGCAGGACCCGGAGGGCAGCCTGTGGCTCACAGCCTTCGTGCTCAAGAGCTTCGCCCAGGCCAAGGATTTGGTCTTCGTGGACCCGGTCATCCTGTCCGAGGCCTCGTCCTGGATCCAGCAGCACCAGGGCCAGGACGGCTCGTTCCAGCCGGTGGGCTTCGTGCACCACCAGGAGATGGTGGGCGGCGTCAGCGGGACGGATGCCATGGCAGCGTACGTGACCATCGCCCTGCTGGAGGCGGAGGCGGCGGGCGTGGAAGGTGCGGCCGGCGCCGCGGCGTCCCGCGCGGCGGCCTACCTGGAGGGCCGACTTGACCAGATCGAGGACCCCTACGCGCTGGCACTCGTGACCTACGCGCTGGAACTGGCCGACAGTCCCCGCGCTGCCGACGCCTACGACAGACTGATGGCCGCCGCCCGGCAGGATGAGGACGGCCTACACTGGGGCGCCGCCGGAGATGTCGCGGCCGCGCCGGGGCTGGCAGAGACCGGGATGCCGGGCATCAACCCGGTGCTCGACATCGAGACCACAGCCTACGCCATGCTGGCGCTGATCGAGCACGGTGATCGCGTGAGCGCCGCCCAGGCGGCGCGCTGGCTCGTGGGCAACCGCAACAGCGGCGGCGGCTTCGGCTCCACCCAGGACACGGTGGTGGCGCTGCAGGCCCTCACCACCTACTCGGCGCAGGCCGCCGGCGACACCGACATGACCGTGACCATCACCGCCGGGGATGTGGCGAAGGATGTCGTCATCGACCCATCCAACTTCGATGTGACCCAGGTCATCCAGGTGCCCGCCGGCGTGCCGGTGCGGCTGGAGGCGCGCGGCACCGGCGAGGCCGTGGTGCAGGGTGTGCTCAGGTACAACCTGGCGCAGGCGGAAGAGACCCGCAACGTCTTCGACATCTCCGTGGACTACGCCACCGAGCAGGTGGAGGTGAACGACACGGTCGACGTGAACGTGGCCGTCCGCTTCACTCCGCCGGAGGCGGTGAAGGCGGGGATGACCGTGCTGGACGTGTCGGTGCCCACCGGCTTCGCGCCGGTAACGGAGGCCTTGGACGCGCTGGTGGGCGCGGCCGGTTCGGCGGGCAGCAGGATCACCCGCTACGACGTGGCCGGACGCAAGGTCATCGTGTACATCGAGGACATGAGTCCCGGCGAGGAGCTCGCCTTCATTTTCCAGGTGCGGGCGCTCTACCCGGTGCGGGCCAAGGAGGCGGCCTCCCAGGTCTACGCTTACTACACGCCCTCCTGGCGCGGCGAGACCTTGAGCGCGGCGCTTTCGGTGGGCGACATATAGCGGATGAGGCAGGCGGCTGAGCCGGCTCGCGCGAGCTCGCGGCCAGAGCAGCCGTCTCCAGCATTGCAGAGGCACGTTATCTATGCCGGAAGGCAAGCGCCAACGCCCACGTCACCCGCCGGCGAGCGCACCATCGCCATCCTCGACATAGCGACGGCGATCGGCCAAGGTGCCTGAACGATGCCCGCTCAGGCGGCCGGGAACACCTGGCAGGTGCCGTTGTGCGATACGGCGTGCAGAGGACAGTCGAAGAGTTCCGACAGCTTCTCCGACGTGAGCATGTCCTCTCTTCTCCCTTGGGCCAGAACCCTGCCCTGCTTGAGCAGGACCACGTGCTGCACCTCGGAAGGTATCTCGCAGACGTGATGGGTGACCAACAGGATGGTTGTGCCCTTTCGTGCCAGCTCCCGAAGCAGATCGCGATAGAGGAACGAGGTTCTGAGATCGAGTCCGGAGGTGGGTTCATCGAGGAGGAGCGTGCCGGGATCATTCACCAACGCCCTGCCCAGCAGGAAACGGCGCTGTTCGCCGGTGGACATGCTGCCGAAGGCGCGGGCCCTGAGAGCCTCGATGCCCAGCCGTTCCATGACCTCCTCAGCCCGCCGGTGCTCCCTCTGCCCGAAGCTCTGGTTACGCCAAGTGCCGACGCTGGAGTAGAAGCCGGAGAGGATGACCTCGAGGCCGGGTGTGCCCGGCAGGTACTCGTGCTGCATGTCGTGAGACACAATGCCGAGATGGGAACGAAGGTCCCACACGTTCCAGCGCTCTCTGCCCAGGACCTTCACGTGGCTGTCGGGGGAGAAGACGGGGAAGAGTTCCCCCGCCACCATCTTGAGCAGCGTCGACTTCCCGGCCCCGTTGGGCCCCAGAATGGCGGTGTTGCACCCCTCCTCGATGCGCAGGGTGAGCCCGGCGAACACCTGTGTCCGGCCCCGAAAGACCGTGACGTTCCGCATGTCGAGAAGTGCCGTCACCCTCTGCCGCCGGTCGCGCTACCGACTGCTCACCCCGTACACCCAGGTGTCACCGGACTGGACATCGCCGTCATAGCCGCCGAAGAGGACGGTGGAACCGGTGGCGGGATCGTAGGCCGCGGCGGCGAAGCCCCGCGGCTCCGGTGCGCCGGCACCACCCTTGTCTACCTCGTCCCACCGGGCGGCGGCGGAGTCGAAGGCCCAGGTGTCACCGTAGAAGACGTCATCCCCCCACCCGCCAAAGAGGATAGTGCGACCGCGGACAGCGTCGTAGGCCATCGACTGGCCTGCCCGGTTGGCCGGGCCCGCATTCCCCGGGGCCAGCTCGGCCCAGGTGTTGGACTGGGGATCGTACACCCAGGTGTCGCTGAAGCTGCCGTCGTTGCCCCATCCGCCAAAGAGGAGCACGCGCCCGGAGTCGGCATCGTAGACCAGGGTGTGGCCATAGCGCCCCGCGGGCACCTGCCCGGCCGGGTTGAGGTTCAGCCAGGAGTTGGTGGCAAAATCGTAAGCCCAGGTGTCGCCGAAGTAGGTATCGATATCGTCGATGCCCCCGAAAAGAATCATCTGCCGGGTGACGGGGTCGTAGGCCATGGCGTGTGACATGCGCGCCGACGGCCGGGCCCCGGGCGGGGCGAGATCGAACCAGGAGTTGGAGGCCGCGTCGTAGGCCCAGGTGTCATCCAGCCACGCCCCGTAGCTGTTGACGCCGCCGAAGAGGATGATCTGCTCGGTATCCGGGTCGTAAGCCATGGCGTGGCTGTCCCGTGCCGGCGGCAACGCGCCGGCGGGAGCCAGGTTGGTCCAGCGGCCGGTGGAGGTGTCGAGGGCCCAGGTGTCGTCGTAGTCGAGGATGTCCTCCTCGGTCATGTGGACGCCCCCGAACAGGACCACCGCCCCCGCGCGCGCGTCGTAGGCCATGGCGTGGGACATGCGCGCCGGCGGCGTCTGTCCCGCCGCGTCCACGGGGCTCCAGACGGCCGAGCCGACACCCGGCTCGGTGGACCCGGTGGTGTCACCCGTCTCCGAAGTGGTAACGGTGGTGTCTCCCGGGCCGCTGGTGCCGCCGGACGTGGATGGGCTCGTAGCCTCCGTTCCCGCCAGAGTGCTGGTCGCAGCAGGGGAATCGTCGCCTTCTCGAATGAGGCCGAAGTATACTCCCAGGCTACCCCCCACCAGCAGCAGTGCAGCCAGGGAGATGATCACCGGAAGCAGCCAGCGGCGGGGGCGGCGGGCGGGAGCCTGGGTCACTGGCGCCGGCGGTGCCTCGAAGGGTCCGGTTTCCGTCCCGAGGGCCCACTCATTGGCAGGCGGGGGCGGCGCCGCAGACGCCGCGGCTGCCTGCTCCAAGTCGAAACCGGCCGCGGATATGAGCCCACTGATCTGGGCGGCAGGCACCCACTGCGGCAACGACGGATGCCAGACCAAGTCGTCGGGCACGATTGCCCCCGCCAGCGCCAGCGAGCGTAGCTGCTCCCACTCGAAAGGCCCGGCCTGCTGCCCACTGGGAGTGTTCGCCTTCGCATAGTACCAATCCCTGTCAGATGCGCCTGCGTTCACTGCTTCCTCCTCAACCCCCGCGCCAACCAGGGCACCAAAGGCCAAACCCACCACATACCGCGCACCCAAGGCCCGCGGTTCGGGCAAGCCGCGGCACTCACCGCGATGGTGACCGGGTCGGCGTTGCACCAAGCACCGTGGTTGTAGCTGCTGCGACCGATGATGGGGCCGAACCCACCACCACGTTCCTGACAAGAAGATACAGGATGAGCACTGCCCCGGCACCGACCCTCCGACCGGACCCATGCCGGAGGCGACGCAGGGGATCCTCAACCGCGCAGACGCAGTCGCCTGGCGGCGTCACCGTCGGCCCACTGCGCACGGCCCGACGGTCGAGTGTCAGAGCGCAGCCGCCTGGCGCCGCAACGGGTCACGCCGACGGGGTCTTCTGCCGCCTCTCAGCTGAAGCAGGCCCCGCAGGCCACGCAGGGGCCGAACGGGCAACCGCCGGTCAGCAGCCCACCGGCCGTGCCGGCATCGGTCACCCCGGTCGATGGAATCGCCGCCAGAGTCGAAGCTGCCCCCGAGGCAGCGGGATCGGGCTGAGACAGGTCGCAAATGTCATCACCGTTGGTGTCGCTGTAGTCGTGACAGCGGCCTGGGTAGGGATCGTTGACCAGTCCCTTACGGCAACTGCCCCAGGCCACGTCCTGAGAGACCGCCGCGCTCGTGACCGGAGTATCGGACTCAGGAACTGTGGTCCTCGGCGCCGTTGTCTCGGTGGTGAACGCCGGCACGGCCACGGTGACCGTGGCGGTCTCGGATGAAGCAGCAGCCGTCACCTGGTCGTTCACCGCCAGGAAATGCACGCCGGCGTAGATGATCAGCGCCGTGGCGACGACCACGGCCAGCACAGAGGCCACCCGCCTGCCCAAGGATGTCATCGGTACCTCCTCCCTGCCGGATCGTGAGCGTCACCCGCCCCACGCGGCACCCGAACACGAACGGGAGACAGTGCCGGACGCATCGCGGCCGCGCCGGATCCGGCGCCCGGTCCGCGCAACACGCGGCGGCGCGCGGCCCGCACCATCCACTTGAGGTGGAGCATCACGTGAGCGGCCACCGTGAGGATGGCGGCATCGGCCGAGACGGAGTGCACGCGATACCAGATGCCCTCTTTGGCACCCGCCACCCCGAACAGACCCATGACGGCCTCCGAGACCAGCAGGCCGCTCAGCATCACGGTCACCACCGACAGGAACAGCGCCACATCCACCACCAGGTTGAGCCGGGCGGTCACGCGCAACTTGGAGCAGAAGCGACGGATGGTTCTCACCACCCAGTCCCAGTTCACAACCAGGTGGACAAGCGTCGGCACCACCAGCGCCAGGCTCAGCCACTCGTGAATGGAGAACCCGGTCCACGACGGCCTGTAGGCGGCAACGAAGGCACCCAGCATCAGGCCGTCGAGCAGGAGCCGGTTCCGTAGGGTCATCTTGGCCTCCGGGAGTCGACTGTAGGCTTCAATCGACTCTACCGAAGGCGGGATAAAGCCGGTGTCAAGCGGGCGCCGAAGCTCTGCTGCTTGTCAGGCTGCCTCGTCCGGCAGCAGCGGCCGGAAAAGCACCCGGTACTCCCGGCCTCCGCTCTCCCACTGCGTGATCTGAGTCGCCCGCGGCAACAGGGCCTGCAGTGCCTTCAGCTCCTCCCCCGTCACCACCACACGCCTGTACCCCTCCGGAGCCACCGCTTCTCCCAGGGTGGCCAGGTCCCCCCACGGCCAGGCCACGCGGTTGGGCTGCACCTCGGTGGTGTCAGTGCTGCCGGGGTCGACCGGGATGCTGTACACGGCCAGTGCTGCGTACGAGTACGGTTCCCAGATGAGGGGATTGGGCTCGAAAGCCGTGAGGTCGGTGAGCCTGGCCAGGTAGCCGGCCACGTCCGCCCGCGCCCTCTGCTGCTCCGCCGAGAGCCCCGCTCCCCCATCCATGCCCAGCGCGTGCATCTCTGACCGGTAGGTGCCGCCCTTGGCGCTGATGGCAGCGGCGCACCGCCCGCCTCTCGCCCCCTGCTCCCGGCAAAGGCGAGCGACAAGCGTTGGCCGGCGTTAACATGAAGGTGACGTTCAAGTACCCCACCCATCGACACCTGCCACCGCCAGTGAAAGGAAGCGCATGGACCTTCAGTTCGAGGAACACTCGGTACGCTCCGCTGCCGGCGACGCCGACATCGGCTACATCCAGATCGGATCCGGCCCGTCGCTGGTCATTGTCCCCGGCGCGCTGGGCCTAGCCCTGGATTGGTCCTTCGTGGCCACCGCCATGGCCGATCGAGTGGCGTCCTACCCCATCGACCGCCGTGGAAAAGGGCGTAGCGGCCTGGGCAACGGCTTCTCGGTTGAGGCAGAAGCCGCAGACGTGAAGGCCGTCCTCGACGCGGCCGGGCCGGACGCCTGCCTGATGGGCCACTCCTCCGGTGCCCTTATTGCCCTGGAGGCTGCCCGGCTGTATTCGCCCAGGAAGCTGGTTATCTACGAGCCACCCTTCTTCTTCAAGGGACCGCAGGTCGATAGCCTCATGTCACGATACAAAGCCAAGCTGGACGTGGGCGACGCCGACGGCGCCATCGACATGCTGTCCCGGGAAGAGTTGCTGATGACGGATGCGCAGGTGGCCTTCATGCGCAGCACTCCCGCCTGGGGCATCCTGCTGTCGTTGGCTCCCACCTTCCCCGCCGAGTGGGATGCCATCTGGAAGTTCAACCCGCAAGTGGAGAGCTACAAGGACCTCTCCATGCCGGTCCTGCTGCTCACGGGAAGCATGACGGAGAACAACCCCTCCTACCCCACACAGACGCTGCTGGAACTCCTGCCCAACGCGCGCAAGGTTGTCATCGACGGCCACGGGCACATGGGCCACTTGGCCGCCGCTGATTTCATTGCCGACCAGATCGCCTCGTTCCTGCTGACCTAGCTGCACTTGGCACCACCGCCGGCGGCGGCTCCGGCGACCGGCTGGCGCAGCCCGGCGGTGGTGCACACCACTCAGGAAGACGAGCCCACTGCAGGTCACGTGACGCAGACACGCCGCCATGTAACGCAACCTGCGGCCCTCACCTCTCCCTTATGAACCAGGTGGTCACGGAATCGGTGCACCGCGGCGCGCAAGGCCCTGCCTACCCTGCTCGGCGGTCCTTCCAGCAATGTCTTCGCCGGAGGCGGCGATGCACTGAGCGCTGCCACGGTGCCACCGGGGCCCCCGCGCACATGGCACGTGGCGCGGCTACGCCCCCTTGATCCTCAGCACCTCGTCGATGGACCGCCGCACGCTGCGACAGGTGTTCATGGGGTTGGTCTCATCTTCGTAGCCAATCTCTATCCCGATTACAATCCTGTAATCCTCAGGGATCTCCAACTCCCGGCGAAGGACGTCAGGGTAGGAGACGGCCGAGAAAGCGGGGGTAGTGCTCAATCCCTCCTCCACCGCCGCCAGCATGATGCTCTGGCCCAGAGCGCCCAGATCAAACAGGGACCAGGGCTCCAACCCGGGGTGGCTGCAGAGGAAGATGGTGGCAGGAGCCCCGAAGAAAGCCATCTGCCCCTCCGCCGCCGCCTGCTGGCCGGCCGGGTCCGCCGGGTCCGCGCCCAAGGCGGCGCAGATGGCCAGCAACCTGTCCGTGTAGCGCTGTTGCACGTGTGCGGGCCAGACCTCGATGGGACCCACCTCCGGGCTGGGCGCCACGTGATTCCGTAGGTTGGCGAGATAGGCGCCACGAATGGCGTTCATGGTCTCGCCGGCGGCGATGAACACCTCCCAGGGCTGAGTGTTCCCCCAGGAGGGCGCTCGGGTGGCCGCCTCGATGACCCGCGTCAGCACTCCTCGCGGCACCGCCTGAGGCTCGTAGACACGGCTTGCGTGCCGGGCGGCAAGGGCTTCGCCCACACTCATGACCTTCCTCCTGTCCGCGTTCACGACCAATCTCAGCATATGCCATGGGAAGCCCACACGTCATACAATATGCCGTGCCGTTTTGGCGGAGCAGACCGCGCGAAGCACTACAGCAATACGAGGAACCTCCTATGACGTTCGTCCGGTTCGAGGACGTGCATAAGATCTACCGCACCGGTGAGGTGGAGATCGCAGCGGTGGACGGCGTAACCTTTGACGTCAACCGAGGCGAACTGGCCGTCATCGTGGGGCCCAGCGGAGCCGGCAAGACCACCGTACTCAACCTACTGGGCGGCATGGACACCTGTACCTCAGGGACCATCCGGCTGGGGAATGACGAGATCAGCGCCTTCACGCCCCGCCGTCTCACCCAGTACCGGCGCTTCGACATCGGCTTCGTCTTCCAATTCTACAATTTGGTGCCCAACCTCACCGCTCTGGAGAACGTGGAGTTGGCCACGCAGATCTGCCGCGAACCCCTGGACGCCGCCGAGACGCTGCTGGAGGTGGGCTTGGAGAACCGCATGGACAACTTCCCCAGTCAGCTCTCCGGCGGCGAGCAGCAGCGGGTGGCCATCGCCCGGGCCCTGGCCAAGAACCCCCGCCTCCTCCTCTGCGACGAGCCCACCGGCGCCTTGGACTCCAGCACCGGCACCTCCATCCTCACCCTGCTGCAGGACACCAGCCGCCGCACCGGCCACACCGTCATCATCATCACGCACAACCACGCCCTCACCGCCATGGCGGACCGCATCATCCAGATGAACAACGGGCAGGTGGTGGACGTGCGCACGAATCCACGGCCGGCCCGAGCGTCGACCATACAGTGGTGACCGAGGCGTGCACACCGCCTTCCAGAAGGAGATCCTCCGCTCCATCACCCGTTCCCTGAGCCGTTTCGCGGCCATTTTCGCCATCGTGGCGCTGGGAGCGGGCTTCTATGCCGGCCTGCGCATGTGTGCGCCCGACATGCGGCTGACTCTGGACCGCTACTTCGACCAGACCGCCTTCATGGACGTGCACCTCGTCTCCACCCTGGGCTTCTCCTCCGCCGACGTGACCGCAGTCCGGCAGGAGGACAACGTCTCGGTCGTCATGCCCTCCCACCAAGCCGATGCCACCGCCACCATCGGGGGTCGGCGCGCCACGGTCCGCGTGCACTCCCTGCCCGGCGAGGCGGCAGCGTCCACCCATGCTTCGGACCAGGCATCCACTCCGCCCAACGATTCCCAATACCTCAACCGCCCCCTCCTGGTGGCCGGGCGCTGGCCGCAGACTTCCGGCGAGTGCATGCTGGATAGCAGCAAGGTCTTCGCGCACACGGCGCAGCTCGGCGACCAAGTGGCCCTCACCGCCGGCATTACCGACTTGGCCGATACTTTCGCTCACACCCACTTCACTGTGGTGGGCGTGTTCGACTCTTCCTCCTACGTTTCGTTCTCGCGCGGAACCACCTCGCTCAACGACGGCAGCATCGACCGCGTCATGTACATCCTCCAGGACGACTTCGCCCACCCCGCCACCTACACCGACCTCTACCTGACCGTGCGGGGTGCCGCGGACGTCTCCACCTTCCAGCCGGCCTACAGGGAGCTGGTGGACCCGGTGACCACGGCGCTGGAGAAGATCGCACCCGAACGTGAAGTGGCAAGACTGGCCGAGCTGAAAGCGGAGGCCCAAGGTGAGCTGGACGAGAAACGTTCCGAGTACGAGAAGACCCGAGTCGATGCCGATATGCGACTGGCCCAAGGGCAGGCGGAACTGGGCGAAGCCGCCGCCACCCTCGCGGCTTTGGAGGAGCAGTTGGGAAAGGCGCAGCTGGACTACGCGGCAGGCGAAGCCCGGCTGACAAGGGAGCAAGAGTCATTTGCCGCACAGACGGGCGAGGCAGAAGCGCAACTCGACGCCGCCCGGGCCGAGTTGGACGCGCGCACTGCGGAGCTGCAGCAACTGGCGGACGCCCTGGAAGCCCTGCAGGCACAGATAGGAGCCCTGGAGCCGGCTGTCGCCCAGCTGCAGACCGCCTACGATGCCGCCCTGGCGGCCGAGGCCCTGGGACAGGTGGTGGATCCTACCTCCGGAGCTCTCGCCACGCAGCTGGGTGCAGCCCAGGAGGGTCTCGCCTACACCCGGCAGGCCTACTCCGCACAGTCGGCGCTATATGCGGAAGGCACCGCCGCCACCGAGAGGGCCAGAGCGCAGCTGGAGGCCGGGCGGCAGGAGCTCGAGGCCGGTGAGAAACAGGCCCGGGCGCAGTTCGCCGCCGCACGGGAGCAGCTGGCCGCGGCGAAGCAGCGTATCGCCCAGGGCCGCGACGAACTTGAGGTGGGCAAACGACAATTGGACGATGCCCAGGCTGAGTACCAGGAGGGGAAGGCGGACGCCGAAGCGGAGTTGGCCGAGGCCCATGCGGCACTCGAGGAGGCGCAGGCCGAGATCGACGACCTGGCTCCCCCCACCTGGTACGTGCTGGGACGCGACACGAACACGGGCTATGCAGACTTCACCGCCGACGCCGATCGCATCGAGGCCATCTCCATCGTCTTCCCTCTCATCTTCTTCCTGGTGGCGGCGTTGGTGGCCCTCACCACCATGACGCGCATGGTGGACGAAGAGCGGACGCTCATCGGGACCTACAAGGCGCTCGGCTATGGTCGAGGGCGCATCGCCGCCAAGTACCTGATCTACGCCGGAGCCGGCGGCATCCTGGGCAGCGTGTGCGGCATCGGCATCGGCTCCCAGGTCCTGCCCCAGGTGATATGGCGTGCTTACACCACCATGTACACGGCCCCCGCGCTGCTCACGCCGGTACACCTTCCCATCGCCCTGGGTGCAGCCGCCGCGGCCGTAGGGGTCACCCTCCTGGCCACCATCCTGGCCGTGGAGACATCACTGCGGGAGAGCCCGGCCACGCTCATGCTTCCTCGCGCCCCCCGACCGGGCAAGCGCATCTTCTTGGAACGCATCCGGCCGTTCTGGTCGCGTCTCTCCTTTTCTCAGAAGGTGACCGCGCGCAACCTGTTCCGCTACAAGAAGCGCCTGCTGATGACAGTCATCGGCATCACCGGTTGCACGGCGCTGCTTCTCACCGGCTTCGCGCTCAAGGATTCCATCGGCGACATCTTGGACCGTCAGTATGGCGAGGTCTACCTCTACGACACCACCATCGGCCTGGACCCGGACAAGTTGGACGACGACACCACCCTGACCGCGCTTCTCAACGACCAAGCGGCCTTCACTGGCTACTTGCCGGTCCGCACCGAAGGCGTCCGCCTCCAGAACACAACGCAGCATTCGCGCGCCATCCGCGCCCCGGCTGGCGGCGATGCCACGCCCGCACACGGCAAGGTCGGGGCCGGCGACGCCTCACTGGCCTCGTATATGTGCTGTCCCAGCGACCTCAACCGCATCGACGACTTCATCCGGCTGCGCACGCGCATCGGGTCCTCCCCCCTCTCCCTGAGCGGATCCGGCGTGCTCCTCACGGAGAAGGCCGCCGATATGCTGTCTGTGAAGGTGGGCGACAGCATCTATGTAGAGCGCCTGGACTCTGCGGGCGACACCACCAGCGACGCCGTCCCCCTGACCGTGACCGGCATCACCGAGCAGTACGTGGCCCACTTCCTCTACATCTCCCCAGATCTGTACAGGCGGGTCTTCGACGACCGGCCGGCCTGGAACGGGGTACTGGGCAAGGCGGCAGTGACGGAGGAGGCCGCCCAGGAAGCGCTGTCCGAGGCGCTGCTGGGAGAGGATGCGGTGACCACGGTGCAGTTCGCGGACGACATCGTCTCCTCCTTCGACGACATGCTCAACAGCCTCAACTCCGTCGTGCTCGTGCTCATCCTCTCAGCCGGCATGCTTGCCTTCATCGTGCTGTACAACCTCACCAACCTCAACGTCCTGGAGAGGCGGAGGGAGATCGCCACCATCAAGGTGCTGGGCTTCTATGAGTCGGAGGTCGATGCCTACATCTACCGAGAGACCGCCGCCCTCACCGCACTGGGCTGTGTGCTGGGCCTGCTGTTGGGTGTGGGGCTGGCCCGGTTCGTCATCACCACGGTGGAGGTAGACGTAGTGATGTTCGGCCGCGCCATCCACCCCATGAGTTACGCATACTCCGCCGCGCTCACGCTGCTCTTCGCCGTGGTGGTCAATCTGGCCATGCGTCCGCGCCTGCGCAAGATCGACATGGTGGAATCACTCAAGTCCGTGGAGTGAGCGGCGAGACTACCCCCCAGAATTGCGTATAGCCGGCCTCAGGGGGGGAGGGCCGGCCATACTGCAGGGAAATCGCTCAGCACCACCGCGGTGGGATGGGGGGATCCCGAAGCCGCGACTTTGCGGTGCTCAGCTATTTCATTGTACGACCGGCCAACCAATAGAAGCAATACATTGTTACTATTGATGCTATAGGCATTTTCCATCAATCGCTCTGCTGTTGCTCAGCCTAACGGTGGAAACCGCCACGCCGACACCAACGCCGCAAGAACCACGCGAATCCGGCGACGACGGCAATCCAGAACATGCCCGTGAAAACCATGGCCACCGTATCGCCCGAGCAGGTCAACTCTCTCGCCCGGCAGTCGCACACCTTCACCGTGTCCACCTCCTTGTCCCGGCGCCCCGTGAAGTCGCCGGCTGCTCGCCACCGATGTGAGTCCATAGTACTCGTACCCGAGCAGCCCGGGAGTTCACCGCCCACGCGAACGCAGACTTCGCCGCCCCTCATGATTCAAGCCTAGATCATCTATGATGTAATAGTGAGAGGGCCGACGTACACCACGACATGCCGGCGTTCCCGACAGCAGCGAGGCACCATGAAGAAGAGAGCCGATTTCGACGAGAGCATCCAAGCGGTGGCCGAGGTGTGGGTCAAGCTGTACCGCGCACAGATGGCCGTGTCCGCCCGTGTCCTGAGCACGCTGCCCGGGCGCGCCAGTCACGCCCAGTTGGCCGTGATGGAAGCGCTGGACACCCTGGGCCCCATGTACCAGCGCGAGCTCTCAGAGAAGATACTCAAGAGCGCGGGCAACGTCACGGTGGTGGTTGACACGCTGGAGAAGCGGGGCTTTGTCAAGCGTGTGCGCAGCGAGAGCGACCGACGCAAGTACATGGTGCACCTCACCCCGGAAGGCCATGAGTGGCTGTCGGGCGTCCTCCTGCCGCTCATGCATGTGGTGGCCCGAGAGTTCTCAGTGCTCACCGAGGCGGAGCAGCAGGAACTGGGCAGGCTGTGCCGGAAGCTGGGGCTGGGCCGGCGCGACGCTGACCGAGAGACAGGCTAGCGCAGGCCTACTTCTGTTCCTCGACCACCACCGCCCAATCGCAGTTGGCGGCCGTCACGTACAGGAAGTGGCTGCCGGCCTCTTGGTCCAGGGTCTCGGAGCCCTCCGTCTTCTCGCTCTCCCAGACGTCGGGGAAGCCGCCTTGGGTCTGGATGTCCCAACCCTCCGGCTCCACGAAGGCGGCCATGGTCCAGATCGTGTCGGCCTTGACGGAGTAAGAGATGCGTGCCGGAGCGCCGCTGAGCTCGAAGAGCTCGGACGTCTGCTCCCCCGTGCCACTGCCTGACATCTCGACCACCTTCTGCCAACCGGCGTCAGCGCTGGAGGTGGAGGTACCGGTGGTTGCCTCAGGCCCGGTGGTGGAGGCCGCGGTGGATGAGGTCGTTGAGGCGATGGAAACCGTAGTGGCCGATGCCGCTGTAGTGGCTGCCGGCATGGTGGTCGCACTGGAGCTGGTGACGGCGGTCCCCTCATCCCCCGAGCACCCCGAGAGACCCATCAGCAGAGCCACCGCCAGAAGCACGCACACCGCCACGCAAGATCTTCTCATCGTGAACCTCCGGTCCGGCCGTCTCTGCCCCTGACAACGAGCGGCATTCCCGACCACCCCGGGCTCGGGAGACCTGCTGCTCGGCCGCTCGATAATTCCCGCGCAGTGTACTACACGAGAGCGCAATCCCCAAACCGGCAGCAGCCCGCGTCCCCCAGCCGGGTCTTGCGATCATGCGACAGGCGACGTTATACTCCGTACCGCACAAGGCATAATTGGGAGGCCCTCATGATAAACGGAAGAGATCGCACCACACTACCGATAGGTTTGCTTGCCATCATCCTACTTCTTTCACTCTGCCTCGCCGGCTGCGGCTCCACCACCACCACGGCTGCAGCCACCACCACCGCAGCTCCCACCACCACCGCTGAGCCCTCCACCACAACCACGGCGGCGGCGGCCACCACGTGCAACGTCTTCGCTGCCGCTTCCCTGAGCAAGGCCTTCCCTGACATTCAGACGGCCTTCAAGAAAGCCAATCCCCAGTACGCCAACGTCGAGTTCGTGAACAACTTCCAGGGCACCGATGCGCTGGTGGCCCAGATCGAGCAGGGCGCTCCCGCCGATGTGTTCGCGGCGGCCAGCACCAAGTACGGGAAGCAACTCGCCGACAAGGGCCTGACCGAGGCCCCGCTCAACTTCTGCCAGAACAAGCTGATCGTGATCCTTCCCGCCAACAACCCGGGCGGCATCACCTCACTTGAGGATCTCGTCGCGTCTGGGAAGAAGATCGCCATCGGGTCGGAGACCGTGCCGGTCGGGACCTATACGCGCACCGTGCTGAAAAACCTGAGTGCGAGCTTTGGCGCCGATTACACCGACAAGATCATGGCCAACGTCGTTACCCAGGCGGAGAAGGTCACCGCCATCACCAGCAGCGTGACGCTGGGCGAGGTGGACGCCGGCTTTGTCTACGTCACCGACGCCACCGCTGCCAAGGACAAGGTCACCGTCCTGGACATCCCGAATGAGTTCCAGAGCGACCCGCTGCCCACCTACCCCATCGCCGTGGTGAAGACCAACCAGAGCGGCGAGGTGGCGCAGGCGTTCATTGACTTTGTGTTGGGCGACGAAGGCCAGAAGATCCTGCAGCGGTATGATTTCCTGCCCAAGCCGTAGGTTTTGACGGACCTGGGCGGCCGGGTGGCTACCGGAACCCGAGCAGACGGGCCGGCTGCGGTCCACGTAGCCAAGAGTAATCTGCGCCTCCAAGGGGCATTGGCGGCGACGGCGGCAGGTGTCGCCGTCGCCGTCCTCGTTCTCTTCATCGCCCTTCCCCTCATCGCGCTGTTCGCCAAGACCCCGCCGTCCATGTTCTGGGCACAGCTCCACTCGCGGGTGGCCATCGATGCGCTGAAGGTCAGCATGCAGACCAGCGTGGTCTCTCTCGCCTGCATCGTGGTCTTCGGCACGCCGGTGGCCTACCTCCTGGGCACCAAGCGCTTCCCGGGACGATCGGCCATCGTCACCCTCTTTGAACTCCCCCTGGTGCTCCCGCCAGCCGTCGCCGGTATCGCTCTCTTCGCCGCCTTCGGCCGCTTCGGCATCCTCGGTGCCCAGTTGCGGACCGTCGGCATCGAGTTGCCGTTCACCTGGGTGGCCGTGATCATGGCGCAGTCCTTCGTCGCCCTGCCCTTCTTCGTCCGCCAGGCCTCCGCCGGATTCGCCTCTATCGACGCGCACCTGATGGGTGTGTCCCGCACCTTGGGGGCAGGCAGTGCCCGGACCTTCTTTCGGGTGGCCATACCCCTGGCCCGCCAGAGCCTATCGGCCGGGGCCGCCCTCTCCTGGGCACGCGCACTTGGCGAATTCGGAGCCACCGCGCTCTTCGCCGGTAGTCTGCAGGGGACAACGCAGACGCTTCCGCTGGCCATCTATGACCAGTTCTCCGCAGCAGACCTGGACGCCGCGCTGGCCATGAGCGCCTTGATGGTGGCCTTCAGCGCGGGCATCCTGGCAGCAGTCAAAGTCATCACACGCTCGTCGAGCTGGTAGTGGACGCACCCACGGACAAGAAGCTCTCAGTCAAGGTCCGGCATAGGCTGGGACGCATCGAGCTCAGCGCGGATTTCGAGGTCAACGGCGGCATCACGGCTCTGATCGGCCCTTCCGGAGCCGGTAAGACCTCGGTGCTGCAGACCATCGCCGGCCTGCTGAAGCCGGATTGGGGTTACATCGCCACCGAGAGTCGAGTGTTGCTGGACACTGAGAGATCCATCAACCTCCAGCCGGAAGAGCGCCGCGTGGGGATGCTGTTCCAAGACGGTGCTCTTTTCCCTCATATGAGCGTGGCCCGCAACGTGGCCTACGGCCTCCACCCCCGTCCTCGCAGCCACCGGGAGCGCGACGCGCGCGTCGCCGATCTCCTCAAGCGCTTTCGGATAGAGGGCTTGGCCTCTGCCAAGCCGTCGCGCATCTCCGGGGGCGAGCGCCAGCGCGTGGCCCTGGCCCGGGCGGTGGCCACGTCTCCGGAGATCCTGCTGCTGGATGAGCCGCTCTCGGCGCTTGACTCCGTCACCAAGGGCCACGTCTCGGCCGAGCTGTCGCAGTGGTTGGAGGAACTGGGGCTGCCCAGCATTCTGGTTTCCCACGATTTCGCCGATGTGGTGGGCCTGGCCGATCACGTGGCCATCATTGAGGATGGCCACCTCGTGCAGACAGGGAGCAAGAACGACGTGCTACGACGGCCGGCCTCCGCGTTCGCCGCCGCCTTCGCCGGCATCAACTTCTTCCCGGGCACGGCCGAGGCCCGAGGTCATCACACTGAGGTGCGGAGTCCCGATGGGGTTGTCATGGTCAGCACGGACACACTCACCGGGAGTGTGGGGGCGGTGATCCACCCCTGGGACGTATCCCTTTCCCTTCACAAGCCGGAGAGCTCGGCCATGAATCTGCTCCACGGGCCGGTCCTCCAGCTGTCCGAGGTGGGCAGCATCGTCCGGGTGACGGTGGGCAGCACGCCTCCCATCGTGGCGGAAATCACCGCCGAGTCCGTCGAGCGACTGAGCCTCGCCCTGAACCGCATGGTCTACGCGTCATGGAAGGCGGCCGCCACACGACTGGTAGCCCAGGATGGCATGGTATAACAGCCTACAGGCGCGAAGAGAGGTGGCCTCCGTGAAGATGAGAGAGATAGCAGTGGGTGACGCCGTGGTGGGCCTGACACTTGCCTACGATCTGACAGGCATCACGCCCGGCAAGCAGAAGGGCGCGGTGCTGCGACGGGGGCATGTGCTGTCCGAGAGTGATCTCACCATCCTGCGAGATATCGGCAAATCCTCCATCAAGATCCTGGAGTTGGACCCCGACGAGGTGCACGAGGACGAGGGAGCGGAGTCCCTCGCCCGCATGCTGGCAGGCGACGGCATCGTGGTGAACCTGCCGGGAGAGGCGTGGGCCGATCTGGTCGCGACGCGAACCGGCCTCCTCAGAGTCGACGCCGACCGACTGCGCCGGCTCAACCTGATGGACGATCTCATCATCGCCACCCGGCACGACAGCTCCCCCGTCCAAGCTGGGGGAACCGTGGGCAGGGCCAAGGTGAGAGGGCTCACGGTCCGGCAGGCCGTCCTCGATGACGCCAGGGTGATCGCCGAGAACTCCTCCAGGATCATGGAAGTCCTGCCCTATCGCCCGGTGCGCGCCGGAGCCATCATCACCGGACGGGAGATCTACGAGGGCCGGAAGAGGGACGGGTTCGAGCCCCTCCTGCGCCGGCGGGTCGAGGAGTACGGGGGTACGCTGGTCTACATGAGAATCGTACGCGACGAGGTCACAGAACTATCCGAAGCCATCACCACAGCCTTGGCGCAGGATCTGGACATGCTCTTCGTGACCGGCGGCGGCTCGCCCGATGACTGCACCAGCGAGAGCATCGCGCGCAGCGCCGACGAGGTAGTCTTTCACGGCGTCCCCGTGGCACCCGGGGCCATGACCGTGCTGGCCTACGCCCACGGCGTGCCCATCGTCAGTGTCCCTGCGGGGCTCCTGGCCCGGCCGCGTGGCTTCATGGACCTGCTGCTTCCCCGGCTCCTGGCGGGCCTGCGGCCGACCAAGGAGGAGGCGGCGGACTACGGTCACGGTGGTCTCTGCCTGCAGTGCGACGTGTGCGTGTTCCCGGACTGTGCCTTCGGCAAGTAGCCGGGTAACCTGACGCTGCGGCGCCATGCCGCGACGCCGAGAGAGGAAAGCCTTGCTACGGCGCGCGCACCCGAAATAGTGGAGTTGGAGTTGTTCTGATGCCTGTCGGCGACCGGGAGACGAGGACAGGCCACGGAAGGAGTGGAACCCTCGTCCATCTGGTTCGCGGCCCGGATCTGCGGCACGAAGTGGCAGCGCTTCCGTGCAGCAAGTCCGAAGCCCCGCGTGACGGGACGTCACGCGGGGCTTCGGACTTATCCTAGGCTATGGTCGACTCACCCAGCAAGCCGTCCGCGTACGGCCACGGAGCCCGGTGCTCCGCCCGCTCCGGTCAGAGCGTCTCAGTCGACCGCGACCATCACGTTGCTGGCCTTGATAACCGCGTAGGCCTCAACGCCCGGGGAAAGCTTAAGCGCTTCCGCGGACTCCTTGGTGATGATGGCGACGACCTCAGCGCCCCCTACCAGCTCCAGCACCACCTCGGAGTTGACAGCGCCGGGCGTCACCTTCTTGACCTTGCCTTTGAGTACATTTCTCGCGCTCAGTTTCATGCGACCCTCCTTCTGTGGACCTCACCCAACTTATACCGCATCGGTCACCAGATCACGCTTCTCCCCGCCGGGTGGCCCACTGACCTGGGCATCGCTCCCCATGATCGCCCGAGCCACCAGGGCCTGCTCCCGCCCATGCCGGAGGTATGCTCGCATCATCCATCAGTAGCCGCACAGGGAAGGAGCGAAACGTTGTGATGTCTGCAGAGGCGAACGGCGCCTACAGCCGCCGGCCGGAGATCGGGCTGGACCGGCCGGATTGGATGGCGTCTTTGCCGGACCATCTGCTGCTGAGCGAGTTGTCCCTCCCCGGGACACACGACACCATGGCGCACCTGGGTGGTGACGATGCCTCCCAATCCGCCGACCTCTTCACGCAGCTGCACTCGGGCATCCGCGCCTTGGATATCCGCTGCCGCAACGAGCCGCACGAGGGGCTGGATCAGCTCGGCATCTGGCGCCGCCTGACCTTTCAAGGCACCTGGTTCCTCCGCGACGTGGCGGCCGTGTGCCGCGAGTTCCTCACTTCCCACCCCCGCGAGACTCTCACCATGCGCATCAAGAAGGAGCGGGAGGATCACGAGGACAGTCGGCGCTCCTTCGGGGAAGTCTTCCTGAGCTATCGGGAGGCCTTTCCCGGGCTCTTCTGGGACGGCCCCTCCCGCATCCCCACGCTGGGCGAGACCAGAGGCAGGATCGTGGTTTGGCAGGACCTGGACTCCTGCGCCGAGACGCCGCGATTTGGACTCGGCTATTCGAACCGTACCCCGCGTCTGCCGCCCTTCGCCATCCAGGACGAGTTCTGGGTACCCACCCCGGCGGCCATCGGCGACAAGTGGAAGGCCGTGCAGAGGCACCTGCTGGCCACCAACCGGGGCAACCGCCGGGCCTGGTGGTTCGTCAACTACCTGAGTGGCGCAAGCGACGGCTGTGCCCCTCACATCTGCGCCGGTGGGTCATCCGGCGGCGAGGCCGGTGACGAGCGGACGGCCAACCCCGAAGGCATCACCCGGCGCATGCTCGCCCTCCTGCGCAGCGGCCGGTTGGGAGAGCTGACCGATCCCGCTGCCGAGCGCGGGTATCATGTGCCGCTGGTGTGTGCGGGTACCTGCATGATGGATTTCCCCGGCCCTGCGCTGCTCGACACCATCATCGACCTCAACCAGAGGTAGAGTCCAGAGCCGATAGCCCCGGGTCTGGTCGGAAAAGACCTGGCGGTAGCCGGCGTGTGCCGCTACCAGCGCGCCCAGCGACGGCAACTCTGCGCCCCACCCGAGCCGGCTCCCTGGGGGCCCCCGCCGAACATGCGGCGGTGCCGATCCGTGGCCACGTTGCCCCTGAACGCTGCATCGCATAGCTCGCGGAGCCTGCACCGGCAGGCGGCTGTAATCGGCAGGGCAGCCGCGGACTACGACTCCACTCCCGCGGAGGGCCGCGGACGGCGTTTGAGCATCAGCAGCCTGATGACGTCTTCCACGGTGTCGTCGCTTTCGAGCGCCACAGGCATCCACCTGCCATCCGCGTAGGTGGGCGCGGCCAGGTAGGCCTGCCTCACGACATCGCCGAGGTCCGACAGGTTGGCCTCGACCTTGGCGCGATCCTTCGCCCCGAACACGATCACCACCAGGGCCCGCCCCCACTCCGGAACCAGCGTGCAGAAAGAGGATGACCTCTTGAAGCGCAGCGCCCAACCGTGCTTCTTCCCTCCGAACACCCAGTCGTGCTGGGGGAAGACACCCGGGTAGCTCTCCGCGATGAAGGCGACAAGCCGATGCCAGCGAGAGGCGGCCTCGGCACCCAGCCACTCGTCCACCAGAACCCGATCCGGCCGCACGGCCTTGTCCAACATGCGTTCGTGTAAGGGCTCGCGATCGACTTCCATGCGCCTCCTCCCCTACCGATCCTAACACCGCAAGCCAGGGGGCTGGGGCGCTGGGGCAGACGGCGCCTGCTGGGCGTCTGCGAACGAGAGAATGGCCGGCGGCATGGCTGGAGCCGCCGGCCAACTGGAGAGAGCGGAGAGTACGTCCAACCGAACTCGCTACCGCCAGATGGGGAGACCCGACGAAGCGATGCCGTTCATTCTTTGGCTGAACTGCCCGGCTGCACAACTCTCGTCCTAGCACTACGCTGCGCGCGTAATACTTGATGTAGTATAACGCACACCACCCATCTTGCCAAGCGGCCTGTCGGAGTGGAGGCCAGGAAGGCGAAACGCGTCTCTTCTGCTCGCGGCGGGCGCGAGACGCCCTCCGCAGTCGATGTCAGGCGTCTCCACCCCGGCTATCGCGAATGCGCACTTCGTCGACCATGGCCCGCAGTACCGCGCGCGCCGCCTCCCGTGACGCGGCATCCGCGTTCGCCTGTACCACATGCGGAGTTCTTCCACTCCCTACGCGCTCGACAAACGAGCCTACCAGCGCCGGTCGCACCACGGCGATTCCCAGACGGTACTCCCCGTCAGCCAGAAGCGGGAGGGCGGTGCCCCAGCCCTTCCCCCACACGAGTTCCAGCGGGCCTATCTCGTCCAGGATGACCACGTCGGGGGGGGCCTCAAGACACCGCAGCAGACGCTCATCCGCCCAGCGCACGGCGTCAGCACGAAGCTCCCAGGCGAGGGTGCCGCCACCGGCACACCCCTCCCCACCCCCGCCCTCAGCGACGCCCTCGACGGCAGAGCCGGCGGCTCCCGGGAAGGAACCCGAGGCCGACACTGGAGACAGGCGGCGGCATCCCAGGGCCCTCCACTCTCCCGAGGCGATATCAAGCACGCGGCGCCACTGTAGGCCGTCACCGGTGCAGTGTGGGAGGCTCAGCAGCCCGCCAACGCGCAGGCCGCGCCGAGAAGCATGTCGCAGCGCGGCCCGGCACAACGTGGTCTTCCCGGCCCCGGGCGGGCCGGTGACCACGACCAGCGCGGGCGGCACATGGCTCAAGGCAGGGCCTCCGCCGTCTGACTGAGCCATCAGCCCGACAGAGTCGTCATGAGAGGCTGGGAGTGCACACTCGCTGTACCCGTCCCTCCCGATCCGACTCGAGGATGCTGACCGGGATGCCGTAGATGGCTTCCAGGTTGTCTTCGGTCAGGACGTCGTCGGGATCGCCCACGGCCAGCAGGCCCCCGTCCTTTACCAGAGCCACTTTGGTGGCACAGGCAAAAGCCTGGTTGGGAAAGTGCGAGGACATCACCACCGAGAGGTCCTGCCTCTTTACCAAAGAGGAGATCAGCGATAGCAACCTGGTCTGGTTCCCGAAATCCAGACTGGCCGAGGGCTCATCCATGATCAAGACGTCAGGGCGCTGCGCCAGCGCTCGGGCAATCAGGATCAGCTGGCGTTCCCCTCCGCTCAGTTCGGTGTAGATGCGGTCTGCCAACGGAGAGGCGCCGAGCGTTTCCAGCGCTTCCTCGGCTATTTCATAGTCGCGCGGCGAAGGGGTGGAGGTCATCCCGATGTGGGCCGTGCGCCCCGTGAGCACTACATCCACCGCCCGAAAGGGGAACGGGGGTGTATGCGCCTGCGGGACATACGCCAGATGCTGGGCCCGCCCGCGCCGCGAGTAGTGCACCAGATCCTGCCCGTTCAAGAGCACCCGCCCCCCGTGTGGCGAGATCAGGCCCAGGATGGTCCGGAACAGGGTGGTCTTCCCCACGCCGTTCGGTCCCAGCAGGCAGAGGTTCTCTCCCGCCTCCACCGCGAAGCTGATGTCACTCAGTACGGTCCTGCGACCGTAGCCACACGCCACCGACTCCAGTTCCAGCCTCACGACCATCCCTTCCTGGTTCGGGCCAGCAGGAACAGGAACCAGGGGGCCCCCACCAGTGCGGTCAACACCCCCAGCGGCAGTTCCAGGGGACCGGCCACCCGCGCCAAGTCATCCACCAGGAGCAGGAAGGTGCTCCCCAGCAGCATGGAGACGGGTATGAGCACTTTGTAGTCCGGCCCCACCAAGCTGCGTGCCAAGTGAGGGATGACCAGGCCCACCCAGCCCACCATGCCGCAGGTGGCCACGCAGGCGGCGGTCATCATGGTGGCGGCCACGATGACGATGGTACGCACCCGGCCCGTCTCCACACCCAGGGTTCTGGCCTCCTCCTCCCCGAACGAGAGCGCGTTCAACTGCCAGCGCATGAGATAGAGCAGCACGGCACCCACCAGCACCGGTCCCAGCAGCAGGAGGAGATCCTGTGTGTTGACGGCGGCCAGGCTGCCCATCAGCCAGTAGGTGATAGCCGGCAACTTGTCGTAGGGATCGGCCAAGAACTTCATGATGGAGATGAGAGAGGAGAAGATAGTGCCCACCAGTATGCCGGTGAGGACCAGGATGAGCGTGGGATCCCCCCGCTGTAGACGCTGGGCCACGAGGTAGGTGAGCAGCACCGCGACCAAGCCGAAGGCGAAGGCCAGCAGTTGGGTCACCAGCACCGTCTTGGAGAGCATGATGCCCAGCACGGCCCCGAACCCCGCCCCCGCGGCAGCCCCCAGGATATCGGGGGAGACCAGCGGGTTGCGGAACATGCCCTGATAGGCGGCGCCGGACAGGGACAGCGCCCCGCCTATCAGCATGGCCGTGAGGATGCGCGGCAGCCGCACCCCGAACACGATGGTGTTGACGGTGTCCGGCAAGGAGATGCCGGCCACGCCCAGCCGACTGAGAAGCGCACCGGCCAGATCAGCAGGGGACAGCGGGTAGCGGCCCAAAGGAAGCGAGATAAGGAAAGCCACCACCGGAAGTAGGGCCACCAACGCAATGCGGGTCCCGGAGCCACGGGCCACCCGAGAACGATCGACCGTCGAGTCCGCGGCCGGGGGTGAGGTCACGCTGGCCTCTGCTTCAGCGCTCAAGGCCGAAATCCCAGGCGCACGTCGCCGGGGGTCATTTGCACCATCTGGGCGCCGGCAGCGAAGATCTCGCGGTGCGCCCCCTCCTCGGCCGCCCGCCTCACGCCCGCCGGGTTCGTCACCACCGTTCCCGCCAGCAGATCAACACCGAACTCAAACCACAGCGGCGTGAGGGGCACACTGGGACCCACCAGGACCAGGAAGGCATCGCGGGCCAGTTCCAGCAGGCGAGGAAGGGTGCGGTTGGTGAAGGCGGTGCCGGTGATGAAGACCACGTCCTGCTCGGGCAGGACATACTCGCAGGCGGGATCGGGCAGGTCCCCGCGCTGGGGCCGCCGCTCCAAGATAGTGAGCCGGCAATCGGCAGCCAGGAGCTCCAGATCGGGGAAATGCCCCACCACTGCCACCTTCTGTCCGGCGATCCTCTCGGCCAGCACTTCGAAGATGGATTCCGCGGCCGCCTCCTCTAGCGACGGACGAAGCCAGGACTGCACCCGCGCCGGCGCATTGAAGTAGGAGTTGAGCGCCGCAAGGCCGATAGCGGCATCGTAGAGGTTCCAACCCAGCATGTGCCCGGCCACTTCGGTGAGCGACCGCCCTGCCAGAGGTGGCCGCAGGGTGGAGGTGTGCAGCCCTTCCCGAAAGGTCATAGCGATCCCGCACGCCTCCGACTCCACCACCGTCCAGCCCAATCCCACCAGGCAAGAGCGCACCTTCCTCTGCACCGGCAGCTCGGCCAGCAGTCGACCGTAGACGGCCCGTGGGTTCGCCGCACCTGCGCTCCAGCGGCTCACCGTCGGTAACGTTGGGGCGCCTCGCGGTCGGCCGGCGGCATTCGAAGATGCAGACTGCCGGTCAGGGCACACTGACCCTGATCTCCTTTACACCGCTCACCATCTGCGATGAAGCCAGGCCGGGCCCCACGAGCCGCAGCGGGAAATCGATATCCCCCAAAGGATTGCCCTCCAGGGTGTTCGCCACCACGAGATCCCCTGCCTCCGCCACGACGGCCGAGTTCAGAGTGACCGCGGTCCCGTCGTTCCCAACCACCTCGATGTCGTAGCCGCGCAGCGCCTGTTCCTGATCAAAGCCGCCGCTGGCGTCACCGCCGTCCACCAGCCCTATGAGCATAGTGAGTGGCACGCCCGCCCACGTGCGTCCCTGGATGTCCTCCCATGCCGCGCAAGTCTGGGGCGTGACGTCCAACTCCTCGAATGACACTCGGTCCAGCGACGTCTGCGTCACCCCCGCCAGCCAAAGCGTCCAATCATCATCGCGGCTTCTCACCTGGATCCTGGTGACCCGGTTGATCCACAAGAAGCCCTCCACGAGCTGCTCCGGCCCATCCGTGAGAAAGACCAAGCGGAAGGGTCCCTCCTCCGCCGAGAGCGGCTCACCCTCCCGTTCGTAGGCCACCACCGGCCGAGGGTGGCCAACAAGGGCGCTCTTGGCCCCCGTCTGGGGATCGTAGACGGTAAAACCACCCAAAAGTACCTGCTCAGCCGAGAAGGTCATGACGTAGCCATCGGATGCGGCTACGCTCACAACGCTGCCGGCCTCGATGCCACCCACCGCGTCCAACAGCTCCCTCAGCGCCACCCCGGCATAGTGTGTGGGCCCGGATACCCTCGGGTGCGGAGGACAGGTGAATCCCCCATAGCCCTCAACCTTAGGCATGCCGGCCAAGTCCTCCACCGTGAATGACCTCGCTGCCGTGGGGGACGAGAGCTCCAAGCGACCTGCTGTGGCCGGCGTGGCGGCGCCGGCCACAGCAGTCAGGGAGGGACCGGCGTCGAGTGCACCGCGGGGAGTGACCGTTTCCTGACGCACCACCGCCACCACGGCTACCTCGGAGCGCAGACGACACAACGCGGCCCCAAGGCGGGCGAGCCCCTGGCTCGGACCGAGTTCCCCTTCATGTGTGCTACTTGAAATCCATGGAGATGACGTCCCTCACCCAGGCCTTCCCGGTCATGCCCGGCATGACAGCGTTGAGCTTCCCGTCGTCGCCTATGGCGATCATGGCATCGGGACTGGCGGCAAGCTCATCCATGCTGACCTCAGCCATGAAGCCGTCAGCGGCACCCAGGGTCACCGTGGTAGCAGCGTCCTGGACCTTCAGCGCGGTAGCAAGATCGCTGAAGCGCACACCCGTGTACTCCTGGTCTCCCTGCTTGGGGTGTGTGGCGGTGATGGTCACGGGGGTCATTGCCTTGAGGCTGTCCACCGTCAATTCCATCGGTGTTTCCACCATGCCCTTGACGGCGATGGTACCGCTGGCGCCCAGCGACGCTTCCGCCTGAGTAGTGCTGGTGGCCGCCTCCGTGGTAGTGGTTTCCACCGCCTCCGTAGTAGTGGTCTCCACCGCAACCGTGGTGGTGGTCTCGGCCTCCGAGCCGCAACCCGCGGCCAGAACCACACACAGGGCCAAGAGCGCCATTACGACGCCAACAATGAGAAGATGATTGCGCTGCTTCATTCCGTTGCGACTCCCTTTCCGACTTCCGTTTGACGAGCCATGGCGCCTCGCGCTCACGACCTTGATCCCGCCACGTCCTCTCTCTCCGCCTCGCTATGTCACCGCGCGCGGGACATGAGCTTCTCCAGCTGGGCGTCACTCAGGTCCAAGTGATAGAAGAGCGTGTAGAAGGCCCTGACCTCGTCCTCCATGTCGTAGGGGTAGAGATCCGGATACAGCAGGTTGCCCAGCCAGCGCACGCCCAGGATGCGGCTCATGGAGGGGGGCCGGTCGAACCAGTCGAAAGGCCCACGGGGGATCTGGTAGACACGGTGGTTGGCAACGGCTGTTATGTCGGACCAGGTCTGACTGGTCGTGATCTGCTCGTAGACGTTGCTCTCCTCTGCCGGGTCACTGGCCACCAGGATCACATCCGGGTCCCACAGCAGCACCTGTTCGAAGGACACAGGGGACATCCCGTATCCAGAACTGAGCTCCACCTGCGCCACATTGGCGCCACCCACCAACTCGAGCACCTCCGTGTGCATGGAGCCTTCCGGATCGGTGTTGAGGCCTTCGGTGCCCTCCGCGTAGTAGACGCGCACTCGATCGGACGCGGCCAACGTAGCGGTGTTGCCCTGCGCCTCGGCAATCACGTCGTCACAGTAGGCGGCCAGCTCCTCGGCCCTCGCCTCACGCCCCAGCAGCCCGCCGATGTAGCGGAGAGCCTGGCCACTATTCACCAGGCTTCCGTCCACCATGATCACGGGGATGTCAAGCAGGCCTTGAATGCGGTCCGCTTCCGACACGGCCGCCTCGTCCAAGTCACCAAGCGAGAAGACCACATCGGGATCCCGCTTGATGATCTCCTCGACGTTGCCCGTGGTGTTCTTCCCGTACCACCCACCCAACCCTATGACCTTCCGATATTGCTCGGGGATGAACTCCTTCTCCAAGGCGGTGGGAGTGACGTTCCAACCGATGAGCAGTTCTGGGGCCAGCATGTACATGAGATTGGTGCCCGCGGGGCTGGCGCAGTAGACGGTCTCGATGGGATCGGGGACGCTGTGCTGCCGGCCTGCCTGATCAGTGACGACAACCGTAGCCGCTGACATCTCCGCGCCGCCGCCCTCCGGCGAAGCCGGCGTGGTGGTGGCAGACCCCTGACTATCCGCGGCCGCGCCGGTGGCAGCAGAGGAAGTGGTCGCGCTACCGGCGGCGCCGGCCTCAGTGGACCCGCAGCCCGCCGCCAGAGGCAGGAGCACCAGCAGCAGGAGTAGGACCAGAGCCACAGGGACAGCCCCAGATAACCGCCCTGGGCATACCCTCCCGCTACTCGTCCTCTGCACGTCCTCTCCCCTCCGTCGACGACCACCCATGCCCGGAACGCGGCCTTGCGTTATGCGGTCATCAGTATATCCGCGGCTTGTCGGGAAACGCAAGCGAGACCGTGAGGGAACGGCAAACCGGCCCGCTCAGCCGATTCCCGCGGCAGAGTGAATGCCTCCATTCCTCCGAGTTGGAGGGGCGTCCCACTACGCCGGCCGTGGCGAGGCGGGTGGACGGCCTCACGGCCGTCCACCCGCCTCCGTCCACTCAGTGCTCGGTCCGCGCAGGATCAGATGAAGATGATCTGGGCGCCTTCCGTCATGTCCATGAAGTCGCTGGCGGTGACAACGTCGATCACGCCATCGATGAAGTCTTCCTTCCTAAGCCCAAACATGTCCACCGACATCTTGCAGGCATAGAGCTTCGCGCCCCCGTCCACGAGCATCTGCAGGTACTCGCGCACCGGCGGCGCCCCCACCTCCGCTATCTTCTTCCTCATCACGCTGGTGGCAAACGCAGTCATGCCGGGGAGGGCTCCCATGAGATTGGGAATGCCCAAGTCCCCCGGGACGCCCATCATCCCCATCTTCATGCTGGTGATACCCACCGGAGCCAGCTCCAGATGATCAATCCGCTTCTCGGTGATCATGTCCATGCCCCAAAAGGTGAAGAAGATGGTCACATCGATGCCGTTACCCAGAGCCGCCCACCCCATGACCAAGGCCGGGTAGGCCATGTCCAGATTGCCCTTGGAGCAGATGAACGCCACGTGGCGATTCTCGTCAGCCATGTATTTCCCTTCCTAGCTACAGGTTGACGCAAAACGAGCGACGCCGGCCACCGTCCGGCTCACACGCATCCCTCGGGCTTGCCCAGACCGGCGATCTTGGCCACTTTCTTGGCCGGGCCCTTGGGGAACAAGGAGAAGAGCTCCTTGGTGGACACACCGGTCCCGGCGGTGATCTGACGCAACGTGGGTGACTTCCCACCCAGCCCGGCCGTGGTGGTACGGCAGAAATCAATGACCTTCCAGTGTGCATCAGTCAGCGCGCTGATCCCCTCCTCCACCGCGATCGCGGCAGCTATCTCCTTGTTCCACTCCGCTGGGTCGGTCATGAAGCCTTCGTCGTTGATCTGCACTTCTTTCCCTGCGATGACCTTCGTTGCCATAAAGGGCTCCTCCCGTTGGCTATCCGTTTGTCACCGAGGCTCTCCGTGAGCCTCCCACACCCCGCAAAGCAGCGCAGCTCCCTTACTGTCCCGCGCAGGGAGCGGCCGGCACCGGCTGAGTGCACGGGCCCGGGATGTCTCCCGACATGGCCGCCTCCTCAGCGCACTTCGCCGCCTGACCGCCCACAGCACCCAACACGTGCATGGCCAGCACCAAGCCACGCCGCACATTCTGGTCGCGCGCCTGCTTCAGCAGAGACCACAGCGACGTCTTGCTGGGAGGAGCGAACTGAGTGATCGCCGACACCACACTGTTCGCCAGGCGCGCCCCTCTATGCGCAAACGTGAAGTAGCCGTGGCACTCAGCACGCTGCAGGAGTGTGGTGGCCTTCTCGAAGAGACTGTCCGTGACGGGACCGACGGTCTGGGCCAGATCCATCAGGCTCTCCAGCCGGTCCAGCGCTTGGTCGATGTTCCGTCCATTGCGCAGTGATCGCTTGAGAAGGCGCAGCAGATCGCCCAGGTCGACGTATTCTTGTATCTCCTCCAGCTGCTCCGTGGTCAGGCGGAAGACATCATTGGCGATGGGCGTGAGGTCGCTCACCAGCTCGGCGCGCTCTGCCTGCCGGCGGGCAGCGAGCTCAGCCTGCTCGGTCAGATAGTGAACCTGCTCGGTGAGGAGATCGAGCTTCTGATGTAGGGCTGCGAGTTCCTGATCCATGCCTTCCACCTCACCTTGCCCACTTGCCCATCATGCTCATACGGGCGGGCAGCGGCAGCTCTTTGCCTTTGAGCAGTATGTTCCAGTACATCCAGCGGAACATCACTTTGCCCCAATGGTTCATCTCCGACTCCTGGAGCAGGGCGAAGGGCCCCACCCCAGGCAGCGGATAGCGACCCGGCAGCGGTTCCACCTCGTAGTTGAAATCGAGCAGCAGGCCCTTGCCGAAGCCGGATTCGATGAAGCAGTTGGCGTGACCGTCGAAGGAGGGCAGGAGATCCAATCCGTCGACATAGCGCAGGAAGTTCTCCACAAAGCCGTCCACGGCATAGTGGATGACCGACCCGGCCTTGGACGTGGGGAGAGCGGCGGCATCGCCGAATACGAAGATGTTGTCACGGGTCTTGGACAGCAACGTGTGCCTGTCCACCGGCACGTAGTTGAGCTCGTCACCGAGGCCGGAGCGGGCCACCAGCTCGTCACCCTTGTGCAGCGGGATGGTCACCAGCAGGTCGTACTCAACCTCGCTCTCGTCGTAGTGGACCAGCTTCTTGGCGTCGGGGTCCACGTGCTCCACCACGAAGTCCGGGACCACCTCGATGTTCTTCTGCTCCAGAATGTAGCCCAGGTGCTTGGAAGCGATGGGCTTGGTGAAGGCACCGGAGAGGGGCGTGGCATAAACCAACTCCACTCGGTCACGCAGCCCCTTCTCGTGGAAGAACCAATCCGCCAGCATGATGAACTCCAGCGGTGCCACCGGGCACTTGATGGGGTTCTCCACCACGTTGACCACCAGCCGGCCGCCCTGCCAGGTGCGAAGATGCCGAGCCAGGGCGATGGCGCCCTCCAAGGTGTAGAACTCGTGGATGGAGCGGCCCCACTCCTGCTCCCGCAGGCCGGGCGTCTCCTCGGGATGGATGTAGGCACCCGTACCGATCACCAGGACGTCGTAGCCCAGGGTACGGCCGTCTGCCAGCTTCACGCGATTCTGGTCAGGTTCGATGAGATCAGCCGCCGCCTTGACGAAATCCGCCCCGACCGGGATGAAGTCGCGCGTGGGCTTGACCACATCATTCTTGCTGTACATGCCGAAGGGGATGAACAGGAAGCCCGGCTGGTAGTAGTGGGTCTCCACCGGATCGACAATGGTGATGTTCCACTCCTCCACATCCAGCGCCCGGCGCAGGCGGTTCGCGATCATGGTCCCCGCCGTTCCCGCCCCGATGATCAGCAATCGCTTCATGGATGGGCACCTCCCTGCCGCAGCGTACACGCCAACGAGTTGAGCAGCACGGTCCGAGCGTCCCCTTGATTATACCCCTATGGGTATATGGCGGGCGATGCTTCCACGGGAACATGGCCACATCAAATCGTAGGTCACCCCCCGGACGCCCCCAGACACCCTCTCTACAGGAGAGCATCCTCCCTACTGCGAGTCAAGGGGCGAAAAAGCGGCGGCGTCGAGTGGCTCAACCGCTGTCCGGGCCGGAAGGAGCTCCGGTGGGTTGGCGGGCGCCGACCCACCGGGCCGGCCGCCTCACTGCTTCGCGGGCGGCCGGCACCGTTTTGCCTTCGAGCGTATAGGAGAAGCTACCGAGCCCAGGAAGCGGACCGGGCCCTTGACCACGCGGCGGTCATGACTGGGACCAGAGCGTGGACAGAACGCCGGTGAGCGGCGGAAGGCTCGCGGAGGAGTCGGAGGGCAGTACCCCTCCATACACCCAACCGGTCTTGGTGACTGACGTCACGTCGAAGTCAACCGCCCCATTCGCCGCGAACCGGCTGGATCTCAAGGTGCAAAGCCCAGTGACACCGGTGGTGCCTCTGGCCGCCCCGCTCACGGCACCGCTGAAGACCCCCTTCACCGTGGCCCTCGAGACCGGGCGTCCTTGGCCGTCCACGATCTTCACAACCGCCCTGGCCTGGTACCCGCTGAACGCTCTGACCACCGAGACGGTCTTCGAGGCCACGAACATGGTCTTGGCCGTGGACGTCTGCACTGAGATGGTGGTCTGAGCCGAACCGGTGGCGTCCGCGTTGTCGGTCACGGTGAGGGTGGCGGTGTAGGTTCCTGCCGCCGTGTAGGTGTGGTTGGCACTGGAACCAGTGGCGCTGGTGCCGTCACCGAAGGCCCAGGCATAGGAGACAATGC
>JAAYAL010000088.1 GCA_012719395.1 Gaiellales bacterium | reverse complement strand
TCCATCCGTACCTGGATCGCCCACTGGAACGACAACCCCCGGCCCTATGTCTGGCACAAGACCGCTGATCAGATCCTGGAGGGGCTGGCCTCCTATTGCCAACGGATTAACAACGCAGGACACTAGGCCTCGGCGTTGCCCTCAGTGGTCCATCCGTGCCAGATGCGGTTGATCATCCCCCGCCCCCTTCATCGCCCCCGTCTTCCCCACCTTCTTCCGCGATGGGGTGTCCACAGAACAGACACTTGTCCCTATGCACGCAGATGACCCCGCCGCACCCGGCGCAGGTCCACCGCTGCCTCTCGTGCTCGAGGAACTCGCCCACGCCCCCCTCCCGGATGTCGGCCAGGTTGCCCAGCATGCTCATGCGGTACTTGGTGCGATACCGCTTGTCAAGGCGGCGCAGGCGAGCGCAGGGGTAGATGGCACACTCGAAGCAGTAGTCAGTAGACCCAGCGCTTCGCCGATCACAGACCTTGATGATGCAGGACACGCAGGATCTGGGTTTGGCGGCATCGTCGCCGCGGCAGCCGACGCACCGGTTCTTGTCCCGCAGGTAGGCCAGACAGAGGCCGCAGTTCATCCCACAAGGAGCGATCAGTTGCTCACACAACGTTGCCGGGATGTGCTTCTGATGATCGACCATCACCTCCCCCTTGCTTCACCTACCGGCCGCCGGCAACAGCTACGACCAAGCCCATGGCCCCCGACCGTTGCCGGCGCCGCGCGGCCACCATGCCACTGCGCCGCGCGCCGGTCGAGTTCCCGCTCGTACGCCGCAGATCTCCACATCGGTTTCCGAGAAATCGGTGCCCACACGCAGGAGCGGCTGACCGGCGAGGTGGGCCACAGCATAGGTCAGGCAGTCACCGAAGTCGAGGCCTGCAGTGTGGTGGCTCTTGCCGAAACGCGCGTACGCACTCACGCCGGCGCTCCCGGCCCGTAGCGACCAGTGAGCACACTGCCGGTCTCCGCGGGCGTCGGCGCCCCCACGCCCTGAGGCTCCCCCTCGGTGAGGGCCTCGAGGACTGCATGGTGCCCGGGCTCTTCCAGGAACTGGCAACGATGGCCTTTCCGGCACGGGGGCAGCCACGCGGACAGATATCTGGTGTCAGAAGGACAGATATCTGATCATGGACCTGTCCACCCGGCTCCCGTGAGGATGCGCCGAGTACCCATGACACCGCCCGCCAGGCCTGCATTGCCCGCAAAACGGGTATCACCACGGCGGACGGCAAGAACGAAAGGAGACTCTCATGGCCCAGGAAGTCAGCGACGAGCCCTGCATGCGGCTGATGGGCAAGAAACGTTGGGCGGACCTCTCCGCGGGACAGCAGGCGGGCATCGTGGTCCTGGGTTGCCTGCAGGTTGGCCTGCTGGCGGCAGCGCTGTGGGATCTGGCCCACCGCAGCGCCGAGGAGATCCGGGGCGACAAACGCATGTGGGCGGTGCTGGTGTTCATCAACTGGATCGGGCCGCTGGCCTACTTCACCGTGGGGCGCAAGAAGGGCATCTGCTGCGCACGCAGCTCCGAGTCATCGCCTGCCTGAGCCGCTCCGGCGCCACCCGGCCACCCCGGCTCAGCGCACCACCACCACCGGGCACGCGGCGTGATGCACCACCTGCTGGCTCACCGAGCCCAGCAACAGGCTGGCGAACCCTCCGCGCCCCCGGCTGCCCACCACTACCATGCCGGCGTCGCGGGCTTCCTGCAGAAGGGCATCGGCCGGAGCAGCCTCCACTACCTTTCCCAGGCATTTGACCGCCGGTTGAGATCCCGCCACACGCGCCAGTGCCTCGTTGAGTATGCTCTGAGCTTCCGCCCGGAACGCGTCCAAGGCCTCCGCCGTGTAGACCGCGGCGAAGGCGACACCCGGCGGGATCTCCCAAGCGCAAACGACGCGGAGCTCGGTACCCCGAAGAGCCGCTTCCTCCAGCGCGAAGTCAAGAGCCCCGTCACCATGGGCGGAGCCGTCCACACCCACCACGATGGTCTTCACCGCCGACCCTCCTTCCCCCGGTCCCCGGTCCCCGGGCAACCCCATTGCGGGCAACCCCATTGTTTATTCCGTCCCCGTCAGGACCGCAGGATACACGCTCGTCACCCCGTGCATTTCCGATATCCTCCCCTGAGCGACCGTTTCGCCGGTTTCGCCGTTACCATCCGAGGAAAGGCTCCAGGGCAAGAACCGCATGGCAGAGGTGTGGCTACACGACGTGTGCGTGAGTCTGGGTGGACCGCACCTGCTGGACGAGGCTACGCTCACCATCGAGAAGGGTGAGCGCATCGGCCTGGTGGGTCGCAACGGAACCGGCAAGTCCACCCTCCTCAAGCTGCTGCACGGCGAGATCGCCCCGGACAAGGGAGAGATGGTCACCAGCGCCGGACTGCGCGTCGCCCTCCTCCCCCAAGACGTCCCCGAATCGCTGCCCGGCACGGTCTACCAGGTTGTCGCCTCCGGCGGCCGGGCGCATCTGGAGGTGCTCCGCCGCTACCACGATCTGACGGCACGGCTCGCCGGTGGCGGTGACGACAGACTCCTGAAGGAGCTGGAACGGGTGCAACACCGGCTGGAGACGTCCGGCGCCTGGCACTTCCACCAGCGGGTGGAGACCGTCATCGGCTGGACCGGTCTGGAGGAGGACGCCGAGTTCCGCCTGCTCTCCGCTGGCTCCAAACGGCGGGCGCTGCTGGCCCAGGCCCTGGCGGACGAGCCCGATCTTCTGCTGCTGGACGAGCCCACCAACCACCTGGACCTCACCACCATCCTCTGGCTGGAGGACTTCCTGCTCCGCTTCAACAAGACGCTCGTCTTCGTCACCCACGACCGCGCCTTCCTGGAGCGCTTGGCCACCCGCATTGTGGAGTTGGACCGCGGCCGCCTGCTGTCCTTCGACTGCAACTACAGCGCCTACCTTGATCGCCGCCAAGCCCTGTGGGAGGCGGAGGAGAAGAACCAGCAGGACTTTGACCGCAAGCTGGCTCAGGAGGAAGCCTGGCTGCGACGGGGGGTTCGGGCCCGCCGCACGCGCAACGAGGGCCGGGTGCGGGCTCTGGAGCAGCTCCGGCTGGAACGCGACCAGCGCCGAGAACGGATGGGGAACGCGCGCATGGCCATCGCGGAGGCGAAACGCAGCGGACGGCTGGTGGTGGAGGCCGAGAAAGTCTCCTTCGCCTACGAGGGGAAGAGGATCCTGGAGGACTTCTCCACGGCCATCATCCGCGGGGACCGCGTGGGCATCCTCGGCCCCAACGGGTCGGGCAAGACCACGCTGCTCCGCGTCCTGCTGGGAGAGCTGGAGCCCCAGAAGGGCCGCATCCGCTTGGGCGCCGGGCTGCAGGTGGCCTACTTCGACCAGCTGCGGGCACAGTTGGATGAGACCCGGTCACTGAAGGACAACGTGGCCGGCGGGGGCGAGACCGTCTCCGTGGGCGGGAGCACCCGGCATGTCATGGGGTACCTGCGGGACTTCCTCTTCGCGCCGGAGCAGATCCTGGCCCCCGTGCGCCTGCTCTCCGGCGGCGAGCGCAACCGCCTGCTGCTGGCCAAGCTCTTCTGCGTGCCCTCCAACGTGTTGGTCCTGGACGAGCCCACCAACGACCTGGACCTGGAAACCCTTTCCCTGCTGGAAGAGAGACTGCTCGACTACAGTGGCACCATCCTGCTGGTGAGCCACGACCGCGCCTTCCTCAACAACGTTGTCACCTCCACCCTGGTCTTCGAGGAGGACGGCCGCCTCCGCGAGTACGTGGGTGGGTATGATGACTGGCTCCGTCAACGACGCGCACCGACCAGACCGGACGAAGCACGGGCCCCGAAGCGGGTAGCGAAGGCTGCCGACAAGCCCCCGCTGACCGTGCAGCCGCGGGGCATGAAGCCCAGCGCCACACGAAAGCTCTCCTACAAGGAGTCCCAGGAACTGGAGAGGTTGCCCCAGCGCATCGAGGCGCTGGAGGAGGAGCAGGCCGAGATCATCGCCACCCTGAGCTCATCGGCGTTCTATGCTGCAAGCGATCCCGCCCAGGTGACGTCGGCCCGGGCCCGCCTGGAGGCGATCCACCAGGAACTGGACCAAGCCTACGCACGCTGGCAGGAACTGGAGGACCTGAAAGGCTGACGCAGTTCCTCCACCAGCGTCCGCAACCGCTCCTCGGGAAGCCCCACCACCGCCGACAGCATGTGTGCCAGAGCGCAGCCCGCAACCATGGAGTTCCTGCGCAGGCGCAGCAGCGACCTCAGCAGGGCAGGCCTCCTGCACAGCGCCCACGCCAGCCGCGCGGGAAGGATCACGCCCTCTGCGTTCACCACAGTCTCGGGCTGCCAGTCGATCTCCTCGTCCCACTCGTCGCTGATGGTGCGAATCCCCAGGAAAGGGACGTCCTGCTCGCGGGCAGCGCCGGCAACCACGGTGCTTTCCATTTCCACCACGGAGGGGGTGGCGGCGAATCGTCCCACCAGCTCGGCCTTGGCGTGGATTCTGTCCACTGTGACAAAGCGAGCCGGCCGCAGGGTGTGGCTCCGGTTGAAAACGGTCAGCGCCGACGGCACCCCCGGATGGTAGCCCGCGATTGCCGGTTTTCCGTCTCCCCCGTTGAGGGTGATCAACTCCCGCGACCACACCGGCTGACCCAGCCGGAAATCGGGGCAGAGGCTGCCGGCGAACCCGGCGGAGATCACAAGATCCACCGGCGGGCCCCCCAGCATTTGCCGAGCCGCCCGTCCTGCCCTCTCGCCCCCGATGCCGGTCTGAACCACACACACGTCGGTCCGCTCCACCCATCCTCTCCAGGTGGGAAACGGCGCCCCCTCGACTGGGCGCCACCCTCCCACGGACTCGAGCAGCGGCCGGATCTCCTGCGGCATGGCCGCCAGCACCACCACCCGCATCAGAGGGTATGAGCCAGGGCTTCGCGTGCGAGACCGGACATAGGGACTCCCGGGTTACCGAGGGGGCAGACATCACTAGGGTACACCAGCGCAGCAGGGACCGGCGGTGGGGCGCTGCCAGCTCAGCGGCCGTTGTAGAATGGAGTCATCCACTTGCCGGCACTGCGTGGCGCTCACGCGCCCGCCGACCTGAGGGGGGATCATGTCCCGTACCATCCACTCCGCCGCCCGCAAGGCCAACTCCACCGTTGCCATCATCGGCGCCGGCATCGCCGGGCTGTGCACCGGCTGCTACGCCCAGATGAACGGCTATCAGGCCCACATCTACGAGATGCACACCAAGCCGGGCGGGCTGTGCACGGCCTGGAACCGCAAAGGTTACACCATCGACGCCTGCATCCATTGGCTCACCGGCACCCGCCCCGGGAGCAGTCTCTACAAGCTGTGGCGCGAGATCGGCCTGATCCAGGACCTGGATCTCGTCGATCTCCACGAGTTCATGCGCATGGAGTTCCCCGACGCAGCTCCTATCATCTTCTACGCCGACCTCGACCGCCTCCTTCCCCACCTACTGGAGACTGCACCCGAAGATGGCAAACTGATCAGGAGGCTGGTGGCCGACGCCAAGCGCATGGCTCGGGTGGAACTGCCCTCCGACCTGCCGCCCCAGGACATCATGGGCGTGGGCACACGGCTCCAGACGATGCCGCGCATGCTCCCCCTGCTGGGCCCACTGCGGCGCTGGAACACCTTGACCATGGCCCAGCTCGCGGCCCGTGTCCACAACCCGCGCCTGCGCACGGCCTTCCAGGAGCTCATGATGCCGGAGGCGTCCGCCCTCACCTTGATCATGATGCTGTCCTGGTTCCACGCCCGGCAGGCCGGCTACCCCCTCGGGGGCTCGTTGCCGCTGGCCGAGGCGGTGGCAGGCAGGTTCATGGCTCTGGGCGGGCACATCGACTACCAGGCCCGCGTCAGTGAGATCCTGGTGGAGAGGGATCGGGCCATCGGCCTACGCTTCGCCAATGGAGCCCAGGAGCGCGCCGACGTGGTGGTATCGGCGGCCGACGCCCACGCCACCATCTTCGACATGCTCAAGGGCCGCTACGTGGACGACACCGTTCGCGGCTGGTTCGAGAGTTTCCCGCCCTTCCCACCCCTGGTGTTCATGGGCATCGGGGTCAACCGCACCTTTCCCGAGGAACCCCGGCTGGTCAGCGGGAGCAATCTGGGCCTCACCCAACCCATCCGCGTCGGCGACACCACCATCCACCGGCTGAACTACCACATCCACAACTACGACCCCACGCTGGCGCCCGCGGGCAAGACCGTCATCACCTGCAGCTTTCCCGTGGGGTACGAGTACTGGCGGGAGCTCTCGCTCGATCGCGAACGGTACGAACAGGAGAAGCAGGCGGTGGCGGACGCGGTGGTGAAGGCTTTGGACAGGCGCTTCCCCGGCTTGGCCGAGCAGGTGGAGATGGTCGACGTGGCCACTCCCGCCACCTGGGAGCGCTACACGGGCAACTGGCACGCCAGCTTCGAGGGCTGGCTGCCCACCCCGGCCAACATCACCATCGAGATGCGCAAGACGCTGCCGGGGCTGGAGTCGTTCTACATGGCCGGCCAGTGGCTGGCGCCGGGAGGAGGCCTGCCCGCGGGGGTGATGACCGGCCGCCAGGTGGTGCAGCTGATGTGCCACGAAGACGGGAGGCGCTTCCGGGCTCCCGCCTCCTGACGGCGGGGGCGAAGCCGTCGCGAGACCCCCCCAGTATCCGGTTGCGCACACCCCATGAAAGCTTCGGGGCGCACGCACACGGACAGGCGATAAACTCTGAACAACGCGCACACGAGCCGGAGGTGCACAGTGGAATTCCTCGATCTGGTCAACGCGCGGTACGCGGTGCGCTCATACCTGCCGCGTCCCGTGGAGGAGGACAAGCTCAACCGCATCCTGGAAGCCGTGCGCTTGGCCCCCTCGGGCTCCAATCGGCAGCCTTGGAAGTTCGTCGTGGTGCGAGACGCCGAAGTGCGCCGCCGTTTGGCGGTCGCCTGCGCCGAGCAACGGTTCATAGCCGAGGCGCCGCTGGTGATCGCGGGCGTGGGTCTGATGCCGGAACGAATCATGTCCTGCGGCGTCCCCGGCGATCCCGTGGACGTAGCCATTGCGCTGGAGCATCTGGCGCTGTCGGCCACCGCCGAGGGGCTCGGTTCATGCTGGATAGGCGCATTCGACCAAGCTGCCGTGCGCGCGGTGCTCGGCATCCCCGAGGCGGCCAAGGTGATCGGGGTGATGACCGTGGGCTACGCGGCGGTGGCTCCGCGCCCCAAGAACCGCAAGCCCCTGAACGAGATCGTCACCTACGACATCTGGTGAAGAGCAGGCGCGGTGCTGGGCAGGCGCGGCCGCGGGTCAAGCGCCCAACCTCCGCCACCAGCGCGTGACCGTCTTGATGCCTCGGTCGAAATTGTCCAGCCGCATGAATTCGTTGGGAGCGTGGAAGCACTCGTCCGGACAGAAGAAACCCAGGAGCACAGAATCGAGGTTAAGGAGGCGGCTGATTATCTCCACCACCGGGACCGACCCGCCCGTGCGGAACACCACCGGCTCAACGCCGTAGACCTCGCCCAAAGCGTCGAGCGCCGCCGTAAGTGCCGGATGCTCCGTCGAGGTAACAATGGGGCAGCAACCGGGCAACTCGTAATCGTAACGGAGTGTGGCACCGGCGGGCAGATGGGCCTCCAAGTGCTCGCGCAATACGGTCAGCACACGATTCGGGTCCTGATCAGGCACCAGGCGACAGGAGATCTTGGCATGTGCCTCGCGGGGGATGACGGTCTTCACGCCCTCACCCTGCAGGATGCCGACGATCTGGGCCTCGGTGAATCTGGTCTGCTTCATGGTCCTGGGTCTCCTTTGTGCTTGTGGAGACCCTAACACTTCAGACGGTACTCATTCCGGGGGCCGGACCAGGGCGAAGGTTGCAGGATGCCGACGATCTGGGCCTCGGTGAATCTGGTCAAGCGCCGCTGATGCAACTGCCGGACCAAGTCCGGGAGCCAGACCGGGAGCTTCAGACCGACTGATCCCAAGCGATAGCAGCGCAAGCAAGGACCGCGGCCGCATCAACGACACCTTTCACCAAGACGGACTCATTCGGCGAGTGGGCCTCTCTCACATCGCCCGGTCCAAACAAAGCTACGGGTGCGCCAGTCAAGTTCCGAGTGGGTTGTGTCTGTCAAGTTGTGCAAAAGCAGGTCACGGTATGACGACGTCTTCAGTTGCGAGATCTTCTTAGCCGGAATCCTCCAGTTGCCGCAGCAGTTCGCGCCTGTGCTCGACGAGAAGGTCCATGCTCAGGTAGCGGTGCTCCTCCAGCCAGCCTTCATGGGTCTCGAGCGCAAGCGCCCGGATGAGCAGGACGGCGCACATCGGCTCGACCCCGAACTCTTCCCTGCGGGCAGCGATGAAGGCGGTCATCTCTTCTGTTTGTGGCCGAGCTCCGCTCCGAATAAAGCCGCGGCTGCTTTGAGGATCTCGTTGGCCCGCCTAAGTTCGCGGTTCTCCCGTTCGAGCTCCTTGATCCGGGCCCGCTCTTCGGTGGAGACGCCGGCGCGCAGACCGCCGTCGATCTCAGCGGTGTGCACCCACTTGCGCAAGGTCTCCGCTGTCATGCCCAACTTGGACGCTACCGAACTGATGGCCGCCCACTGGCAGCTGTATCCGTCTTCGTGGTCGAAGACCTTCCGGACGGCTGGCTCCCTCACTTCAACTGAATACCTCGTTGCTTTCCTGTCCATGACTCCATCCTGTCGTAGATCGAAGCCCCCAGGGAGGCCGGCGGTTCACACCTCCTCAAAGATCTTCCAGGTCCCTTTCCCCTGATCACATCGGTCTTGCAGAGGTCGCTGATGGTCTCGCCGAGAACACTCGTAGGCATCCCTTGCCACTCCACTGAGGTGGCAGTGCCCGTTCCCGCCAGGCGTCCGCCGGCGGTCGAACAACGGCGCCCGGCGGCAGTCGCATGATGCCGCCGGGCGCCGGAGAAAGCCCTACCTTACTTCTATGGAAACGACCAGGTAGGGAGAGTACTTGCCCTCAGTGACCATGCGTTCGTCGTTTTGGATGAGAACCACCCGGACCGGTCCGACCGAATCGTCCAGCGGGCCACCGTCGCACTCATAGGCCGCCACCATGGTCACCGAGCCGGTCGTCTCGGTGTCGTCGGACCAGGTGGCAAGACTCGCGCCGTAATCCCACATCTGGTAGGTGCCGTTGACCATGGCCTCAAGTCTGTCTGGCTCATAGTCACAGGTGAAGCCATCGGACGCCCTTATCCGCAACCCCTTGCCCGAGGGAAGCCCCCCGACATCCGCCAAGAGCTCGAGGACCGGGACACCAGAGTAGTGGTTGACAACCTCAGGTTCCTTGTGAGCGCCCCAGTACCCTGAGATCGCGACCCGCGCCCTGAGATCCGAAAGGCTGTACTTCTGCACGTTCGAGCCGTTCTTGACCGTGAGCGTGTAATACAGGTAGTCGTCAGCCGAGGTGTCGGCGCTGGCGCCCGCGGGGTTGACCACACTAACACTGACCGTCTGGCGTGGTCTCCCTGCCTGAAGCGACGTCGCCGGGGCGACGGCTGTGATCTCCGTGTCGGATACCACGGTGAACCCGGCGGCCGCGCTGCCGAAACTCACCCCGGTGGCACCGCTGAACCCGGAGCCGAGGATGGTGACAGAGGTGCCTCCTTCCACCAGACCATCAGAGGGAGCAATGCCGTACACGGTCGGAGCCTCGTCTGGCGGGGTGTCCGTCGCCGTCACAGTCACCGTCACCGCCCCCGTCACCGTGGTGTAGGCGGCCGTGTCGGTGGGGGTGAAGATGACCGAGGCGCTGTAGGAGCCGGCGTCCGCCGGGATGGTTGATGGAGCGGCAAAGGCGAAGCTGCCGGGCACGGAGGCCGATCCCCCGGAGAGGGTGGACTCCGAGAGGGCCTCCCCCAGGATGATGTCCGAGGCGTTCGGCCAGGTGGTAATGGTGGGTGTGGCCGGCGTCGTGGAGCTCTGCGTGTAGCTGAAGTCGTCGGCAGCGGTATTGGCGCTGGTGCCGGCCGCCGTCGTCACCCGCACGTCCACCGAGCCTACGGCCTGAGCCGGGCTGGTGGCGGTGATCTGGGTGGCGGAGACTACGGTGAAGGTGGTCGCGGGCGTGGCGCCGAAGCTGACCGCGCTTGCGCCCGTGAAGTCTGAGCCGGTGATCGTGACAACGGTGCCCCCGGAGGTGGGACCGCTGCCGGGGCTGAGCGCGCTCACCCTCGGGGCGGCCGGGGTGGCAGGCGTCGCGGCCCGCACGAGAAGGGTGGCGGCCGCCAGGCGGCCGATCTGCGCCTGAGGAACTAGATCGCCTTGGGCGTTGCCCTTGGTGATGCCCTTGATGAGAGCGTAGGCCATCTCCTCCCGCAGAGGGGTACTGACCAGAGGTCCGTCGGCGTGAGCGCCCAAGGCGGTGGATATCTCGGTCTCGCTCAAATCAGCCAGATCGAAATCCGCTTCTTGCGCCACCCGGCGCGCGATGATGGCGATGGCTTGCTCCCGGCTCAGGTTGCGCTCCGGGCCGAAGAGGCCTTCGCCCACCCCGTTCACTAGACCGGCGGCATAGGCGGCTTCGATTTCCCCGTGGTAGAGGTGGGAGGCGGGGACGTCGGAGAAGGTGGGACTGGGCGGGTCCAGGGGCGTGATGCCGAAGGCGGCGCTCGCCATCTTCACGAACTGAGCCCGGGTGATACTCTGCCAGGGCCGGAAGGTCCCATCCGCATACCCGCTCGAGATGTCCTTCACCTGGGTCTCGCTCACCCCGTAGGCGCTGAGCAGGGAGTCGGGGACGTCACTCCAAGTGCCGGCCAGGGCCACCGAGGTGAGGCCGAGGACGAGGAGGAGGGTGAACAAGGCTGCCAGAGTGAATACTGTGGCGCGTCGGGCCATGCGAGGACTCCTTTCACGATATCTGAACACCTACTGCACCACCTTCACCGAGACCAGGAGATAGGGCGAGTACTTGCCCTCGGTCACGTGCGTGTCGGCCTCGAGCGCTGGAACGAGCCGCAACGGGCCGGCACCTTCACCGCTCGCGGGTAGTGGCTCTCCGTCGATCTCGTAGGCGACGATGAGTCGTACGGGGGCGGTACCCTCCTCACCGGTGAGCTTGTCCCAGACCTGGTACGCACCGTTGGCGATCGCCGCCATGCGGATAGAGTCGTAGGCGCAGGGGAAATCGTCACTGGTGTTGAACTCGAGGCCGGCCCCTGCGGGCAGCCCACCGGCCTCGGCCAGCAGATCCGCGAGGGCTACGCCCTTGTACTGGTTCGTCTGATAGGGGATGTCCCCCTTGTGTGCGCCCCAGTACCCGATAACGGGCGTCATAGCCTTCAACTCGTCCAAGGTATAGGAACGGGTGCCCGACGGAGCGATGACCTCGAACGCACCTGCGTCCTCCGTGGCCTCGGAGACAGAAGGGGCAGTGGTGGCCACCGTCTGGGCGGTGGTCGTCGCCGGCGCGGCGGTAGTCTGGGGAGATTGCTGGGTCGTGGAGGTCGCCTCTGAACCGGCGCCCGCCGTGGTCGACACATCGCCCGAGGAACCCCCACATCCGCTGAGAACAAGCATCCCCAACACCAGCGCCACCAACAGCACTGGGCCGGCCCACCTCGTCCACCGCTCGCGTTGATTCATTACGCTTTCGCTCCCTTCTCGCGGCCCCGCGCTCTGGCATGCGCCGCTATCTAACGACTATTGACTTGACGAGGTAAGGTGAGTACTTGCCCTCGGTGAGCATGTTCTGGTTGTCCTGGATCAACACGACGCGCAGGGGGCCAGCGCCTTCTCCGCTCGTAGGAAGAGGCCCTCCGTCTATGGCGTAGGCGACCACCATCAGGACCGAACCTGTGGTTTCGATGTCATCGGCCCACGTCACGAGCGTACCGTTGCAGTCCCACATCTGGTATGTGCCATTGGTCATCGCATCGAGTCTCCAAGGTTCATAGTCACAGGTGAAGCCATCGGACGCCGTTATGCGCAACCCCTTGCCCGACGGAAGCCCTCCGACGTCGGCCAACAGATCGGACAGAGGTACGCCGGTGTAGACGTGAATGGAGGTGTTGTCCTTGTGCGCTCCCCAGTAGCCGGAAACGGCCGCCTCGGCTTTGAGTTGTGCCAAGGTGTACGACCTCGTCCCAGACGGCCCTGTGACCTCCAATACGGTCGGGCCGCCCGTCGTCGTGGTGGCAGTCGTGGTTGTCGTGGCCCGTGTGGTGGTCGTGGCGGACTGGCTGGTGCCGGTGGCAGCGCCGTGGGTGGTGCTGGAGCCGCCGGTCACCGTGCTGAGGCTTGTTGACGTTGACTCTGAGGTTGTCACCGTGCCCGTGACCGAAACGCCAGATGAAGAGCTGGAGCCGGCCTCAGCGACGGCAACCGTGGACGTAGAGGGCTTTCTTTCTGTCCAGGGATTAGCCCGCACTGTCGTGGCGGGAGGTTTCGACGTGCTGGTCGTGACGACCTCGTCGGAAGCATCGGTCGCCACCGTCTCGAAGACTCCTTCGGCGGAATCCCCACATCCGATGCAGGCAAACACCCCCACCACCAGGAAGACAAGCAACGCCATCCCGGCGTACCTGACCCACCCGCCTCGGAGTCGGCCGGCTCGCGCCCTCTGATTGCTGCGCCGCATCGCTATCCTTATCAAAGCATTATCCTCCTGGCAGTATGCCGGTATCCCACCCCGCTCGGGGGTGTACGAAACTAGTGTCCTGAGTTGCAAGTGAGTAGGCAAAACGATGTCCATGGCGAACCTTGTCGTCACATGCGACGATGGAGGGGTCATGGGACGACTGGGCAGACCAACACCGGACGTTGTGCTCACCCCGGC
>JAAYAL010000087.1 GCA_012719395.1 Gaiellales bacterium | reverse complement strand
GCCGCCATCCGCCGCTTCATCGACGGCTGGAACGAGCGCTGTCACCCCTTCACCTGGACCAAGCAACCAGACGACATCCTCTGTCACGCGAGACCGCGTAAGAGGACTTCAGACGCAGGACACTAGTGTTCATACGCACTTCCCTCCACGGGGACTCTGGACGATCACGTCGCGGGCGCTGCCTGCTGCAACCGGCAGCAATGCCTACCGCAGGTCTACCACGTGGGGAGTAAGGGGCTCATAAAGGCAGCCTCAGGGCCGACTGCTCTGGAGGCGCACCAGTGGCACTGCGGCGTGGTGCTGAGGCGGCGGGCCACCGCCTCGCACGCGGAGCCCCGAGTGACCTCGCTCGCCGCCGCTTCATCGACCCGCCACTCGGCTGTCTCTTCTACTCGCGGAAAACCGGCTTCCGCTTTCGGTCCTCAGTCTCCTGTGGTGAACCTCCACAGCGGCCCGATCTGAACCCTCGGGACTCCAATGCTGTGTTTCCCCGGCCCTCACATCTCCAAACCTCCCTCGGGCACAATCATTCCCAATCAGTCCTTTCTGCGTGAGCCCGCCCTTACGTGCGCCTTATCCACCCGCTGGTACGCTGACTCTGGAGACAAGAGAGCACGGCACCGGGCAACGCGCGGCCACAAAGCCCGGCACCGAGGGCCTCAACCTCCCTCTCCCCACCTCGCGGGTGGCGCGCCGGGACCGCGTGCGCCACCCGTCACCATCAGGCACCTGGGCGGCCACTACCCGCCCAGGCCCGCCATCATGCCCGACCCGCTTGCTGTAGCCCTCAACGCCTCTCAGTGCAGGTAGTGTGCCGGCGTCACAAACACGATGGCGTTCCGGATGAGTGGGCATCCCAGGTCAGGCTCCTCGCCACCATCTTGCAGAATTGCGCCCGGTTCAGCGCCTCCGCCGCCCTCTTGCATGACGCCCCGCGCCGCGAAGTGCGACCCATGACCCGGCGCGTCCGCATCCCTGCGCCGCCGTTGGAATGAAGCAGGGAAAGTGAAGCCTTTTGGACCGGCTACGAAAGGGGAGTCAGAGACGCGTGCACAAGTAGTGCGTGAGCACGCCCTCGATGGTCGACCACTCCAAGCGGAAACCGGCCCTGCTCACGATCTGCCTCATGGCCCAGTCGAAGGTGCTGAACTCAGTGCGCAGGTGGCGTTCCATCTCCTTGCGCGAGCTCGGCGGCATCCCAGAGACGAGTGCCCCGAAGTGAGCAACCGGGTCATCCACCGTGTGGTCTGGAAACACCAGATCCGAGAGCAGCAGCCGTGCCCCCCGGCGCGTGATGCCGGCCAGACGCTTGAGCCCAACCAGTTTCCATTGATCGGGAAGATGATGCAGCGCCAGGCTGGAGACGACGGCGTCAATGGGGGGGCCATCGTGTCGATAGGTGAGGAACCCCGCGTGTACGAAGGAGATGTTGGCGATGCCTTCTTCCATCGCGCGGAGTGCAGCGTAGTCCAGCATGGCACGGGAGATGTCGATGGCGATGACATGCTTGGTGATTGCGGCACACTGCCGGGCAAACAGGCCGGTACCGGTACCCACCTCCAGAACAAGGTCCTCCGAGATGACGGAGAGCATCTCCAGCACGCGGCGGTTCTCGGCGGCCCGGTCCCGAAGGGCAGCCATGCGCTCGTCGTAGGCGCGGACCTCGGCGACATCCTCGTAGTCCGTCCCGATCTGTGTCAGCTCATCCCACTGCCACGATGGCCAATCCGATGCCACGCCGCCGGCCCCTCCCTTCTCCCCAGTCCGGTCACCACGCCTCCGGGATGGTAGCAGAGCGACGCGGCGGGCTTCCGGCCGTGGCTGCGCAGGTGCTGGCTGAGCGAGCGTCACGCCCCGGCCGCGTTGTCATCCATCCTTGGCCCCCTCCTGGCGGACGCTGCAGCGCAGTACAATGAAGTCAGCGCGGAGAAGCGACTTCGCGGCAGTTCAAGGACAGGGAGAGCCTTGATGGAAAGCCTGGTCGGGCGCAGACTCGGCAAATACGAGCTTACCACCATGATCGGCGGAGGGGGCATGGCCACCGTCTACCAGGCGCGGCATCCCGGGCTGGGCCAGCAGGTAGCCGTCAAGATCCTTCATCCCTTCCTTTCCACCGACACCTCCTTCATCGACCGCTTCCGGCGCGAAGCCCATGCCGTGGCGGCGCTCCGCCACCCCAACATCGTGCGCGTGTTGGACTTCGATCACGACGATGACCTCTATTACATGGTCATGGAGCACATCGGCGGGCCTACATTGTCCTCGATCATCTCAGCGCGGAAGGCAGCAGGAGGATTGTCCCTTCCCGAGATCCGGCGCATCTTCCCTCCCCTGTGTGGTGCGGTGGACTACGCCGCCGGACGAGGCATGATCCACAGGGACATCAAGCCGGCAAACATCATCATGTCCGAGGACGGCGAACCCATTCTCACGGACTACGGGATCGCCAAGATGATAGGAGCCACGGCACTCACGTCGCCGGGAACCGTGGTGGGCTCAGCGCACTACATGTCTCCGGAGCAGGCGCAAGGCTACGACTGCGATGTACGCTCGGACCTCTACTCCCTGGGCATCGTCCTCTTCGAGGCACTCTCGGGAACCGTGCCCTTCGATGGAGACACGACCGTCACGGTCCTTCTCAAACACGTCTCCGCACCCATCCCTTCCATCCGCGCCCTGCGTCCCAACCTACCTCCAGCCCTTGAGGTGATGCTGGCCCGTGCCCTGGCCAAGCACCCACAGGACCGCTACGAAATGGGCGACGCCTTCGCGGATGAGCTGCTGGTCGCCCTCACGGCCACGCGAACGGTGCCGACCGTCACCGAGCCGGTGATATCCACCGCCCCGGCGCCTCTTGCGTTCCAGGCGCCGGCAGCACTTCAGGCGCAGACGGTACCGGCTCCCGCAGCGGCCGGGGAACACGACGGGGTGGTGTCGGCGGATACTGTCGTGCCCTGGAGCGGCGGAGCGGCGCCCATGCCACCCACTGTTCCCCCAACGCCCGCAGCCGTGACTACACGCGTGGATATGACCAGGGTGGAGCAGCCGGGGGCGGCGGAAGCGGCCGGACCCGCCGCCAAAGCTACCGGCGCGGAGGCTACCGCCACCGAGGCTTCGGTGGCGGCGGAAGCTCCGGTCACGGCGGGCGAAGGCCCGGACGTGGACCGGATAGGCGCGCCGCCGTCGCCCGCGGTCGCTCCCGCCCCCCTGGCGGAGCTACCGAGAGACCCCGGCCGGCGCAACCGGATGCGGCTCATCATCGTCGCCACGGCCCTCGTCGTGATCGCGGCCGGCGCCGTGGGGGCCTGGCTGGGACTGAAGGCCAACGATGATGACTCCACCCTCAGCACCACTACCTCGCTCACATCCACCCCTTCCAGCATCACGACCAGCACCACGGCGCTCACGACAACCAGCGCCATGTCGACCACAACCACGCTGCCCACCACGACCATCGCCACCACCACGACTGCGACCACCGCAACCACTGCACGACCCACCACCACCGTCAGGCGCACCACGACCACCGCGCGACCTGTCACCACCAGCCCGCCCACCACCAACCCGCCCACCACCAGCCCCCCGGATACCATCGGCCCCGGCACCACCGGCCCACCGGACACGATCGGCCCCGGATAGGCCGCGGCCGAGTCGAGTGCAACCGGGGGGGGACGCTTGACAAGCAACACGCGGTCGTTCAGTGTACGCATGACGGCCGCTGCAACGGAGGTGCGAGGACAATGAAATCACGGTCACGAGGCGCTCGACTTGGCTCTCGGGCGGTCGCCTTCGCCCTCGTCATCCTGGCGGTCGTGCTGCTGTGCACCGGATTGGCCATGGCCATGGCTTTCACCGACGTGGAGCCCAGGCAGGACTACGCCGAGGCCATAGAGGAACTGTCCAGCCTGGGTATCATCAACGGCTTCGAGGACGGCACCTTCCGACCCCGCGAACTCGTCACCCGCCAGCAGTTCGCCAAGATGATCGCCCTCACCCTCGATCTCCAGCCCACGGAGAGCGATGTCTGCCCCTTCACCGACGTGGATCTCAGCGGTCCCAATAGCCTCTACCCCGACAACTTCGTGGCCGTGGTGGCAGCGCTGGGAATCACGAAAGGCATCTCCCGTTACTCCTTCGACCCATGGGCCAACATCAGCAGAGCTCAGGTCATCACCATGATCGTGCGAGCCGCGCCCATTGCCGGGGTCAGCCTGACGCAGCCCTCAACCGGGTATTACGACGATCCCCGGCACGTCATGAGCAACTTCAACGATGCCAACCACGGCCTGAACTCTCACATCGCGGAGGCCAACGGCCTCCTGTGGGGCATCCGCCAGGACAGCGCCGGCGTGTGGGACCCGTGGCGGAACGCCACCCGCGGCGAGGTAGCTCAGATGCTCTATCGCCTGCGCGAGAAGATGGCACCGCCCTCCACAACCACCACCACTGAAGCGCCGAACTACGATCCACTGGTCTACGATGACTTCTCCAATCCCAACAGCGGCTGGGCGGAGGAGACCTACGACGAGTCCTGGATCGAGTACTACGCGGGTGACGCGGGCGACTTCTACCGGATCGGCATGACCGCCGCGGATCAGGAGACCATGTCCTGGTACGGGCGGGAGTTCGAGGATACCTACGTCGAATCGTATGCCTGGCCCTATCCGGCAACCGGCAGTTGGGAGTGCGGCCTTGTGTTTCGCCTGCAGGACAGTCGCAGTTTCTACGAGTTGAGCATCATGGGTGACGACAGCGCCCAGTTGTGGAAACGCGAGGACGGCGAGTGGTCGGCGATGTCGCCCATCGTAGACCTGCCCCCTGCCGACCCCGAGATGAACGGCTGGCGCCTGCTCAGCGTTCAGATGGTGGGGAACAACTTCGCCGCCTGGGTGGACGACACCTTCGTGGGGGAATTCACGGACCACTCCTTCCCCTCGGGCATGCTGGGCTACTACGTCAGCACGTACGACGCCCCTGAATTCACCGCCTACTTCGACGATTTCACGGTGTGGCCCATCATCTACTGAGAGACTGAGACACAGGTGATCCACCGAGGGGGACGGTGATGGCACCGAGGTACGACCTGATCGTGGTGGGGGCGGGGCCTGGCGGCACGGCCGCGGCCAAGGCCGCCGCCGAGAGGAAGCTCAAGGTCCTCCTGCTGGAGCGCGGGCGCAGGCCGGGCGACAAGCAGATGTCGGGGAGCTACCTGTTCCGCACCATCACCGAGGAGATCTTCCCCGGCTTTGAGCAGGCCGATTTCCACAAGGGGCAGATCCGCCTGGGGGGAGTCGACTTCCGCTGGATGCTGGACAACGACGAGAAGCGTCACGGCATCTCGGTGGCGCCGGGCGCCGACGTCATGCGCAACTGGATGACGGTGTACCGCAACGAGACGGATGAGTGGTTCGCCGAGCAGGCGGTGAGGGCCGGCGCCGAGCTCAAGACCGCGCTGGTCACCGACCTCCTCTGGGAGAACGAGGGAACGGAGAGCGCGCGGGTAAGGGGTGTGGTCACCGCCGCCGGCGATTTCGAAGCTCCGGCCACCATCGACGCCTCCGGGCTGAACTCGCTAATAGCGGAGCGGGCCGGCCTGGCCAAATGGGGCGTGGACAAGGTCATGCTGGGCCTGAAGTACATCTACCGCGTCGACGGTGAGGTGCTGCGGCAGAGGCTGCAGACCTACATGGATTCGGACGGGGTGGAGGTGGACTGGGGAGCCACGCAGATGCTGTGCGGCTCCAATCCCGACCACTTCGGGGCCCACGCCACCGGCATGCCCGGTCGGGGCATCGTAAGCATCTGCTTCTACAGCGCATTGAAGGAAATGGTGGAGGCCCGGGTCAACATCCATCAGCGGGCCCAGTGGTACCTCACCCAGCCCACCTGCCGGAGGCTGATCGAGGGCGGCGAGTTCATCTACTGCGACTTCCATGCCCTGGCCGCGGGTGACATGGTGGGGTACGTGCCCAAGTCCTACCTCCCCGGTCTGCTGCTGGTGGGCGATGCTGGTGGCTTCTCCCAGCCCGTTGACAACTTCGGCGCCAACGTGGCGCTGTGGATGGGGAGGATGGCGGGCGAGCTCTGCGCGGATATGAAGACCCGCAACGACTACTCGGAGGCCATGTTCGCCAGGTACGAGGAGAACTGGCGCAACTCCTGGGTGGGCGAGGACAACGTCCCCGAGATCAGCGTGTTCATGAGGGACGGCAGCCTCAATCAGGTCTTCAAGACCATGGATGACGTGGTGTCGTACGCCTTCGCCTGCAAGTGGGAGAACACCTCCTACCCCTCCATCATCCTGGGCATCGTGCCCAAGATCCTGCCCGTGCTCCCCGCCCTGATGGAAGCTCCCCACCTGGCCAAGCGGGCGGCGGAGGTGGGCCTCAAGAAGGCATCTCCCCTCATGCAGCTCCTCGGCATGTGGCCGGGCACCGCGCCGAACGCGCCAAAGCCGAAGGGAGAGTGACATGGCGGACTTCAAGCAGAGCGATCCCAGCATCCTGTACGGGCCACAACTGGTGGGGGCCAAGGTCCGCGAGCTCCTCAAGGGCAAGTACCAGGTCATCCCCAAGACCAGGGAGCACATCAAGGTCGATGGCGAGAGATGCGTGGGCATGGCCTGCCAGCTCTGCTACATCACCTGCCCCACCGGGTCCTTCGAGATGGAGGAGGGCAAGGCCGTGTGGAAGTACGGCATGCAGCTCTGCGGGGAGTGCGGTACCTGCCGCTACGTGTGCCCGGTGGGTGCCATCGACTGGTCCTATCCGGAAGCGGGAACCGGCATTGTGCTGAAGTACAGCTGACCCCTGAGCGGACCGCTGAGGTAGGCGCACGACAGAGGGATCGGGCGACTGATGCCGACAGCACGGGGGGAATCGCCGCTGACGGCGATACTGTCACGCCTCAAGGCAGTGGATATCAGCTCGCTGGTGGCCCTGGCCGGGCGAGTGATGCCGCACATGCTGGACAGGTGGCTGCAGGGCCTGGACGCGAGGCAACGGCGTGCCCTGGAGGGTGTTCTGCCCGTGGACGGGCGAAAGAAGCTCTACCTCCACGTGGCGGACAGCCCCACCCCACCCATCGTGATCCGAATGGCCCGTCCCGTGGAACTCGGCACCGTCACCATGCGCGAGCTCGAGCGGCTGCGGCCCCAGGGCACGAAGGGCCTCAGGATGACCACCGACGACCTGCAGTTGCTGGCTGGCGACCGAAGCCCGGGTGGCCTACTGAGACTCCTGTGGCGACTCAGAGGGCAGGCTTCCTCGCTGCTCAGCATCGCCTGGACGCTCGCCCCCTTGCTCCGCCTGGGACCTTCCGGGCTGAAGGGCATGGGCCGCAGCCTGACCGCCCGCTGGAAGCCGCTGCTCGACCTCCTGACTGAGCCTCGGTAACAGGCGCCACCGGCTGTTTTCGACCACCACGGAGGCGCACCCGGGGCTCCGCTCCCGGCCTCATGCGGCGCCGGCTGGGGGATCCACTGGGCCGATCCACTCCTGCACCATCTCCTCTGTGCGCGCCCATAGCGCCCGGGCCATTTGGAGGTCATCCCCCAGCGGTGACGGGGGCCTGCCGGCCGTGAAGCGGTTGAAGTACAGGCTGTCCGCCCTCTCCTGCTCCGGCGTGGTGGCCAGCCACAAGAGCGGTTCCGCACCCTCCTCGGCGGTGCAGACAAAGTAGCCAATGAGCAGCTCCTTGCGAATGGGTATGCGGTACATGAAGCGGGGGAAGAGGCTGCCGGCCCCGAAGTTGGTGCCCACGGGGCCGGGATGCACAGAGGTGACGGTCACGCCCCTCCCGGCCAGACGGCGGCGCAGTTCTCGAACAAAGAGGATGCTCAACAGCTTGGTGGTGGCGTAGGCGCGAAAGGGGCGGTAGGAGCTCGAGGCGTGCTCCAGATCAGCCAGATCCACACGGCCCACGCGGGCGGCCACGCTGGTGGTGACCACCACGCGGGACCCCGGGGTGGCCAGGACCAGATCGTTCAGCAGCGTCTGCAGCAGGAACGAGGCAAGGTAGTTGGTCTGGAAGGTGGACTCGTGCCCATCCTCGGTCAGGGTACGGGTCCTGTGAAAAGCCCCAGCGTTGTGCAGCACGGCATCCAGGCGGCCGGTCCGCTCCCGCACGCGGTCGGCGAGACGGCGTACTTCGGCCAGGCGGGCGAAGTCGGCCGGCAATGGTTCGCTGCCGATGGCGCCGGCCACCTCCGCCATCCTCTGGGGGGAACGACCGTGAGCCAGCACGGTGGCGCCGGCGGCGGCCAGCCGCAGCGCCGCCGCCCGCCCGATCCCTGAACTGGCTCCGGTGACGAGGAAGGTCTTCCCCGTGAGGCGGGGCAGGCTGAGGGTGCCATCCGCCTCCCGAGAGGGGTGGTAGGGGACGGCTCGCCTGTCGTGGTTCCTCACGTTCACCAACGCCCGAACCCTGGGCTACCGAGGGCGTCGCTTCTGGGAGACCGGTCTCTTCCGCACCTCGTCCAGCCACTCGAGCGCATCGCCCTCCCGCTCCCAGGCACCTACGAGAAGTTCCGTGCAGAACCAGGCCTCCGACTCGTCGCCGTAAGCGTACGTCCTGGGGTCCGGCGGCCGACCACAGCCGTCCCCCAGTAGGAGGGCGGCCACGTGCGGGTTCGCTTTCAACGCCTTCCTGGCCCTGGCCAACGACGTCCGGTCTTCGCCTCGCATCCAGTACTTCAGGAGTGCGTCTCCGTACAGCCACACGGCGGACTTCTCCCTCTTGTATCGATCCAGCAGCAGGCTGCTGCGCATCTCCTCTCCCATGTCCAGGTACCAACTCAACAGCAGATAGCGAAGTCCGAGGCCGTCCTCCTTCCCATCGAAGTCGAGGGCATCCTCCAAGTAGACGACCGCGTTGAGCCGGCTACCCAGGTCCCACAACGTCCGCGCCAGGAACAGGTACGACCTCAGCAGCGGCCTGGCCTCTATGTGACCCCACAGTTCGCCACTGCTCTCCTCCAGCCAGTCCTGCCCCAGCGCCCGTTCCCCCGCCTCTACGGCCTGGCGCCCAAGCACGACCGCCTTGGCCACGTCATCCATCTCCAGGGCCATGGCCTTGTACAGATAGGCGTCGGCGCAGTCCGGATGGAAAGCGAGGGCTTGGTCTGCCAACCTCAGCCCGTCCTCACCGAAGCTCAGGTCCTCATACGCGTCGTACGCCAAGCGCTGCGCACGCGCCTCCCCGTCTGGGGGCTCACTGCGTGGGATAGGTCCGCGCATGATCATCTTGCGTAGTTCGCGATTCGCCTCATCCAGCGAGGCGAAGTTCTTGTCGGCCATAACCTGCCCGATGTCGAACATGGCCACCTCGCTCACGGAGGGAACCGCGGGGCCCAAGGGCACGGCGTGCCGCATACCGGGGATGTTGATGAACGACCTCCCCGGTCCCGCTACCATGACAGGGCTTGCGGCACCCAAGCCAGGCCCAGCCTTGGGTATGAACCCGCGCGCCCCGGTTCCCGGGCCCATGTCCCTGCCCGTTCCGCCACCAGCGGTGTCCCCGGTCGAACCCCCGTCCCCACCGCTCTTCGTCCCTTTGCGTTGTGCCACAACCACCCTCACCACGTTGTATGCCGGTCCCTATTCACACTACCGCAGAAGCCGCGCAAAGACTGCTGGACGTGGCCGATTCCGGCTGGATGGTTGACGCCGGGCGATCCACGGGCGGAGGGCCGCGGAATGAGCACGGGGAGGGAGATCAGGCCCAGTCATGACCGTCGGCCCCGGTCCGACCCGAAGACTTGGTGCGGCTGACGGTTGTGCCGTCATCCCTCGGCTCGAACTGTCCTCCTATTGGACAAGCGAGGCGTAGACGATGACGTTGGAGCGGTAGTGGCCCGTTGAGGAATCGAAATCCCCGCCACAGATGATGAACCGAAGCACGGGGTATGGTGTGTCGTTCCAGATGCGGTCCGCAGGAAGCTCCGTCTTGAGCTGCTGCTCCCTTTCCTCGATCACGAAGGCGGCAGAGGCCCCGTCTTCTCCGGTAAAGCCGAGTGCCAAGACCCGGCGCTCTCTGCTGCTTCTCATTCCGTCTTCCCCCGCGTGAACCGCTCACCTCACGCGCGCTGCCCACCGATCCGGTGCCAATTCTGCGGCGGCCTCCCACTGTTACTACCCCTTCGGTACGCAAACACCAAACCTGAGCCGGCCGGCCGGTATCGCAGGGATGATGAAGGGCGTGCTCTCTTTGTACGAGAGATAAGCGGAACCGAAACGGGCCGCCAACTCCTTCTCTTCAATCCTCCTGTTGTACGCCACGAGACCCCTCAGGAAGAGGAGCACGAGGCCCACGGCCGACCAGGACCCTGTCCATACGGCGACACCCAGGTAGGCAAGGGCCGTGCCCAGCGTCATGGGATTCCGGCAGTAGGTGTACGGCGGCTGCACCACCAGCTCCTGAGTGGGCAGCATAGGGAGCGGAGTCCCGCGCCCTGCGCTGAACTGCGTGGCAATGGACCAGAGGCCCAGCGCAAAACCTCCCACCGCCAGCAGCGCCCCGGCGACCCTGTTCACCCGCCCGCAGGAGAAGCCAGGCAGCCTCAGCCTCCTGTCCACAGACGCGCCCCCCCTCACCACCAGCCAAGGAATGGCCAGGAGGAACACGGGGGCCAGGAGCGCCAACGTGCACGCCCGGCGCAGGGCGCTGTACTCGCGTTCCCCCCATCCTTCGTACAGCTTCGCCAGTGAACTCATTGCATCCCCCGTTCCCAGGCTCAGCGGCGACGCCGGGTCCGGACTGTGGCACCAGCATGGCCCCGGCGCCGTGTCCCACGTGGCCGACCGACCCGCTGCGTTGGCCCTCACTCACCCTCCGCCTTATGATAGGTGCTGCCACCGCCGTTGTGGTGGCAGTGCCCACTCCCAACCAGCCCGGCAGGCAAGCGATGGCCCCCAATCCTCTCGCGGTGGAATTCAGCTCTCTCCTCCAGGACGAGAACCTGCAAGGTCCTGTTCTGGATCTGGCTGCGGGCAGAGGCGAGAACGGGCTCTTCCTGGCCGGTCTGCAACTGCCCGTGGTGCTGGCCGATCGCTCCGTGGAGGCGTTGGAGGCGGCCCGGGCTTCGGCCGAAGACCGGGGGGTCTTGGCGCAGTTCTGGGAGGTAGACCTCGAAACGGACGGCAACCCGCTGCAGGAGGAGCACTACCGGGGGATCCTGGTCTTCCGCTACCTCCATCGGCCACTCATCCCCTGTCTGCGCAAAGGCATCCGCCCGGGAGGGATCCTTATCTACGAGACCTTCACCAGGGACCAACCCAGATTCGGCCGCCCGCACAATCCGGACTTCCTGCTGGAGCCCGGGGAACTGGCCGACTGGTTCCGGGACTGGCACACCATCCACTACTTTGAAGGTATCCTGCAGCATCCCGACCGAGCGATGGCCCAGATCGTCTGCCGGAAACCCAGGAACAAGGTAGCGGTGGGGCATGACTCCGCCCGGCATCCGTGCCGCTCCTCACGCACTCCAGCCCCACGCTCAGCTCACGGCTTTCGTGATGAGCACGGCGATCGTCTCCTCCACGGCGGGTGTCATCGCCTGCAGCGCGAAGGCGGTCGGCCACATGTCGCCCTCGTCCAGGTGCGCGATGTCGTTGAATCCCAGCGTGGCGTACCTGGCGTTGAACCTGCTCGCCGACTGAAAGAAGCACACCACCTTGCCGTCGAGGGCATAGGCGGGCATCCCATACCAGGTTCTGGGCGCCAACGCCGGGGCGTTGGCCTTCACGATCTCGTGCAGCCGCGAGGCCATCTGCCGGTCCGGTTCGGCCATCTCGGCGATCTTGGCCAGCAGGTCGCTTTCCCCGTCTTTGGTGGAGCGCGAACCGCGTCGCGATTCCGCCTTCACCTCCTGGGCACGCTCCTTCATGGCGGCTCGTTCCTCGGCCGAGAATCCGCCGGGTTCCCGCTCGGTCTTGACGCCCGCTGGGACGGACTTCCCAGTCTCCTGCTTCGGGCTCATAGGACGCTCCCTTCGTCGTGTCCCCGCCGGCAATGGCGCGATGATCCTCGTACCATCGGTTCCCCGGCGGCACACTCCGCACACCACATGGCGCCTCGGCCGCACAGAGCCGCCTCCGCCCCACACCGGGCCTGGCCGTGCGGCACACCACCTCGCGGCGCGGTTACCCCCGTCAGGCGCTCGGGCAGCAACCGCCGAGATCGGATTCACCGGCCGCCATGGTGCCGTCCAGGCCGATAACCACTGTCTTCACGGGGATATCCACCCCCGCCTGCTCCACGGCCTGCTGCGCCATGCGCACCATGCCGCCGCAGCACGGCACCGTCATGATGGCGACAGTGACGGATCGGAGATCGTTCTGGCGGATGAGTGCCGTCAGTTTCTCCACGTAGTTGGTGGTGTCGTCTAACTTGGGGCAGGCGATGACCAGCCGCCGCCCTCTGAGTAGGTCCGAGTGGAAGCTGCCCAGGGTGAAGGCGGTGCAGTCGGCGGCGATGAGAAGGTCGGCGTCCTGGAAGTACGGGGCCGAGGGCGAGATCAAGTGCAGCTGGACGGGCCACTGCCTCAGCTCCGAGGGAGCGGGCGGCGACGCTTCTTCCTCCCCGGAGTGGACGGCCGCCACCGCCTCCTCTCCCCTGGTCCTGCGGACGTGCGCGCGCGTGGCCTCCACGTCGTATGCCTGGCCCTCGCGCTCGGTGATGGTCAGGGCCCCGGTGGGGCAGACGTTGAGGCACATGCCCATGCCGTCGCAGTAGATGTCGCGCACCAGCACGGCTTTGCCCTGGTGGTCCAGTTCCAGCGCGCCCTCATCGCAGGCCGTGGTGCAGAGACCGCACCCGTCACAGAGGTCGCGATCAATCACGATGATCTTCCTGCTTCCCATCCTTCCTCCATCGCGCTCCGCGTTCGTCCCGTGCCGTGAATGACCGCCACCACCAGGACCATACCACGGCCCTCCTCGGCCAAAGCCACGCTCTCAGTACCCGGCTCCTTAGCGGGCGCCACAGCCGCGTCTGCTGGTTTCCGCACGGCGACAAGAACCACCTTGCGAACCCGCCCTTGGCCCCAGGCCCGGACTTGACTAGACTGGGACGAGGTCAAGGAGGAGCACGATGACACATACCGCCGCCACGGACGAAGACCCCGGGGGCAACACGGGGCACGCCGCATGTGGGGTACACAGGACCCGCGGAACGCACGCAACCCGCGCGAACCACAGCAACCGCGCCAACAACGGAACCCGCGCGCCACACGGGGCGACACGGTCGGCTCCCCGGCGGCGCCCACGGAGCCACGCATGATCTGCGACAGAGTCGGGGGCATGAAGCCGTTCCTTGCCATGGACATCCTGGAGCGCGCCCAGGAGCTGGAGCGCGCGGGCGAGCACGTGATCCACCTTGAGCTGGGCGAGCCCGATTTCGATACGCCCCAGGCCATCAAAGAGGCCGGCATCGCGGCCATCCGCCAGGGCGACACCCACTACACCCACAGCCTGGGCACCTCCCAGCTGCGCGAAGCCATCAGCGAGCACTACGCCCGCGCTTACCACATAGACCCCCCGCACCCCGACCGGGTGCTCATCACCTCCGGCTCCTCCCCAGCCTTCCTGGTGGCCATGAGCACGCTGCTGGGAAGCGGCGACGAGCTCATCCTCTCCGACCCCCACTACGCCTGCCACCCGAACTTCGTGAGCTACCTGGGCGCCGTGCCCCGCACCATCCCCGTCTTCGAGGATGACGGCTTCCAGTACCGCCTCGACGACATCCGCGCCGCCCTCACGGCGCGGACCAGGGCCATCCTCATCAACTCGCCAGCCAACCCCACCGGGACGCTGCTGTCCCCGGAGCGCATGGCGGAGATCGCGCAGGTGGCGGCGACCGCCCCCTCCCGCCCCTGGATCTTCAGCGACGAGATCTACCACGGCCTGGTCTACCAGGGTCGAGCGCGCTCCATCCTGGAGTTCACCGACCACTGCCTCGTCTTCAACGGCTTCTCCAAGCTCTTCGCCATGACCGGCTGGCGGCTGGGATACGTCATCGTGCCCCGGGACCTGGTCCGCCCCATGCAGACCATGCTGCAGAACTTCTTCATCTCGGCCAGTTCCCTCGCCCAGGCCGCTGCCTACGCCGCCCTCACCGACCCCACCGTGCGGGCCGACGTGGCCGCCATGGTCCGTCACTACCGGGAACGCCGGCTGTTCATGTTGGCGGGGCTGCGGGAACTGGGCTTCGGGATCGCCGTGGAGCCCACCGGCGCCTTCTACGTGTTTGCCAACGCCGGGCGCTTCTCGGGCGACTCGAACCGGCTCGCCCGCGACATCCTGGAGGAGGCCAAGGTGGGTGTGGCCCCGGGCGTCGACTTCGGCCCCCACGGCGAGGGCTACTTGCGCTTCAGCTACGCCAATTCACTGGAGAACATCGGCGAGGGGCTACGGCGGATCAGGGAGTACCTGGCGAGGCGGTAGAGGAATAGTCAGAACGCCCACGCAGCCCGGACCCTGAAGCAGCTGCCCTTGACACCGTAGAGCCGGCCGCCATAGCGGAAGTACTGGCTCCACGCGACGCCGGCACCGTGCAGGGGGTCATCGAAGCCGCGGAAGATGTGAGTGCCTTGGTTTGTGCCGGCATAGTAGGCGGCGCTGGGGTCTTGCAGGGGGATGCCGGCTCCGGCTGCGCCCCGCACCGCCATGGTCATGATCTGGGCACGGGTGATGGAGTCGAAGGGGTTGAAGGTACCGGCCGAGGTGCCGCGGGTGATGTCGCGTTGGGCGGCAAGGGCCACATAGTGGTCGGGGTAGAGCACCCCTCCCGTGCTACGGTCCACGCACCACCAGCAGGCTGCTTGGTCTCATCGCACGCCCCCTCGTTCAATAGCGCCTGACCGAGGGGCGAGCACAGGAACCTCCGAAGGTAGTCGGCCATCCACCGCGCACGTCATCCGCGCGGCATCAGCGCGAACACGCCCCAGCCCAGGTATTCACGTGTGTAGGCAGCGTGGCGCTCGGGTTCCGAGGTCAGTTGGGCTCGAACCTCTTTCGCCAGCTCGTCGTCGGGATTGGCTTCCAGCCATCGGCGCATGGTGAGCCATTTGGCCGCTTCGTATCTGTCCCAGCCGTCTTGGTCGGCCAGAACCATCTCCACAACGTCGTAGCCGAGGTGGCCGAAAGACGCGAGAAGTCCTGGAAGCGTGAGAAAATCGGAGATTGAGGTGGCAAGACACCCCTTGGCCGCATCTTCCGTCGGCGGCAGCTGCCGCCAGTAGGGCTCGCCAATGAGGATGATCCCTCCGGTACGCAGGCTCCGCGCCAGAAGCGCGATGGTGCCGGGCACTCCCCCGCCGATCCAGGTGGCACCGACGCAGGCTGCCACATCAGCCTTCTCGTCAGACACATAGCCGGCAGCATCGCCATGGATGAACGTGACCTGATCGGCCACGCCCAGTTCTGCAGCCCGGAGTCTTGCCTGCTCGGTGAACAAGCGGCTCATGTCGACGCCGGTGCCGATGACGCCGTGATCGCGTGCCCAGGTGCACAGCATCTCGCCCGAACCGCTGCCGAGGTCCAGCACTCGGGCACCTGGTTCCAGACGCAGCGCCGCGCCCAGGGTAGCGAGCTTGTGGGGTGTGATCGGGTTGTGGATGCGGTGAGCACTTTCGGTGATGCTAAAGATGCGTGGGATGTCCATAGTGGAGAGCTTCCTTATGAGTGTGACTCGATTCGATCATAGCCTAACCCGTTGCACATGCGACGCTCACACACCACCGCCATGATAGTGACCACGTTCGCATCGCGACCAGTGAATACTTCTCACGCGACCGTCAGCCTGCCACGCGACCGGCTTCCACCGCCTCGACCGTTGCCTCCGTGCCCCCGGTTTCTTGATGCTTGTCGAGAGCGCGGTGCCGGATGAGGAATAGGCCGCCCAGGAAAGCGAGCAGGATAGCGCAGCCCCCTATGCCCAGCCCCAACCCGAAAGACCCGGCGAAAGCCTCGGCCACCTGCGATCTGAGCGCCGCCGCGTCAACCCCGGCCGGTACCTCCGCTACCGCTCCCGGCGCCGTCAGGGCGCCTGCCAAGATCTGGCTCGTCTGCGTTGCGTCGAGCGGCAGCGCCTGGAGGGAGACCTCCAACCGCGAGATGTAGTCGCGGGCGACGATCGAGCCGATGACCGCCACGCCCAGCGCCGTCCCCAGTTGGCGGAAGGTCATAGCCGTGGCCGAGGCGATACCGGCGCGCGCGCCGGGCACCGTGCTCATGATGGCGGTGGTAAGGGGGCTCATCACCAGCCCGTGCCCCACGCCGAGGAGAGCCAGCATCCACCAGTATGCGGTGTACGAAGCATCCGCGGTCAGCCCAGACAGCGCCAACATGAACACCGCCTGCAGTAGGAGGCCCACCAACACCGGGGGTCGTGCGCCAAAGCGGGCAACCACCGCCCCCGAGACCATGCCCGTGGCAGCGATGGCGAGCGTGAGTGGAAACTGGAGCAGGCCGGCTTGGGTGGCCGTGTAGCCCTGCGCATTCTGCATGAAGACACCCAGGAAGAAGAGCATGGCGAAGAAGCCGAAGTACATGAGCACCCCCGCCAGGTTGCACCCGGAGAAGGTACGGTTGCGAAAAAAGGCCAGTTCGAGCATGGGATGGCGGGTGCGCGCCTCCCACAGCACGAACATCACCAGCAGTGCGGCAGCCACCGCCAAGACGGTCAGGATGAGGGGGTCCCCCCAGCCTCGGTTGGCCGCCTCGATGATCCCGTAGGTCAGCGTCCCCAAGCCGGCGATGGCCATGATTTGACCGGGCAGGTCCAGCGGGCGCCGCCGGAGTCCCTTGGATCCGGGCACGCAACGGCCGGCCACAACCAAAGCCACCAGCCCGATGGGAACGTTGATCCAGAATATGGCCTGCCAGGAGAAGGCATCGACCAGGACCCCACCCAACAGGGGCCCCACCGCCAGTGCCGTGCCCGAGACACCCGCCCAGATGCCGATGGCCTTGGCGCGCTCCCGGGGTTCCGTGAAGGTGTCGGTCAAGACGGCCAGCGTGGCAGGCATCATGGTGGCTGCACCCAGTCCCTGCAGCGCCCGACCGGCGATCACCAGCGCCACCGACGGCGCCAACGCTCCCACCAACGAGCCCCCGGTGAACAGCGCCATGCCTACCAGGAAGAGACGCTTGTGCCCGTACCTGTCGCCCAGGGCACCGCCGGTGAGCATGGCACTGGCGACCACCAGGAGGAAGGAGTCGACCACCCACTGAAGCTCGGACAGACCGGCAGACAGCGCCCGCTGAATCTCCGCCAGCGCCAGATTGACCGCAGTGGTGTCGACGCCCACCATGAACAGGCTGAAGCACATGGCGGTCAGGGTGAGCATTTGCCGGCGACGAGTGGCTAGCACGAGCGTGAGTATAGCCGAAGGCGGAGCGCCACCGAGCGACCGCCACGGCGATGATCGTGGCGACAGCTGAGGCGAAGGCGCGCGATTGACTTCTTCTGAAACACAAGAAAGCCGGCCCTCGGGCCGGCTTTCTTGTGGAGGCAAGTGCTGCTACCCATCGAACCTGGCAGCCGCTGTCACCGCTCCCTGTACAGGATCAGATTGTAGAGGATCTGGGCGCATTCCCCGCGGGTTGAGCCAACCTGGAAGTCGTACCACACCCCCATCCCCGCCAATCCATCGAGCAGTCCGGCGTATCCCGCCTTGACCGCGTTCACGTAGTGCTCCTCCAAGGAGAACTGGGCGAGTACGAATTCCGGGATGTAGCCGGCAGGTGCATCGGGCAGGTTGGCGGCTCGAGCGATCATGGTGATGAGTTGCTCGTGGCTGATGGCATCGTAAGGAGCGAAGGTGGTGAGCGTCGTCCCCACCGTGATGCCCTCGCCCACGCACACGGCCACGTACCTGGAGGGATAGAACGGATCCTGGCCCTGTTGCTCTTCGACGTCAGTGAAGGCCGACGTTTCCGAACCGGTGACGGCCAGTCCCAAGCCCTTGACGATCATCTTGGCAAACTGCTGACGGATCACAGTCTCACCGGGCCCGAAGCAGTTCTCGCCCGTCCCGAGGATCACGCCCCTCCACGCCAGTTCGTTGATGGCGGTGACGTTCGCATGGGTTGAGGGGACATCGCTGAAACCGGCCACAGACACATCGAGCACACCAGTGTTGTTGCCCGGCGCCGCATCGTGGATGCCCTGTAGCACCTTGGCGTGGAGGCGATGTGTCCCCGTCTGGCTGGGGGTCCAGGAGAACCAGGCCGTGGTTCCCTCTGGGTCTCCGGCAAAGACCTCCTCCATGGCGATGAGCTCTCCGCCGTTGTCCGGGTCGCCGTCGAACAGCATCACCTCGGCCGAGTCGATCATCGGTTTGTCAGAGGCCACGGTCACGCCCACCTGCAGCGGCTCGTTCACGAGTGCTCGGGCCTGGCCGGTCACCGTTTCGCCCTGGGCATCGATGGCCACAACACCGTCTTCGGGGATGCCCACATGAGCAGGCCCGCCGCCGCCCAACGGTCCTTGCCGCCCTCCGGTCGAGCCCACGGTCACCTGCACCCATCCCTCGTTGTTCTGTCCGGGATCAAGAACCCCCAACGGCTCGGTCTCGTATTTCTCGTCCACCATATTGTCCGGGTCGAGCTCGACATAGACACGATAGGACTGCGAGGTCACACCGTCCGGCACTACCGGCGTCCACTGTGTGGAGACGGTGGTGTACTGCTGCGGCAGGAGCGGTTGGTTGATCGTCACCTCGCCGATGGTCTGCCTCGAGCCCGACTCCCCGTACGGCAGCGTACTGAAGGGGATGTAGGAGAAGCGGACCTTGTACCCGGCGGGCACCGCCGTCTCGCCCTTGTTCTCCACCGCGTAGTTGTAGACACGAACCTGCAGCGTCAAGGGTTCCCCCGCCCTCAAGGCGTTCTCGTTGGCATTGAAGTAGGTTCCAGTACGTTCGTCGAACTGCCGGACGAAGAAGCCGCGGATCTTCTTGCGGTTGTCCCCCGTTTCGACACTGTAGCCTGTCTCAGCCTTGTCATCTGAAAAGAAGCGCGATGGAAGGTTGAGCGCCAAGTCTTTCTTCTGCCCGTATTCGGTCAGCCAGAATTCCTCGCCCGAATCGCTTGCCAATGGGTCCACGGCGTACGTGGCCTTGATGGTCCCATCCTCCGTCGCATAGATGCTGGGGTAGAAGGCATAGGCATACTTGGATACGCCGGGGGGCTTCTGCAAGCGGAATCCAACACTGTTCGTCAGCGTTGAGTCTCTGGTTGTAGTGTCGCCCCAGCTACTGTTCTCGCTCAACCCCAGGGCATACGAAGCGGAAGCAGACAATCCGGACCCCAGCACTTCCCCGCTGACCTTGGCCGTCATCTTCAGCGAGCTGTTCTCTTTCAGCGTGTGCGAGAGACTGCGATCGCTCCCGCCGCCGGACGCGGAGCTCCATTCCAGGCTTGTGCTGCCGTATGTCCCGTTCCAGTATTCGATGACGTTCCCGTACATCAATCCGCGATACACGCTGCCACCCGGCAGCGTGTACGAGCCGAGATCTTCAGGGAGATTGTTGCTGCGCTGCGGGTAAGAGAGTATGTTGCCGTTCTCGTGCACCGGCTGGTACCACTTCTTGTCGAGGCCGGCAGCCTTGACCACCAGATCATTCATGGGCCCAGGCACCACGAAGTCCACGAACGGATAGACTCCGGCTTCTGCTTCAAGACCATAGATGCGGTATCTCCAGATATCCAGCACCTGGGTGGAGTAGAAGAGCAGGTCGTCACGGCTGGTACGAGCCGTGAAACCACGAGGCACACTCACGTACGTGCTGTTGTAGCTCGACGCAGCGTCGCTCGCTTCTCTACCCCAGACGGAGCTGAAGTCCAACGCCGTTTCATTGCCTATATTGAGTATCTCGATATTGACATTTGACTTCAGTGCCCCGCCCGCTGTGAACTCCTCGGAGCTGCCCAGTACGTATGAAGAGCTCTGCTTGTGAGAGGTGCTCAGCTCTCCACCCGTGGAACTGAGCAACTCGATGAAGAAATCGTCAGTTCGGTTGACATTGACGATCTGGCCCGCGTTCTGATCCCAGAAAGCATGTTTCGGCGGCTCCTGGATGACGTAGTCAGTGGTGACGAGATCCTCCACCGTGAAGTGGACCGGGACCCCCAGCATCAGGCTGTCTCCGTCGCGGTCCACGGCCACGACAGCCAGCCGCGTTCCAGTGGCGGGAGCCGAGGAGGTGGTCTCCGCCGAAGAGAAGGTGAGAGCCGGCGCCGCACCCCGGGCGGGCCTGTAGACGTGAGCCACGAAAGCATCATCGGCCACGGGATCCAGGTGCTTCCACCCCGTCAGGACCACCGACCAACTTGGATCAGTGGAATTGCCGTCTGCGCCTTGGAAACGCCCCGCGGCCAAGGAGAAGCTGCTGACAAAGCCGGGCGCCTGGATCAGCGGGCTGAGCGTGGCGTTCAACTCACTGCCGTACTGAATGGTGCGCAAGGTGGCGGTACCTGACAGGGCGTAGGCCACGGCCAGCTGACGCCGCCCGAGATGGAACCCGGTGGCCGGGTCGTAGGTGAACAGACCCGCCGCCACTTGGACCCTGCCATAGGCGCCGAACTGGCCTCCCATGTCATCGGCCACGAGGTCGGTCACGGTCACCTGACCCACCGTGAGCGTTCCCGAGCCGTCAAACCGGAACACTCTGACCTGCTCGCCAACCTTGAGATCAGTGCTGAAAGTTGACGTGCCGAGCGCCAGTTCAGCCCTGCCCTCGCCATCGAAGTCGCCCGCGGCGCTGGACAGGTTGGCGAACCACGACGAGCCGGCAGGAAGATCAGCGGTTCCCGTCCCCGCGAGCTGAAGTGACCGCGTCACCCTCCCGGTACTGTCCTTGACTGCGTTGAGGCGAAACACGTCGATGGTCAGGCGGCCGGGTGCCGACAGGTACGCGACGGCGATCTCGTCCCGACCGTCGCTATCGAAGTCAGCGGTCTCCATGGCAAGCGCGTTGTCCATGGGCCGGATCGCCATAGTCCCGATACTCGTCGCGTCCAGTTTCCCGGAGGCGGAAGCGAAGACCTGAGCCGAGGCCGCGGGGAGCGACTCGGAAGCAGTGCCGAAATCGAGAACCACGAGCGCGATGGGCAGCTGGCCGTCGGCGCTCGGCCTCGCATAGGCCACCACCACCTCATCCCTGGGTGCGGAGTCCTCGATGTCGTCCGTTGGGTCATAGTCCCAGAGAAGCCCATCCAGATCGCCCGCTGCGATGTCCAGGAAGTCGGTGCAGCCCTTCGCCCGACCCGCCAGATCCTTGAGCGTAGCCGACACGGCAGCCGCTCCGAATATCCTCACCTCGACGTTGGATCCGTTGCGGAAAGCCTCCGCGATTGACTCCTTCCCCGGTGAGAGGAAATGCCCGGCGGCCGCGGCCACCGCGTCACGCTGATGCGTGGCCTCATCCAGTGGGGCCAGCGAACTGAGCGCGCCGTTCGCTTCGGACACGCGCGAGTAGAAGGCGCCCGCGACAGGCAAGGACAGGGGCGGGGTGGTGAGGTAGATCTCGTCATCCCGCCATTCGCTGAAGCCCGCAGCCGGTTCAATCTCACCCGGCCGAACTGCTTCGGCCGGGCCCGAGAGGGCCCCAGCAACGATACCTGCCGCGATGAGGACTGTCAGAAACAGGAGTACGTCGGCAAAGAGCCTTTTTGGCCCGGGAACCGTGCAGAACCTGCTCATTGAACCCCCCTGTTTGCTCGCTGGCGGACGAGTGCCCGCCCAGCCCTCACCGGCGGTGGTGTCCGCATGCCTCTCGTTAGCCGATCGTAAGGGACGGCCCACCCCACTGTCAAACGGCGACAGTCTCACCACAGACACCCGGAGCGGACTAGAAGCCTACTCAAGATCCTCGACAGTGGCCTCAACCCAGCGGGTCTTGGCCTGGACGTCCACTTCGATCGACGCTCGCAACACATGCGGCGCATCGGGGAAGCTCGCGAGAATCGACTGGGAGCCAAAGATCAGCAGTTCGGTGTCGCCCGCGACATCACAGGCGGCTCGGATCGCATGCTCCAGCTGGTCATACCTCATCGCTCACCGCCGAGCTCTTCCATTACCCTATCCCGCTCCTCCGCGGTGAGCACCGCGAAGAATGGCGAGCTGCGCCGCAATCGATCGGCCGTAGGAGGCTGACCTCCGGACGCGACTCCATGGCCCGCGTGAGAAGAAGCGAACCGAACTTGCGCGCCACACCGGAGCGTCCGGCTTCAGGAAGAAGGCAGGCCCACGATGAGAAGCCCCGTCCGCCGGTTCATCGGCACCCGCCTCGAGTTCTTCGAGTTCGTCACCCACCTTCTCGATACTGAAGACCCTGCCGGCGGCGGTGTTCTCGATCAGCCAATCTCAGAACGCAGGACAGGAGTCCAAGCCATAGTGGAGGTATTTCGCCTGAATGAAGATGTTGGCATCCAGCAGGTAGGTCACTGGATTATCCCCAGCACGTAGCCAAGGTCGCGGAACGTCCCCAACTTGGAGATGCCCAGCAGGCGGAAGGCGTCCCGGTGCAGGGTCTGGCCCTCCAGCGTCCTGGCGACCAACGCCCCGGCAAAACGCTTGCCCACCCGTGCGGACTGCGTGAGACAGAAGTCCCCGCCACTTCCCCGGGAGATGGCGCGAAACCGGCCCATCTCCTGGTCATAGACTGCCCTGAACTGCTCTCGGCCCAGACCGCCAGCCACACGTGTGCGAATTCATGGGCGAGCGTGAACATCTGCGCGGCCTTGGTGTCCGCTCCGTTGATGAACACCAGCGGGGCGAGATCATCCACCAGCGCAAAACCTCGGAACTCCTCCGCATCGAGCTTGCGATGGGTGTTGTTGCCCACGATGCCGCTGATCATCACGAGTACACCCAGCGCATCCGCCTGCTCGATGAAGGAGCGCAGGGTATCCGTCCAGGTAGCGGCGCGCCGACGCTCATCGAGATCGAAGCCCAGAGCCTGACGCAGGTCGGCGGCCACCACCTCGACGTCGGCCGTCACGGCCACCGACCGAACGAAGCTCAACGGCGCCTCGCCACTGGTCCGTGCGTAGTCTCGGTACCACTCCTGGCGTTGTTGGCAAAGAGAGAGGGTGTCGAGAAGATCGGGGCTGGGCCGCTTGATACGACCGCCGCCCATCGTGCGAAGGTCGGGAATGGGAATGCGTTCCACCGGCGGCTCGGTCAAGAATAGGTAGCCGACCGAGGCGTGAGTGGCCTTTGCGAAGCCTTCAAGCTGCTTAAGGGTGGGACGTTCTTCCCCCTGGTACCAGGAGGGCAGCTGCGGGATGCGGCCGGCGAGGCTGTCCAGATCGTACCCGGCGCGTTCCCACGCCCAGCGAAGCATCTCGGGTTTCACATCAACGCGGATCACGGACATCCTCCAGCCCTTGGCCAACGCGCCTACGCGAGGTCGGCTACGCGGAAAATACCAGGGTGGCCCCAGGGTCCTCAATACAACCATGGGCCTAGGCTGGCGGGACGGGCGAGGACTGCACGGATCCCCCGCGGTGAGGAAGCCGGCGATGGTGAACGTGCTCACGGGTCCAAAATGGACTCTGCCTCGCGAGCCTCGCTCGCCGCCAGGCTCACCTCGTACCCCATGGCCCGATAACCTCGCAGGCGCCTCTCGTGCATCCGGGCGAGCACAGGCACAGTCAAGTCGGCGTAGTCGTACACGATCACTTCGGTCTTGCCTTCGTCCAGGCGGTGCAGCCGCCCGGCATATTGCGCGAGGGTTCCCCGCCAGGAGATGGGGAGAGCCAGGAAGAGCGTGTCCAGTCGGGCGTCATCGAAGCCCTCCCCCAGATAACGTCCCGTGGCAACCAGCACGCGTTCTTCTGACGGCTCAATGGCGGTCAGCTGTTGAACGATCTCCCGACGCTTCTTGGCGCCCAGACCCCCGTGGAGCAGCACCACATTGGCGACCTCGGGCCTCAGGAGGTCCGCGAGAGTCTCCAGGTGCTCCCGGCGCTCGGTGAGCACCACAGGAGAGCGGCCCGCCCGCACGGTCCGGATCACGTCCTCGGCAATCAGAGCGTTGCGTTCCTCGTCGGCGGCCAGCAGGGAGTACAGCTCCTGGATGCCCGGGCCGGCAGTCGACACTGTCTCCAGCGCACCTGGCGGCGGAAGGGCAAACCCAGTGGGCCGCACGATGGCGCGGTACTCGAAAGGCCGTTCCGCCGCCTGACGGCGCGGATCCGACCGAAAGCGGATGGGTCCGCACTGCATGAAGAGAATGGGCTGGCGTCCATCCTTTCTCGTGGGGGTAGCCGAAAGGCCGACGAAGTAACGAGCGCGGGCGGCTCTTGCCACCTGCTCGAAGGTACCGGCCGGAACATGGTGACATTCGTCCACAATCACCTGGCCGTAGTCGGTCACCAACTCATCCACCCGACCCTGACGTGCCAGACTCTGGAGTAGAGCGACGTCTATCAGTCCGCCAGGCTTGCGCTTGCCTCCGCCGATCTGGCCGATGCTCTGGGGCTCCCATCCGAGGAAGCTCGTGAGCCGGGCCACCCATTGGTCCAGCAGTTGCTGACGATGCACAAGGACGAGCGTGTTCACGGCCCGTTCCGCGATGAGGTACGCGGCCACCACGGTCTTGCCGAAAGCCGTCCCGGCGGAGAGCACCCCTGTTTCGTGCGCAAGCAGAGCTCGAGCCGCATGCTCCTGTTCCGGGCGAAGTTGGCCCTGGAAACACACATCGATGGCCCGGCCGGGAACGCGCTCGTCGACGAGTTCCAGCTGGACACCCCAGTCGGCAAGCAGCTCCTCCAACTCCGCACGACAGCCGCGAGGGAGAGCGATGTGCTGGGGGTAGTCCTCCGCGCACCCGATGACGCGGGCAAGGCCGAACACCGGGAGATGTATGGCTTGGGCCCGATAGAACTCCGGGTTCTGGAAGGCAGCCAGACGGATGATGCGATTGCGCAGCGCAGGGACGAGATCACTCTTGGGAACGTAGAGCTGGTCGGCCAGAACCACCCGAAGGGACGTGGGCAGGCCCTCATGGAGAGCCGTCTGCTTCGCCGCGAGGTGGGTGGGTGCGGCCTGCAGCCGGCGCCAAGGTTCAGCGGCCCAGTCCTCCTCGGGCACGACCCGCACTCCCATCACTTGGTCCCGGGCCTCGGCCTCGTCGACAAGAGTCTCGACGCGCTCAGGCGTCAGCCGCTCAAGAGAGGAGAGGTACCCGAACTGGTCCTCATAAGGGACGAAGCGCTCATCGACGAAGACGGCGTTCCCCAGGTCGCGGGCCCGGCGTTGAAGTGGTAGCGCGATCAGGTTCCCGAAGCCGCCCTGAGGCAAGGTGTCCTGGCTCGGAAACAGCCGATCGTAGGAAGACAGGCCGATCTCCGGACGCGACTCCATGGCCCGCGTCAGAAGAAGTGAACCGAGCCTGCGCGCCCAGGCCGCAGGCAGAGGCTCTGCGAAGAACACCCAGGCATGGCCGCCGTTCCCGGATCGGGAGCGCTCGAGGGCCACCGGGACATCCAGCTCCCGACAGGCGCCCAGGAGCGCGGCTGCGTCTTCCGCCCAGCTGGGGCCGTCGAAGTCCAGGGCGAGGAACCAGCAGGTCTCGTCGGCCATGAGAGGGTACATCCCGGCCACGAACTCCCGCCCGTGCTCACCATCACGTTCTCCGCGCAGGTGGTCACGGATGACCGCAGGCGTGAGTGGCAGGAACTCACGGTTTTGGCAACTCCCGCACTTGCTGCGGCGCTTGTCGCACAGACCCGCCGCCCATTCGTTCGCACAGGCAGGTTGGAACCCCGAGCGACCCGCACGCCGGTTATCCCAGCGCCGGGCATAAACGTCCATCCGTCCGCGGAAAAGGCTCGCAAAGAGGGCGACTTTCTCGCCGGGAGGCGAATCGCGGTTCACAGTCCCGTACGCAGCGATACCTGATGGGACGAGGACAGACGACCCGCTCGGGGTGCCTGCTTCGGACCCGGCGACACCGGTTTCGTGCTCGCCCCGTAGCCGCTTGATGCATTCAAGCAACTCGGAGCGTTCCTGCTCGAGCGCTACCAACCGCGACTCGGCCGCCGCGAGCTGGTCCTCGTTGTTTGGGAAATGGTCTTCCACAGCAGGAGAACCTTAGCGCATGTTGCGAGACCGAGCGCCCACCATGGACGCTTGGTAGACTCGGACCCTCAAGAGCGATCCCCGCCAGTTCGGGCCAGGACCCGGACGACGCACAGAAGGACCCCTCGCGATGCTCGACCTTAGCGACATCCAAGAAGGGCGAACCGTGCCAGGCTACCCGCATGCTTCTGACGATGCCCTATAATGATGTGGCAAGTTGTGAAACTCGGTGGCAAGACTCGTACCCTATTCCCAAAACCTAGGTAGATGTTAATAACTGCCTAGGAAACGGGATGGGTTGTGCTTCAACTGGTACTAGGTGATGATATCGGCATGGAACCTCCTGACAGAAGAACTCGGCTGGAAGTGGTCACCGAGCTCATCCTGCGGCTCGTGGACGAGAGACAGGCTATCAGGCCACGGGACGTTGAAGCCATGGGTATCCCACGGCGGTATCTGACGGTCCTCAGTCGACTCCGGGGCCCAATCGCATGCTAGCCGCGAAGGCGGCGCATACGATGCTCCGGGCCACGGGCCGCGTGGAGGCAGGCAACAACAAAAATGCCGCCGGCATCTTGCCGATAGTAGAGCACGTAGGGGAATCGCTCCAAGAACTGCCGCCGGAGACCCCCGGCGATTGGAGAGCCGGCGCTCGGGTACAGCCCAACGCGGCTTGCGGCAGCTTGGACAGCATCTACGAACTCCTCGCCGAGACCGGCAACCTCACCTTCGTACCAGTCCCGAGAGAGTTGGACGTCGACGATCGCCGCGGCGGCAAACCGAACGTCTGCCACTAACGCCGCATTCTGCGGAGGGCCTCATCCCACTCGACAAGTTCGGCTTCGCCGTTTTCGATGGCGTGGAGCCGGGCGTCGAGTTCATCGCGGTGAGCATCTGGAACCGGAATCGAGTCAGGCACGCGTCGCAGACTGTCCCAGAGCTCGCCGATCAGTTCGAGACGGTCCTCGGGCGGCATGCTGTCTATGTCTATTGCCGGATGTCCCATGTGCTGATCATACCCCGCCCCGTTGCGGATTGCGTGCTGACGCTCCATGCCACTCCTGTAGTTCGACGCGCGTCTCATGGATAGCACGGTGCCTCTCCGTTCCTCAATGCAACCATGGGCCTACGTTGGAGGACCGTCTCTCTCGCCTGACCTTCTCCGTCTCCGGCAACCGGTCCAGCGTCTCGGGTGCCTTGCCGCGCGGAAGGCCCCGCGAATGTCGTCGGGCGGGGATTCGAAGACCGAGTCTTCCGGGTAGGTGAAGAGCGGGCGGTGGCTGACCGGCACGGCAATGCCGCCGGCGTGGCACAAGAGCGTCACCGCCGAGACGTGGCGGCGTGGCTTCCTCCATCTCCGCACCCCAGCCGGCGAATTCGTCCCGATAGCGGTCGACCAGCAGGTCGGGTTCCGGCTGAGCCTCCCCGTTATGCTTCAGGTTGGCCTTCTGCTCCGCGAGCATGAGGTTGTAGAGGATGACGGCACCCCGAATGCTGAGCGAGAACGCCTTGCCGTGGAAGAGCTGCTCCTGGTGGGCCGGCAGGAAGTCCGCACCGAGCGGGTGCCGGGGAACATGAGGTCGGAGAAGGCATAGCGAACGACGCCGATGCCGAGCTCATCCCGGGTGTGCCGCTCCCGGAAGGTGTCGATGAACTCCAGGGTGCGGCAGTAGACTGGCGGACGAAAGTCGGCTCAATGCCGTCAGAGGTCGCCGTTGTGGCGCCGGCGCTGTTGAAGGAGCTGACCTACTCTGCTGAGCGGCGCAGAAGATGGGTGACAATTCGTACGATAGGGTCCTTCTCTTCGGGCCTGCTCTCTGCCATCAGCAGTGTGACGGCCACCAACGCCGCCTCGGATATTCGCCGTCCGCATCCGCCCACCCCCAACGCGTCATTGACCTCGAGAAACCAGAGAAAGAGCGCTGCACCAATGCGCTTGTTGCCATCCACGAATGGGTGGCTCTTGACCACGAAGTAGAGCAAGTGCGCCGCCTTCTCCTCGAGTGTGGGATAGACGTCACCACCCCCGAAGGTCTGCATGATTGCGCCCAGAGCACCTCTCAACCCCTCGTCCTTTTCTCGACCGAAGAGCCCACCCCCTCCAAAACGTTGACGTAGATGGTCTACGACCCTCCGCGTTTCGTCGTATGTGAGGTGCCGAGTCACGTGCCGCCCCGCGGATGGCTCAGGCACCCGCTGATGGTCGTAGTCATCCAGCAGGTCAAGGGCGTAGCTGTAGTCCCCCACAACCAGGAGGAGTGCCCGAGCTTCATCTCCCGTGAGATCACGCCGCTCCGCCATGCCGGCAATGAGGCGGACGGCTTGGTTGAGGTCGGCCAGACGGCGTTCGTTGACCGTGTAGCCCTTCAGGATGTGCTCCCGCAGAACCCGCGTCGCCCAGACACGAAACTGCATACCCCGGCGGGAGTTGACTCGGTAGCCTACGGAGAGCACGGCGTCGAGATTGAAGTACTCCACCTGGTAGACCTTCCCATCCGAAGCAGTTGTTGCAAAAAGCGCAACAACTGCTTCCCGGTCCAGTTCTCCCTGGCTGAAGATGTTCCGCACGTGCCGCGAGATGACCGACTTGTCACGTTCGAATAGCTCGGCCATCTGGTTCAGGCTGAGCCAAATGGTGTCTTGATCAAGGCGCACTTCGAGGGAAATCGAACCATCCTCGGCTTGATAGAAGACGAGATCTCCGCCTGCGGCGCGGTCCGCTGCACCATGATCACGACCAAGTCCCCTGGGCCTGGACCCCTCCCGATCAGGCACTCCGGCCAACGTCTCTCCCTGGGTCCACGATGCAAAAGCGATGCGAGATCGAACCGCGAGCCTTGTGCTGACGCTTCATGCCACTCCTGTACTCAGACGTGTCTCATGAATAGCATGGTGGCCCGCGGCCCTCAATGCAACCATGGGCCTACGTGGGCGCGTTGGGTCGCGTGGGCAGGTGGGCAGATGCGGGTCCCAGGAGGCGGAGAGGCGGTCGCGCCGGACCGGCTCCTCGTCCGGATCGGAGAACTCGGCCACCGCTCCTCGCCGTGAAGCTCGGGCCAGGTCGCGATGGAGCTCTCGCGCGCGAGCCGGCGAAGCGCCGGATGCCCCAGGTTCCCAACCCTTGCCAGTAGATGGCGCTGGGCAGCTGCTTCCAGGCCATGCTTGGCGTCGCGGCCGAGCAGGCCCACGACATCGCCCCCCGCTTCCAACGGCTTGATGAGGCGGATCTCGCGGTCTCGGGTGTAGGGGTCGAGCGTGTCGCGGGCGGCCGAGGTGCGCCGGGCGTACTCCTCGGCTCTTAGGTAGCACCAGGGCACGAGCAGGAAGTACGTGGCGCGCGTCTGCACGGTGCTGGTGCCGGGGAACATGAGGTCGGATAAGGCATCGCGCACGACGCCGATGCCGAGCTCATCCCGGGTGTCCCGCTCCCGGAAGGTGTCTATGAACTTGGGTGGTGCGGCCACGATCCTGCTCGCTCGCATCAAGCCAGGTGAGGGTGCTCACGAGATGGTCACCGGTTGAGTGGTCATCGCCCCACTATCCGCGCAGTATCTGGTCCGAGTGTGCGGCGCCGGGCGGAAGCATTGACGGCGCCCACTATCGCTTGTGAAGCTTGACGAACCACTGCCGGCCGACTAAACTCTCATCGAGGCTGGCGGACGAAAATCGGCTCCATGCCGTGTGAGGTCGGCGTCGAGGCGCTGAACTCCTATATCCGAAGCCGCCCTTCGATGGAAGCCGCCGATGGCGGCTTTTGTCTTGTGTAGTACACGCCGTACGGCTTCCCGCGAGTGTCGTCGACATCGTGGACCAACGATACCTTCGGCCAGATGTACGCGAGATAGCGATCTTCTCCCCGCTCGAACAAACGCTGCAGCGACCAGAGGAAATAATCGACCGCCTGCAGACCACCATGGAGAGCGGGTGCAGCCGAGACAACATCGATCTCAGCCAGCGACGCTATTCCATGCTCGGTGCAGAATCTCGCGCGCGCCGCTTCTATGGCGTTGGTCAGCGCCTGCGCCCGGCCCGAGGATCCCCTCCGCGCGAAGACCACTCGGTACCTGTCTTCCTTGTGGAGCTTGGTCTTGAGCAGCCTCCGTGTCATGTGGTCGTAGAGCTCGTTGGGATGGTAGCGGTACGAGGCGTCGTGACGGTTTCTTTGTTGAACATAGCTGAGCACACCGGCCATGGAGGTGACCTCGGCCAGAAAGCGGATGTCATGGACAAGAAGGAGACGGAAAACCTCCCGTCTCACCTCGGGAACATCGTCTTTGGCATGGAAGAACAAGGCGGTCTTGCCCGCGCCCGGTTGCATCGACGGCACATCGCGAAAGTACGGATCAGCAAGCAGCGTGGCCCGCAGTTGCTCGAGGTCGGTGGTGAGTGCGTCTGCGTCTTGGACATCGGCCAAGCCGAGGTAGAAGTTCTGCAGACACCCGGAGCGCGACAGCTGCGACCGTCCCCGGGAGTCGAACAGCACGCCGTCCCCGGATTCGTCAATGAAGTAGCTGCGGATTCCAGTCACCGCATCCCCTGTGCCGCCCAGCTGTCAGATGAGAATACATCACGCGTCCGACACGACGGCCGCGACAGGTCTGGGCGTGCCGAACGGTGATCCTCGAGCCCAGCCGGCCGATTCGCAGCTTCAGCGTAGCCGGGATGCCGATCACCAGCCGCTTGTAGGCCAAGGAGGCGACGTCCAGCCCGAGGCGCATGTCGACCCCCTTCTGGCGAAGCGCCAGTTGGAAGTCATCATCGCCGACATCGTCCCATCCACGTTTGCCTTGGAGGAGCTCCTTGATGACCGCGGGCTTCACCTGCCAGTGGACCTGCGCCGCCGGTACCTCACCCAGTCGCAGCGCGACTTTCCGCATACCCCGCAACGCCTCATGGAAGGCGGAGCGCCAGCAGGCCGCCGGCGTCCGGCTGAGGTCCAAGGGTGTGCTGCTGATGGGCACGTGTCCCTTCCACAGTGCCGGCGGCGCATCGTAGACAAGTATCCGGTACAGCCGCGCAATCCTTCTCCCGTACCTGTCATTGAGATGAGCCAGGGCCATATCGTGGAGTCTCTTGGCCGTGTCATCGGGGGCGAGGCGGCCGAAGATGCGCTTTGCGCGCTTGAGGTAGGACGCAGCATCGACCAGTACGGCGGTCACCGTGGGGGACGTGTGACGGAGATCAGCGCCGTTCTCGGGCAAAGAGAAACCCCGGGGCTCGGCGCTTCCCGAATGAAAGCGGGGAGGCTTACTGCCCGGGGTGGATGATGATGTCATCGTAGCGCATCGCTCCGGTC
>JAAYAL010000086.1 GCA_012719395.1 Gaiellales bacterium | reverse complement strand
CAGCCTGCGCGAGGAGATGGCCTTCGCCGTGAACCAGGGCATCACCCGGGGTACCTCGGCCGGCAATCTGGCTCCCCAGGAAGCCATCAGCCGCCTGGCGGCGGCCACCATGCTGATCAGGGCACAGTCGACTGAAGTCGTAGCCCTGACCGTGACCAAAGGTACGGTCACCAATGCCTACACTCTGGCCGACCTCAAGGCCATGACCGCCGTCACCGGGTACTGGGGCGCGCACAAGGGCAACCCGCCCTATGCGACCAACACGTACAAGGGCGTACCGCTGGCCGCCCTGCTGGAGGCCGTGGGCGGGCTGGATGCGGACGAGGGCCTCACCGTCAACACCTCGGACAACTTCCCCTGCGAGTATGACGCCGCTCGCCTGGCCCAGGTCGCCGGCGGCACCTACCAGGTTTGGGACAAGATGACCGGCGCTGAGAGCACCGCGGCTGTGCAGCTGATTGTGGCCTACGAGATGGACGGAAGCCCGCTCCCAGCCGACTCTCTGGGCCGCCTGCGCCTGGTGCCGGTGACCTCCACCGACGCCTGGGCCGCTGAAGGCAAGTATTCGCCGCACCACGTGGTTGCTCTGGTCGCGCACTGAGCGGAACCTGCGTGAGGGCGAGACGCTGTAGTGGTGTGAGGAGAGGGGAGCCTTCGGGCTCCCCTCTCCCTCGTGCACGCCCGGCAGGGACGGAGTTTCCCTGGGAGCCCGTCCGATGATGGTGCCCCCCGCGGCAGCCCGGTGGGCGGTGCGCTGGACTGCTGTCGGCGCCATGGTGGTGCTGACCGGGCTCCTGCTGCTGGCTGTGTTCCTGCTGCCGGCAGGGGTTGGTGTGGGCTCGGCTTCTGCGACGCCGGGCGCGGAAGGCTCCGCTGCCGCGTATGGCGCCGCAACCTCGGACGCGTTGGACGGCGCGAGCGTCCTCAGAAAGGGCCCCTACCTCATGTATGCTGGGGACAACACCCGCATGGCCGTGATGTGGCAGACGACGACGGCCGCACCCCCGCCGACGGCGCTGGAGTGGGGTTACACCCCGGACTACCGCCGCAGCGTGGACGAGGTGCAGGAGGTTGACACCGCGGCCGACGGCAGCCTCTTCCGCTGTGACCTGACCGGCCTCCAACCGGGCGCGCTGGTCCACTACCGCCTGACGGTGGGGGAGGAGAGCTATGGCGGCTCCTTCCGGGTCGCTCCCCCGGAGGAGGCGGACAGGGCGACGCTCTATGCCGCGAGCGACACGCAGGACAATCCCCAGGCATACGGCGGCGTCATCGCGGCCCTCCTCGCCGACATGGCAGCCGAGCCCGGCGGCCGCCAGAGTATCTGCCTGCACGCTGGCGACTTTGTGGGCGCGGGGCTGAAGGAGCAGGCCTGGGATACGGAATTCTTCAGCCGGGAGTATCCGGCCGTGGGCCGGTTCCTGGCCGATGTGCCCGTCATGGGCGCCCTGGGTAACCATGAGTCGTACGCTTTCCAGATGGGGAGCGATGATCCCACCGGCGCCGGCCCCCTTCTTCGTGCTTATTGGCCCGATCTCTTCTCGGCCTCCCCGCCTCATTTCTACTACTCGTTCGACTATGGGCCGGTGCATGTGGCGGTGCTGGACACCTGGACGTGCGCCTTCGACTCGGGGAGCGAGCAGTATGACTGGCTCGAGCGCGACCTGAGTGCTTCCACCAAGGCCTGGGAGATCGTCATGCTCCACAATCCGGTCTACGCGGCCGGCTCCCTCCGGGACAACGGCGCCTTGATCCGGCAGCATCTGCAGCCTCTGTTGGAGCGCGCGGGGGTTTCGCTGGTCCTGGCCGGCCATCATCATTTCTACTCCCGCTGCGAGGTGGGGGGCATCCAATACCTCACGCTGGGTGGCGGCGGGGGGGAGCTGAGCAAGCCGGTTCTGTCCGCCCCGTACGTGGTGGCCGGGGCCTCGGCTCACCATTTCGTTCGGCTGGAATGCCGGGGAGGCGCCCTTACCGGCACGGCTCTCGGTGTTGATGGTGCCGTCCTCGACCGGTTCGTCCTGGCTCCCTCCTGGTCCGACCTCCCCCACGACGCGCTCTCCGGCTACGGCGTGACCCTGGCCCAGCTGGCGGGGATCTCTAGTGGCTACGAGGATGGCACCTTCCGCCCCGATCAGAGCATCCCCCGTT
>JAAYAL010000085.1 GCA_012719395.1 Gaiellales bacterium | reverse complement strand
GGCCGGGTTCGCTGGTGAGGACCTTGACGACCACCAGGCGGATGCCGTTGGGGGCGGTGAGGATGGTCTTGACGTCCGTGATGGTGACGGGGGGTGCTCCACGTTCGGTCATGCGATGCCTCCAGATACTGTGGGATGCTGGTTATTGGTGCCTCAGCCGCGGCACGTTAAGGTGCGGCGCCGCGAAGCGACGCAGGCTGCTCTGTTCAAGGTCCATGCTTCGTGGCTGGAGCGGGCAGCGCCCCTCGCGGGGCTGCCAGACCAGCTCCAGGCGCTGAGCGATGGCCGAGACGCGTGGCAGGGGGGTGCGACTGCACCCCCCTGTTGGCCGTGGCATCCTGCGGATAGCGGGGCGAGCCGGAACCCGCCCGAGGGCGCATACTATTCGATGCGCGGCAGATCCATGATCGCCTGGCATTCCTTCTGGACGTTGGCCATGCCCTCCTCAAAGGGCACCTCGCCATACATCAGCTCCGGCGACAGGTTGGCCCAAGTGTCCTGAAGCTCCTGCACGCGCAGGTTCCAGGGGATGGGCGTGGGGCCCTGGTTGACGCCGTCATCGAACCAATCTGCGACGCGTTTCCAGATGGGGTGCTGCTGCTCGGCGGCGGCGGAACGCATCACCGAGAGGCGGGCGGTCGGCTGTGACTGGTTCTCAAACGCCCACTGAGCCGTCTCCTGGGAGGTCAGATACTCCAGCAGCGAGTACGCCTCTTGCGGGTGCTTCGTCGTCGAGCCGATCGCCATGACGAGGATATGCATGGAGTAGCCGCGGGCGCCATCCGGCCCCTTCGGGCCCAGCACGAGGTCCCACTCAAAGCCCTCTTCGGCGCTGGCCTGAGTCGCCTTGATGACCTGGGGCCCCGCGCAGCGCAGTGCTAGCTGCCCGGTGAAAAAGTTCAGGCCCTCAGCCTCGTCACGCGACGGGGCGGCCTTATGCACCGTGCGCAGCTCCACCAGCGACTTCATGGCCTCGGCAGTCTTGGGGTCGCTGATGAGGGCAAAGTTCTTCTTTTCGGCGTCAAAGACCTCGCCGCCGAAGGTGCGGGCCAGCGCGCCAAAGTCATAGTAGTTGGTGGGCAGCAGGTTGGTGCCAAAGATGCGCCGGCTGGTGTCGGTGCACTTGGCCGACATCTCGGCGTAATCCTGCCACGTCCAGTCATCGGTGGGCTCGGGCACGCCGAACTCACCCAACAAGGCCTTGTTATAGTAGACGCAGTTCTGGTTGCCGGGGTTGGTCTCGGCGGGCAACCCGAACAGCTTCTCCTCGAACCGGGCGCCTTCCAGAGCCCTGGGAACAAAGTCGCTCAGGTCGGTGCCGGCGGCATCCACCAGGTCGTCCAGGAACAAATGGACGCCCTTGTACGCCGAGTAGGGGCCCCAGCGGTTCGTGCTAAAGAACACGTCCCACAGCGTGCCCGCGGCGACAGCCGTGAGCTGCTTGGCCTGCATCTCGTTATAGTTGACCATCTCGATCTCGACGTTGGCGGTGCCGGTCTTTTCGGCCCACTCGAGGGCCTTGTCCTTCATCCAAGTACGCCCCTCGCCTGACTGCTCGGCCCAGAGGGTGGAGCGTAGCGTGGGCTTGTCCGCGCTGGCCGGCTGCTGGGCCGGGCCGGTGGAGGCCGCGGGCTGCGTGGGCGCGGCGCTCTCACCCGACGATGCGGGCTGCTGCGGCGCGCAAGCGTACAGAACCGGCGTGACCACGGCGGCGGCGGCCAGGCCCTTCAGGAAACTACGGCGATTCAGACTCTGCGACATGGGACTTCTCCCCCTATTACGAACTTGGGCTTGATCTATAGCGTGGCATGATCGGGTACATCCATCAACGAATCCTGCCTGTGACTCTAGTCGCTGAAGCACATCCTCCTTTCTGCTACTTCTCGCCGCTACCCCTTGAGCCCCGTCATGGCGATACCTTGCACAAAGTAACGTTGCGCCGCGAAGAACAAGAGGATCAAAGGTAACGTCATCATAGTCGCCGATGCCATCATGAGGTGCTCCACGGGCATGCCCCCCTCAGGAATCTTGCTGAAGAAAGTCAAGCCCACGGCGAGAGTAAGCCTTTTGTCGCTGCTCAGGTAGATCAGCGGCCCGAAATAGTCGTTCCATCGACCGATCAGCCCGATGACGGCCAGCGTGGCTAACACCGGCTTGCACAGCGGCATGAGAAGCTGCCAGTAGATACGCATGGCGCCGGCGCCGTCGATGATAGCCGCCTCATCGAGTTCGCGTGGCAACTGCATGAGGAACTGTCGCATCAAAAAGATGGCGAACGCCCCTCCCCCGAACCAGGCCGGCACCCACAACGGCTTGAGCGTGTCGATCCAGCCCAGCTTGTGAAAGAGCACAAACTGCGGGATCAGGGTCACCTGCTCGGGCAACATCATGGTGCCCAGGGTCACAAGGAACAGCAGATTGCGGCCCTTGAACTCGAACCGCGCGAAGGCATAGGCGGCAAGGGAGGCGGAGAGCACCTGCCCCAACGTGCCCAGCAGTACCACGGACACGGTGTTCTTGGCCCACATGAGGAAGGGAACCCTCTCGAACACCGTCGCATAGTTCACCCACTGGGGGACGGCCGGCAGCAGCCTGGGCGGGAACACCAACAGCTCTGGAGGCCGCTTGAGCGACGTGGTCACTGCCCAGACAATGGGGAACAAGAACGCCAGCGCCAGGATGACCATCACGGCGTAAAAGAGCACATTGATCGGCCGCTTCTGAAGAGGCCGCCTATACACCATCTGACCCACCGGGGGGCGAACAGACTCGTTGAGCGCCATGAGACGTCACTCCCCTGCGTAGTAGACCCAGCGGTTGGACCAGGTCATCTGAACCCAAGTTAAGATAAGCAAGATGACGGCAAAGACCCAGGCCAACGCGGAGCCGTAGCCCATCTGGAAGTACATGAAAGCGTGACGGTAGATGTGGAGGGCGATAAACCAGGTGGCATATTGGGGGCCACCCTGCGTTGCCGCGTGTGCCGACGTAAAGACCTTCAGGGCACCAATGACGCCCAGTATGAGGTTGAACAGAATGGTCGGCGAGATCATGGGCATGGTAATGTGGCGGAATCTGGCCCATATGCCCGCACCGTCGATCTCGGCCGCCTCGGTAAGTGATTGCGGCACGCCCTGCAGAGCAGCAAGGAAGATCAGCATCTGGTTGCCGCCAAAGCTACCCCAGAGATTCATCATGATGATGGACGGAAGCGCCCACTCTTTGCGCGTCAGCCAGCCTGGGCCCTCGAGGCCGATGGTCTCGAGACCCAGGTTGATTGGCCCAAGACTGGGGTTGAGCAGCCATTTCCATACCATCGCCGTGGCGACGGCGGGGACCAAGTGCGGGACAAAGAACATCGTGCGGAACAGGTTGGTCCCGGGAAGACCGCGGTTCAGCAGGATGGCCAGGCATAGCGATCCGGCCAAGCCAATGGGAACCACCGCGAACGAGTACTGGAAGGTGCGCCAGAGCGACGGCCAGAATAGCTGATCGCCAGCAAACGCCTTCTGATAGTTCTGCAAGCCCACCCATCTTGGTGAACTTAACACGTCATATTCGCTAAAGCTGAAATAAAACGATGCAATGATAGGACCAACCCAGAAGAATAACAAGCCAATCAGCCACGGCAGAAGAAACAGATATGCCTGAGAGGCGCGCCTAATCTGGGTTCTCGTTGTACCGCCTACCAGCTTACCAAGAAGGCGGATCATCGGCGGTAGGCTATGCTCTGGCGCCAATGCTCTCGAACTGAGTGTCATGGATAGGCCCTCTCTCCTCAACTTGATAGCGAAGCAACAACTCGAATACTGCTTGCCATCGCGTTACAGATGCTTGCGCGCTCCTGAGTACGGTGTGTTTAACCCAAGTGCAACATGATTGACCGTTCGACCCCAGAAGGCTAAAATGGCCTGTACGCGCGACGCCAGGATCATGCCACGGCTAACCTTGTGTGCGCTATAGCCAGGTGGTTCATAGCTCCGGCCCACGATCAGCTTAGCACAGCTGCCCATGTCGAGGGGGGCCGAGGGGCCAAACAGCGGCCAGGGAGGGGACAACCCATCGTGACGGACCGAGGCGCGGCGAGCACAGCCTTTATCGATGCGGTGCACCACGCCCTGCTGTACCTCTACGACCCCAGGGCACTCGGGGATAGCGACTTGAGGCGTTGGCTGGGCCTCGGGGAGCGGGCAGGGGCTTCGGAACTCCATCGCATCATCCTCAACGCTATCGACGAACTCAAGCCAAACCTCGAGGCGCGCAAGGAGGCCAAGGCGTGGCGTCCCTATCGCGCCCTCTATCATCGCCACGCGGAGCAGTTCACCCAGCGCGAGGTGTCCGTCGCGCTGGCCCTCAGCGTTCGGCAGCTGCGACGCGAAGAGCAGCGGGCCCTCGTCATGCTGGCCAACATCCTCTGGGAGCGCTACGACGTGGCCAAGCGCTCGCCGGCCGCCCCGGAGGGGGCGCCACAGGGCTCCTCCTCGCGCCAGCGGCCCTCCTCCCGAGAGGACGAACTCCAATGGCTCGAACGCTCATCCCATGCCGAGTTGCTCGATCTTGCCGGCATGGTCGACTCGGTCCTGGCGGTCACCGAGCCGCTGGCAGCCCAACTCGGCGTGTCCCTCGTCTGGCAGGCGCCGGCAGCCACCCCCTACGTGTCGGCGCAGGCCTCCAGCCTACGCCAGGCGCTGATCAACCTCCTGTCGTGCGCCATGCGCGCTGCTCCCGGCGGGCGAGTGGAGATTAGCTTGGCGTCGACCGATGGCAACCACCGTCTGGTCGTCCTTCCGAGCGCTTCTCGCGGGCAGGAGGGCTTGCCGCTTTGCGACGATAGCGACCAACTCGAGATGGCGCGGCAGCTTCTGGAACTCTCGGGCGGGACGCTCACCGTCGTCGCCTCGGGTGACGCCGCACGCCCGGGCACCATCACGCTGACCATCGCGGCCGCGAATCGCGCCACCGTCCTGGTGAT
>JAAYAL010000084.1 GCA_012719395.1 Gaiellales bacterium | reverse complement strand
GCGTGGTGTGCGCCGGGGCAGGCATCGTGCTCAGCCTGCTGGAAAGGTGGATCCAGGTCAGCGATCGCATGCGGATCATCTTCGGCTTGGCGGTCGCGGCGCTGATCGCCGGAGGTCTTGTCCACGCGCAACTCACAGCACCGCATTTGCTTGAAGCCCCCCTGGACTGGGCGCGGCAGGGTCTCGATCAATGGTTGGCGGCGGCAGAGCCGGCACGGTCCGCCTTTGCACGGGCGTCCCTCATGGGCGGCGGAGCGGGACAGGCGGATGCCACCACACCCATGCCCGTCAGGTTGGCCGCCGATCTGGGCATTGTGGGCCTTGTGCTCAGCAGTCTGGTGCTCCTGCTCTTCCTCATGGCCGTGCTGGGGCCACGGTTCAGTGCCGGATGGTACCTGATGCGGAGTACTTGGCTCGCGGAGGACGACAGCACCTCCCGTACGGCCCGTTGGGGTCGCGACCCCTCCCGCTGGGGACTGGAGACTCACATCCTGCTCAGCGCGGTACTGTGGCTGACCGGTTCCTCCATTGACGGTTCCTGGTTCTCAGTGCAGTCCGCCCTGCCTGTGTTGATCCTGGCCGCATTCGCGTTGGCCCAGATCGACGGGTCCGTCGGGGCTGCCTTCCCCAGGCTGGGCCGCGCGCTCACCACGGCGGCGGCGCAGGAACCGAGCCCGACTCAGGGCCCGCGCGAGATGTCCGAGGACCAAGCGGGAGATCTCGAGGCTACGGTAGACAGAGCGGTGCGCGGCGCCGCATTCAGCGGGCTCCCTCGCGCACACCGCCATCTGGAGCGGCGGCGACGGCTGGAGAGACGACGAGTCCTGCGCGCTCGTCAAGCACGTCGCTACCGCCCGCCGGGGCCTCTCAGCTCTGCTTTTCGGACCACGCTGATTGCCGTGTCGGCAGTGCTCCTTCTCCTGTCCCTGCCCGAGGCAGCCCACGATCTGGCCTTGCACCTCTTGCGCGGTTCTGCAATGGCGCCGGAAGCATCACTCACCTGGGCGTCGCGTGCACAGGCCGCCTTCCCCTTCTCCGAGGCCCCGCTCATGCTCCAAGGCGAGGTTTATCTGGCGGCCGCCAACAGGGCGCAAGAGGATACCAGTGCCGATAGGCACGCAGCGTTGCTTGACAACCTGGCGCTTGCGACCACGGCCTTCGAACAGGCCGCCGACGCCGACCCCACCTCGTGGGCCCCCCTTCACGCCGCCGCCCTCAGCCTGGAGCGGATGGCAGAAGCCGCACCTACCGCCCGCAACCCTGCCTCTCTCTTCGCCCCTGGTGAAGCCGCGCTGTCCCTGGCCGATTCTCCTGTCCAGATCCAGGACTGCACCCTCCTACGCATGGCACAGGTGAGCGCCCTCTTGGCCCGCGCACAGCTTGACGTGGCCCTGGCACTCAATCGCGCTCAGGCGAATCCGGCACTTCTGGAGTCGGCCGCCCGCCTCCGGCGGGCGGCCGAGGAATAGCCGGCGCTACGCGAGGCCGTCCAATTCGGCGCTCGAGGCGCGGTACAGACGCTCCATCTCTTCCTTGGCCGGCTTCACGTAGATCTCCCGCAACCTGGGCTTCTCAATCTTGCCCGCCGGGTTCCGCGGCACGTCGCTGAACACTACCTTCTCCGGCCACTTGAACCTGGCCAGCCCTCTACCCTTCACGAATTCAATCACGTCTTCCAAGGTCATGGAGTGACCAGGCTTCAACTGCACCACTGCCATCACGATCTCCACCAGGCGGGGATGCGGATACCCCAGCACGGCCGCGTCCTGAATAGCCGGATGCTTCCGCAGCACGTCCTCAATCTCGGCCGGGAAGATGTTCTCCCCGCCCCGGATGATGAGATCCTTGGCGCGATCAGTGAAGAAGATGAACCCCTCCTCATCCATGTAGGCGAGGTCCCCCGTGCGCAGCCAGCCATCGACAACGGTTTGCGCCGTCATCTCCGGATTGAAGGCATACTCCTTCATGAGACGTGGACCTTTGATCAGCAGCTCCCCGACCTGATGAGCAGGGACCTCCTTGAGGTCTCCGTCCACGATCTTGGCCTCCATGAAGGCCGTGGCGCGGCCAATTGAGCCCGGCTTCCGCAGGATGTCCTCGTCGTAGCAGTTGGTGAGACCGCCGCCGCCGCCCTCCGTGATGCCGTAGATGTTACCGACGGGAAGGTGCGGGAAGATTCTCTTGGTGTCCTCCAGAAGAACGAAAGGAACCGGCTGCGCCCCCAACTCCAGATGCCGCAGCGCAGACAGCTTGTTGTCGTAATCATGGATGTAGATCTCGCCTGATTTGATGGCCGAGATCACATCCGACCATGTCGGTACCGTGACCCAGCCGCCAGTGCACTTCTCCTCCACGATGGACTGCAGCAGCAGTTGCGGCTTCAGCTCCATGGGCATGAGGATCTTGCCGGCCGCGATGAATGACGGGAAGGAGAGGAACAGCGTACCGCTGTGGTAGAAGGGATGCGGAGCGAGGTAGTTGCTGTTGAACCCCTCGTTGTAGGTGAGAGCGTTCCCTATGCCGATCCAGAACAGTGTGCCGTGCGAGTGGGATACAGGCTTGGGGGCACCCGTGGTGCCGGAGGTGAACATCAGCTCGGCGGTCTGATCGTCCTCCACGTCCACGAGGGCAGGCGAGGGATCGCCGGCTGCAATGATGTCGTGGTAGGACGTGTAGCCCTCAGGGACATCATCCCCCAGGCAGATGAAAGACTCGCAGAAGGGGATCTCGGCCCTGATGGCCTCCACCCGCGGCACAAACTGCTCGCTCAACACAAAGACGCGGTTACGAGTCACGTCACATGCGTACTTGATGTCTCCGCTGGCGAAGCGGAAGTTCAGAGGGCTGACCACCGCGCCGATCTTGAGAACCGCCATGTAGATGACGTACCACTCCAAGCTGTTCATCAGGAGGTGCTGGACGCAGTCCCCCTTCTTGAGGCCGCACTCCCGCGTCAGATAATTGGCCAGCTTGTTGGTCTGCTCGTCGAGCTGTTCCCACGTGAGCACGCGACGCGTGCCCGAGGACGGAAAGCTCTCCACCAGAAACTCCCGCGTCGGGTATTTGCTCGCGTTGGCGGTGCAGAACCTCGCGAAGTTCATTGGTTTGCGTTCCTTTCCCGGCCTGGAATTTCGTGGCCGTGGCAGGATATCATGAGATAGGAGGGCTCACGGATGAGGGGTGGACCCAGCCGCCCTCGCGGCACGAGCGGCGCAAGAGGCGGGATCGGGCTTCGATTAGGGCGAGGACTTCGGATCAGTGGCAGAGCGGACGCGGGCATGCCTGGCTGGTCTACGGTGACGATGGGCCGGACGCACTGTCCATCCGGCCCCATTACCGTTGTCAAGGTGTGTAGTGGAGGAGTCGGCAAGCCGTTCTCCGTGGAAGAAGCGCTGGATGCCCTGGAATCCGAGGCAGCCCGGGCCACGATGATGGCGTTCGCGTATTTCAGCCACCGCACCAGCCGCCCGCCGCTTGGAAAGAGGCCCTGGGGCCGGCCTTCTGGCCGGCCCCAGGGCACGAAGCAATATGTTGGGCAATACGATGGGTAGTTGGTCTCTGCCCGGCCCGAGCGGCTACGCCTGCGGCTGACCCTTCTTCTTCCACTGGATGCACTCCACGGTGGTGAAGCCACCCTCCATCTCCCGGCAGGAGTTGCAGTAGGTGCACTTCAGGACGTCTTGGCCGCGGCCTTCCTGG
>JAAYAL010000083.1 GCA_012719395.1 Gaiellales bacterium | reverse complement strand
GCCGCCATCCGCCGCTTCATCGACGGCTGGAACGAGCGCTGTCACCCCTTCACCTGGACCAAGCAACCAGACGACATCCTCTGTCACGCGAGACCGCGTAAGAGGACTTCAGACGCAGGACACTAGGCCGACGGTCGGCGTATGCCCTCGACATGGAGCGGCTGGTCCAGATCGCCGCCACCACCCGAACGGCCTTGGAGATCAACTCCAGCTTCGAACGCCTCGATTTGCCCGCACGCGCCTCCCGCCTCGCCCGCGATCACGGGGTCACCCTCGTCATCAACAGCGACGCGCACGACACCGCGGGGTTCGATTTGCTGCGTTTCGGGGTAGGTCAAGCGCGTAGGGGCTGGGTGCAGGCAGGTGACGTGCTGAACACCGCACCATGGCCGCGGCTGTGCGATATGCTCAAAGCGGCCAAGGACACGCGGTAGCTGAAGGAGAGGAGGAGTATGTCAGTCGCACCGGAAACGCCCGAGGAACAGCGTCCTGACAGTGGTGGGCCACCCACGGCGCCGTACGGCCCGCCCACGGGATCGGCACCCGTGGAGCCGCCGCCAACCTACGCGCCGCCTGAGCCACCGGCGCTTCCCTCGCGGCAGGAGCCGGAGGTTACAGACCAGAGTGTCACCGCCCGCCGCCGCATGATCGCGGGGATAGTCGTGGTGATCCTGGGTCTCCTCTTCCTGGCCCGGCAGTTCTGGGGTTCCTTCTGGGACTGGAGCAGGCTGTGGCCGGTGGCGCTCATCGCCGTGGGCGCCTACATCCTGTTGCGGGGCCGCACGCAATGAAGCCGGGCAGGTTCATCTGGGGTCTCGCGATCATGGTTGCCGGTGCCCTGTTGCTCGGAGCAAGCCTGGGCCGGCTCGATTGGGCGTTTCTCCTCTCCCTCCTGCAGCTATGGCCCATCGTCCTGGTCATGATCGGCATCCAACTCCTGCTGGGCCGCTCCAAGCCCGTGGTGGCCACCGTGCTCATGGCTCTGATCCTGGTGGGAACCGTGGCAGCGGCATGGGGGCTGTGGGGAACAAGCTGGACTGCCGCGGAGGAACAGACCATCACCGGGCCTTCGGCCGCGGGAATCAGCCAGGGCAGCGCCGAGCTGACTGTTGCGGCTTCACGCTTGACACTGCAAGGGCAGGATATCGACACCACCGTCTCCGGCACCTACCGCACGCGCCCTCAGTTGCGGGTGGAGCAGTCCGCCGAGAGTGGCCGCTATCGGCTCGAGGTCAGGCCAAGAGGCGAGAGCTGGTGGATGCCTGGATTTGGGGGAGGGTCGAAGAACGAGGGCATCCACATCACTCTGAGGCAGGGCATCCCCTGGGACATCACCGTGAACGGTGGCGCCGCGAGCTATGAGCTGGACTTGACCAACGTCACCCTGGGGAGCCTCCAGATCAACACCGGGGCCAGTTCGGCCACCGTCGTCGTGGGACCCAACGTGGTGCCCGGCGCCCGACTGGATCTCACCGGAGGGGTAGGAAGCTACCGCATCAGTTTCCCCCGCAGCCTCTCCATCACTGTGAGAGGAGAGACAGGGCTCACGTCTCTCGACACAGAGGGCTTCGATGCGCAGGGCGGGGGAGTCCTCGTGCACAGGGGAGGCGGAAGTGCACTGGAGGTGAGCCTCAAGGCAGGCGTCAGCTCTATCGAACTGGATCTCTACTAGCGAAGCTCTCGCGATGCTGGAACCGGCGCGGCCGGCCGTCGCCCTGCAGGCCGCGCACTATCCATTCCGGCCCGGTGATGACCTTCCCCGAGCCATCGACAAAGACGTGACGCGTGCGGCCCTCGGCCAGCAAACGCCCGTTCTGCGCATCTTCGAGCCGGAACTGGAATGACACCTCGCGGCTCCTCACCCGCTCCACCCGCGTGCGAACCCGGATGAGGTCATCGAACACGGCCGAGGCCCGGAAGGAGCATTCCGCTCCTGCCACCACGATGCTGCAGCCCCTCTCCTCCATCTCCTTGTAGGGAACACCGAGGGCCCGAACCAGTTCGGTCCGGGCCTCTTCCATGTAGACCAGGTAGTTGGCGTGATGGACGATCCGCTGAGCGTCCGTTTCCGAGTAGCGAACACGGATCACCCAATCGAACCAACCGCCCGACTGCAGCACCGCAGGATCGGCGGATCCGGCAGGCTCTGGAGGGGTCATCACCCTGGCTCAGCGATGCTTGAACTCAGGATCCCTCTTGGACAGAAAGGCACTCATGCCCTCTTTCTGGTCCTCCGTGCTGAAACAGAGACCGAACAGATCAGCCTCCAAGCGCAGGCCGCCATCGATATCCTGCTCCAGGTAGCGAGTAGCCGCCAACTTGATGTTGCGCAGCGCAGCCAGACTCTTGGCGGCGATGGTGCCGGCTGTCTCTTGGGCCTTGGGCAGCAGTTCCTCCCTGGGGTATACCGCGGTGACCAGTCCCCAGCGCAGTGCTTCCTGCGCGTCCGCCATGCGCCCCGTGTAGAGTAGTTCGTTGGCAAAGGAGGGACCACAGATCCGAGCCAGCCGTTGCGTCCCACCCCAACCCGGCATGATCCCCAGGTTGATCTCCAGCTGGCCGAAGCGGGCGTTGTCCGAACACAGCCTGATATCGCAGGCCATGGCCATCTCACAGCCTCCGCCCAGAGCGAATCCGTTGACGGCAGCCACCACCGGCTGAGGCAACTGCTCGATGGTGCGGGTGACCCTCTGCCCCAACTCCGAGAATGCCCGCCCCTGAGCAGGCGTGTAGTCCTTCATCTGCGCAATGTCTGCGCCGGCACCGAAGGACTTGCCCACACCGGTGAGCACAACCGCTCCCACCTCGGTCCCTCGGCCGATCTGCTGCATTTCCGCCAGCAGGCACTCGAGAAGCTCCGAATTGAAGGCGTTCATTGCCTCCGGGCGATTGATGGTGACGGTGGCCACACGCCCCACCAGCGACGTTTCCACGAGAGCCATTCGAGCATCCTCCTCCTTCTCACCCGGCCGGACAGACGGGATGATTTCGGGCAAAAGCAAACCGCGGTACGCGGTCCTACGATTGTAGAACAGTGACCGCGGCCTGCGAAGAGCCAGAGGACTGCTCGACTGCATGCTCCGGAGACAGGGAGAGAAGGCGACCCAGAAGACCCGCAGCGCCCAGCGTGGTCATCGACCGTACATAGCAGGAGCACAGCGCGCGGGCCACTCTGGCTCTGTCCTCCGTGCTCATGGAGCCCAGATCCATTACGTGCTCTTCCTGGAGCCTCACCACCGACCCACAGTCCGGGCAAACGAGGTAGGCGCAGCGACAGGTGACCTTCACATTGACCATCATGCGAGTATCAACGAACGGAGACCGCATCCGATGCTCTAGGACCCCGGGCGAGCCAGCGCAGGCCTGGGAACAACACAATCAGGCCTCTTATCCGTGCTCCGGCCTCAGTCCACGGGGCTGACGCCAAACACCTCGGTGAGGATCCTTTCCTGGGCCGTCAGCGGATCCACCTCCCGGCGGGCCACCTGAGCCAAGATGTCAGCCAGCACCAGGTTGGAGCCCGCTTCCCGGCGCAGATGGCGCTCCATCTGCTGTAGCGCCAAGGCGAAGACCTCCTGCTCCAGCTGGCGTGCCCTTCGGCGCTCCAATTCTCCGCTGGCGCGTTGCCGAGCCACGTAATCCTCCACGGCCAGCCAGAGCTCCGTCACCCCTTCGTCCAGCTGAGCCTGGGTGCTGAGAATGGGAGGCATCCATTCCTTGTGCGCCGCGCTGAGGCACAGCATCGCCCCGATCTCATCACACATCTGCTCGGCTTGCGGATGGTCCTTCTTGTTGACCACGATGATGTCAGGGATTTCCATCACGCCCGCTTTGAGCGCCTGGATCGAGTCGCCGGAGCCCGGCATGAGAACCAGAATAATCACGTCCGAGATGCCTATGACCTCGATCTCACTCTGGCCCACACCCACCGTCTCCACAAACACTACGTCCTTCCCGGCGGCGTCCAACACCATGACCGCTTCCATGGTGGTTTCGGCCAGACCACCCAGGTGCCCTCTGCTGCCCATGGAGCGGATGAAGACGCCCGTATCCAGGAAATGCTCGGTCAAGCGGATGCGGTCTCCCAGGAGCGCGCCCTTGGTGAAGGGGCTGGAGGGATCCACAGACACCACTCCCACCGACCGGCCCTCGGCCCGGACCGCCTTGATGAGGCCGGATATGAGGCTGGACTTGCCCACCCCAGGCGGCCCGGTGATACCCACGCGGATGGCCCTGCCCGTGTGAGGGAACAGCAACCGGATGACTTCCCCGGCCAGCGGGTCTCCGTCTTCCACCAACGAGATAGAACGCGCGATGGCCCGGCGGTCGCCGGTCAGCGTACGATCGGCCAAGTCCTTGGCCTGAGCAATATCTGGTGCCAATTCGCTGCCCTCCCAGGATTGAGCCCTGTTCATACCGCGATGATCTCCTCGGTGGTGAAAGTGAGCCTCTCCGGCCTTGACTCTTTCACCAGCCAAGTATTCTCCACGCCTACCGCTCCCACTCCCGGGAACACCAGCTTCGGCTCCAGGGCAACCACAGTGCCTTCCATGAGCACCTGCCCGGAACCTCGAGCGATGTACGGCGGCTCGTCGATCTCCAGACCCACTCCGTGCCCCACAAAGCTCACCTGATTGGGGGCCGCCCCCATGAAAGCGTCGCCGTAGCCCAGCCGGTCCGCCAGGTCAACGGCCATCCGGTGCAGTTCCCCGCAGGATGCACCGGGGAACAGATGCTGCACCACCTCATCCTGGATGAGACGGCAGACCCGGTATGCCTCCTCCATCTCCGGCGCAAGGCTACCCACCACGAATACACGTGTCTGATCCGAAAGATAGCCGTTCACTCCCCCCGAGAGATCCATCACCACCGGTTCGTCCCGCTTGATGACACGCCAACCCGCTCCTTGGGCCACCGCCGGTGTGAGACCCCTGCCCGCCAAAGGTGTATCCACATGCGAGCCCACCGACGAATCCGGCCCTGAGATGAGATGCCCGTGATAGAGCTCCTGATTGAATGCCCGGAAGCGCACGATGCCATGGTGGCCCGCCTTCCGCGCCACGGCCTCCAGCTCAGCGGCCACTTCTATCTCAGACATGCCGGCCTTCAGGATGCGGGCTGCTTCGCGGTAGATGTGGTCCACCTGCCACCCGGCCTGCCGAATGAACTCCACCTCCAGCGCGGTTTTGACGGTGCGCGCCTGCCGGATGGCAGGAGAGCAATCCATGAGGACAGCCTGCGGGAACGTGCCTTCATAGCGCCGAAAGAGTGACACGGGGAGGACATCCAGTTCCAGTCCCAACTTGCCGGACATGGGGATCCCCAACTGCTCGAGCGCCCGCGGGAGATCGCCCAGGCCCATCATGGGCTCGATCCGTTCCAGGGCGGATTCCGCGCGCGCCCGTTCCAGGTTCCGGCGCACCAGGAAGAGCGGCTCACCCCGAGCCGGCAGCAGAAGATGCCCCTGCTGGATGGTTCCGGTCAGGTAGTAGAGATCCACGCTCTGCACGATCAGAGCCAGGTCGATCCCGTCGCGTTGCAGGCCGACCTGCACCTTCTTCGCCCGGAGCGCCAACTCCTCCGCCGGGATGGTGACGTACCCGGTCATCGACCGCTCCGCGAGTACCGGTCAGGACCCCCTGAGAGGCCTTCAAGTCTCAGTGCCCGCCCGCGTTCCACCAGGACACTGAGCCTCCCCACCGCCTCCATGTGCGTAATGAACACGTGGTAAGGATTGCCGGCATCGCAGCCCGGGAAAAGACGCTCCGCCACCTGGTGGACGGTGCTGGGTCCTTGGAGGGCCGCTTCTGCCTGGTCCAAGCGCTCTTCATACTGCGCAAGGAAATGGGCCACGCGCCCGGAACAGTCCGCAAAGGCCGGTCCGTGACCGGGAAGCACACGCCCCACCGACATCTGCGCAAGCCGGTGCAGGGAGCGCTCATAGTCCGCCATGCCGTTCCCCGCGTACGTGGTACCCACCAGATAGAAGCCCGGATTGGGCACCGTGGTCTCCAACAGCTGGTCCGAAGAGATGAGCAGGCGATCTCTGGCCCGATAGAGTCCTATGAGTCCCTCCGTGTGCCCGGGCAGCGCCAGCACCTGCCAGGAACCTCCCAGACCCTGCAGGTCCGCGCCGTCCGCGATGGTCTCCGCCCAGGGCGCCGGATCCCCTGCAGCACGCAGCCACGTGAAGAACCCAGGGATGGTCTCGGAGACCTCCGAGCTCACCCCCCACGTGGGCATGACGGCCCGCACGGCCTCCTCGTAGCGATCAAGGTGGCCGTTGTAATCCGAGATCTTGAGCAGGTCCGCTTGGTGGATGAGGATGGAAGCCCAAGAGAAGTGGTGCGCCAGCCCGTCGTGGTCGGCGTGACCGTGGCTGAGGATGACGACCTCAACGTCCTCCGGCCGCATGGCCAGCTGGGAGAGGGCGCCGCTGAGGTCTTCCCACGTGCGGCGGTAGCCGGGGCCCACATCGAACAGCCCCATCCGGTCCCCAACAAGAAGATAGACATTGGTGGGGTACACCCCGAACGGATTATGGACGGGGATACGGAATACGCCATCCGCTTCTTCGTGAACCTTCACGGCTCCCCAGGCTAGCAGAGACCCGCGTCTGGAGCCAGGGTCAACAGAGCGCCGGAGCCGTACGGCCCAACCCTAACCGCCGCGCGCGACCGCGAGGGGACGCGGCGCGCCGCGGACCACACCCACCCGGTGATAGAATCGCACGGCGATGCCTCTGGTGTGGCTCACCAATCACGCCGGATACCTGCCCGGCCCCGTGAATCTTGGCCTGATACGTTTCGGCGACCAGGTTGTGGTTGTGGATGCCGGGCTGGATGACGGCAGCGCGCGCCGTTTGATCCGGGAGTTGACGCCCGCGGGACTGAAGCCTGCGGCTCTCTTCCTCACCCACCATCACGCGGACCACACGGGGGGAGCCCCGCGCCTGGCTCGCGAAGGGATCAGTGCAGTAGCGGCGTCCTCGGTGGAGGCCTCCCTCATCCGCCACCCATACTGGGAACCCCATGGCCTCTGTGGCGGGGCCCACCCCCCCGACATCATGAGGAAGAAGTTCCTCATGCCTGCCGGCATCGAGGTCACGCAGTACGTGTCGCCGGGCACCTGGAGACCGGCAATGGAAGCAGAGTCGCTCGGCGCGGAGCTCCCGGCTCTGGAAGTGATCGCGCTCCCCGGCCACTCACCCGGCCAGGTGGGACTGCTGGTGGACGGCGTGCTGTTCGCCGGAGACGCGCTCCTCCCGGAGAAGACCTGGCGCAAGTACCGCCTGACCTACTTCTCCGACATGGGCGTAGCCCTCGACACGTGCGACCGGCTGGTCGAAATGGTCGAGCGTATCCGCACGGTGTTACCCGCACACGGGTCGCCCGCCCGCAACCGGGAGCAACTGCTCGAGCTGGTCGAGGTCAACCGGCAGGGAATTCAAGGTCTGGCACGTACCGTCAGCAGCGCCTTGAGCGAAGAGCCCGCGGGACTGACGCTCGAGCAGGTTCTAGAGCGAGTGTCGGCTTCCTTGGCCATCACGCCGATAGACATCCCCGAGTACTTCCTGGGTCGAGCCACGGTGCAGGCCGTGCTCACCTACCTCAGCGAGAAAGGCCAATCCGCACCGTGTCTGGAGGCCGCCCAACTCCGGTGGCGCGCTGAGACCCCCTAGCGAATCATCGGCCTAGGGATAGCCAACCAGCCCACGTTTCGAGTCCAGCAACCCCGATGGCGTGAGCCTCACGTACGGAAGCCCGGTGAAGCTGAGGAAGTTGAGCCCAAAGAAGGGGTCATCCCAGGGGCATCCCCGTTCGCGGAGGTAGTCGTTCAACTGCTGCATCTCACCGGCCACCTGCTCCAGCGCTCCCGAGCTCAGCAACCCGCCCCCGTCGAGCACCACCCGCTGCCGGACCCGTCCGGCCTCGACCAGAGTGACGCCTCCACCCTGCGCGAACACTTGGTTGACCGCCAGCGCCATGTCCGAGGGGTCGGAACCCAGCACCAGCGGTGCGTGGGTCTCGTGGACCACAGAAGTGGCCAGCCCCCCCACCTCTGCCCCAAACCCGCTGAGCACCACAGTCAGCCAACGCTGGCGAATATGGGACCACATGCTGAGGTAGATGACAGACACCGGGCCACCCTCCCCGGGGCCCTCCAGACAGAGCGCTTCACGAGACTCCAGGAAGCCCTCACGCAGACTCACTCGGAGCCGCACGGGCCGCGTGATGGTCTTGTTGACCATCAGCATGCCCGGGATCTCGGCCTGGTACTCTCCCCCTGCTATGCGGAAGGCACAGGGCAGAACGGGCAGGGAAGGCTTGCGGTGCACAGGCCAGTCACTCACCGGCACCGGCAGAGCCGGTCTGAACCTCTGTAGGAGCACGCCGTCACGCGCCACCACCCGCCCGCCCAGCACCACCAGGTGGGGACGAGGAGCCGCCATATCGCGAAGCAGCATCATGTCCGCCTGCCGCCCCGGCCCGATCCCTCCGATCTCATGCTCCACACGCAGGTACGTGGCCGGGTTGATGGTGGCCATCTGGTATGCCTTCAGAGGTGGTATCCCCACGGCGATAGCCTTGGCCACCACGTGCTCCATGTAACCGTCGCGCAGCACGTCCTGTGGGCTCATCCAGTCCGGAGTCAGCATGGCCCGCGAAGTATCCAGATGTGGGTTCTCCGCAAACGCGGGGCCCAGGTCATCGAGGTCGGCGCGGATGGAGCCGTGACGCAGAGCGGTGGCCATCCCCAGCCGAAGGCGTTCGAGCACGTCCCCGGCGGATATGCTCTCGTGACAGGAGGACACCCCCACCGCCACGAGGCTCTCCAGCTTGTCCCGCGAGCACCCGGCCGCGTGCCCTTCCAACCGCAGCCCGGCTTCGCGGGCGGCTTCCACCTTCGCCAGCAACACGGGGTCCCCCTGGACCAGCCGGGTCCAGCCGGAGAGCTCGCTGACAGCCAGCACCCGGGGATGGCGGAAGAAACTCCGGAAGTCCTCGAGCGGGAGAAGGTCCTCTCCTTCCACCTCAGGGAGCGGCGGGCAGTGCGCCGGGACGGTAACGTAGTAGTGGAAGGGGAGGGACTCTGTGGCCTCCAGCATGAGCTCCAGCCCACGACGCCCCAAGGCGCCCACTGCGTCATGCGTGTCGGTGAGCATGGCCGAGGTACCCAACGGGACCAAGGCTTCGGCCAAGGCCACGGGGCTGGCCAAGAAATCAGCGTGGCCGTGCATGTCCACGAAGGTGGGGGAGAGGAAGTCCCCCTGCGCGTCAATGACGTGGGTCCCGGAGCCGGCGCGACGCTCTCCCTGACCCACCCACGCGATGCGGCCGTCCGCCACGGCAACGGTGGCTCCGGCAATGATCTCGGCGGAGTAGACGTTGATCAGTCGCGCGTTGACGATCAGTATGTCCGGGTCCGCGTTCCCCAGCGCCACCTCCATGAGCCGTCGCCGACTCATGCTCCATCTCCCGCGGCCAATCCGGTAAGTAGTCGCCGTATGAGCACCTCCAGAACATGGCGCCGCTGTTGTGCAGGGACCTGCAGGTTGCCCACGGGGTGGCCCAAGCCGACCGCAAGGGAGGCCGCCTCCGCAAATGCCGCGGCACTCGGCTCGCGCCCCTTGAGTGCAGCGGATGCCTCCTCCGCCGGCACAAGATGCGGCGCCATCGTCCCCAGCACGATCCGTACCTCTCTCACCGCGCCGTCCATTACACGCAATCCGGCCGCCACCCCGGCCAAAGGGAAATCGACGGAGTCGCGCAGCCGGTACTTCGCGCACCCGGTGCGATACCCGGTGGACGACGCGGGCAGGGACACGCCCGTCACCAGTGACACCGGCGGTGGGCGCAAGGCTCTACCATCCTCTCCGCACAGTTCAGCCACCGGCAGCAGGTCGGTGCCACCCCCAAGCGGCCGGGGGCCGGCCGGGTCGTCACCAAGCAGGAGAGGCGCCTCCCGCACCGTCCGCGGCCCATGCAGCTCTGTCGGTGGTAATACCATCATTCCTTGATGCTGCTTTGTCCCTGTAGTGCCTGGCAAAGCGCTTGCCCTATCAAGGGTACCTCATGGACCCACACCCCGACCGCGTCGAAAACGGCGTTGGCTATGGCCGGAAGCGCCGGGTGGAGGCTGTGCGGGGCTGAGGCCCCACACCCCCGCCGCAGTATCCGGCCGCCAGTTGCGGACGCCGATACGACCCGGAGAGCCATCCAAGAGAACGGTGCAGGCCCCACAAGCCCCCTGGTCACAGCCGCGTTTGGTGCCGGTCAGGCGCAGGCGTTCCCACAGCACTTCCAGAAGCGTCTCCTGGTCCTGTATGCCGACCTGGACCACGTCCCCGTTGAGCGAGAAGCGTAACTCCCGCGTCACGCCCGTTGCCCTCTTGCAGGACCGGGGGTACAACGTGCGCAGGCCCCGAGTGCCTCGGTCACGACGCCCCTTCCCTCGCGCGTGGCTGTATGCGCGGGCAAACAGCGTGGAATCCCCGGCACACCCGCTGTCGCTGTCACCAACCTGCACCTGCTCACGACCTCAGCCGTCCTCCCGGCGCTGCCGTCGCCTCCCGTGCTTCAGCCCAATGCTACCGGCATCTCCCTTTCCTGTGTATCCCTCACCGGCCGGCTACACATCCACACATTGTTCGCAGCCTTTCCCGATGGCTACAATAGCGAAGTTTGTCCCGGAAGCGCGGAGGAATGGAAATGCGGGAGATCCTTTCAGGCAATGAGGCCATAGCTCGCGGAGCGTGGGAGGCGGGCGTCCGATTTGCCAGCGCCTACCCGGGCACCCCCAGCACAGAGATCCTGGAGACTATCGCCGACTATGCGGATGTCTACAGCGAATGGTGCACCAACGAGAAGGTGGCGCTGGAAACGGCACTGGGCGCAGCCGTGGCCGGTGCCCGCGCCATCTGCTCTATGAAGCACGTGGGCGTCAACGTGGCGGCCGATCCACTTATGACCGCCTCATACGTGGGGATCAAGGGCGGGTTGGTGCTCATCTCCGCCGATGACCCGGCCATGCACAGCTCGCAGAACGAGCAAGACAACCGCAACTACGCCAAATTCTCCAAGATTCCGCTACTGGAGCCCAGCGACAGTCAGGAGTGCAAGAACTTCCTGATGCAGGCGCTCGATATCTCCGAGGAGTTCGACACCCCTGTCATGCTGCGCACCACCACACGCATCTCCCACTCCAAGAGTATCGTGGAGCTGGGAGAGAGACGCGAACCAGGCAACATCACAGGCCTGGAGAAGACGGCCTCCAAGTACACCATGCTGCCCGGTTTCGCCCGCGCACGGCATGTGGCGGTGGAGAAGCGTTTCACAGCGCTACAGGTCTACTCCAACCACACCCCGCTCAATCGCATCGAGATGGGCGACCCTCGCGTGGGGATCGTGGCTTCCGGCGCCGCCTATGCGTACGCCCGCGAGGCCTATCCTCAAGCCAGCTTCCTGAAACTGGGCATGAGCTACCCACTGCCGGACGCGCTCATCGCCGAGTTCCGGGGCAAGGTGGAGAAGCTGTACGTGGTGGAGGAACTGGACCCGTTCTTCGAAGAGCACCTCAGGGCCACCGGAGTGAAGGTGGACGGCGGCAAGAACCTGCTGCCCCTCCTGGGCGAGTTTGACCCCGGTCTGGTGGCCCGCTCGTTGGCCTGCGATGGACTGCCGGGCGTCAATGAAGAGCTCGCAGCAGTCCCAACACCTGACCGCACTGATCTGCCCCTGCGGCCACCCACGCTATGCCCCGGCTGCTCGCACCGTGGTGTCTTCACGGTGCTCAACCGTATGAAGATCTTCGTGAGTGGTGACATCGGTTGCTACACCCTCGGTGCGCTTCCGCCGCTGGCGTCAATGCACTCGTGCGTCTGCATGGGAGCCGGCATCGGCATGGCCCACGGAATGGCCAAAGTCCAAGACGCCGAGACCAAGACCAAGGACCGCCCCGTAGCGGTCATCGGCGATTCCACCTTTCTGCACAGCGGCATGACGCCTCTGCTCAACACGGTGTGGAACCGGGGAGAGACGGTCACCCTCATCCTCGACAACCGCACCACGGCCATGACGGGCGGTCAGGACAACCCCGGTTCGGGCAAGACCCTCAGCGGTGCTCTGACTCCGGCGGTGGACTTGGTGAAGATCTGTGAGGCCTTCGGAGTTCCCACCATCATCAAGATGGACCCCTACAATCTGGCCCAGGTGGAGAAGTCAATCGGCGAGGCCTTGGCCACCCCAGGGCCGGTGGTCATCATCGCCCAGGCGCCCTGTGTGCTCGAGTACAAGGTGAAGCACGAGCCCTGGGTCATTGACGCCGAGGAGTGCACGGGATGCAGGCGCTGTCTGCGCGTGGCCTGCATTGCCTTGGGGCTCGTGAACAGGGAGGACGGCAAGACCGTTGTCCAGATTGACCAGACGCAGTGCAACGGCTGCGGTGTCTGCGCCCAGATGTGCAAGTTTGAAGCGATCAAGGCGCCGGCCGCCGTCAACGGCTAGCCGCTTGAGGATACGGAGATGACTGAGATGAAGAGCGATACGTGCGTGGATCCCAGCGGTGTTGACAAGGCTGCACCGGCCGGGACCACCAACATCATCATCACCGGCGTGGGCGGCCAAGGCGTCATCATGGCCAGCTACGTGCTGGGCCAGGCGGCTTTGGCAGATGGCTTTGACGTCAAGCAGAGCGAGGTTCACGGCATGAGCCAGCGGGGCGGCAGCGTGCTCAGCCATCTGCGCTTCGGCCGCAAGATCTGGTCGCCACTGGTGACGCAGGGCACGGCCCACTTGCTGCTCTCTTTCGAAGCGCTTGAGGCGCTGCGGTACGTCACCTGGCTGCGACCCGGAGGCATGCTCGTCTACAATACGCTGCAGGTGAACCCCAGCACCGTCTCCTCCGGGCTGGCCGAATACCCCACAGGCGTGCACAGCCAGATCGCCGCCGCCTGGGACCGCGTGCGGGGAGTCAACGCCACCGAGTTGGCCGTCAAGGCCGGCAACCCCAAGGCGGCCAACATGGTCATGTTGGGCGCAGCGGCCAACAGCCTTCCGTTCAGCGACGAGACCTGGGCGAGGATTATCGCCGACGTGGTCCCGCCCAAGACCGTGGAGGCCAATATGCTGGCGTTCGGGCTGGGGCGCAGCGCAGAGTAGTGGCCGGAACACCTTTGGAGCCTCCAGCGGAGCAGGCGCGTGAGATCGTGATGCGCCTGCGCCGCGACTTTCCGGACGCCGGCATTGTCCTCACTCATCATGACCCCTGGCAGCTCACCGTGGCGGTGATACTGTCGGCGCAATCGACAGACAAGACCGTCAACCAAGTCACCGAGCGGCTCTTCCAGAAGTACCACAGTATTGAGGACTACGCTTCCGCCGATCCGGCGGAATTCGAGCAGGACATCTACGCCACCGGCTTCTTCCGCAACAAGACCACGCACATCCTGGCCTCCGCCCGCATGATCCTGGCCGAGTTCGGCGGCCGCGTCCCGGATTCCATGGCCGAACTCTTGCGCCTGCCGGGCGTGGCCCGCAAGACGGCCAACATCATCTTGGGCAACGCCTACCCCGAGGCCTTCGCGCGCGACCCGGGCGCCGGGATCGCCGTGGACACACATGTGCACCGACTGGCCAACCGACTGGGACTTGCCCACAGCAAGGATGCAGTGAAGACGGAACAGGCCCTGCTTGCCATCGTGCCGCGGCAGGACTGGTTCCAGATCTCCTACCTGCTGATCGAGCACGGCCGTGCAGTGTGCACCGCAAAGAAGCCGGGGTGTGGGCGGTGCCGACTGGCGGATATCTGCCCCACGGCCGGTGCCTTCTAGCGGCGCCACGGCCTGTGGCGGTAGACTAGCGTCCTACTCGCCTCTCAGCACCTCGCGGTGATCGGGATTAGTCCGGAACAAGGAGTGGACATGAAAGTCGACGAGATCAAGACCATCGGCGTGTGCGGCGCAGGCACCATGGGCGCCGGCATCGTACAGCAGGCGGCGCAATCCGGGTACAAGGTCAAGGTGCTGGACGTGCAGGACGCCTTCCTAGAGCGCGGCATGAACATCATCACCAAGAGCCTGGACCGGCTGCTGTCCAAGGAGAAGATCACGGCGGACGCGCGGCGGGCCGTCCTGGATCGCATCACCATGTCCACCGACCCAGCCGTCATGGCGGAGGCCGACTTCATCATCGAGGCCATCCTGGAAGAGGTCTCTGCCAAGAAGGCCCTGTTCGAGAGCCTGGAGCCGGTGGTAGGCCCCGACACCATCTACGCCACCAACACCTCGTCCATCTCTGTGACGCAGCTGGCGGCACTAACGGCGCGGCCGGACCGGGTGGTGGGTATGCACTTCTTCAACCCGGTGCCGGTCATGAAACTGGTGGAGATCATCCCCGCGCTGCAGACCACCCCGGACGTGGTTGACGTCACCATCGAGCTGACCAAGAAGCTGGGCAAGACGCCCGTGCCCTGCAAGGACACGCCGTCCTTCATCGTCAACCGCATCCTCATCCCCATGATCATTGACGCGGCGCGCGTGTACGAAAGCGGCGTGGCCACCGCCGCCGACATTGACACCGCCATGAAGCTGGGCGCCAACCTACCCATGGGGCCGCTGGAGCTGGCCGACTTCGTCGGTATCGATATCGTGTACCACATCGGCAACATGCTCTACGAGTACACGAAGGAAGCCCGCTTCAACCCGCCAGACCTTGTCCGCAACATGGTCATGGCCGGCTACCTGGGTCGGAAGAGCGGCAAGGGCTTCTACGACTACGCCGAGAAGCACTGAACTGAGCAGACACAGTTCTCGGCCCCCGGCGACACTTTGCCGGGGGCCGCTGGCTGTCGCGCCCACCATGTCCTTACCCGCGGGGCTCTAGCCACGCGGCCACCGACTCTTCTGCTATGCTAGAGGCACCATATGGGCCAAGCAGAAGACCCCCCAAGTACCTCACACGCACCGGCTCGTGACCCTGGCGCTGTTGCCCTGAGATGAGCACAGCGCTGGGTGTCCTGCTGATTGTTCTGCTGATCGTCGTCAACGGCGTGTTCGTGGCAGCCGAGTTCGCCATAGTCAAGGTTCGCCCCACCCGTATCATCGAGATGGCAGAGGCCGGGAGCCGCATCGCGCGGATCTCCCTGCCGATCCTTGACAAGGTGGAGTCCTACCTGCCGGTCATCCAACTGGGCGTGACCATGGCCACCCTTGGCCTGGGCTGGGCGAGCGAGCCCGTCCTCTCGAAGCTCATCTCCGACCCGCTCGACTGGCTCGGCATCAGCTCGCCGGAACTGCGCACCACCGTCGCCGCCGTGCTGTCCTTCGTGCTGGCCACGGGGTTCACTATCGTCTTGGGAGAACTGGTCCCCAAGTCCATCGCTATCCGCAAAGCGGAGGGCGCCACCTTGGTGCTGGCCGTCCCCCTGCGCTTCTTCTATTGGCTGTTCTGGCCCATCGTCTGGGTGCTCAACTCCCTGACCAAAGGCATTCTTGCTCTCCTACGGGTCAAGCCCGCCACGGCGGCGGATCTGGCCCACAGCGAGGACGAGTTGCGCATGATCCTTAGCGCCAGCGCAGAAGGGGGCCACATCGACGAAGTGGAACAAACCATCATGCGCCGCGCGCTCACTTTGGGCGAAGTGACAGTGGGCGAAGTCATGGTACCCCGTACCGAGATGGCGGCGTTGTCGGCCAACACTCCCGTCAGCGAAGCCTTGGACGAGGTGGCACTCTCCAACCATACCCGCTATCCAGTGTTCGAGGACGATCTGGACGACACCATCGGCTACGTGCACGTAAAAGACCTGTACCGGGCGGACCGGGTGCGAACGGTGCGGTCGGTACTGCGCCAGGTGGGATTCATCTCGGAGACCGCAAGTGTCGAGCTGGCACTGGCGCGTTTCCAATCGGCCCGCACCCCTCTGGCCATTGTGGTGGACGAGCACGGGGGCACCAGCGGCCTCGTCACGGTTCAAGACGTGGTGGAGCAACTCATTGGCGAGGTGCAAGACGAATTCGACCACGAAGCCCCTCTGGTTGAGGCTTTCTCCGACGGAACGTACTCGGTTGACGGGGGCGCCCGGCTGGAGTATCTAGAGGAGGCGCTGGGGCTGACCCTTACCGAGCCGGGGTTCCCCACTCTCGGCGGCCGCGTCTTCGAGCAGTTGCAGCGCCGACCGCGGGCAGGCGACGAGGTGGTCCTCGGCAACTACCAGGTGCGCATCCTCGAGGTAGATGGCATGCGCGTAGCCCGAGTCCTCATGAGCCCTGTCTCTGAGGTGAAAGCCAACGGCACTCCCGGAAGCGAAGATGCGTCCTGAGCCAAGGAGACACTGACCACATGAGCGCCTCCCTCCTGCCACTGGACTCGGACGCCCTGAGGGCCAACATCGCGGGCACAGCGGAAGCCCCCATCATTCCCGACAGGTTCAACGTCATGCTTGAGGCCGTGGCCGACGCGTATGGTGCCCACGAGTTGCTGAGAGAGACGCTGGAGGAGTACTTCCACAGCTACCGGCACGCGGGCACGGTGATTGACGGCCTGCAGACGTTGTTGCTCCGCGACTGGAACTACTTCGATCGCTCCGCCGACAGAGCCCTCCTCTTCTCTCTCGTCCTCGAAATCATGGAGGGCCTGTTCCAGGGTGTACTGCCTGAGGACCGCGCCTCTCAGCTGCTACGCCAATTGCTGGTCTGGATGAAAGCGGCCATCACCGGCTCTCACGCGGACGAGTATCTGCAACCTGTCGCCGATGCGGCATCGCTCATCGAGCGTCTGTACCCCCGGCTGGAGTCGGCGCTGCTCGAGAGGGACAAGGCGCTGAGAGACGTCACACAAGTGGCGCTGGACCTCGTCGGCGCGGGTCACGCCGCCGCCGAGTTGCCGGCACTGCGCCTGGCCGAAACCTACCGGCGTGTGCTGCTCCGAGGCTACACCATCGTGGCAAAGCATCTCGATGTGGCCGATTGGGCCCTAACTCGCGAGGCCCGCGTGCACTCGCCCCAAGAGGTGGCGGGTCTTTTCGCATCCACAGGCACGAATGCCATCCGCCACCACCTGTCGGCGGCGGCGGGAGCGGCTGCGATGGAACTGGTTGGTCCGGAACACCCCACCTTCAGCCAGATGCTGGAGGAGGTGGTGCAGAGACTCTTCCGCATCTCAGCGCTGGATGACCGCTTCGCCGTCTGTCTGTTCCTGCTCAAGGACACGTCTCTCGGTCTCCGCCAGCGTGAAGTGATGGTGGAGTTGTTGTCGGTAGTGCGGGAGATCATCCGCCCCTCGCGCATCGTGCACTTCCACCGCATACTGCGTCGTCTGGCCCGGTTCTTTCAGGAGAGGGAGGGGCTGTTCCCGGAGATGCGCTTCCAGTGCTACGAAGCCATCGGGGTCGCCATTGGCGAAGCGGGAGCGGTGGGGGCCGCTGATCGGCTCACGGATGATCTTCTGCACTGGCACTTCGAGTACCAAGATGTCTGTGGGGCCAACGATGAATGGCGGACGCTGGCCAATCGCCACCACCTGCCCAACATCCGCTGTTGGCTGCGCATCATCCGCTCCAATCCCCAACTCTTTGAACGCCTGGCCGCCGGGCTCACCGCGCAACTGAGACTGGGCGGCGCCTTCATCGCCGATACCGACCTCTTTCAGAAAGACATCACCGACCTGCTCAACGCCAACATCGAACCGGTTTACTCCGTTATCAAGCAGCTTCTACGCTGCTTCCCTGTCTACTTCAACGAGGTCGGGGCAGAAGGCGAGTTGCGCTCCGTCTCCACCGAGATCGACGAGATCGGTGGCCGCAAGGACTCCCTCATGCATTTCATCCGCAAACAGGTGCACGCGGAGTCCTCCAACCGTCTCATCCCCTTCAGCACCGCGGTGCTCGACTATTGGTCCACGCTGGATCCCGGGCCCCTGGCACCGTTCCTCTCAGAGCGCGTGCTGGCCGCCGTGACCAGCGAGCGCTCCCAGGCGGAGGGGCCCCACAAAGTGCTGGCCAACCTGCCGGCGGCCCCTGAGGACTATCGCAAAGTGGAGCTGATGCGCCGCATGCGCGATCTGCTGGAGCAGAAGTACTCCATCGCTCCTCGCAACCTGGGGCCCCTGGTGTCCGCTTCGCTGACGCTATCCGCCGAGACCCGTCGGGAGTTCACCGCCGCCTTGGACACATGGCAGACATGCCTGCGCTCGCCGCAACGGGGCGTGCTGGCCGCCATCACTCGCTACTCCCGATCTCGCAGCCGTGAGGCGTTGCTCGAGCAGGGATTGAGGGCTCTTGCCGAACTGAAGACCACAATCCTAAGCGGCAAGCACTCGGAGGGGCAGGAGAACATCTTTCACAAACGGCATATCGCCGCCGGTATCCCCTCCATGTACGGCACCTATCGAGAACCCAAATTCGATGCCCTCGGGCTTTCGTTCCGCATTGAGGGCCTCGTGGCTCAGCTTCTGGATGAGATCGCCACCGAGATAACTGACCAGTATGTCAGCCGCGCCTCGCTCCGGCGCTTCGCAGGCAACCTGGAGTGCTTCAAGCGAGCCCTGGAGGTTGACGGGCTGAGGTCGCAGAGCCTGAATTCCGACCTCATCATGCTGCGCGATGGGGCTGCACACGCCGGCTTCACCTTCAATCAGTGCCGCAACGTCTTCCAGTTCTTGGCCGGCGATGTGACCAATCTTGTGCGCCTGACCATGCAGGGCTACGACGATGCCCTGCGCCGCATACTGACCGACGACAGCCGGCAGCTGGATTGCCGGCGGCTTGGCCTGGACGCGGTGATCGAGGGCTTCCTGCGGGACATCCTGGTGGCCACGCTGGGTCTGCAGAGCCTGGACCGCTATGTGGCCAACGCTCGGAGCCACCTGTCGGCCCTGGCGGAGAAGGTGGATACCCGCGACCTCGCGCGCATGATGGCCTACGATCCAGATCGACTGGTATCGTGGCTGGACAGGCCGAATCCCAACGTCGACGATCAGATGACCCTGGGCTACAAGGCTCTGGGGCTCAAGAGGATGACTGAGTACGGCTACACCGTACCTGAAGGTTTCGTGCTCACCACCGAGCTGTTCGGAGTCTTTCCCGCCATGAGCCACCGCCCGCTGTACGAGCACACGCTGGCCCGCATACGCCACGCTCTTGCGGAGTTGGAGGACAAGACGGGACTGGGGCTGGGCGACCCCAGCCGGCCGCTCACGCTCGCCATCCGCTCCGGTGCCGCCATCTCAATGCCCGGGCTCATGGCCACCTTGATCAACGTGGGCCTCAATGACGAGCTCGCCGAGGCCCTCGCCCAGCAACCAGGCATGGCCTGGACGGCGTGGGACTCGTACCGGCGGTTCCTTCAGTCCTGGGCCATGACCGCCGGGATCGACCGGGACGTTTTCGACGAGATCATCGCCGGATACAAATCTCGCTACGGCGTGGGACAGAAGCTGGAGTTCACCGCGGAGCAGATGAAGGAGATCGCGCTGGCGTACCGCGCCCGCTCGCAAGAACTGGGCGTCGTCCTCATCGACCACCCACTGCTGCAGGTGGTGGCCGCCGTCGGCCGGGTGCTCGCCTCCTACTACTCCCCGCAGGCCCGCTTCTACCGCCGCTACATGGGCCTGGCCGAGGAATGGGGAACCGCCGTCATCATCCAGCGGATGATCTACGGCAACCGTGGCCGCCAGTCGGGCGCGGGGGTGACGTTCACCCGCAGCCTCGTGGAACCGCGCAGTGGGCAGGTGCGGCTGTTCGGCGACTTCGCCATTGGGGCGCAGGGCGAGGACCTCGTGGGCGGGCTGGTCAATCCACTGCCCATGTCTGAAGCCCAACGCCGGGCCAGCGCGACATACCGGGGAGTGCGCCGCAGTCTGGAGACAGAGTTCCCTGAAGTGTACAACCAACTCCTGGAGGTGGCCAAAGACTTGGTGAGCACCCGGGAGCACGACCCGCAGGAGATCGAGTTCGCCTTTGAATCCCCGCACGCCCAGGATGTCTATGTGCTGCAGAAGCGCTCGATGGTAGAGGAGGTGCCCGAAGGTGTCATGACATTCGCCCGCGCTCCCGACGAGCGCGCACCCAAGCCTGACGCCGTGGGAATGGGGGTCTCCGGCAGTGCATACGCCGGTCGGGTGGCGGTGAACGCCGAACAGATCGACAGGTTGGCCACGGAAACACCCTGCGACCACATCGTGCTGCTAAGACCTGACACAGTGCCCGAGGAAATCGCTATGATTGTTCGCGTGCAAGGTATCCTCACGGCACGCGGTGGAGCCACTTCCCACGCAGCGGTGACCGCGAAGCGCCTGCACAAGAACGCCGTCGTCGATTGCCGCGGACTTGAAGTCAACGAAGGAGCCGGGACCGCCCGCCTGAACGGACAAGAACTGCGTGTGGGCGATTGGCTCAGCATCGACGGCCGCACGGGCCACATCTTCTTAGGCAAGCGGGAGGTGATCTCCGCCACAACACAGGCCAACCGGGGATAGTCTGCAGGGGGACGCATCCGGGGAACATGTTTCGGAACAAGGAGGACTCTCAATGGCAAGTCGAGTTCTGGGTATCAACGCGCTCGGCCGGATCGGTAAGCTGACACTCTGGTACCACCTCGACCGCGACGCCTTCGATTCGTTTGTCATGAACGCTGGTCGCGGGATCGGGAAGTCGCTCGATGCCGTGGCCCAGTACCTCAAGAAGGACAGTACCTACGGTCCCCTGAGCCGATACCTCTACGGGCAGAAGGGCGAGCTCGAGTGCCGCGTGGTGGACGAAGAGAAAGGCCTCCTGCGCATCGCCGGCAAGGACGTCACCATCCTGCGCTCGGAGCGCAACCCCAAGGACATCCCGTGGCGGGACTACGGTGTGGATATCGTGGTCGACTGCTCCGGCAAGTTCAAAGACCCCACCACCCCTGCTGATGATGCCAAGAAAGGCTCCATTCGCGGACACCTGCTGGGCGGCGCCAAGGTCGTGGTGAACAGTTCGGCCTTCAAGATCAAAGACAAGTCCAAGAGCATGCCGGATGACGCTGTCATGCTCATCTACGGCATCAATCACGAGCAGTTCGTACCCGGCACGCACACCATGGTCTCGGCAGCATCCTGCACCACCACGGGCCTGGCTCACATGATGCGCCCGCTGCTCAACAACGAGTTGACCAAGAACATGATGACCGCGGGGATGGGTACCGTTCACGCCGTCACCAACACGCAGTCGGTGCTTGACTCCGTTCCCAAGGAAGACGAGAAGGACCTCCGCAAGAAACGGTCCATCCTCAACAACATCATCATCACCTCCACCAACGCCGCCAAGGCGCTGGAACCGGTGATGCCGCAGATGGGCAGCATCGGCTTCATGGCGGATTCCCTGCGCATCCCCACCAACACCGCCAGCCTCATCGTGCTGAACGCCACTTTCCAGACAGAGATGGACGCGGGCGGCCGGCCCAAGATCACCCAGGATGTCATCAACAAGATCTACGAGGAAGCGGCCGCCGGCCCGGCCAAGAACCTCCTCAAAGTCAGCTATGAGCAGAACGTGTCCAGCGACATGATCGGCGAGAACGCAGCAACCGTGATCGAAGCGCTGGAAACCCACACCCGCACCGGTCTCATCCCGGTCAAGTTGCCCGGTACAGCAGAGACAGTCGAGATCCCGGTGACGCACGCCAAGATCTTTGGCTGGTATGACAACGAGCTGGGAAGCTACACGCATCGTATGGGAGAGCTGACCGCCTACATCGCGGAGCAGTTCTAAGCAGGACGCCCGCTTCTCAGCCGGCACGGAGTCGGGAGAAGCGGCGGAGCCGGGGCATCTGCCCCGGCTCCGCCGCTTCTCCTGAGCACCTCGTAGCCTCAGGCCGGCCCGTTATCGCTCCATCTCCACGATCTCCGTTACCACGCGCCCGTCCACCACACGCAGCCGCCCAATTGTGCGAGGCAGGAGAAAACGGCGCGGCCCGGCGGAACCGGGGTTGAAGAACAACACTCCGCCGCTCCAGACGGCTTCCGCGCGGTGGCTGTGGCCGTGAATGACCACGCGCACCTCTCCCAGACCCTGCGCGATCAAGCGACGCTCTCGGCCCAGACCCGCCAGATTGTGAACCACCAGGCACTTGACGCCTGCCCACTCAAACTCGGCGCGGGGAGGCAGTCGCAGAGACCAAGCCCCGGTGTCCGTGTTGCCGCGCACCGCCACCAGCGGTGCGATACCTTCCAGAGTATCGAGTACTTCACTCCCACCAAGATCTCCGGCATGGACAATCAGGTCCGAGCCGGCCAAGGCCGCGACGACTTCCGGGTAGAGCTTTCCATGCGTGTCGGAGACAACGGCGAGCACGGGCATTAGCGGGACACCGGCAGTTGGCGGCCACCGAATTCACGTCGAAGTGCGGCCAGCAATCTGGCGCCGAAGTCCTCCTGGTCTCTGCCGGCCAGACGCACAAGCAACGCAAGCGTGAGGACGGGAGTGGCGAGATCCCTCTCGATAGCCTCCGCCACTGTCCAGCGTCCCTCTCCCGAGCCGACCAACGCCAGTTCCATGTGGTCCTCCCTCGATTATCATCCGCAGTATGGCTCCGTGCCCGTCCGGCCATCAACTCGACATCCTCGGCAGTCCCCAACACTCCGGTCGCACATGGTATCCTTCATTAACTGGTCACCCAATCAATAAACGAGGCATGGCGCGTCCCAGAACCAAGGAAGACGAGCGGCGTGAAGAGATAATCTCTGCAGCCCTGCAGCTCGTTCTGCGAGTGGGATACAACCAGGTGACCCTCGCCGACATCGCAGACCAAGTCGGCGTGAGCAAGGGCCTCATTTCCTACTACTTCCCGCGCAAAGAGGATGTCTTCTTGGCCGTCCTGGACCGGGTGGTGGAGCGAATGGACGTCCAGTTTGAGCGCTACTGCTCCAGCACCGCGCGCGCGCCCGAGAAGCTGACCATGTTCTTCGTCAACCTGTTCGGCAACGAGAAGAGAGCCCGCCGCTACTACACCGTGGTCATAGACTACATGGCTCAAGCCATTCGCCAGCGAGCCGTTCAGGAATACACACAGCGCATCTACGACTCATATCGAACCTACATGGAGAGGGTGATCTCAGAGGGCATCGCGTCCGGCGAGTTCCGCAAACTGGACCCGGGGCGCTGTGCCTCGCTCCTGATGGCCCTGATGGAAGGGCTGATCCTGCAATGGTTCTTCGACAAGAAGGGCTTCAACCTGGACGAGGCCTATCAGACCTGCGTAGACTTCATGGAGGCATACCTGCTCCCACCGGAGTTGGCCGTTGCCGCCAAGCCGGAGAGCGGGCTTCAGCCGGGTGCAGATGCCCTGGCCTCCCACTTGGCGTTGCCACCCCAGGACTGAAGGCTGCCTGCCGAGCCGGCTCGGATCCTAGGAGGAAGGCTCCGTGTATGCCTCCAATTCCCGCACCCAAGCCAGCCGTTCCGACAACGGCGGCATTTCGGAGGGACCTGGAATCTGCCCCAGGCAATCCTGCAGACGCACCGGGCGCATATCGCGCAGGGAGGCCTGGGCCAACTGCTGATACCAACGAGTACCCAAACCTTTGGCCCGCACACGCTCTTCACTCACGTCCGCCACGATGCGGGCGGGGACACCAACCGCCAGCTTGCGCGGTGGGACAACGAAGCCGCTCGGCACTACACACCCCGAGCCGATCACACACTGGGCGCCCAGCACGGCGTTGTCCAGTATCACAGCATTCATACCCACCAGGATGTCACGCTCCAAGCGTGCGCCGTGGATCACGCAGCAATGACCAAGATGGCATTCGTCGTCCAGTATGACCTCCGTGCCCGGGTAGCCGTGGATCACGCAGCAATCCTGCACATTGGAACCGGCGCCCACACGAATGGAGCAGAAGTCGCCCCGAATGCAGGCCCCCGACGCCACGTAGCACCCGGCTCCAATGGTCACATGGCCAACGAGCACCGCGTCAGGGTGGACGAAGGCCGAAGGGTCGATGAGCGGTTGCGCTCCGCCGAACGCGTAGAGAGGCACCTTCCGCCCCTACGCACCCAGCAGATCGGCGAGACGAGGCAGGGTCTCCTCTATGCGACCTCCGTCCCGAACCGTGGCCTGGTCATCATAGGGAGTCTCGGAGGCCGTCATTATCACCAGCTTGCCGCCGGAGCGGAGGGTGATGCCCGGCAGACCGGCTACCGGCCATACCACCAGCGAGGACCCCGCCACCAGCATGAGATCCGCCCGTTGGGACCAACTCACCGCCAACCCGTACTCCTCCTCAGGTAGGCCCTCTCCGAAGAAGATGACGCCGGGCTTGATCACCCGGCCACAGACGCAACGCGGTACGCCTTCCGGCTCGGCGAGGGCCTCCACCATGTATGAGTGCGTGTACTCCTTGCCACACGAGAGGCAGACGCCGGTCTCGATGGAACCGTGTACCTCCGCAATATTCTGGCTGCCTGCCCTACGATGCAAACGGTCGATGTTCTGGGTAACCAGGGCCTTGACGAAACCGGCCTTTTCCAAGCGGGCGAGCGCGTAGTGGGCGGGATTGGGGGAAGCCGAGTCCAACGATCCCAGCCGATGGCGATAGAAGGACCAGAATTCCACCGGGTCCTCCAAAAACGCATCGATGCTGGCGGCTTTCATGGGATCCACTTTGGTCCACAGCCCCGTGGCCGGAGACCGGAAATCCGGGATGCCCGACCCGGTGCTGCTACCCGCGCCGGTGAGCGCCACAGCGAAGCTGGCCTCACGCAAGAGGCCGGCTATGCGTTCAATCGAGTCCACGTGGACAGTCTACCATCCGCCCCAAGGCATTTGGCCGGTGTAGGATGGGTAAGCAGACGCATCTTTCACTGGTAGTCGGCCGCGGTGGCCGACGCCGCGGCCGACGGTCGTAAGGAGGGTTGACGTGGAAGTAGGCGAACTGCTCCGCAAAGCCAAGACCATCGCCCTGGTGGGAGCTTCACCCAATCCTTACCGGCCCAGCCACACCGTGATGCGCTATCTGCTCTCTCACGGTTACGATGTGATTCCCGTACGCCCCGGGGGCGAGACCATCCTGGGAAGGAAGTGCGTGGACTCCCTGACTCTTGTTGAGGGGTCAATCGACATCGTGGATGTGTTCCGCGCTGGTTCGGCGGCGCCGGATCTGGCCCGGCAGGCCGTGGCGGCAGGCGCCTCGTGCCTGTGGCTACAGGAGGGCGTGCGCAGCGAGGAGGCGGCAAGGATCGCGCAGGAAGGCGGCCTGCAATTCGTCCAGGACAGGTGCATCAAGAAGGTCCACGCCGCACTCTCCTGACCGCCGGTTCACCTTTGGGTGGTGGCGACGCCGTGCGACGGCGCCACCACTTGGCTGTCACGACCGCCGCGGTGCACAGGACGAGGGCGGCGGCTGTCCACAGCCACCACTCTGCCGCCCATCCCCACCGCACGGAGAAAGGAACGGACGCCAACTCCGTGCTACCTGCCCGAACTGCCAGAAGGTAGCGCCCTGTGGGGACCGCGATCCCCTCCAGCACGACCGTACCGCCACCCACCTCCACCGTCCGCTCCACCACGGTCAGCGGTTCCCCTCCCTCAGACGGTGCCACCTCGAATGCCAGCGACATCGGCTGCCCAGCGGCGTTGTCCACAGCCACCGCGACATCCACCGCCCGTCCCTCCCTCTCCCTCGCGTTCACCTTGCCCACGTGCACCGCCGCGAACTCCCCCTCGACCACTCGCCGGGCTTCCCGTGCCCATGAGAGGCCCAGATTGACGTGGGCCGGATCCGCCCCCTCCCGAAGCCATAGGCGGCTCTCGGCGTGAAAGAGCGCCACCCGGGCGGCCGAGACCGGCCCAGCCCTCTCCCCTGCCGCCACGACCAGATCCGCGATGGGCCCGCGCGCTTCCCGGATCCTCTCTATCAGAGTGTGTGCCATCAGCCCCGGCTGATGCCCTCCGAAACGGCTCAAGAAGACTGGGCGGCTGCTGGGAGGGTGCTTCTCCAGCAGTTCCGCCAAGGTCAGGGTGGAGATGAACTCTGTCTGCGACAGACCAAGCCCCAGCGCTCTGAGGCCGGCGGGATCCAGTTGCGCGTAGTCGTGCGCCGGCGCGGCGATCAGCACGGAGCGGCCGTCGGCCAGGAGACTGGCCACGGCAGCGAAGAAGCGAGGGACATCCCAGGTGTCGGCCAGGGCCGAGGACAGTTCGCTGGACACCGGCATCAGGGTGACGCGGTTGTTCTCACTGTCCGCGATACGTACGGGGAGCAGCGGGTCCTGAGACGATTCGGCCAAGTCCTTCGTCACCATCGCCGATGCCACCACATACTCCACGGAGGCTTGGCTGAAATAGGCCAGACAGCGTGTGGTCAGATCCTGGCCGGGCACGTAGGCACCCCCGGATATCTGCCCGGGCTGCAACACCCGTTGGAGCGTGGCTCTCCCCAACCGCATCTGCTCCAGGCCTTCCTGCCAGCCCTGTTCCGCCAGAACGGCGGCGGCGGGCGCCGCATAGGGCGTGGGGATGATTTCCACGGCCGGCTCCCGGGCCAACCCCCGCAGGACCGCAAGTCCTCCCGCCGCTTGGCGCGCTTCCGTCGACTCGGCACTGTACTCCGTGAGAGAGCCGCCTGAGACCTCGCTGAACCCGCCGGTCTGTGACTCAAGCTGAGAGAGCAGCGCCGGCTCCACTGCCAGCGAGAAATGCCAACCGGGGAAGTCTCGCAGGAGAGAGGCCGGCAAGTAGAGACTTCCCCCCGCATCCGAGAAGGGAGCCGCCGTCTCTCTGATGACGGAATCCACGAAGGCCCCGGATGGATCCTGTCTCACACCACGTATCAGCGGCAACACGAGGGCCAAGTCGACATTCGCTTGGTCGGAGACCACCGCTGCCAGCCACGTGGACATCAGACCCAGCTGGGTGTCCCCCGCCCCCACCGTAACGCGTGCCTCAAAAGCCCCCGCCTGGGGAAGGGCCCGCGCGGGCAGAGAGATTGTATAGTCCACCTCCCCCTCGAGATCACCCATGGGAACAGTGAGCTCCGCGGTGATAGGCCAATCCTCCGCCCCAGAGCTCGGGCGCCCCGGGCCGCACACCTGAATACGCGCCGTGACCGCTCCCACGGGTCCCGCCATGGTCCCCGTGACGTGGAGGCGGGCAGTCTCACCAACCACGCAGAACGGCGTGGCCGGCGTCACGGCGAGGGACGAAGCCAACGCCCAGGAAGGGCCGGGCACCACCAGTAGCAGCACACAGCCCAGCAGACAGGCGACGAGGAAGAGAGGGCCAGAGAGCAGGCCCGAGCCGCGTGGACGCCGCTCGGGCATTCCCGCCGGCAGCCTCACCTGCTACAGCTGCTTGGTGAGCCGCAGCAGTGAACGCCCGTCGAACGAGGACTCCAGGTCCACTCCATCAACCAGCGCACGCATGACCGCCAGACCGAGACCACCATCCGCAAGCGCCGCATCCCCCCCCGGGTTCCCCGAGGGCCACGTCACGTCGATCACCCAACTGTGGGGGGTCACCCGGAACCCCACCGCCAGGCAGGCGTCACGCTGCCCCTGCACGTGCTGCAGGGCAAAAGTGCACGCCTCCGTCACAGCCAGCTTGAGGTCCGCAACCGCCTCTTCCGGAAGATCCGACACTCTCGCCACTCCGGCGACGGCAAGACGGGAGAGCCCCACGTATTCCGGCTTCGAGGGGATGGACAACAGGACCACGTCACCTGCTCCGCCACTCAGCCCCGCACCCCGCGGCCGCTCCGGCCCCGTCATCGCTGCAACGATGTGTGGATCATGCTTTTCGCTCAAGACCTGCTCCCGTGGAGAACGGCCTCCGCAGCCTTTATAACTCAGTCACTGAACTACGTTCAAGTCTTCACCGCAGAACGCGCAGCACCCCCCCTTGACCAGGATCTGGGTAGCCGTACGGTCATCGCGGTGGATAGCCGTCCTCCCACAGCTGGGGCATACGGTCTGCCGCGAGGCATGCCCCTGCACGTTTCCCACATAGACAAAACGGAGCCCCTCCTTGCGACCGATCGCGGCCGCACGCTCCAGAGTGGCCAGCGGCGTGGGGAGGATATACGAGAGTTCAAAATCCGGTGAAAAGCGGGTGACATGCCAAGGCGTATCTGGGCCCAGATGCCCCACGATCCACGAGGCCATGGCATGGAGACCCTCGTCGCCGTCATTCATGCCGGGGATGATGTTGGAGACCACCTCCATGTGGCAGCCGTAGACTTCCTTGGCCTGAATGGCTATGGACAGCGCCTGACCCGCCTCCTTGGCCTTGGTGAACTGCTGGTACCCATGTTCGTCAGGGGCCTTGAGGTCAAAGCGAACGGCATCAACGTGCGAGGCCACACAACAAAACGCTTCATCGCTCATGTAGCCGGCTGTGGCCAACGCAGTGTAGAGACCGGCCTCTTTGCCGACGACAAACACGTCCCGCACGTATTCCAGCCAGACCACCGGTTCGTTGTAGGTGAACACAACGCCGGCTGCCTTGTAGCGCTTGGCCGCCTGCACGGCCTTGCCCGGCGAAAGGTATGTGAGCTTCTCGGCTTCACCTTTACCGGCGCCCGCATGAGATATCTGCCAATTCTGGCAACCGGAACACAATACATTGCACCCCAGGGTCCCAAGCGACATCACTCGAGTCCCGGGGCGGAAATGGTACAGCTGCTTGCTCTCGATGTCGTCGACGGCAACCGTGGCCGGGCGGCCGTACACAAGGGTACGGAGGCTCCCGTCTCGCACTCCGCGAACCCTGCAGATGCCATCCCGCCCCTCTTCGAGCAGGCACAGGTGCGGGCAGAGCGTGCAGCGCACTCTGGCGCCATCCCGCTCGGCGAACAGTGCTTTTCGCTCTTGGCGCCCAGCGGTCATCCGGCTCCCGTCCGCTCCAGATGCTCCAGTCCCTCCTCCACCACTTGGAGGATGGCCGCGTGCATCTCCCGGTTGGCAGCGGCCACCACGCTGAGCTGATGCGCCACATCGGAACCGAGCAGCGGCCGCTTGTCAAGACTGTTCCCCGCGGCATCGGTTACCACGCAACCCGCTTCCTCCAGTATCAGCGCAGCGGCCGCCACATCGTACGGGCAGTTGTTGAGCACGCTGCCGTTACCCACCTGCCGAAAGCGCCTCTCCACCCAGGGCGACCGCTCGATCATCCGAGGGCCGACGTCCACGTACGCATCGAGTTGCCCCGTGAGAATCCGAGTCATGGTGTAGGTGGCACTTCCCAAATCAAAAACCCCTCCGTTCACCGAAGAGCGGTCGATGAGGCCCCCGAGGACGGCCACCAGCTCCGCTGCCGGCCGTCCTCTGAAGCCAATGGTCCAGAACAAGCGGGACAGGTCGCTGTGCATGGAGATGGACACCTCACGTCTGCGCCCGGATGCGTCCAGTATCTCCACCCCACCTCCCCGCACCGCGCGGAAGACCCCGCCCTCCTTGATCTCCAGGATCACTCCATACCAGACATCCTCCATGGCAGGGCGGTGCGTGAGACGGGCCACCGCCACACTGACGCACGCGGCTTCCAAGCCGGCAATGGCGGGACGAGTACCGTCTATGGGGTCCACGATGAACACCCAGTCCGCACCTTCTGACCCGACGAGGCCCTGATCCTCGGAGTAGTACGCAACCGGCCGCGCGAAGCCCTTGAGCCTCCGCTGGACATGCGCCTCAGCCTCGGCGTCAACGGCAAAGGTGGTATCGCCCCCCACCGCGCGACCGGCCAGTCCTCGTGACCAAGGCCTCCCCAAACGTGGCAACACGATCTGCCGGAGTTCGGCCGCCAGTGAGTCGGCCAGTTCGCGCACCCAATCCTCCGGAGGTCCCCAATAGCTCACGAGACGCCCTGCCGCGCCGTGAGTAGAGGCCGAGCCCGGAACTCAGCGCCCAGATTCAGCGCCAGTTGCCGGATGGCGGCGACATCCAACCCGGGAAGCATGACCGCCGTCGCCGTCACGCGAACACCGGCCGCGACGGCCTCCCGGATGAAGGAGACAACGGCCGAGAAGGCTCCATTGACAGACGGGCTGCAGATGCGGTCGTACGTGGCGGCATCCGGCGCGTTCAGACTCACGGAAGCAACGTCCAGCCCGGCATGGGCCAGTTCGGACACCACCTGCCTACCCGGATGGAGAAGCTTACCGTGACCATTGGTGTCGAGACGGGTGACTGCGCCGCGTGCCTTAGCCCAAGCGAGTATCCCCAGCAGCTCATCCAGACGAATCGTGGGCTCACCCAGGCCGGTGAACACGATTTCCGCGGCCCGGCGAGAAACCAGTTCCGCCTCAGCAGCCTGGATCACCTGCTCCGCCGAGGGCTCCTGCTCCGGCCGCAGGAGAAGATCGTAGCCGAAGATCTGCCACGTGAATGTGCGGAGGCAGAACTCGCACGCGGCAGAGCAACGGCTGGTCAGGTTCACGTACAGACCATCGCCGCCCCAATAGACATAATTGGGGGCGGGGAAGGGAACAAGGTGCTGTGGCTCAGAAGTGCAATGGCCGGGCATAGCGGGCGTTCATTATACAGGTCGGCTATTCACAGGCGGATGGCATTGTGCTATCAATAGGAGGTTCCGCGGGCACCTCGGCCCGCCGGCGCTTGAGCCATGGAACGGCTACAGCGCATCATCGATCTGGGGAGGATGGCAGAGTGAAGAAACACTGGTTGCCCATAATCGTCTTCTTTGTTCTCGCAGTGGCTCTCGTTGCCGTGGCGACCGGCTGCGGTGAGACCACCACAACTACTGCGACACCCGAGAGCACAACCACCGCAGCGGGGGATACCACAACTACTGCGGCGGAGCAGACAACAACCACCGCGGCGGAGGAGGAAGTGGGCGCCACCGGTCCCAACGCTGAAGCCGCCGACGCCGCCATTGCCGCGGTCACCAAGTCTGACAAGATTGAGACCCCAAAGACGCTCGTGCCCGGAAAGCTGCAGGCCGGTTCGGACACCGCATTCCCGCCCTTCGAGTACTCTGACGGCAAGGGTGGCTACATCGGCTTCGACGTCGATATCCTGACCTCTCTCTGCAAGAAGATGGGCCTTGAGCTTGTGATGGTCTCCACCGCTTGGGACGGTATCATCCCGGCACTCGTGAGCGACCGTTTCGACATCATCGGCTCGGCCATGAGCATCACGGACGAGCGCAAGGAACAGATCAACTTCTCGGATGCCTACTACCAGAATGACCTGGCCATCACCACCCCCGTCGACAAGCCCATTGAGAACGCCGACGGCCTCGTGGGCAAGATCGTGGGCGTGCAGGTGGACACCACCGGCCAGTTTGCGGTTGAGAAGATCGAAGGCATCAAAGAGATGAAGAAGTACGAGAACATCATCCTTGCCATCCAGGACCTCGAGGCCGGGCGCACGGAGGCCGTGGTCAACGACGAGCCCTCCAACGCCTACCAGATCCGCAACAAGCCCAACCTGGCCAACACCGGCAAGATCGTCGTTGACGATGACTACGGGTTCGGCATCAAGAAGGAGAACACTGAGCTCCTCGAGGCAATCAACGCGGCCCTCGGAGAGATCAAGGCGGACGGCACCTACGACCTGATCCGAGCCAAGTGGTTCGGGAAGGCCCAGTAGGAATCCCCAGCACTCAGAGCGTGAAGGGGGTCAAGGCATACGCTTTGACCCCCTTCTTATTCACTTCTCCACAGTAGGGAGAGCCGATGGGGCAGTTCATCAAGTACTACTTCAACATGGAAATCCTGGGCGAGACCCTTCCCACTCTGGTAAGGGCCGTAGGAGTGGTCATCGAACTGCTCGTGCTCTCTCTCACGTTCGCCTTCGTTCTCGGTCTCCTCATCTCCTTGATGCGGATATCTCGGGTTCGCATCCTGCGTTGGCTATCCGCCATCTACATCGATTTCATCCGCGGCCTCCCTCTCCTGTTGCTCCTCACCTTCATCTACTACGGTTTGGCGTTGGTGGGATCGCAGACCGGGCTGCGCATACTGATCCTTGGCCCCATCCCCGCCGCCGTCCTTGGTTTGAGTCTCTGCTATGCGGCCTACTCGGCCGAAATCTTCCGTGCCGGTATCCAGTCGATCCACAAGGGGCAGATGGAAGCGGCCCGCTCATTGGGTATGACCTATGGTCAGGCCATGCGTTTCGTCGTGTTGCCCCAGGCGGTCAGGGTCGTCATCCCGGCGCTGACCAACGAGTTGATCGCCATGATCAAGGACACTGCGCTGGCTTCGGTGATCACCACCCCGGAGATCCTCTTCCGCGCCCGCGAGATCATGGGAGTCAAGGCCAACCCCACGCCCCTGTCGGCCGCCGCCATCGTGTATCTGGTGTTCACCATCCCCCTCATCCGGGTGGCGAGCCGCCTGGAAACACGTCAGAGTCGCGGCAAAAAGGCCCGGCCTAAAGCCGATGCCGAGATGTCGGCGGATCTGCTCGGCCAACTACCCAAGGGGTAATCGCGGTGATTCAACTCATCGATGTCTACAAGCAGTTCGGCCACCTGCAGGTGCTCAACGGAGTCAATCTACATGTGTCCAAGAGCGAAGTGGTAGTGGTCATCGGGCCGTCGGGCTCGGGGAAATCCACCATGCTTCGCTGCATCAACGGACTGGAGAAGATCCAGAAAGGCAAGATCCTCGTCGAAGGCGACGATCTCACGGATCCCAAGACAGACGAGAACAAGATCCGGCAGCGCATCGGTATGGTCTTCCAGAGCTTCAACCTCTTCCCGCACCGGACGGTCCTCGATAACGTCACCATGGCACCCCTCAAGGTGCAGAAGCAGGACAAAGCCGAAGCGCAGGCCACGGCCCTCGAGCTCTTGGCGAGAGTCGGCTTGGCCGACAAGGCCGGCAGCTATCCCGACCAGCTGTCGGGTGGGCAACAGCAGCGCGTTGCCATCGCCCGTGCCTTGGCCATGCACCCCGATATGATGCTCTTCGACGAAGTCACCTCAGCACTGGACCCAGAGCTGGTGGCGGAGGTGCTCAACGTGATGAAAGACCTGGCCCTGGCTGGAATGACCATGGTCGTGGTCACGCACGAGATGGGGTTCGCCCGCGAGGTGGGCTCGCGCCTCATCTTCATGGATGAAGGTGTGGTGGTGGAAGAAGGCGACCCGCGTACCATGATCGCCAACCCACGGGAGGAACGGACCAAGAAGTTCCTGGGGATGGTCCTCTAACAGATGGGATGAAGAATGACCGCTTCGCCGCCGGAGCGTGCTGGGTACGCGCCAGTCTCGAACGCAGGGAGCGCGAATAGCAGCGCTATTTGCGTGACCGAGGACACAGAATGGCGCCGCCCAGCGCGCTCCGGCG
>JAAYAL010000082.1 GCA_012719395.1 Gaiellales bacterium | reverse complement strand
TCGTTGTCGAAGGCAGACTGAGCCGCCGAGCAGGCAGAGAGGAGAGGACGATGACGGCGCCGGAACCCGATGATTGGCAGGTCAGAGGTGTCTATCACGAGACGTGTGCCTCTGAAGGATACTGCCCAGAAGTGGCTGGGTGAAATTGGACAGCCTCTTGGGTGATACTGCTCCGGCAACAATCAGCAAGGAGGAGTGTCAACGATGCCGAGAAGACCGAGGCGCAACCACTCGCCGGCGTTCAAGGCCAAGGTGGCCTTAGAAGCCCTCAAGGGCGAACAGCCCCTCATCGAGATCGCTGAGCGCTTTGACGTTCATCCGAACCAAATCACCAAGTGGAAACGGCAGCTCGTGGAGCACGCCGCGGCCGCCTTCGGAGAGACAGATCCGGGTACGAAGGAGGGCCCCACGATCGCCGAGCTTCACGCCAAGATCGGCGCACTCACCATGGAGAACGATTTTTTGTCCGTTGCGCTCGGGCGCGTGAACGGCACGAGCGCAAAACGATGATCGACCGGGACCATCCCCTGTCTGTGTCGAGGCAGGCCCTCATTCTCGACCTCTCCCGCTCGAGCCTCTACTACGAGCCGATGGAGATGAGCGAGCGCCATCTCGCCCTCATGGCCGCCATCGACGAGATCCACCTCCAATTCCCCTTCTACGGGAGCCGAAGGATCAAAGACGAGCTTCTTGACCGCGGCTTCCTGGTCGGGCGCCAGCATGTGGCCACCCTCATGCGCCGGATGGGCATAGAGCCCCTGTGGCCCAAGAAGAAGCTCTCCAAGCCCGCTCCCGGCCACAAGATCTACCCCTACCTCCTCAGGAACTGGGAGATCATCCAGGCCGGCGAGGTGTGGAGCATGGATATCACCTATCTGCCTATGGCCCGCGGCTTCTGTTACCTCACCTGTGTCATGGACTGGGCCAGCCGCCGGGTCCTTGCCTTCCGGGTCTCGAACACCCTGGATGCCTCGTTCTGCACCCAGGCGCTTGAGGAAGCTCTGGAGCGCTTTCCGGCGCCACTGATCATGAACACCGACCAGGGCGCCCAGTTCACCTCGGAAGGCTTCACCAGCCTTCTTGTGGCCCATGAGGTCAAGATCAGCATGGACGGCAGAGGCCGCTGGCTGGACAACGTCTTCATCGAACGGCTGTGGCGGAGCGTCAAATACGAGGAGGTCTATCTCAAGGCTTACGAGAGCATATCGGAGGCAAGAAGAGAACTGGCCGCCTACTTCGACTTCTACAACACGAAGCGCCGCCACCAAGGCCTCAAAGGTCGTACCCCTGATCAGGTCTACTGGTCTACACTACGCAATGAACAACAAGCAGCCTGATGAGCAGGGAAATCACCTAAGAGCTCGTTTGGGCTGTCAAACAGAACCCGGCCACCTCCCTCTTCATCTCGGGCGCTGACCACCGCCAGCGGGTAGTGCTCGTGGAGCACCGCCAGAAGTGCGGCAACCCCGGGCACAAGCTTGAACACGCGCGGCCGGCGACCGACTCTGTGCCTGCAAATATGG
>JAAYAL010000081.1 GCA_012719395.1 Gaiellales bacterium | reverse complement strand
TCCATCCGTACCTGGATCGCCCACTGGAACGACAACCCCCGGCCCTATGTCTGGCACAAGACCGCTGATCAGATCCTGGAGGGGCTGGCCTCCTATTGCCAACGGATTAACAACGCAGGACACTAGGGTGCGAAGCCGGTTTGCCGGCAGAAAGGCGGAGTCTGTGACTACGATTGCCGTTCTCGTCGCTGTGGTCCTCGTGCTGGCCATCATCGCGTCGGGTATCAGGATCGTCCGGCCCACGCACCGGGGGCTGGTGGAACGTCTGGGGAAGTACAACCGTTACGCCTTGCCGGGTTTCCACCTCATCATCCCCGTGATCGAGCGAATGTTCCAGGTGGACATACGCGAAATGATGGTGGAAGCGCAACCGCAGATGATCATCACCAACGACAACCTCAATGCCCGCGTGGACGCCCAGGTTTACCTCAAGGTCAAAGCGGATGAGGAGAGCGTCAAGGCCTCGCAGTACAACGTGGCCAACTACCAGTTCCAGATCGTCAACCTGGCCCGCACCACCCTCCGCAACATCATCGGAACGCTCACGCTCAAATCGGCCAACAGCGAACGAGGCAAGATCAACGAGGAACTGCGCAGCACCCTCCTCATCGAGACCGCCAGCTGGGGCATCGAGATCTTGCGTACGGAACTCAAGGAGATCGATCCGCCCGAGGACGTGCAGGAGACCATGAACAAAGTGGTCAAGGCCGAGAACGAGAAGGTGGCGGCTATAGACTTCGCCACGGCTGTCGAGACGCAGGCCGACGGCCAGCGGCGTGCCGAGATCAAGAAGGCAGAGGGCACCAAGCAGGCGCGCATACTGGAGGCTGAGGGCCAGGCCCAGGCCATTCAACTGGTCAACGAGGCAGCCGACAAGTTCTTCGTCGGCAACGCGCAGATTCTGCGCAAGCTGGAGGCCGTGGAACGTGCCCTCGCCCAGAACGCCAAAGTGGTGGTTCCGGGTGACACGCAGCTGATCAACGTCATCGGCGAACTGGCGGGCGTGGTGCCGGTGGCGCCCAAACCCGTCACCACAACTACACCGGTGAGGAAGTAGGCCAAGAGGCGGGCGCCGGCGATCCGGAAGGCGCGGCCCGGCCACTGGGGACCGGGCCGATCACCACAATCGTGGTCTGAGCCTCTTCATATCTCGGGGAGTCGTGGCGCAACTGCGCCAGGTGCGCGCGGCTGTATGGTCAGCCGAACCCGCGATTGAGTACCAGGAGGACGTTCTTGCTCCCGCGGAGAGCGGAAAGCACGAAAGGCATCCCACCGGCATCAGCCGGCTCGAAATCCGGGGCCTGCGCCATGTTGATCTCAGACATAATGCCACTCCTCGCAGCGCCCCAGGGACACCACTCCCGTCCCAATGCCGGCCCATCCAACCACGATCAGGCCACGTCCCGACGCCGGAACAGCACCACCGCTGCCGCCAACGACAAGGCTCCCACCAACCCGTAGATCCACCAGGCCCGCGGCGAAATGGACTCCCCATTGATGATCTTGCCCGGCTGCCAGTAGGAGACAAGGTTGATGGGATCGAAGAAACGGGCTGCCTTCGAGACGCTCGAGACCAAGTCGGCGATCCAAAACACTACAAGCAGGCCGGCTGCGATCCCACTGGGCCTGCCGCTGTCACGAAACACCGCGCTCAGCAGCATGGCCAAACCACCCACAGCCAGCATGAAGAGTGTGCCGAAAGCGAACAGCGTCCAGAAGGTCTTCGCGCCAAGCTCAATACCGTAGGCGGGGCCGAAAGCCTGGATGGGCACGAAGGAAGCTGCGGACAGCACCACGGTGTAGCCCACGAAGGCCGCCACCCGCGTGAGGGCCAGCTGCAGACGTGAGATGGGCTGCGCCAGCAGTAGCTCCATGGTCCCGGCGCCAACTTCACCGGAGAACGCCCGCCCGGCGAACAACACGACCGCCGCCGCCACGATGATCATCCACATGAGGCCGAGGTACTCGGTCTGGAAGTACCCCCCCAAGGACGCAAACGGCACCTCCGTCCCCCCGAAGATGACAAGCACCTCCGGCGGCAGGCTCTGGATCATCTCCGCATACCGGCCCCCGCCGATCTTGGGATAGAACCACGTCATGAGCCAAGAGTAGAGAACCAGGCCGATGCAGAACCAGAAGATGGATGCGCGTCGCTGGTGCAGCGTGCCGCGGAGCAACGTCCAACTCACAGCGCACCCCCCCGGTGGGAAGTCACACTGCCGGGTCCCTCGCTCCCTTCTCCGGCCACGGGCGCGGGTGGATTGGCAGGCTCATCGCCCCGATAGAACTCCAGGAAGACGTCCTCCAAGCCTGCCTGCTCTATGGTGATATCGGTAACCGCGCGCCCGGCCAGGCGCTTCAGCACCATATCGATGGCACCGCCCTTGACCCGCGCCGCCAGCACCACCTCGCTCAGTGCCGTCACGCTGTCCACCCCCGGCAGGTCCGCCAGGAAGGAGGGCGCCACAGTCTCGGCGAACCGCACCTCCACTTGGCGCAGCCGCTTGCCCAAGAGGTCCCGTACGTTCTCCTCGGCCACCAGGTGGCCGGAGCGGACAATCCCCACCCTCTCGCATACCCGCTCCACCTCGGACAGGACATGGCTGGACAGGAAGACCGTGCGGCCGGCGGCGATGCGCTCGTCGATCACCCCGTACACCGCTTCCTGATTGAGTGGGTCAAGGCCGCTGGTGGGTTCGTCAAGGATCAGCAGTTCCGGATCGTGCGCCATGCCCAGGATGAGCGCCAGCTTCTGCTTGTTGCCCTTGGAGAGCTCCTTCACCCTCTTGGAAGGATCGAAGTCGAAACGTTCAACAAGATCGTCGGTGAGAGTACCCCTCCCCCCGCGGAACCCGGCAACGTAGTCCAGATGCCAACGCCCCGTTTCCCGTTCGTAGAGATGGACCTCACCCGCCACGTACCCTACTCGTCGCCGCAACTCCGCGCCATCGAGCGTCACCTGATGCCCCAAGACGGTCGCCTCGCCCGCCGTGGGCCTCAGCATGCCGAGCAGACAGCGAATAGTGGTGGTCTTGCCCGATCCGTTGGGACCAAGGAATCCGTAGACGGCACCCCCCGGTACGGAGAGTGACACGTCCTCCACGCCGCGGGTCTTTCCGTAGTACTTGCTGAGCCCCCGTGTGCTGATAGCGTCCACAGCCAGCCTCAGGCCGTCGGCCCCCCGGAGCCGACATCGCCTCCCTCCAACCGACGGCGCAAGGCGCCGAGACGCATCGACACCTCCTGCACCTGATCGCGCATGTTCTGGAGTCGCTCTCGTTCGGCACGTACGAAACGCGTGTAGGGAGCCACGGCCTCGCGGATGCGCAGCAGGCTGCGCTGACTCTCCTGCTCGAACTGCTCAATCAGGGCTCCCATCAGGCGGGTGCGCAGTTCCGCGATCTTCTGCGCCAGCTCCCCCTTGGCCTTGGCGCGGCGTGCCGGGATGACAAAGAGCCCCATCACCGCCACGAAGCTGGCGGCGAGTATCCCCGTCACATCCACCAGCGTGGTCGTGGCAAGTGCCGCCACAAGCGCACCCAGACCGATGGCCCCCACCTCGATGACCGCCAATCCGGCCACGGAGTTCTGCACCGAATCGGCCAAGCGATCCGCCTCCGCCTCCGGATCATATGTCTCCACCGTGCGCTGCGCCGCCCGCCCCAGCGTATCCAGCAGTTGACGGCGGTCCTGATCGAAGGTCCCTATGGTGCCCATGACCCTGTCGGCATGATGCGCCTGCCGCTCGGCCACGTGCCGGCTCAGCGCCTGCCATTGCCGTAGCTCGGCACTCACCATCCAATCGATGATCTGACCCACCTTCTGCTCAATCTCCTCCGGTGCGTCGAGCACCACCTTGCGCTCGAACTCCTCCTTGACGCGCGTCTTGCGGGCCAGGTCGAAGATGCGCCCCAAGCGGACGGTGTCGTCCAGAAATTCCTGGCCGCGCTCTTCCAACTCATGCAGAACGTTGTCCACATCCGAGAGGCGAAAGCGGAATTCGCGCCCCAGATCCTCCTTGTATAGATCCAGCTGGTGCTCGATCCCATCCAGAGCGGAGAAGTCGTCCACCAGGATGTCCAGTCTCCCCTGCACGGCCGTCTGGTAGGAGTCAACCAGATTGAGCGCCACGCCCAAGGGGTTGAGCAGCTTGAGGCGCACCCGCTCCGCATCGTCCAGTGTGTCCACCAGGTATCCCTCGAGGGCGGGGAAGCGGCTCTTCTCCAGCAACTCGCCACCGTCCTCCCCCGCCAGCTTGGCCTCCAACGCCTCCCGCGCGGAGAGGGAGAACACGCTGGGCGAGAAGCCCAGCAGCCGCTGGGCGCTCTCGATCACGAAACGCTCGATCTGTTCGCGCTCCCCCTCTGAGCGGAGGATGTCCACCTTGTTGACCACGAAGACCAGTTTCTTGCCCCAGCTGCGTATCTGCTCAATGAACGCGCGCTCGCTCTCGGTGAAGGTGCGATCCGCGGAAGTGACGAAGAGCACCAGGTCGGAGCGGGGGATGTACTGCTGGGTGATAGCCTCATGCTCACGGTCCAAGGCATTGGTGCCGGGGGTATCGACGATCTCCACCTCGCGCAGCAGATCCACTGGGGCCTTGACCCGCTGCACACCATCCGCTCCAACCTCGACGGTCGATGTCTCCCCGTACCCCAGGAGGTGGATGCGGCTGGTGGTGGGAGTGACACCTTCTTCCAGTAGGCGACTGCCCAGCAAGGCGTTGATGAAGGCGCTCTTGCCCGAGTTGAACTCGCCCGCCACCACCAGCAGGAACAATTCATCCAGCCGGCGAATAGAGCGCTCCAGCGTTGTCTGGTCTTCCCGCGCCGCGTCATGACGTGCCAGGATGACCTGAAGCTCTCCCAGCAGCTGACGCTCCTCGGCCAGCAGTGCCTCGTGAGACTCGGTCAGGATCTTCTTCGGCATAAGCACCATCCCTGCGGCGCACGCGGCCAGACCAGCGCCCCCATTATAGGCAGGTCGCGCTATCGTGCACGCTGAGGATCGTCGAAACACTATCGAAAGGGCGAGATGGAACCGACGAACGAAGACAAGAAACGCCTGAAGGAGGAGTTCAAGAACCGGAAGCAGACGGCCGGGGTGTTCACCATCACCAACACCACAAACGGCAGGGTGTTCCTGGGCTCCTGCCTGGACGCGGACAGACCATTGCGCCGAATCCAGTTCGAATTGGAGCTCGGATCGTTCTCCTTCAACAACCCGGAGTTGCAGGAGGACTTCATGGCGCACGGCAAGGAATCATTCCACTTTGAGGTGGTGGAGACGGTGGCGGAATCCGAAGAGAAGCCGGAGGAAGCGCTGGAGCGGTTGGAGGAGAAGCACCTCGCCCGCCTCGATCGCTCCAACACCTACAACCGGGGTGACCGCATCCGCTTTCGCTGACAACCTGCCGCTGCCGCCTTCCAGGCCATGCCGGCAAACCTCACCACGCTCTCGAGGTTTCAAACTCGCAGAGTACTGTCACAACAGAGATGTGCAGCCGAAGCGCCGCACACGTCCGATGGCTTCTCTCCAACCGAGACAGGCAGGAGGAGACGTTGAAATCTGAAGTGTGGCCTCGGATGGTTGACCTCCGTTCGCTGTCGAACAGTGAGCTGAAGCTGGTGATCGCCGCTCATCGGGCCGATGATTCGCCGGCCGCACTCAGGGCGTGGCTGGACGTCGTGCGCGATGCCTTGGAGGCACGGCGCCGCGAGCGGGACCGGGATTGGGCTCTGTGCGCCCTGGCCATTGCCCGTCGGTACTGGGAATTGCTGGAATCCGCTCCCACGTTCTCGCTACTCTTCTCGGCGGAGACCGCCTTCGAGCATCACGACGACTTCGCCATGGCGGCCCGCTGCGTGGAGCAGGCCGCCAAAGCTTCCCTGGACATGGGCTGCGAGGACGACGCCATGGCCCTGCTCATGCAGGCCGTGCGTGTGGAGAACAAGCATGGGGCCTTACGCCGGATGGCGTGAGGCAGCGGCTCTCCCAAGCCGGCCCTTACCACGCGTGGCCGTGCCACTGCGCCGCACTCGTACCCGCGCCGCACGGCGCCCGCTGGGACGGCGTTGCCCACGGGGCGGAGGGCCGCTCGCCGGTTGCTCCACGAAACCGTCCTCCCCTGCTTCCACCACCAGCCGCCCCGGCTCGCCCCCAATCAGGTACTCGAACTCACTGCGAAAGCGGTCCAGCGACTGGCCGGCGGTGGCCGCCAGCTTGGCCAGCTCGTAGGGATCCTCGAAGTCGTCCCGACGCAGACGGATCATATAGCGGCGGGCGATCCCATAGCGGGTGGAATGTACATCCACCAGACGCACGCGCGCGCGGCCCGTCTCTGCGTCCAGGAGATCATGGAAGGGGATGGGCACGAAATGGCCACCCTGCATGGAGATCATGGCGGCGTTCCCCCCGGAGAGAAGGTACTTGGCGGCGGAGTAACCCAGGTCCCGCGTGTACTCCATGTCCAGAGGTATCGGGTCGGCACAACGCAACTCATAGCCGATGTTCTTGGCCACGATAGTGGTCCTCAGACCGAACTCGCCCAGTCTCTTGGCCACCGCGGCCTTCAGTATCTCGCCAATGTTGACCTCAGCGATGCGGATATTGCCGTGAGCATCGCATTCCACGGCGTCCAGAGCAGTCAGGTCATTGGGGTCTATGCCCAGCACCAGACCCTCGGCAATGATGGCCACTCCATCCCGCCGACCGTAGCTGAGGCGCTTGATGATGGCACCCACCAGGGTGTCCACCACCTCCTTGAGGCGGATGGGCTTGCCGGTGAATTCCTCCGGGATGAGCGACAGTGTGGCACCCGCCGCCTTCCCTATGCCCAAGGCCAGGTGGCCTGCCTTGCGGCCCATGGCAATGACGAAATACCAGCGTGACGTGGTATCGGCATCCACCATGAGATTGCGTACGATCTCTACGCCGTAGTGCCGCGCTGTCTGATACCCGAAGGTATCGATATAGGGCGGAAGGTCCAAATCGTTGTCGATGGTCTTGGGGACGTGCACCACCCGGAGGCGCCCCCCGGCCCGCTCTTCCAGCCTCATGGCGGAAAAGGCCGTGTCGTCGCCGCCAATAGTGATGAGCTGCGACACGTTGAGCCGCAGGAGAGAGGTGACCGTGTTCTCCAGCGCCGTCGGGTTGGTGGTGGGGTTGCTCCGGGATATGCCGATATAGGAGCCACCCCGAAAGTGGATTCGGCTGACCGCTTCGATGGCCAGGGGGACGACATGTTCGATGTCTCCCTGCATGATCCACTCAAATCCGTCGCGGATACCGATGACATCCACGCCGTCCAGCAGGCAGCGTATGGTTGCGGCACTGATGACGCTGTTGATGCCGGGGGCCGGCCCACCCCCCACGAGTATGCCCACGTTCTTCGGTTGGCTCATTCCCCGCTCGCTGTCCGATTCTGCGACTACTGCTAGTTTGCCACGTCCGGCGCGGTCGAACAGAGCATCACTCGTCTGACTGCAGCAGGCGCTCAGCCCAGTATCAGCCGCTGCGGATCGATCTCCTCCCTCAAGATACGCAACTCGTCGGCGCCGGGCGGTGCGGCTTCCCGGGCCCGGGAGACATCCAGGGCGAAGCCGGTATGCTCGGCCACCTGTTGGGGCGTGACCCCCGGGTAGTACTCGGCCAGATACATCTCCTTGCCCGGTTCGGCGAACTTCAGCACCCCCAAATCGCTGACCACGGCCAGGGGCCCGCCTCGCGGGAAGCCGGCCGCCGTACGGGAGTCCCCGCCCTCAAGCCAGCCAGGTGTGGTCAGGTAGTCCAGCCTCTCCACGAACTTGTTGCGCCCGTGATGTATGAAGACGATGAAGCTGCCGGCCAGCGAGCCGGCGTCGCAGGCCCCACCCGAGCCGCTGAAGCGGACCCGAGGCCGGTGGTAGTCGCCCAGGCAGGTGGAGTTCAGGTTACCGTAGCGGTCGATCTGGGCTGCACCCAGGAAGGCCACGGTGTGAAGCTTGCGGTGCCCGATGATGGAGAAGGAATCGATGAGGCCGCTGTTGAGGGCGGCTTCGTCCATGACCCGGGGATCGGCCACGGCCAGAGGCAGCTCGGTCAAGGTGGGATCGATGCCGCCCGTTTCGACGAGAACCACAGAGCGGGGGGCGTGGATATGCTTGGCTACGCAGGCGGCCAGCATGGCCACGCCCGTGCCGGCGAAGAGGATGTCGCCGTTGCTGATGAGCCGGCCGGCGGCGATGGCCATCATCTCCCGGGCGGAATAGGGAGGGAGGGTGGAGAACGCCATCCCCCTTACCTCCGGTCCAGGCCCGGGGCAAAGCCCCGCGCCCGATCAGCGGCGATGCGCATGAGGGCGGTGCCACCCACCTTGTCCACGTACGCCTCGTGGCCATCGAGCCCGTACACCCACTCCGCAAGGTAAGCGGCCCACCTCTCCTCGTCCTTGGCCGCTTGGGCGTAGTACTTGAGGTGGGCAGGATCGTAGTCGTAGAAGTAGTGGCAGGCGGTGGGGTGGGCGCCCCAAGGGGCCAACACGTAGGCATCCACCATGAAGCCGGGCAGGCTGTTCTGGTCGGGGTCCTGCCGCAGCCACCGACGGGGCACGATCTGCTCGCAGCTCACCACCACGGCGCTCGCCGCCTTCACCTCCTCCAGATCGGCGAAAGTGAGGCCCTTGATGCGCACCGTGCCGTCGTCGCCCACGTACTGGGCGTGGATCAAGGTCACGTCCGGGTTGAGGGCGGGCAGCAGCACTACGTCGTTGGCACCGTGGTGGAAGGGGTCGGAGCTGACAATCACCTTCTGCCGGGGTAGGCGGCGGCGGCGGCGCAGCTCGGCGGAGAAGCCCTGCTTGGCCACCAGGTCGGTGCCCAGACCGGACTTGGTAGGCACGAAGGGCACGTTGAGCGCCCCGGCCAGAAAGCGCAGGCTCATCTGGTAGTTGGAGTAGTCCTCCACCGCCAGCTCGCCCCGCTCCACCGCCCGACGGAAGCGGATGCAGCTGGGGGCGAAGCGCCCGTTGCCCGCATAGGCCACCTCCACGCAGCTCACGCAGCCGCCGCCCACCAGCACATCCAGGGCTTGGCCGTTGGAGTGCGCCACCAAGTGCAGGTCGGAGATACGCTGGCGTACGATCTCGTGCACCAAGGCCATGGGGTTACGGTTGATGGTGAAGCCGCCCACGGCCAAGGTGCAGCCGGGCTTCACGTAGCGCTCTACGGCCTGCCGGGAGGTGAGAAGCTTGTGGCAAACCCCATCGCGCCGGCCGCAGGCAGCGGCACCTGGCTGTGATCCAATGTCCGCGTTATCCATCTTCCAGTGCTCCACAAACAGAAAACCCCCAGCGAAAGGGCGGGGCCGGCCGCTGGGGGTTCAAGTCTTTGAGCAGAGCAGTAGATTGCTCGGCTCCGGCTAGCACTGCAGCGCGGGTATTCTACGGCCGACTACGGAGCAGCGTCAATACCCGGCCGGCAGAGCCCCCGCCGCCGAACGAGGCCGGCCTCGGCGCGCGGCACGGGTGGAGGGGGCGCCTACGGTCGCCCGGGCCTGCCCGCTCCGCCGACAGCGCCCCGGCCGGCCGCCCCGGAGGTGGTGATCATCCCGGAGAGCGCCAACGAGGTGCTCTCCACACCACCACCGTAGGCTCCGCCTGTGTAGAGGCCGTCGGTGACCGAGCCACTGGAACTCCCGCCCAGGTACACGGTGTAGGTGGTTCCTTCCTGCAGATCGGGCGAGCACAGCAGCACCGATTGATACTGCTTGGCGGGAGCGAAGGTCAGGACCCCGCTTCCGTCCTCCGCCTCCACGTGCACCAGCGTAATTGCCGCCTGCACGGAGGGCAAGTTGACCAGCAGGGCATGCTGAGTGGATGAGGCACTTGGCGCCATCGCCATGCCCGCACTCCCCACGGCCACCAGGAAACCTCCGGAGATGGTGCATTCGCCCAGGTAGTCAATGGAGCCGTTGCCGTCATCGGTGGGGCCGTTGATCAAGACGGTGCCATCGGTCATCAGGATGGCCCCGTTGATGTCCAAGCCGTCTCCGCCGGCATCCACGGTGATGTAACCTCCGTTGATGGAGAGATAGCCGTCTCCGGACACGGTGAAGGTGTTTTGGCCCGGCCGGCCATCCACGGCAGACCCGTCGGCACCGCCGGCCACATTGATGCCGTCATCACTGGACTGCACATGAAGGGTGCCTTCGTTGACGGTGATCTGAGCGCTCTCCAAGCCTTCGTAGGAGGTGGTCACGTTCAGCTCGCCACCGCCCATCTCCAGGGAGGCATCGGCGTGCACGCCGTCGTCGCCTGAGGCAAGAGTGATGGCCCCGCCGCTGATGGCGACACTACCGTTGCTGTGGATGGCGTCGTCGGAGCAATCGAGCGAGATGGTGCCGCCGACGATGGCCAAGGCCGTGCCGGCCTTCAGCCCTTTGGCGCTGGCGGTGGTGCCGGTCGCCGCGGCCTGCCCGCCCTGCGAGGCCTCTCCCGCGCCCCAGGCGCCCCAGGTGTTGCCGGCCGTGCCGGAGTTGCTGCTGCTGTTGGCGCTTCCACCGCCCGACTGCACGTCGATTGTGCCACCTGCGATCAAGAGCCCGGTCTCGGCCTGGATGCCGTCGGTTCCGGCCGTGATCTCGATCACACCCCCGTCCAGCGAGACGTAGCCGCGCTGTTGGTCTTCATCGTTATTGGACTGCATGCCGTCACCACCGGCGGTGAGTGTGACAATGCCGTCCTTGATCCCGATGCAGTCTCTCCCCTTGAGGGCATCGTTGACGGCATCCACCGTGATGGTCCCGCCGGTGATCTTCAGGTTGTCCTTGCTCGAGATGCCGTCGTTGTAGTTGGCCGTCACCACCAGCGCGCCGCCGCCGTTGATGGTGAGATCTCCTTTGCTGAAGAGGGCGGCATCCACTTCGCCGGCTGCTTCCCCCTCCACAAGGTAGGTTGCCCCGTCGCTCAGGGCATTCTGGGTACCGTCGGCCAAGGTGACAATGACCTTGTCGGCGGCCATCACGTAGACGGGAGCGCTGTCGGCGCAAGCGATTTCCACGCCGTCCAGAACCAGCTTCACCGTCTCCTGGTCGGCCGAGTTGACCACTATCTGACCGTCCGTCAGCGCGCCACTCAGGATGTATGTACCTCCGGCCACAACTGTGACCGTGCTGCCCTCCACGACGGCCCCCAGGCCGTCGCAGCTGATGGAGTCTCCCGACAGGGTGATGCGGGTAGCACTGGACACATCCCAGGAGGCGTCGAGGTCTTCGCTATTGTAGGTGGCGCGGAGCGCACCCGCCGCGGCATCCACCGTCTGCTCCAGGTTGCCGGCTTCCCCTGCTGTTCCAGTCCCGCCGGTGGTCGGCGTCTCCGCCGTCGCCGTGGTGGCAGTTGATGCACTGGTAGTGATGTCCGAGGTCCCTTCGCCACACGCCGCCACGCTCAGTGCAAGCAATAGCGCCATGAGTAGTGCCAATACCTTCTTCATTATCGATCCTCTTCGCGCGAGATAGGAGTGGTTGGCTCTTGTTGGACGGCAGGCACGAGACAGCCCCCGCCGTTCAGGCTGTAGGTCCGGCCGCCGAGAGCTGAGCTCGCGGGGCAGTCGGGGTCATACGTGACGATGTGGCCGCATCCGATGATGTTGGCGATGGTGTCACCCGGCTCCACGTCTATGAGCGTGAGGCTGGTCAGATGGCTGTCCTCGCTGACCTTCCAGGTGCTGGAGGCATCCAGTGTCAGGTGGGCCTCAGCCGCCATGCCCGTCGGGTTGATGGAGCCGCTGAGGGACGAGCCGTTTTGCAGGGACATGTCGAGCGTGCTGAGAGCGTCAGCGCTCAGCACGCCGGCAAGCTGCTGGTTGTCGGCATGCAGCACCGCGTGGCCACCGTTTGAACCGGGAGCGCCCCATTCACCCGCGGCCGCCGTCAGCAGCTGCCCGGATAGCGCCGCCATGTCCACCTTGGACAGCGAGATGACGCATGTGCAGTTGCTGACGGTGAAGAGCGAACCATGTCGGTCCGCGTAGACGAGCGCGCCCCCCTCCATGGTGAAGCTGCCCAGGGCCGTGGTAGTCCCGTCTGTTGCGGTGGAAAACAGCAGCACTGCTCCGTCGTTGGACTTCGAAGAGAGCGCGGCCTCCGCCACCATGAGGGAGCCATCGCCCTCCACCACGGCCGCTTCAGACACCATGGCTTCGTAAACGCCCCCTTGGATCACCATGTCCCCCGTGGAGTAGAGGCAGGGCGACTCACCTCCCGAGCTGACAACGCGACAGTCGGTGGCGGTAATCCCGGCACCGCCCCTGTCAACCGCCAAGGGTATAGAGGCGACTCCGGTGGTGACGATGTCCGCGTTGCTCAGCGTCGCCTCCCCGCCGTTGACGGCCAGAACGGCGCCCAACCCATCGGTCTCAATGGTGAGGCTGTCTTCCGAGATGCTGAGAGAACAGCCGTCCGCCAGGTTCTCCGCCGACGCGTCCCAGACTGCACTTGTGGGTGTAGCCGAAGCCGAGACGGAGGCCGTGCCGCCCATGGCGATGCCCATTCCCGCCACGGCCGCAGTGGCTCCGCACCCTGCCGCCAGACAGGCACATACGGCCGCGACCAGCAGAGCCATCGTGAGTGCAAATCTTCTCATCGTGTTGGCGCCCCTCATTTACTACCATCCGGCGAGGGATCTCCCTCGCATACGTCACGCTCAGCTTAGGGCCGCCTCCGTAAGACGGGCGTAAAGGGGGAGAAGGATGCGATGGAAGCCGGACCGGATAGGCTGTTATGCTGGACATGATGAGACAAGCGTCCACCGAAAGCTGGATGACAAAACCGACCGACCGGTTCGTGTTGCGCTGGATCAAGGTGAATCTTGCGGCGCCCGTCTCCCGGCGCCTTGCCCGAATACCCTGGATCCGGCCGTGGATGGCCACAGTCACCAACGCCGCATTGGGTACGGCCGGGGGAATAGCGTACGGAGGAGGGCACCCGGCCGCAGGCGCCGTCCTGGCCGCGACAGCCCAGATCATGGACGGCGTGGATGGTCAGGTCGCGCGACTGACCAAGCAGGAGAGCGCCCGAGGAGCCTACCTGGATTCCGTCCTGGACCGGTACACCGATGGAGCAATGGTTGTAGGGAGCCTGGCGTATCTGATGCATGCGCGCCCCGAGTGGCCACGGACGGCATTGTGGCTGCTCGGCGGCTTGGCGTTGCTGGGCAGCAACGCCGTGAGCTACTCCGCCGCCCGGGCCGAAGCGCTGGGCCTGGAAGTGGGATGGGCCACCCGCGCCGGCAAGGGCACGCGCTCAGCAGTGAATGTGACGGCGGCGCTGCTGGCCGGCCGTTGGCCGGGAGCCACTCTGCTGGCACTCGTGTACCTAGCTCTGCACCCGAACGCTGCAGTGCTCAACCGACTGCTTCGCGCCCGTGTCAAATGAATCAGATGGGGCAAACGCCGGCAGCGCCCATTCCTTCCCTTCTGCCGATGGGGGTCATACACGGTCGCTTCCAAGTGCTCCACAACGACCATCTGCGCTATTTGCTCGCAGGCAGTGAACGCTGCCGACTCCTGGTCATCGGCATCACCAATCCGGACCCATCGCTCACCCGCAGCGATCCGGCGGATCCGCATCGGTCCGCGCCGGGTGCAAACCCGCTGACATACTTCGAGCGCGCGCTTCTGATCACGCACGTTCTGCGTGAAGCCGGTGTGCCGGCAGAGCGGTTCATCACAGTCCCCTTCCCCATCAATCTCCCCGAGCTCTGCCGTTACTACGTCCCCTTGGACGCCGTGTTCTTCCTCACTGTTTACGATGAATGGGGGCACCGCAAGCTGCAACTGTTCCAAGAACTCGGCCTTCGCACCGAGGTGCTGTGGGAGCGGCCCACGGAGCGGAAGGGCCTGAACGCCACCCATGTGCGCCGGCTGATGGCCGGCGGGCGGCCATGGCATCACCTTGTCCCACCCGCCTGCGCCCGCCTACTGGAGGAGTGGAACGTTCCTCAACGCCTCAGGGAACAGGCATGAAGCGGGAGCCACCCCACATCGACCCCACGCAATCGTCTCTGGTGATCGTGGACATGCAGAAGGCCTTTCTGGAGGCAGACGGCGTGATGTTCGTGCCCCAGGCACGAGCGATCGTCCCCGTTGTGCGCTCTACCGCGGAATTCTGCCGCGCACAGGGTATGGAGATCGTCTGGACCCGCATGAGCCACGAGGGAATGGCCTGCGGGGCCTATCCCGAGCTCTTCCCCGGCCACTTCCTTGACGACGGTACCCCCCGGCTCTGCCGGGGCACCCGGGACTTCGAGATAGTAGATGAGCTTCAGCCGGCGCCTCACGATGTGCTCATCGATAAGCTCACCTACTCTTCCTTCGGCCGCACGGACTTGGAAAGCATATTGCGCCGGGATGGCCGCGATACCGTTGTCATCGCTGGGATTGCCACCAACGTCTGCGTGGAGTCCACGGCCCGCGAGGCCTTTGCCTTGGGCTTCCGGGTGGTGGTCCTCTCCGACGCGGCGGCCACCGGGAACACTGAGGCCCACACCGCATCCCTCAAGACCATCTCCCTGGCGTTTGGCTGGGTCATCACCGCCGCCCAACTACGGGAGTGCGTCGCGAGAACCGGGAGTCCGTAGCCGGGTGAGAGGAACGTCGCCGGGGCGCGGTCACCCGCGAAATCGTTCGCACCCGCCCGCCTGTGGAAGCATTTGTGGAGCGCGTACTGGTATCCTGTCCGGCAGCATGGTGGTCACGGCCATCGGGCTTCCCTTCCTCCTGCCCTACCTGGACCATGTGGCCGAGGGAAAGCCGGAGGTCGTCCCGGAATAGGCGCATGAAGGCGGGCCTGAGGCGCCGGAGTCGTGCTCTCCACCATCGCCTCCCTTGGACGCATCCCGTGACCGACCCGTTTGCTAGGCTGCCTCCACCAAAGGCTCCACGAACTGGCTGTTGTACAGTTCCGCGTAGAAGCCGCCGCGGGCCAATAGCTCCTCGTGCGTCCCCTGTTCCACAATGCTGCCCTCGTTCATGACCAAGATGGTGTCTGCGTCCTTGATGGTGGACAGCCGATGGGCTATCACGAAGCTGGTGCGGTTGTGCAGCAGCTTCGCCATGGCTTTCTGGATCAACACCTCCGTCCGGGTATCCACGGAACTGGTGGCTTCGTCCAGGATGAGAATCTCCGGATCGGCCAGGAAGGCCCTGGCGATGGTGAGCAGCTGCTGCTCACCCTGGGAGACGTTGGTGGAGTCGTCATTCAGGCAGGTGTTGTACCCAGCGCACAGAGTGCGTACCAAGTGGTCCACGTGCGCCGCCTCCGCCGCCGCCGTGATCTCTGCCTCCGTGGCACCTTCACGACCATACGCGATGTTCTCGCGGATAGTGCCGCCGAAGAGCCAGGAATCCTGCAGCACCATGCCGAACATGCGCCGCAAGTCGTCTCGCTTCATATCGCGGATATCGACACCGTCCACCGAGATGCTGCCGGAGTCAATCTCGTAGAAACGCATCAGCAGGTTCACCAGCGTGGTCTTGCCCGCCCCGGTGGGACCCACAATAGCCACGGTGTGCCCCGGCTCCACCTCAAGATTCAGATCCTCGATGAGCGGCGCATCCGGCAGATAGCGGAAAGAGACATGCTTGAAGCTGATCCGGCCCTCCGGCTCAGCTGGTACCACCGAGTGGGCTGTGTCCGGCGCTTCCTCGGCTTCATCCAAGAGCTCGAACACGCGCTCCGCCGAGGCCACCGCCGACTGCAGCACATTGGCCACGCTCGCCACCTGAGTGATGGGCTGCGTGAACTGCCGGGAGTACTGGATGAAGGCTTGAACATCACCAAGAGAGAGGGTGCCTCCGGCCACACGGAGCCCGCCGAGCACACAGATGGCCACGTAGTTGAGATTACCGATGAACATCATGGACGGCATGATGATACCGGAGATGAACTGAGCTCTGAAACTGGAATGGTAGAGCTCCTCGTTCTCCTTGTCGAAGACGGCGATGGCTTCTTTCTGCCGCCCGAATACCTTCACGATACTGTGACCGGTGTACATCTCTTCCACGTGCCCGTTGAGGGTTCCGGTGCTCTCCCACTGCAGGGCAAACTGTCGCTGCGAGCGCCTGGCTATCAGCATGGTCACCAAGACAGAGATGGGGATGGTGATCAGCGAGATCAGCGCCAGTAGCGGGCTGATCCAGAACATCATGATGATGACGCCTATCAGGGTGAAGACCGAGGTGATGATCTGCGTCAGCGTCTGCTGAAGCGTGTTGGTGATGTTGTCAATGTCGTTGGTGACTCGGCTCAGTATGTCGCCGCGGGCGTGCCCGTCAAAGTACTTGAGTGGAAGACGGGCAAGCTTCTCGTCCACGTCTTTGCGCAAGCGGTACACGACGCGTTGCACCACGCCCGCCATGACGTAGCCCTGCAGCCAGCCAAACAATGCGCTGACTGCATATATGGCCGCCACTATGGCGAGAATCCGCCCCACCGCGCCAAAATCTATGCCCTGGCCGGGAATGACATTCATGGAGGAAAGCATTGCGGCCAACCGATCTTGGCCGTTCGCCTGGAGCATGGCAACCGCCTGCTCCTTGGTCACTCCGGCGGGGATGCGGCGCCCAATGAAGCCCTCGAATATCAGGTTCGTGGCCCGCGCCATGATCTTGGGTCCCAGAATGGTGAGTGCGACACTGCAGACAGCCAGCGCCACAGTGGCGCCGATCCCCACTCGCTCCGGACGCAGCCTCTTCAGAAGTCTCTCGAAGGATGCCTTGAAGTCCCGCGACTTCTCCCCGGAGCCGACCAGGCCTGGAGGGCCGAAGCCCGGCCCGTGGGGAGGCCGGCGGCGGCCGCGCGGACCTTCCGGTGTCGACGCGCCATTGCGCGCGCGCGCGCTCACGCCACCTCCTCCGCCGTCAGCTGCGAATAGACGATCTCCCGATACGTCTCACAGGTCTGCATCAGCTCATCGTGGGTTCCCATGCCCGCCATGGTCCCCTGGTCCAGCACGATGATGCTGTCGGCATGCATGATGGTGCTGACCCGCTGCGCCACGATGAACACGGTCGCGTTCACCGTCTCCCGTTTGAGGGCGGCCCGCAGCAACGAATCCGTCTTGAAATCCAGGGCGGAGAAGCTGTCGTCAAGCACGTAGATCTCCGGCCTCTTCACCACCGCCCGAGCGATGGCCAACCGCTGGCGTTGGCCTCCAGAGACATTGGTGCCTCCCTGGGTTATCTCGGCCTCCAACCCGTCGGGCATCTCCGCCACGAAATCCTTGCCTTGGGCCACCTCCAGCGCGTGCCAGAGGTCTTCCTCGGAAGCGTCCTCATCCCCGTAGCGCAGGTTGCCGGCCACCGTGCCCGAGAACAGGAACGCCTTCTGCGGGACAAACCCGATGCGACGCCACAGGTCCGCGCGCTCCATTTCCCGGATGCCCACACCATCGATCTCGATACTGCCGCCCGTCACGTCATAGAAGCGGGGGATGAGGTTGATGAGAGTGGACTTGCCGCTTCCTGTGCCGCCCACGATGGCCGTGGTCCTCCCCGGCATCGCCACGAAGGAGATGCCGTGTAAGACGGGGTCCTCCGCGCCTGGGTACCGGAATTCCACGTTCTTGAACTCCACGACACCGCGCGTACGAGTGGGGGGTTGCGGTAGACGAGGGACCTCCGGGTCCGCGATACCGGGCACTACGTCCAGCACCTGCCTGATCCGTTCCGCAGAGGCGGACGCCCGCGGGACCATGGCCATCATCATGGTGGCCATCATCACGGACATAAGGATCTGCATCACGTAGGCGATGAAGGCAGTGAGGTTGCCGATAGGCATTTCACCCGAGCCGACGCGCCGCCCTCCGAAGTACATGATGGCGACGGTGGAGAGATTGAAGATGAGAAAGATGCTGGGCATCATGATGGCGAAGAGGCGTTGGACTTTGAGGCCCACCTGCATGAGGTCCACGTTGGCCTCGTCGAAGCGTTGCTCCTCAAACTGCGTGCGCACGAAGGCCCGAATGACCCGCACACCGGAAAGCTTCTCCCGCAACACCTGATTGATGCGGTCCAGCTTGGTCTGCATGGATTGGAAGAGCGGCACCGCCTTCCTGATCATGACGTATATGACCACTCCCATGACCGGGAGGATGACAGCCAGCAGGGCGGACAGAGGAACGTCCTGGCGCAGAGCCATGAGGACCCCTCCCACGGCCATGATGGGAGCCATGACCATCATGTTGAGGCCGATGACCACCAGCATCTGCACCTGCTGCACGTCGTTGGTGTTGCGCGTGACAAGCGAAGGCGTGCCAAACTGGTTGACTTCCAGCTGCGCGAAGCTCTGTACCTTGCGGAAGAGATCCCCACGCATGTCCCTCCCCACCCGCATGGCCACCTTGGCACCCCAGTAGACGGCGCCGATGGCGCACACACCAACCCCAGAGGCCACGGCCAGCATGATGCCGCCGGCGCGCCAGATATAGGCAATGTCGCCCATGGCCACGCCGTTGTTGATGATCTCAGCGTTCAGTTCCGGGAGATAGAGGTTGGCCAGTGCCTGCACAAAGACGAGCAGCACCACAACAAAGGCTTGGGCCCTGTAGGGACGCACGTATTCCAGCAACATGCGCATCATGGCGTTGGCGCCTTCGCTGCCGTGTCGTGACGCTCCGGTTCTCCCGCTTCCGTCTCATGGAGGCTGCCCTTGGTACTATCGGCCATGATTTCCAACAGCCGGATGAGCTCCCTACGGTCTTCTTCGGACAGGGAACCGATGGTAGTGCCCAGGCACGAAGCGAATACCCCCTGCAATTCGCCGGACAATACCCGCCCATGCTGCGTCAGGAAGACCCTGGTCAGGCGCTGGTCGTCGTAATCGGGCTGCCGCGCCACTGCCCCTGACCGCTCCAACGCCTGTAGGATGGCAGTCACGCGGGGCCGCGACAAGTGCAGGCTGTCTGCCAGGTCCCGCTGGCTGATGCCGTTGCGGTCCGCAAGCACACGTACGCACATAGCCTCGCTGGGATGTATGCCCCTCTCCGCGAAAGCCTTGGAGACCAGCCGCCGCTGCAGCACGAAGGCCCTTCGAAAGGCAAGGAAGACCCCGGCAGACAAGGGGTCCAGCCCTTCCAGCCGACGAGGGGGCATATCAGGTTCGTGCATCATGTCAGTCTCACGACGAGCGGATCCCCAAAGATAGTTCTGGACAAAACCATTCCGCGCGGAAGTGTAGAGTTGGAGAACGACACTGTCAAGCCCCCAGACGACAGCCATATCAAGTACTCTCACGGTATGAAAACACTGGCTGCCGAGCTTGCATATTTCTTCAGGGGTCGTGCTCGACGAAACCTCCGCTTCCTCCTCTTGTACGTGGCGTTCGTGACGGGTCTGATCCTGGGCTTTGCCTTCCTTTTCCGCCACCTGATGCTGACCCTGGAGGGACGGGATTACTCGCTCACCTCCAGCATCTACTGGACCATCACCGCCATGAGCACTCTTGGCTTTGGTGACATCACCTTCCACTCCGATGGCGGACGGCTCTTCTCCATGATTGTCACCATGTCCGGCGTGCTGTTCCTGCTGATCCTCCTGCCCTTCTGGCTCATCAGCATGTTCTTCGGGCCTTACCTGGAGGAGCGTCTGCGCTACCGACCACCATTGCAGATACCGGAAGACACTCGCGGCCACGTCGTGATTTGCGGGTGGGATCCAGTGACACGGACGGTGGCCGCCAACCTGCGTGCGGCAGGGCACGGCTACGTGTTGATCGAGAGCGACTACAACAGCGTCGTCCGGCTGGAAGAAGAAGGCGTCTCGGTCATCTATGGGATCCCCACGGACGCCGAGGTCCTGGTACGGGCAAGGGTCGCGCAGGCCTCCTTCCTGATCGCCAATATGAGTGACACCGATAATGCGAACCTCGTCCTCACCGTTCGCTCCGTGTGCCCTACCGCAATCGTGGCGGTCACCACTGAACCGGAGCGAACAGACCTCATGAAGGTGGCCGGCGCGGATCAGGTGGTTGCCTTGCGGGAGATCCTGGCCGGCTACCTGGCGGTGCGTGCCACCACCCGTGGCGCCATGTCCCACGTGGTGGACTCGTTGGGAGAGCTCCTCTTCGCCGAGATACCGGCTCACGGCACACGCTTCAGCGGGCAGTTGCTCAGCGAAACCGGGATCCGCGAATCCACCGGGGCATCGGTCATCGGCATCTGGCAACGAGGACGCTTCTCCCTCCCTCAGGCAAAGACACTCATCACGGACGACATGGTACTGATGCTGGCGGGTACCAAGAAGCACCTGGAAACACTCGAGAGGCTGGTGGGAGAGACATCCGAGAGCGACCTGATCATCATCCTCGGTTACGGCACGGTGGGAAGGGCGGCAGCCGGCTTCTTGGGCAGGAACTCGGTGGATCATGTGGTGGTCGATAGGGACTTCCGGCAGATCAGACCTCTGGGGGCGCAGGGCGAGCAGCCGGTAACCAGCGAGAACATGCCCGACCTACACGTCGGAACGCCGGTCCAAGTGGTGCAGGGCGATGCCAGTCGGCAGGCCGTGCTGCAGCAGGCCGGCATCGACAGGGCGCACGGCCTCATCATCACCACCAACGACGACGGGACCAACGTGTTCCTCACCTTGGCCTGTCGCCAACTCAATCCCCACATCCGCATCGTGGCCAGAGCGAACAGGGAGGAGAACGTCTCTGAGCTCTACGCTGCCGGCGCCGACTTCGTTGTGTCCCACTCCTCAGTGGGAGCCAGCATCGTGACTAATGTCATCGAGGGGCGCAAGACCATCTTCCTGACCGAAGGTGTTCACATATTCTGGAGGATCGTGCCCAGAGCCCTGGAGGGAGCCACCCTGAGCTGGTCCAACATCCGCGTCCTCACCGGCGCCACCGTCATTGCCGTGCAGGATGGAGACGGAAGGCCGAACCTGAGCGTGGGACCCGACACCGTGCTCCGCAAAGGCATGACCCTGCTCATGGTGGGAAGCCCGGCCTCGGAGACCGCCTTCTCCGCCCGTTCTCGCGATTAAGCCGCCCCCGGCCCGCCGCCCTTGGAGGGCACACCTCCGGCCGACGCCCGCGCGACGGCCCGTGGTTCACTTCTGGATCGTCAGCGGAATCTCCCGCACGTTCACCTGCGACCCATCCTTGGCTGAGTAGACGAAGACGATCAGAGCGCCCCGCCCGGCCATGTCCACGGAGAACGGGACCGTGACGTCAAAGGTGCCGCGCGTGCCCGTGCCCGAAGAAGCAGTGACCGTCTCCTCCGCTATGATCTTGCCGTCCCAATCCACGAGGTTGAGCTGGAAGGTGGCCTCGTACACATTTGCTGAACCCCGCACGCGTACCGGGCTGGTGATGGTATCACCCAGAGCCGGCGACTCCACCAGAATGGCCGGCGAACTGTCTTCGAAATCAACGCGCCCTACCGGCCCATCAAGGATGATTCCCTCTCCTCCGAAAGTGTCCACCGTCTCCCCCTCCACCTGGAAACGGACGGCCGTCACCTCTGGAAACTGGGTCAGCGTGAAGATGACCTGAGCCAGTCGTAGGCCCATGGAGAGGCTGCCTCCACCAGACGCGTATTCGCGCGACAGATCCACCGTGGCAATGCCATCCTCTATGTCGAGACCCAAGAACGCAGTCCCGTCCGGTATGCAGCTGCCGAGGCCGGCTTCCTCTTCGGCGGCGGTGGGCCCGCCCAGCAGCGCTTCCATGGCCGTCTTCCCCGTGGCAGCGGTGTACGGGACTTCCCGATGCACCGGCCACAGCTTCTCGTCAGGTCCACACAAGTAGACCGAAAGCTCCAAGGGCTCCTTCTGGTCACCCCCGTCCACCGTGGTCGACGTTCCGACCGTCGTGGTGGAGGATGCCTGCACCTCGGTGGACGAGGTTGCGGCCATCACAGTGGTATCAGTCGACTCCCCCTCCCCAGGCTGAACGCTGCCGCACCCGGCGACAAACGCCAGGAGAAAGAGAAGCGCAGCCGCCGTGCAGCAGCCGATGACTCTCCGTCCACTACCTCGCATCAGAACGTGTCTCATCGCACTCCCCTCCCCGAAGACCGGCAGCAGACGTGTCTCCCGCGGCCGCGCCGTCGCTGGTTCCTGTAGTCTCCTGACGACAGGCGGACGCCCAGTGTTCCTTCAGATACCCCTTAGCCTACCAGACAATACCACCCATGCTGTCCGAGCCGGTCACGCCGCCGGAAGGCAGAGCCGGGATGTGCGGTACGATGTCCGCACGTGCACGGTGGCGTTCACGGTAAGCATCCAACCCTGAAGAAAGGTGGACATCCATGCCGGAACAGAACCCTCGTGTGGTCTTGAGCACGTCCTTGGGCGCCATCACCCTGGAGCTCTTCTCAGACGTTGCGCCGGTCACGGTGCAGAACTTCATCGACTACGTGCATTCGGGTCACTACAACCAGTCCATCTTCCACCGGGTCATCCCGGGCTTCATGATCCAAGGTGGAGGGTTCGACTCCGCCATGAGTCAGATGCCGACGCGTGCCCCCATTGCCAATGAAGCCGACAATGGCCGGAAGAACGAGCGCGGCACCATCGCCATGGCCCGTACCGCTGACCCACACAGCGCCACCGGTCAGTTCTTCATCAACGTAGCCGATAACGACTTCCTCAACCACACGGCCAAGAACGCATCGGGCTGGGGCTATGCAGTCTTCGGCAGAGTGGTGGCGGGCATGGACGTCGTCGACAGCATCGTCCAGGTGCCCACCGGTCGCTCCGGCATGCATGAGAACGTGCCGCGCGAGCCGGTTGTGATTGAAAGCGCTGCCATCACCGAGTAGAGCAGCCGGTTATGCCTCCTCGGGGCATCAATGTCATCCTGATGTTCCCACGGGATGTCCGCCTTGTCTCTGGCCGAACCCGCGCCGCAGCGGCTGCAGGGCACGACCTCAACCGAGACACTATGTGGAGTCTTCGCAGGCCATCGGCATGGGTTCCGTGTCCAACATAGCCGTCGGTGCCACCTGGTCGGCTCTGCGCATGCGCAACCTCACTTAGCAGGAGGGCGGGGGGAGGATGGTCCTCCCCCCGCCCTCCTGCCCCACCCGCCCACTGCCAATGCTCTGCCGCCGTCCCGCATGTCTGCGTCCTTCTGTTAGCGTGCAGCTTTTCCGCAACTTCCGATCTTCTATTTCGTTATAGTGGAACAACGAGACACAATTGGATCACTGTCAGGGCCAGCACGGGAGCGTCGCACAAATGGTCGCAAGGGGCGCTGAGCACCAAGCATCAAGATACTGCAGCGGACGGCGCAGGCTTGTCGGCGCGGTGGCCGTGCTCCTCGTCATGACCATCATCGGCTCGCTCTGCCTACCGGCCACGGCCCACGCCTTCAACACCCAGGAGCTTGCCTTCCTCGGCTTGATCAATGACTATCGCCGGCAAAACGGGCTTGGCGAGTTGATGCTGAGCAGCACAATCAGCGAAGCCTGCGGACGCCACAACTCGGACATGGGCGCCTACGGCTTCTTCTCACACTACACCGTCCAGTCGGACTTCTTTGCCCCGGGAAGTGCGCCATGGGACCGTATGGCGGCCTCAGGCTATGACTACTCCACGACAAAGGGCGAGAACATAGCTGCAGGTTTTGCCACGGCGCAGGCCGTGTTTGAAGGGTGGAGAAACTCTCCCGGTCACAACGCCAACATGCTCAACTCCGAATTCAGAGTGATCGGCATCTCGATGTTGACAGTGTCAGGATCGGCCTACGGCACCTACTGGACCACTGATTTCGGAGGCTACATCGATGCCTCCGCTCGGACCGAGCAGCAGCCGCGCGACACGCAGCGTCCGGTTGTCAGCATCACCAGCCCCTCCACCGGAGCCACCGTGAGCGGGGAGAACGTGGTGATCGATCTCACCGCGTCTGACAATGTGGGCGTCACTCGTACAGAGCTGACCATCAACGATACACTGACCGCCTCGGATATCGATGTTCCCTACCAGTTCGTCTGGGACACTACCAAGTGCCCCGACGGCGCCTACACTCTTAGGGCCACCGCGTTCGATGCGGCGGGCAACACCAACACCATGGCCATTTCTGTGACGGTCATCAACCAGACCGCTGCCCAGATGACCAGCGTCCCTCCCGCGGAGAACGGCTTCGTCGACGTGCCGAGCACCCACCCTTATTTCCCCGCAGTCGACGGAATGAAGCAGGCTCGTATCATTGACGGCTACCAAGTGGCGGACGGCTGGGAATTCCGCATAGAGCAAGAGGTCAATCGGGCGCAGTTTGCGAAGATGATATGTGGCGCCATGGGCATAGAGGTGAGCGAGGGTCAGGGCTGCTCCTTCTCAGACCTGGGCGCCGATGATCCCTCCACCCACTATCCGCATCAGTTCATCGCTGCAGCCGCCGGCGCCGGTATCGCCCAAGGCGTGGCGCCCGGCCGCTACGCTCCCTGGGATAGCATCAGCCGCGCACAGTTGATCACCATGGTGATTCGAGCGGCCCAGTCCTTGAAGCCCAACGCCTTGGACACGCCTCCTGTTGGGTTCGCTCCCTCCGTAGCTCTCACCGGGCTTGGCCTCCATGACACCAACCTGAAGATCGCCGAGCACAACGGCCTTCTGGCCGGACTCTACAACGTGGGATTGGATTGGGATCCATGGGCGCCCGCAACACGCGGTGAGGTGGCGGCACTCCTTTGGGCGCTGATGAATCTCTGATCACCACCCGCCTCCAGAAACCAGGTGAGGCGGCGGCCTCCTCATCTTTGGTCGCGGTCCAGCAGGAGACGGTTCGCCAGCACACGGCGTGAAGTCTCCGTCCCTGTCGGGACTCGAAACCGCTGGTTGGCTTCCAGACGCTTGATCACCATCAGCAGGGCCAGCGCAACGAGAAGCCACACCATGGAAGCCGGCTCTCCGACAACGACCGCCAAGCCGGAAAGCGACACCACGGCCACGACGTGCAGCACGGCCACCAACTGCAGCGGCCTGCCCACAGCGAGGAACAACAGCACCCAGAGGAAGCCCAGGGGGAACAACACCAGCAGCACTCCCAGGGTGGCGGCGGCACCCCGGCCGCCCCGAAACCCCAGCCAGACAGGCCAGTTGTGTCCCGCCACCACAGCCATGCCGGTGATCCCCGCCGTGCCCTCCCCCAGGCCGAGCAGCAGCACCGCCCAGACTGCAACCGCACCTTTGACCAGGTCCGTCACGCCTACCAGGATCGTGCCCCAGACACCGCCAACGGCTCGCATGTTGGAGCCGCCCACGTTGCCGCTGCCGATCTCCCGGATGTCCACTCCATGCCGCCGCCGGGCAACCAGGTACGCGGTGGGCACAGAGCCGATCAGGTATCCAGCCAGCGGCGCCACGACGTTGGCCCAGCTCATCACTCACCCTTGTCCAGATGAAACGCCACCACCAGCAACCCGGGGCCGGTATGCGCCCCGACCACCGGCGTGAAGGGCCCGATCACAATCTCCCGGCAATCACACGCACGGCACAGCTCCGCGGCCAACTCCTCGGCCTCCTCCGGCGCCGCAGCGTGCATCACTGCCATGCGGACCGGGAGGCCGCCCGCCTCGCGTACCACAACCTCGCGCAGCCGCCTCATCGCCCGTTGGTAACTCTGGTCCGCACGTACCAAGCTGACCCTGCCACCCCCGATGCGAAGCAGGGGGCGCACGGGGATCTGCGCCACCACGTACTTGACGATTGACGGCACTCGGCCGCTTCTCGCCGCGTAGCGCAGGGTGCGAAGCACAGCGTACATCCGCACCAGCTCCCTGACGCGGTTGGCCTCCCCCAACACCTGTTCCAGACCGGCCCCTTCCTGCGCCTTCCTGGCCGCAGCCAGGGCGCAGAACCCGCAGGCCATGCTCACAACACCGGTGTCCACCAGCATCACCGGAGGGAAGCCCGCCGGACGATGCTCGGCGAACAGCGCGGCTCCCCGGGACGCACAATCCAGGGTGGTGCTGAGCCCCGCCGCGATGTGCACAGAGACGATCCCATCGGCAGTGGCGGCCACATCCTCGTAGGCGGCTCTGAAGTCACCGGGCGAAGGGCAGGAGGTGGAATACTCAGCATCCGGATGAGCCGCCTGCCAAGCATAGAACTGGTCCGGTGTCACATCGATGCCGTCGCGTAGCTCCCGCCCCTCCAACACCACAACCATGGGCACAATGACCAGCGGGAGCCCCTCGGCCAAAGCGAGGGGAATGTTGGAACTGGAGTCAGCGACGACTACGATGCCGGCCATATCGTTTCGGTACCCGTTTCCGAGTCTCTCTAATCCTTATTCCAGTGGAGAGCTTGTCGCTCGTCTTTCAAGGGCCTCTTTGCTCCGGTATGCTCAGAGGCATGTATGCAGTGGTGGTTGGTGCAGGGGAAGTAGGTCAATACATCGCGGAGATGCTCGGTCGTGAGGGTCACGATGTGGCCGTGATCGACCGCGACGCGGAGCGTCTGCAGCAGCTCGCAGACGAAGCCGACGCGCTGACCATCGTGGGGAACGGTGCTTCCCGCCGGGTGCTCCTCGAGGCCAACGTAGCCAATGCAGCAATACTCATGGCGGTCACAGATTCCGACGAGGTCAACATGATCGCCTGCATGGTGGCCAAGCGGGCCGGAGTCCCGCTCACCGTGGCCCGCATCCGCAATGAGGACTACGTCGAACCCGGAAAGGGTGTCTCGAGTGACTTCACCGGCATTGACCGCGTGATCCAGCCGGAAGCTGCCGTCGCCGAGCAGGTGGGCCGCCTGGCCGACTACCCCGGCACGTTGGAGGTTGAGTCCTTTGCCAACGGGCAGGTCAGCATGGTCGAGGTGCGCGTGGACCGACACAGCACCGTGGTCGGCAAGAGAATCATGGACATGGGACTGCCGCGGGGGGTGCTTATCACCGGGCTGCTCACCCGAGGGGAAGTCGCTATGCCTCGCGGCTCCACCGTCCTCGGTCAGGAAGACACCGTCTTCATCGTGGGAATCCCCGACCCCGTCAAGCAGACCGCCGCGCTTCTCTCCGGCCACCGGAAGGAACGCCACTCGGCCATGGTGCTGGGCTGCGGTGACATCGGGCTGCAGATCGCGCTCGAATTGGAAAACCGGGGATTGCGTCCCAAAGTGCTCGAGAAGGACCACGAGCGGGCCATGGAGGCTGCCGCAGTGCTTTCGCACTGCCTTGTCCTCCACGACGAGGGCCTGAGCGAGTCCTTCCTCCTGTCGGAAGGCGTCGACGAGGTGGGGTTGTTCGTTGCCGCCACCGGCGACGATAGATTGAACATGCTCGCCGCCCTCCAGGCCAAACGCCTGGGTGCACAGCGCACCATCGCCGTGGTTGAGACCAGCGACTTCACCCGCGTGCTGCAGTCCATGGGGGTGGATGTGGCCGTGAGCCCGCGTCAATTGACGGCATCAGCCGTGTTGCGCTACGTGCGCAAGGGTGAGGTTGTGAACGCCGCCCTCCTCGACAAATCCGCGGGCGAAGTGCTCGAGCTGCGGGTAAGCCCCAACAGCGCGGTGTCCCGATCCCCGCTGCGGGAGGGGCGCTTCCCACGCGGAGCCGTCTTGGCAGTGCTCGTCAGGGGAGAGGAGGTCATCATGGCCAGAGGGGACTCCGTTCCCCGCCCCGGAGATCTGGCCATCGTCTTCTCCGCAGAAGAGGCTGTGACCGAAGTGGAAAGGATGTTTCGCTCCAGGTGAAGGGGGCGGGCGGCAGGTGAATCTGCGCCTGGTTGGGTACCTCAACGGCCTGGTGATCCTTGCCGTCGGCGCGGGCATCCTGCTCAGTGCCGGCGTTTCTGCCATCTACCGAGACCCAGATGTCTGGGCCTTTCTCCTCAGTGCCGGCGTCTGCGTGGTCGTGGCGCTTCCCGTGCTGCTGGCCACCCGTCCCCGTGGGAGGACCACTATCGGGTACCGCGAAGGCTTCCTCACCGTGGGAGGGGGCTGGATCGTGGCCATGATCTTTGGTGCGCTCCCCTTCATCCTGAACGGGACTTTCGGCGTAGTGGACGCCCTCTTCGAGAGCATGTCCGGCTTCACCACCACGGGCGCCAGCGTGCTGGTGGACTACAACCAGCCACACGGTATCCTCTTTTGGCGCAGCCTCACGCACTGGTACGGCGGGATGGGGATACTGGTGCTCTTCGTGGCCATCCTGCCCTCTATCGGCGCGGGAGCCATGAAGCTGTTCTCTGCAGAATCACCCGGTCCCGTCACTGAGCGGTTGACCCCCAAGCTCAGAGACACCGCCCGCGGCCTGTGGTTGATCTACGTGGCCCTGACACTGCTGGAGACCGTGCTACTCACCGCGGCGGGCATGCCACTGTTTGACGCCGTCACGCACTCCTTCGGCAGCATGGCCACCGGCGGGTTCTCACCCCTGGAGCGAAGTGTCGCCACCTACAACAACGTCACTTACGAAGCGATCATCACCTGGTTCATGTTCCTGGCGGGTGGCAACTTCGCCCTCTACTTTGCGTTTCTCCGCGGGCAGCGTCGCAAGCTGTTCCAGAGTCCCGAGTTCCGCAGCTACACGGGTATCGTGGGGTTGAGCATCATCGCCATTACCATCAGCCTCATCGCGGCCAAGAGCCACTTCACGATCGGGCACGCCTTTCGCGAGGCCGCTTTCCAGGTTGTCTCCGTGCAGACCACCACCGGATTCGTCAGCGCCGACTTCGATCAATGGAACACGTTCGCCAAGTTCCTACTCCTCATCCTCATGTTCATCGGTGGATCGGCGGGCTCCACCGCCGGCGGCTTCAAGGTGTCACGCCTGCTGGTGCTTCTGAAGAGCACCCATCACGGGTTGACCCGCCAACTCCATCCAAAGGCCGTACTGCCCTTGAAACTGGGCGGGCAGGTCGTCCCCGAATCCATCCGGATATCGGTGTTCCAGCATTTCGCCCTCTACGTGATGGTCTTCGTTGTGGGCTCCCTGCTCATCGCCACAAGCAACACGGACCTCATCACCGCCTCCACCTCGGTCATCGCCACCTTCAACAACATAGGCCCGGGGCTGGGGGCTGTGGGAGCGACTATGAACTACGCTTTCATGACGCCCTTCGCCAAGCTTGTGCTCACCGCGCTGATGGTCATCGGCCGCCTGGAGCTGTACGCCATACTGCTGCCTTTTACGCGCCAGTTCTGGAAGAAATGAGAGCCCAACGAAAGAGGACACAGGGCAAGGAGGGCGCCACCCGGCGCCCTCCTTGCCCACTCTGACAACGAGCGCCGCCGGCCCGAAGGCCGGCGGCGCTCACAAACGGTCTTGTCCGCTACGCGCGTCTACCAGCGACGGCTGCCGCCGCCGTACCCACCGCCGCCGTAGCCACCACCATAACCACCGCCACCGCTTCTACGCGGTTGCTGCACCTTGGCCATGTCCACTTTGATGGTACGCCCATCCACCTCTGTGCCGTCGAGCGCGCTCTTGGCAGCCTCTGCTTCTTCCGGGGTTCCCATCTCCACGAAGCCGAAGCCCTTCGGCCGGCCGGTTTCCCGGTCCGCGATGAGGTTGACCGAGGCCACGGTCCCGTGGGACTCGAACAGCGACCGAATAGTGCCGTCCGTGGTGCCGTAACTGAGATTGCCCACATACAGCTTTGCTGAACTCACTGACCCTCCAAACTGGGAGTTGCGCTGCCACATCCCGATAGGCGAGCCTACGAAACGACCGAGAGAACTTGGGAGTCCAGCGGGGCGCCGAGGAGGGTTCCTATCGAGACATGGTGACCTACACTATACCTGACAAGCGGGGGCGTGTCACCCCGACGCTCCTGGACCTGCCAGGCCGTCCATCTGCACCGTCTTCTCCAAAAGGCTTATCTCGCCGTCGAGGTCCAGCAACCGGTACTGGAGCAGCATGGACAGTTGATTGTCGAACGCCTTCTGGATACCTCCCAGGGAAGCTTCCGCCTGTGCGAGAGTCTGCGTGACCTCAGCCGACACCAAGTGGCGCCCCGACAGGTCGGCGTAGCCGCGAATGATACGATCGGCGGCCTCCAGATAGTAGTTGAGAAAGCCTCGGGCCAACTCCGCCTGCCCGGGTTTGAGCAGGATCTCCTCCAGGATCTGTTCCGCGGTGAGGCAGAGGCGTCCCACCGCCTGCCTCACCTCCGGCTTGGCGATGACCTCAGCTGCAGCGGCAATGCCATCCACCCGAGACTGGGCCTCCTGCAGCACTGCACCGACCGCCTCGTGCCCCCCGGGGGGCAGGGCGCCGCGCGTTCCCCTCTCCAACAACATGGCCGGCGGCGCGGGACCGATCCCGGACGGCGGATCCCCAAACATGATCGCCCGGTAGGTGGGACGAATGAGAAAGGCATGCACGATGGAGATGATGGAGACCAGCACCTGCAGCGCCACCGCATACTGCAGATACCCGGAGCCTATGGAGGCAATGGTAAGCACCATGGGGACGGCGTACACCAAACCCCACAGAATCCATGCCCTACTCCGCGCCCGTTGACCGACATAGACGAAGGAAACCCAGGTCAACACGCCCAACGTGAAGGTCCACACCATCCACAAGGAGTGTCGCCACCACCAACGGCCTGTCCCCCTTTCCGCCTGAGCAGGTCGCGGTGCCCGACCGAAGGGCCCCAACGGCCTCTCCGCCGGTTTGAGGACTTGGACTTCCCGCACCGAAGACGCCGGGTGACCATGCCGGCACTCACCCGATGAGGTCACCCACACCCACTTGCCGCACTCCTCGCAATAGCCACCGATCGGCACGCCAGCCTCCTCCACCCCTACGAGGTCTTCGTACCCTCTTCAATGATCTGGAAATACATGGGATAGCAGCTCTCAAAGACATCCTCGTGCAGCACGGTTCCTGAGGCATCCTTTACAATCCGCGTGACCGTGCACGACCTGCCGTCCTGCCCGTGATCCTTGACGCGCGTTTGGCCCGCCGCCAGCTCAGAGGAGAGTTCAGTCTTCGTGCCCTGGGGCTCCACCTCGTACCAGTCACTGGTGGTGGTGTCCGTTACCCGTCCGTCAGGTGTTCCGTACAGCACGAAGACGACGCTCTTGTTGGTGGCAGCGGCTCTGATCAGCAGCCAATGGCCGGTATCGTTGACGAAACGAAGGTCGGGGCCATCCCAGCTCACGGCGGCATCCCGCCCCTTGGGGTACGACTCGAAGTACAACGAGTGGTTCTTCCGTTCGGTGATGTCCAACCCCGCCGCGAAAGCGGCGTTGAACAGAGTGGTGGCCACCTGGCAGATCCCTCCGCCCAGATCGTCCTGCAGGGTCCCGTCCGCAGAGACAACCTTGGCCTGATGGAATCCGCGCTCCTCGGTCCTCTCGCCCACCACCTTGTTGAAGCTGAACTCCTCTCCGGGGGCGAGCAGGGTGTCACTGATGAGTTCCGCCGCCCGTTTGATGTTGGACACACGGTTCTCGGTTCCCTCGAACTCCGTCTTGAACCTGCCCAGCGCCGACACGATGCCCATCTCCTGAGCCTGCTCAGTAGTCCGCTCCGGCTTCACTTCGGCAATCACCGCCTGCGCCACCCGATTGGCGGAGGCCTTGGCGGCGTTGGTCAGGGCCAGCGCCGTCTCAGCCCTGTCCAACTCAAACCCGCTGTACGCCTCGAGAAGGGTTGCCGTCTGGCCGTCGGTGTCCCAAGTGGCATTGCCCATCGCCTGATTCACCTCTGAAGCGATCTCATTCAGGAAGCCCTCCGCCTTGGTAGCAGATATCACCGGGATCAACTCGGCCACACCGCCCCTCTTCTCCACCACGCAGTCGACGAAAGCCTGGATCTCCTCCCCGGTCAGCTTCCACTTGTTCTCGCCGTGAGCCAAGACGACGGGGGCGGCGATCATCACCCGCGCCTCCTCCACAGCCTTTGCCGTGTCCGCGGCGTGGACTGCCGGCTGTGCCTCGACAACGGCAATCTCGATCTGCGTGGCGTGTAGCGACAGCAGAGTGGAGGTGAGGGCATTGCGCAGAGCGTCACGATCCACCACCAGGCCCGGCTCGCCATCTCGCACCCTGACGACGGAGCCGTGGAATTCCAGGGAGGCGTTCACCGGCAGGATATCCAACTGCTTGGCGATATCGGCGATGAAGGCATCCATGCTCTTCTCGTTGACCGAGCCGAGCAGATCAACATTCTGCCGGGAGAAGTAGAGCCTGAGGCGCTTGGACACGTTGTTGAAGAAACTGCGGTTGCGCGTCAGGGCCATGGCTTCCGCAATAGTGGCTTCCTCCATGATCTGCGTGCCGAACAGCGACGGCTGCACCGGCCATGCGCGGCCTCCGGCCGCTAGTGTGATGCTCCGGGCCAGAGAGGCCCCCGCGAGCTCGCTCAGCCTCTCCACCGCCTGATCCCTCTTCATGCCCCCGAAATCCACCCCGGCCACGCTGATGCCATGGTGAATGCGCCCCCAGTACGCCACCGCGTCGACAGCAACCAACAGCAGCAGGACGACGGCAGCCGCGAGGACGGCAGCCGCGATGCGCCTGCGGAGATAGGGACTGGATCCTTTGCGCGAGCCGCGAGCCATTGGCAAAGCATAGACGCTGGGAGCAGGGAGTGCGAACGCGGGAAGGAGAGGGCTCCCAGGGGCTTCAGAGGAGGGAGACCACTCCGGACTCGAGATCGTAGAGTGCGCCCACCACGAGCAACCCCCGCCCCACCGATGCGGTTCCCAGGTGCTGCTCCAGCTTCTGGACGGCCATGCGCACGTTGGCTGCAACCGCATCGTCCACCCGCGTGGCGGGCCGGCCCAGCGCGTCCGCCGCCTCTACCGCCGGCCCCAGGAGGCACAGCAGATCAGCAAGGTGCCCGGGAGATCGGCTGTGCCCCCCCGCGCAGGCCGCCGTTACCGCCCCGCAGTTGTTGTGGCCCAGCACCACCACCAGCTGCACCCCCAGGTGATCCACGGCGTATTCCAGGCTGTCCAGGACCACGGGATCAATCACATTCCCGGCGACACGCACAACGAAGAGCTCGCCCAAACCGCAGTCGAAGATGATCTCGGGCGGGACGCGCGAATCGGAGCAACACAACACGGCAGCCGCAGGCGCCTGGCCGGCGACCAACTCCCGGCGCCTGGCCGGCGACGCGTTCGCCGCACTCGACCGCCCTGCGGCATACCGACGATTGCCTTCCAGCAAGCGCTCGATCATCTCTTTGCCTCCAAGCTCAACGCCCCCGGCGCCTTCCTGACCTGGTTCTACTCCTGGATGAAACATATGCCTACCGCGCCCGGCCCACAATACGTGCCGATCACCGGACCAACCGTGGTGGTGAGCCGTATCTCGATGTGACGGTCCGGGATCAACTGCATGGCTTCACGCAGCCGCTCCAGAAGGGGGAGGTTGACTGCGTGCATCAGCGACATATACACGGGCCGACCCGATGAGGTGTGGCTGAGCACTGCCTTCTGCATGGCACGGAGGGCCTGGCGCATGCCCCGGACCCGCTTGTATGCATCGGCCATCCCGTCCTTGATGGTGAGCACGGGCGTGATATTGAGCAGCGTGCCCACCAGGTGCGCCGCGCGACCGATGCGACCACCCTTGGCCAAGTAGTCCAGCGTTTGCGGGATGAAGTAGAAGCCGCGGTCTGCCACATAGCGGGATAGATAAGCATCCAAGTCCTCTTTGGCGATGCCGGCTGACAATCTCTCCATCACACGGTCCACCAGCAGGGCGATCCCCCCTGTGGCCAGCTGGGAATCCACAACGGTCACTCCCGAGACGGACTGCTGTGCCATGCAGGCGCTGGAGTAGGTCCCACTGAACTCGCTACTAAGGTGGATGGAGTAGATATGCTCGTAGTGTCCCCGCAGCCGCTCGTAGAGCTGCTTGAAGACGCCAACCGCCGGCTGCGATGTGCGCGGCAGTTGCTCCACTACGGACAGTTTCTCGTAGAAGGCCTCCGGTTTGAGCTCGACCCAGTCCAGGTAGGTCTCGCCCCCAATGTGGACCATCAAGGGGACGATGGTCAAGTTGGGATCCATCGCCAGGTAGTCCGGCAGATCGGCCGTGGAGTCGACGATCACCGCCGTGTTCTGTCGGTTGAGTATCACACGTTCCTCCCTATCATGCCGGACACCTCCGGGTCAACGTACGGCGGTCGAGACGAAGGCTGAGATGTCTTCTACAACACCCTCAGCCACGTGACCCTCCACGAGGTACTCGCTGGGACGGGAGACTCCCTCGCCCTCAACGAAAAGGTGATTGAGCTCTGGGTAGAAGGCGAAGGTCACGTCCGCTCTGTCCGACAGCGCATCGCGCCACATCTCGAAGTCCTGCTCCGTCACCTGATAGTCACGCCCTCCCTGCGCAACAAGCAGCGGCTGATCGATGGCCTTGGCCGCCGTTGCCGGCTCGTAGCCACGCAGGTCAAGCCAATAGGCCGCCGGGATGCCCAGCGGCAATTCGACTGCCGGCGTATCCGCCGCCAACCCGGGGTCTTTGACCTTCTGCACCTGTTTCTCCAGTTCGGCCAACCCTGACTCCGCCTCGCTGTCGCTGTTCCGGCCGGGGTCCAGAGACAGGAGATAGCGATTCTGGGCCAGGATGAGATCCTCGAGTGGGCGCGCCACGGCAGCCAACAGCACGAAACCGGCCGCCTGCGGGGCTTCCACGGCGATACGCGGCATCAACATGCCACCCAGGCTGTGTCCCAGAATGAAGGTTCGTGACAGATCCACGTCCTGCACCCCGCGCAACAGGGCGAAGGCGGCGAGCGCATCATCCACCGTCTCCTCCTTGACCGTGGGCACCGAGAAATCCGCCTCCTGACCGTAGACGAACGTACGCTTGTCGTATCTGAGCACGACAATACCGGCCGTGGCCAATCCCTGGGCGAGATCCCGGAACGGCTTGTTGGGACCGAACGTCTCATCGCGGTCGTTGGGCCCGGAGCCATGCACCAGCACCACCGCCGGGAAGGGGCCCCCACCGAGCGGCACGCTCAGCGTTGCCGGCAATCGGATCTCACCATTCTCCACGGCGATCTCGCTCTCTGTGAAAGCGGCAGGGTCAACATAGGAGGGCGACACGTAGGCCGTCTCCGAGGGCTTGAAGAACAGGCCGGCCACTCTGTCCTGGTCGTCGAAGACGATGCGTATGTCTATCTTGGCCTCGCCGAAGAGGCCGGTCACAATGACCGGCCGGTACCCGCCAGCGGTCTCCATGCGCACGCCAGACGGCTCCACGAAACCGCCTGTTTGCTGCTCGAGCGCCTGCCAGACCTCGGCGAGCTTCGCCGCGGGGAGCGCCGCCGCCATGGTCTCATCAAAACTCAGGACCACCTGCGAAAACGAGCCCTCCGCCATGAGCTGCACCAGCTCCAGTGCTCTGTCCGCCAACTCAGGCGGAACCGTTTCGGGCGGGATGGTGGTGCCGGTGGCTTCCTTGGTGGTATCGGTGGATTCAGGGAGGGTGGAGGACGAACCGGTCCCCGAGCTGTTCCCGCACCCCACGAGCCACAATGCCAAAGCCAACAGCATCGCTACACAGAGCAGTGGGACTCTTGCCCTCGCGTCGCTCAACGCCCCACCAAGCGGTGAAAGGCCCGTGCATCCTTCGACCTGCTTTTCCACTTCCTCTTCCCCTCCAGCGGCCGCCGCGCGTTCCGCAAGGTGGTCACCCGCGCGGACTCCTGCAGCAACTTGCGATAGCTTTCCACACGCTCCGTGGTCAGCTCGCCGCGCTCCACTGCCGAACGCACGGCACAACCGGGCTCCCGCGCGTGCGCACAGTCCGCGAAACGGCAGGAGCCGGCCAACTCCTCGATATCGCTGAACACCCGGCCTATCCCCTCGTCCGCTTCCCACAGGGCCAACGCCCGCAACCCCGGCGTGTCCACCAGCACGCCTCCGCCAGGAACCGCGATCAACTCGCGTGCGACCGTGGTGTGGCGACCTTTGCCGTCAGCTACCCGCACCCCACGCGTGGCCTGGCGCTCCTCACCGATCATGGAGTTGATGAGCGTTGACTTGCCGGAGCCCGAGGGGCCGATCAGGGCAACGGTGCGATCGCGGCGGCACAAGGAGAGCAACGGGCCTAGTCCACTGCCCGTCTTGCCGCACACCAGAAGCACCTCGACACCCGGCGCAACTGTAGACACGATGGGCACATACAACACGGGATCCGTAGCCAGATCAGCCTTGGTGAGGACCACTACCGGGGTAGCGCCGCTCTCCCACGCCACGGCCAGTTCGCGCTCGATGCGGCGCAAGTTGGGCTCCGCCTCCAGGGAATGCACGATGAGAACCACGTCGATGTTGGCCGCCAGAACCTGGCCCACGGCTTCTCTTCCCGGGTCGGACCTCACGAAGGCCGTCCGGCGCGGCAACACGCCTTCAATGACAACGGCCGTGCCCTGATCGCACACCGGGGCGCTCTTCAGCGTCACCCAATCGCCGACGGCCGGTAGGTCAACCGCAGTCGAAGCAGCCTTCACCAACTGTGCGGAGAACGGGGCGCGGGCAAAGCCACGGCTCCAGGCCACCACACACGAACCGCGATCGGCGCGAACCACCCTGCCGGGGAGAAGGCCCTCGTCGGCAAAGGGCCGGAAGACTTGCTGCCATTGCCCACAGTAACCCAGTGCAGCCAGTAGGTGGCCGGAGGCTTCAGGGGAAGGACCGACAAAGGGCACTGCGGGTTCCTTTCTCTCTTGGCTCCCACACCTCTGCCGCAGCACTGAGTGTCAGCACACACGCGGAGCGGGAGCGGAAACGGCGAAGGCCGGCACCGCAACGGCCGCGGCCGTCACCGATTCCAGCGGCAAGATCACCCCACCTCGTTCGACAATCCCGCTTCCGTCTTCGTCTCAACTATTCTATCAGCAACATGCCTCCCGAGCCGCCCGTCAACCGGAGACAGGACGCTCTCCCAGCGTGACCTGCAGCGTCATCTCGTTGCCATCACGATCCACCTTGACCGGCACGGTCTCTCCGGACGCCGAGCGGCGCAGGGCCACCACCACATCCCCGTCCTGGGTGACCGCCACATCGCCGATGCTGAGGATGACGTCGCCGGCCCTCATGCCTGCCTCCGCGGCCGGCGTACCCTGTCCCACCTGGGTGACAAGCGCCCCGGAATCCCGGGAGAGCCCGAAACGCTGCACCAGTTCGCTGGTGATGGTCGTGTAGTTGATGCCCAGGTAGGCATGGCTGACCTTGCCTGTGTCCATGAGCTCCTCAGCCACGGACAGTGCGATGTCGGACGGGATGGCGAAGCCGATGTTCTGAGCGCCGGTCGATTCGGGGGGCATATAGGCCACAGCGATGCCGATGACGCGTCCGCTGGAATCCAGGACGGCACCCCCGGAATTCCCCGGGCTGATGGCGGCGTCGACCTGCACCAGATCAACCAAGGAGGTGCTGTCGCTGCCCTCAATGGTCCGGTTGAGACCGCTCACGATGCCCAGGGTCACAGAGTTGGCGTAGTCAAGCGGGCTCCCGATGGCAATGGCGTATTCCCCAATAGTGGTCTCCGCGGACGGAGCGAACTCGGCGGGGGTCAGCCCCTCCTTGTCTATCCTGATGACGGCAATGTCGGTGAACTCGTCCTCGCCTACCAGCTCAGCCGGGATCACCTCGCCCGTGCTCAGCGTCACCTCGATTGCATCCGACACATAGCCGCCCTCAGAAATGACGTGTTGGTTGGTGATGATGTAGCCATCCGCCGAGATGATGACCCCAGAGCCCACACCCTCGTAGGGCTGATCGCCGAAGAACTGCGACCGAGCCACGCCCGACACCCTGACGTTCACCACGCTGGGGCCGACAGCAGCTGCTACCGTCTCCGCCGGGCTTTCTCCCAGCGAGAGCCGGCTCTGCACCTGAGCCACCGTCTCCGCCACCACGGTGGATCGCCCGCCTGACGCAGAATCTCCTACCGTTTCCCCGGCGGCGTTGGTGGCAGCGGTATCGGCCGCGGTGCATCCACTCAGCAGGCTCACTACCATCAGAAGCACGGCCACAGCCCCGCCAAGCACATGCAGCCGCGCGTGGTTCGAGCTGGCCGTTCCAATTGCCGGATGCATTGCCACTTCTCCTTGTCTCTCCCTGTTCGTATCTCTCCTCAACGGCGGCGCTCGCGCTCCGCCTCGTCGCACCCTCACTATGCCGCAGCCGGCGTAAAGCCGCTGTAAGCCGCGCGGAATGCCGCCCGCTTTTACCTGGGTCTTACGCGACAATGAGTAGACTAATAGCAGGTAATATCCGCCGTGCTCCCTACGGCGAGCATCACCTGCCCGGCAATCGATCCAGATGTGGTGCACTAATGCGAGTACTAGTGGTGGAGGACGAAGAGCGACTGGCCAACGCGGTGGCCCGTGGACTTCGCCGTGAGGGCATGGCGGTGGACGTGGCGTTTGACGGGCTGATAGGGAGTGAGAAGGCCGCGGTCAACTCCTACGATGTGATTGTCCTGGACCGCAACCTGCCCGGCATGCACGGCGACGATGTCTGTCGCCGGCTCGTGGAGGACGGGTCCACGGCGCGTGTGCTGATGCTCACCGCCGCCGGCTCCGTGGAAGACCGGGTGGAAGGCCTTACCATCGGTGCGGACGACTATCTGCCCAAGCCCTTCGCGTTCGACGAGTTGGTGGCCCGGGTGAGGGCGCTGGCGCGCCGTGCAGCCAGATCGACCCCACCCATACTGGGGGTCGCCGACCTCATCGTAGATCCGGCCAAACGGGAAGCCACGCGTGCCGGCAGAGATTTGGGCCTGACGAAGAAGGAATTCGGCGTGGTGGAGGTACTGCTCACCGCCCAGGGGGCCGTGGTCAGCGCGGAACAACTCCTGGAGCAGGTATGGGACGAGAACGTAGACCCCTTCACCAATGTGGTTCGCGTGACCATCATGACCCTGCGCCGCAAGCTGGGCGAGCCCGGTCTCATCGAGACCGTGACCGGCGTTGGCTACCGCATAAAGCCGGATGCAGACGCATGAACTGCGCCCCACACACATCTTCGTGAAGCTCCCCCCACCAACCGTGCGGCTGCGCCTGAGTCTCTGGTACGCCGCGCTCTTTCTGCTCGCCGGAGCACTCCTGCTGGGCCTCAACTACCTCCTCATCCGGGACAGCTTCGTTGTCAGCCCAAAAGATGTGGGGATCGAGGTGGCCGTGCGCCTGGGAATCCCCGAGGAACAGGTCAGACCCAGAGGAGACCCAATCTACGGACCGGTGATGGTGGGGGATGTGCCCCTTTCCACGCTGGTTGACGAGATTGAGCGGGAAGTCACCTCATGGTCTCTGAACCAACTGGCCGTGAAGTCGGGAATCGCGCTGGGAGTGATGGCGCTGCTGTCGTTGGTGATGGGCTGGCTCCTAGCCGGTCGCATGTTGCGGCCGCTGCAGGACATCACCAGCACGGCGCGGAGGCTATCCGCCTCAACCCTCAAAGAGCGCATTGCCATGCAGGGACCGGCCGACGAGCTCAAGGAGCTCTCGGACACCTTCGACGCCATGCTCGGCCGCTTGGAGTCCGCCTTCACGGCTCAGAAGGAATTCGTGGCCAACGCTTCCCACGAGCTCAGGACCCCCCTGACCATCATCCGCACCGAATTGGACGTGACCACGAGCGACCCGGCGGCCACTGCCGAAGACTACAAGGAGATGGCCTCCGTCATACGCGATGCAGTAACCCGTTCCGACCAGCTCATCGATCGGTTGCTCTTCCTGGCCCGAGTGGGAGGCTCGTCCACCAGGGAGGAAGTGGACCTGGCGGAGATGGCGACGCGAGTAGTGGACGGCAAACGAGGAGAGGCCGTCCTACGCCACCTCTCGGTTGACGCAACCCTACAACCCGCCTCGGTGGTGGGCGATCCCGTGTTGCTGGAGCGGATGATCGCCAACCTGGTGGAGAACGCCATCCGCCACAACCTGGACCACGGCTTCGTCAGGGTCGAAACCGGCATGGAGAAGCCCACCGGCCTACGACGGCAGCACGCAGCCGGCGTCGGCACTTCCGCTGCGTGGCTGCGGGTCAGCAACGGCGGTTCCATCATCCCCCCGGAGGACGCCGGGAGGCTCTTCGAGCGTTTCTACCGCCGGGACCGCTCACGCAGCCGGAGCACTGGAGGATTCGGGTTGGGCCTCTCCATCGTGAAGGCAGTGGCGGAAGCGCACGAGGGCTCGGTCACCGCCGTCGCCCCTCCGGAGGGGGGCTTGGTGGTAACCGTTCGCCTGCCGGCCGTGTTAGCCTAAGCGGCATGGAGTACCAGGAGTTCCAGGAAAGACTGTGCAACCCCGGAGGCTTCTGCCCGGAGGACCTATTGAAGCTGCTGCAGCGCTGCACCCAGGAGTGCCGCAGTTGCGCGCTGGGGGCCGCCGGCTCGCCTGCAGTGGTGGGCTTGGGACCGGCCTCCGCCCGTCTGATGATCGTGGGAGGTCACTCCACCGCAGAGGACGTGTCCAGTGGCAGGCCTCTTTCCGGCCCGGCGGGAGAAATCTTGGAGGAGGCTTTCCAGGGAGCCGGCATCGGCGCGCCAGACGTGTATCTCACCAACGCCGTCAAGCATGCGTCGCCAGGAAGTGTGGCGGGCGGGCGCGCCCTGAACGTGGGCGTCGGCTCCGCGAACATTGGCCCTGGCAACGCCTGCCGCCATTGGCTTCGGGCGGAAACCGACGTGGTGAAGCCGGAGATCGTCCTCTGCATGGGTGAAGTGGCCGCAGAGTGCGTGCTGGGACGCGCTGTGGACCTTCCGCGCCAGCGGGGCGCGATCTTCCACCCCGGCTTCGTTCCCAGCGTGATGGTGACACTTGACGCGGCGGAGATCGCCGGCATGGCGGCCGGACCGCAGCGGGACAGAGCCATTCGTGACCTCATCATCGAGCTATACGAAGCGGTGGACGTATTGGGCGCATTTGACCCCTTTCGTGGCAGGGAGGCCTTGGCCCAGCTTTAGCCTCCTGGCGCCTACAAGGCACCGCGCGCGAACGCTCCGCTGTACGTGAAGCTTCGAGAATGGAGAAGAAGGCCCCGTGGATGATCGCACGAGCGCGATAGAGCGTTTCTTTGCCGGCTATGCTGCGGAGTTCGCCCGTGCACTGGCTGGGCACGGCAACGCGGAGGCCACCGCCGCCCATTTCGCCGACTGCTTTGTGGAAGCGGGCCCTCAAGGTGTGAGCTGCGGGCAGAACGACGAAGTGTTCCGCCAGATGATTCCGCGGGGATACGAGTCCTACCGGAGCATCGGCATGGAAGCCATGAGCATTCAGTCCATGGAGATCACGCATCTGGATGAACTCCACAGTGTGGCGCGTGTCCGATGGCTCTCAACATACCGCAGCAAGGATGAATCGGAAGAGAGCATCGATTTCCAGGTGGTCTACTTGGTGCAGACCCTCTCGGAGGTACCCCGCATCTTCGCCTACATTGTGGGCGACGAGCAGGCCGCAATGCGAGACAAAGGGCTCATAGGAACCCGAATGCCGCAGCCGAGCCTGCACCTCCCACCCCAGGCGGTCCAGCGCAGATGAGCGATGCTTCCCGCGCCGCAGCCGCTCCGGATGGTCAGCGCCCACGGCGGCCCACCAAGGACGAGTTGCTGGCGGCGGCCGGCAAGACTGTCCCGGACCTCATCAAGCCGGACTTGACTGTGCTCTTCGTGGGCATCAACCCCGGTCTCTACACCGCCGCCATAGGCCATCACTTCGGGAGACCAGGCAACCGCTTCTGGCCGGCCCTCTTCGAGAGCGGCTTCACACCCCGCCTACTGACCCCATGCGAGGAGGCAGAACTGCTGTCGTACGGCCTGGGGCTCACCAATCTGGTGGCCCGCGCCACCAGAGCGGCCTCCGAGCTGGCGGCGGCCGAATTCCGCGCGGGACGTCGGCATCTGGAAGAGAAGGCGGCGTGCTATGAGCCCCGCTGGTTGGCCTTCGTGGGCATTGGCGCCTACCGCACTGCCTTCCAGAGACCAACCGCCCCACTGGGCCGGCAGCAGGAGACCGTAGGGTCGGCGGGCGTATGGGTGCTCCCCAGCACCAGTGGCCTCAACGCCAACCACACTCCCCGGCGCCTGGCTGAGCTGTTTCGAGAGTTCCGAGAGGCAGCATTCGCCGGGGACTGAGCGCTTCGCTGTTCTCGCCGGTCCACGCCATTGGCGGCTCTCTACTTCCCGCTCACCTCCTCACTCAGCGTCTCGCCCCTCCACTGCGGCCGGTAGCAGGAGTAGACCTGCGAAGCAGCGCTCTTGGCCTGCACCGGATACAGCGCCCACATCGTGAATGACAGAGATAAGCCTTGGCCCGGCGTCATATCCTCGACGTACACCACTACCTTGCGGCCCGATTGGCTGCACCGCCTGACGTATGGCGACTCGCGCAAGGCGGCAAGCGATTCCTGCACCACCTCAAAGCCGGTTGGCACCGCGACGCCCAGCGCCACCATTCCGGCGTTCAATCCCTGAAGGGGCTCCGGCGGAGTGAACATGACGTCTGCCGTGACGCGCACGGCGTCACCCACGTCAACCTGGGAAGCGTCGTAGGATACCCTGAGGTCGAAGGCGACGGGCTCTGGGGGCGCAGTGAGGCAATAGCGCACCACGCCCTGGACCACAGCTTCACCTTGTCCCTCCACGGATACGGTGAGCTTGGTCCCCATCGGGACTTCTATCACTTCCGCGTCCAGGCTGTCCGGAGCGAATCTCACTTCTCTGAACAGGCCCCCGCCGGAGACGCGCACCGTGAGATCGGCGCCCTCCCCCTGAGCGGCTGCGAACTCCGACAAGGCCTGCACGGCCACCACCGTTCCTTGCGTGGTAGCGAACCCACCGACGCTGTTGCGCCCGCCCATCAGCCGGCGCACGGCTTTGGCCGCGTTGGCGCGATCACCCGCCTGACTCAGGGCCAGAGCCGCATACCCCGTTGTCTCTACCTCGGAGCCCAGCAACGGTGAACCCGCCACGTCCACGTGCTCCTGCGCGGGCTGCCCACCCGGCTCGGCCGATGCCGCGCCCCAGCGCAATCCGTCTTCCCCCTCTGTGGCAAGGGAAAGCAGCCGCTGCCTAGCATCGGCAGCCCCCTCGCTCCGCCCTCTGCCCAGGGCAAAGGTGACCAGAGCCAGCGTGTAGGGATCAGAGACCTGATCAACTCTGCCGCCCAGGTAGTCAATGGCCTTCTGCGCTGCTTCCGTGATCCCCGCCTCGAGCAGCGCCACGGCCACGTACGCCGTCAGCGCCTCGTTGCCCCCTCCTCCCATCATCTCCTGATCATGGACGAACCCCACGGACTCGAACGACCCGTCGGTCCGCTGCCGCTCAGCAATCCACTCACCTGCTGCGGCCATGATGTCTTCGTCTATGTAGATCAGCCCCTCGGCCTGGGCGAACGTCTTGAGCACGAAGGCCGTCAGGAAGAGGCTGCCCTCCTCATCGCTTTCCCCGAAAGGCGAAAAGCTCCCATCCGCACGCCGAAAGGTCAGTCCGCGCTGATACCCGGTGAGGAGCAGACGCTCCGCCTTCGCCTGGACCTCCGGCTCAACCACACCCGCCTGCTTCATGTAGCGAAGGATGTAGGTGGCGGAGGCGAAGTGAACCATGCTCTGCTCGCCGCACCCCAAGGGCATCCGCAGCAGCTGATCCAGCCCCGCGAGGGACGGTGCCAGTAAGCCGCCGGCCAGGGTCAGGTGAGCCGTGCCCGAATCCGGCACCACCCCGGTGGCCGGAGTGCTCAGATCCAGCGCCATCGAGGAGCCGGCTTCCACCACCGCGTTTGCCACGAGTTCTTGCTCTACCCCCCCAGCTTCCACGGCAATGCTCTTATTCACCGCACGCGTCATCCGACCGCTGCGCGCCGTCACCTTCACCACCTGCGTGCCCGGCACCGCCGGCCGAAGCACAAACTCGGCGGCGCCCGCATCATTGGCCGCCACCAACACCGTCTGCCGGTAACCACTCAACAGATCGAACCAGGGAGACGCGTCAATCTCCACCGTGAATTCCTGGGGAGCATCCGTGTAGTTGTAGACAGCAACCCTGACAGGGAGCTGTTCCCCGCGAATTGCAGACGGAGAGAGATCCACGGTCAGGGAGAAGGGCTGGAAGGCACGGAGCGAGGTTTCGGCTATGCCCAGGCCCTTCTCGGCAGACACGGCCACTGCGCGAACATCCCAAGTGGTGATGGAATCAGGGACTTCGAGAGACAGTGACGCCTTGCCGTCCTTTCCCGTGGTGACCTCTTCCCACAACCAAGTCTCAGGGAAGGACTGCTGGGCCTGCGGAACGTGTGCCAGACCTCCGGCCTGCCTTCCCCCCTCGCTATCGGCGGGTGTGCCGTCCCCTCCCGCCACCGGTCCCTCTTCCCCATCTGCGGAGACGATCCCGTGTTGCTCGACGGTCTTGCCCCCAGGGATGTCCTTGTCCGAAAGCACCAGCAGTCCTGCTCCCGCGAAAGCGTCCATGGCGCCGGGGACCAGCAAGGGACCGACGCCATCCACCTCCTGCTGTTCCACCTGAGGCTGCGGAGAGAGGCGTCCCAGCTCGGCAAAGACCTGCTGCAGGTTCAGGCGACTTTCCGACAGGACGAACACGGAGTGATCCACGCCGGTCAGCCCAACTCTGGCCTCGCCTTGCGTGCGCAGCCGGAGCTGCACAGCCGCGCCGGGCTGTGCCTCCTCGGCGCCCAGATCAATGGTGACATTCTGCGGGTACTCACCCTCGACCGTGAAGGGAAGGCCGTCTGCCACGACCTCACCCGAAGGCAGCACATGGTAGACGAGCAGCCGACACGCCCCTGCCATGGCCGGGGTGATGCGGAACTGGATGTCGCCGGACGAGCTGTCCGTGAGCACGATGCGATCACGCGACACAACCTCATAGTGAAGAGTGTGGGCCTCGCTGGTGCTATAGACACTGAAGACAGCGGCGTCGCCGATATGCAGCGACGGCGAGCCGAACTGCTCCACGTGCACAAAGCTCCCCAAAGGAGAGTAGGCCGCGGTCAGCGCCTTGCCGGCCACCACCGAGCCCGTTGATGCTGTGACCTCCATACGTGCCGCCCGGACGGGCGGCGCCAACCGCACCAAGGCTGAGCCGCCTCCGGTCTCAACCTGCTGCCGTTCCATGCCCACCCTGCTCTCGTCCTCAGCGTAGTAGACCGTCTCCACCACAACGGCCGACTCGACCGCCTCCCCTGCGGGCGTCTTGGTGACCAAAAGGATGCTGAAGGGCAGGCCTGGCTTGAAGGCCATGTTCTCGGTGACGATACTCATCTGGACAGGGTCGGCGGCTGCGGTGAGAAACTCGGTGACGGTCTGCTCGTCACCGGTGGCCTCCTCGACCACCTTCACTTCCAAGCGCACGTTGCCCAGACCATCCGTGCGCGGAGCTTCCGCCACGTCGCGCACAGGATCAACCCGGAATGAGCCCTCTCCGTCAACCGGCCCCGAGTATGACGCGTATTCCTCCCACGCACCCACGTAGCGCCAGGCTCTGATCTCCAGTCGTCCCTCCACCGGCCGGCCGTAGGCGTAGGTGGCTGAGACCGTACCCTCGAGGGGCTCGTTGGAGAGGAACCAGTCCCGAGAGGGCACCACCTTCACCTCGTACTTGGGGCACACGTATTCCTCCACCTGCACATCCAACCGCGTGCTGCTCTCTCCGGCGGAGGCCGTGAGCTGCCACACCCCCAGGCTGGGCTCGCTGGAGAGAGGGATCTCCAGGGAGGTCATGCCGAACTCATCCGACACTACGGTCTTCCTGAACACGCGGTTGCCCAGAGCGTCCAAGGCCTCCACTTCGACTTCCACCGGAGCCGCCTTGAGCGAGGAATCCAGCGTTACCACGCGCATGAGAACCGTCTGTCCGGGCCGGTAGACGGGCTTGTCCGTTTCAATGAGCACGAGCATCCTCGGCTCTATCTCCACGAAGGCAGCTTCCTTGAAGCCCGGGCCTGCCACTTCCACCTGGTACTCGCCCGCCGGGACCTGCGGTACATCCAAGGCCAACGTGCCCGTGCCGGCAATGCCGCCCTCCGCCTTGGCCAGCGACTGACCGGCAGCACGCAGCGAAACCTGAACCTGGCCCTGCCCCAATTCCTCTCCGGCGAAAAGCGTGAAACCTACCCGGGTGGTCTCTCCCGCTCTCATGACACGAGGGAGCGTCACCATATGGCCATCCACATCCGCGGAAAGCGGCGTTCCGCCGCATCCGGTCGCCACCATCAGGATGCAGCCCGCCACGATCATGGCGAGAAGACCGCGAGCACTCACCGCCCAACTCCCGTCACTGCACTGACGCTCGCGTACGGAGAGGTGCGGCATGATTCGGCCGGCGACTGTCTTCTGCTGGGGACCCATGACGTGGTTCAATTCTATCTGCAATCCGAAAGAAGGGGCATCGGGGCTGCGGCCGACCCCCGGCGGGTGGGCCGGTGTCGAAACAGGAGGGTGGCGTGGGGCTGAAGGTGGCAGTGGTGGGCGGGGGCAACGGCTCCTATGCAGCGGCTGCTCATCTCGCGGCCGAGGGCCATGAGGTCAGCATGTGGCCGGGTGACCAGGGGAGGCACGCCGCCCTGTTCTCCACACGCGCCATTCGCATAGACGGGCTGGGCAAGGGCATGATGGCCAGACCGGCATGCGTGAGTTCCCGCATCGACCAGGTCATTCCCTCGGCCGATGTGGTCATCGCCATGGATCCGGCCTTCACACAGGAGTCGCGGGCCCGCCTGCTGGCTCCCTGGCTGGAGGACGGACAGGTGGTGCTGCTGTCACCCGGATCGCTCGGGGGGTACGCGTTCACGAGGGCCTGCCGAACGGCCGGCTGCGGCGCGGACATTGTCTGTGCAGAGCCCGGCACGCTCCCATACTTGGCCCGCAAGTCCGTCGTTGCCGCCGAGGGGGAGGTGCCGGCCGTCTTCCTCAGCGGCCGCACCGTGAGACTGCCGATCGGAGCATTTCCCGCCCGGCGCACGGCGGAAGTCGTGACAACTCTGAGCGCCCTGTATCCGGAGGCACACGGCGTGGAAGACGCGCTGTCCGTGGCCCTTCTCAACGTGGGGCCAATCATCCACTCCGTTCTCGTGCTCATGAATGTGGGTCCTATCGAAAGCCAACCTTCCTGGGATATCCACAATGAAGGATCGTCTCCTTCGGTCAAACGGCTGGTGTTGGAGCATGACGCCGAGCGCGTGGTGCTGCGGCGGGCGCTTGGCTACGCGCCTCCTCACTACCCGTTTGCCGACCACTATGCTCCCGGCCCCGACAGACACTGGATGTACGGTGACGCCGGTCACAGAGAATTGGTCGAGGGGGAGAGATGGAGAGAGAAGTTGACGCTCCAGCACCGCTACGTACTGGAGGATGTCCGGCTCAACCTCGCGCTCCAGGCCTCGGTAGGGCGGTGGAGCGGGACTCCCACCCCCATCATGCAGTCGCTACTGGTGTTGTTCGGCAGCCTGCTGCATGAGGATCTCTCGCGTTCGCCGCGGACGCTGGAGGCCTTGGGGCTGGCCGGGATGACCAGGGCAGCGTTGAGGAGCCTCCTGACAGTGGGCCTATAGCCCGGCGTTGCCGGTACATGGGCCTACCTGCCCTGTGGCACCAACCGGAGAGACATCGTAACGCGTGCCCAAAGGGGCGATTCTCTCTGTGTTGGTGACCTGAACAAAACCGTCGCCGTCCCGCGTCACGTTGGTGTTGGTGCAGCCACCCTGTCGCGCGCTCTGGTAGTTGACCACCACCGCGCGAGGGTGCACCGTGAGGCCCAAGGCATTGCGGGCCTGGAAACCGCTCCAGCGAACGGATACAGACGGCGCGTCGCAGGGGGCGAAGACCTCAGCCCACACCACCGGTGCACGCAGGAATGTGGCATTCACGTAGAGATCGCGGATGGCGTCTACCCTGCCCGTGGTGAGATCAGCGACCTCCGCCCGCCAGCCCCAAGAGCCCGGGGCACGGAAGACACGCAGGCGGTAGGACCGCTGCGGAACCCAATCATAGGAGAGAGTGTTCGGCTCGTCCTCGAATCCCGGGAGAGCGGAGGCGGAACCGGCAAGCACACCTCCGCCCTCTTCCGCCGGCGCGTAGCCGCCCCAGTTGACGGCGGTTGAACCCGGGAAGCGCGGATGCCACTGCAGGCCCACGTGCGCTCCCCCTCTGCCCCTCTCCCCCTCCGCGAACTCCACCTGCAGTGCCCAGAAGTAGAGCGCGTCGACCCGCGGCGGCGTGAGCACCTCCAGCACGGCCGAGACCTCCTCCAAGGGTTCCGACTCCATCTGCCACAGCAGGTGAAAGGAACTGGCTCCGTTCAAGGTCACCGGAGAGCGAGAGACGGGGGAGGCGTCACTCAGCAGGCGAGCCCGCAGCACCTTGTCAAGGAACCCGGTGAGAGTATCCAGGACACGTTGGATCAGGTTCACCGCTCACGCCACCCGCCCGCTGACGGCCGCGCCCCGCTACTCACACCCTATCCCGACGCCTTTCCACCCATTTCTGTATCTCGATGACCCAGAAGATCATGGTGGCCAGGGCAAAGGCGATGAGGATGTGCGAAAGCGACAGGGGCCGGGTACCAAAGATGTTCTGTAAGAAGGGCACATAGATGAGCGCGAACTGCAGTGCCAAGGTGAGGATCACCGCGCCGAAGAGAAGCCGGTTGGAAAGCGGCCCCTCCACGAACAGCGACTCCCGGTCCAAGCGGATGGCCATCACGTGGAACATCTGCTCCAGGGTGAGCACGGTGAAGAGCATGGTCTGCCAGTCCTCGTCGCCCGCGCGCCAGTAGAACCAGCCGACGATGAGCGCCACCATGCCCATGAAGGGGCCGGCCCACAGGATGTGAGAGCCCAGGCCCCGCGCGAAGATGCTCTCGTTGGGCGGGTGCGGCCGTCGCTTCATCACGTCCTTCTCCGGTGGCTCGAACCCCAGGGCCAACCCGGGCAGGCCATCGGTGACCAGGTTCATCCACAGGATCTGCAACGGCAGCAGGGCCAGCGGCATACCCAAGAAGGGAGAGACCAGCATCACTGCCAACTCGGCCACATTGGTGGCCATGAGGTACTTGATGAACTTGCGGATGTTGTCGTAGATGGCGCGGCCCTCTTTGACAGCAGCCACTATGGTGGCGAAATTGTCGTCCATGAGCACCATGTCGGCGGCCTCCTTGGCCACGTCCGTGCCGGTGATGCCCATGGCCACCCCTATGTTGGCCTTCTGCAGGGCAGGGGCATCATTCACACCATCACCGGTCATGGCCACGATGTGCCCGCGATCTTGGAGCGCCTGGACGATCTTGAGCTTCTGCTCCGGCGCCACGCGAGCGTAGACCGGCACATCCTCCACCACCGCCTCCAACTCCTCGATGGACATGGCCTCAAGCTCGAGCCCGGTCAGCACGCGGACCTCCCCGGCTTGGGCCGCCTCCTGAGGCACGATGCCCACCTGAGCGGCGATGCTGGCCGCGGTGAGTGGTTGGTCCCCAGTGATCATGGCCGGGCGGATGCCGGCAGACAGAGCGGTGAGTACCGCCTCGCGCGCTTCCGGCCGGGCAGGATCTATCATGCCGATCAGCCCGATCAGGAGAATGTCCCGCTCCCACCTGGAGGGGTCGTCGTGCTCGCCCGAACGCAGCGGCTTGAAGCCAACGGCCAGCACGCGCATGCCGCGCAGCGCCAGGTCGGCGTTGGCGGCATGGATGCGCCCGCGCATGGCTTCATCGATGTGCACCACACGTTCCCCATCCCAGACGCCGGCAGCAAGGGGAAGCATGGATTCCAGCGCCCCCTTGGTGAAGGCAACGTGCTGCGCCCCCTCGGCCGTGAGGAAGTCCTCCAACTCCTCCAGAGCGAACACCGTGCCGGCCGGCTTGGCGTGAACGGTGGTCATCAGCTTCCGCTCCGACTCGAAGGGAATCTCTCCCACGCGGGGGAAGGACGCCTCCAGATGGTGCTTGATGATGCCCAACTTGGCAGCGGCGATTACCAGGGCGCTCTCCGTGGGGTCTCCCAGGGCCCGGAGCTGCTCGGAGGCGTCGGCGCTGGTCTCGCCCACGCTGGCGGTCTGAAGGATGGAGTCGTTGCACAGCGCGCCCGCAGCCGACAGCAGCGCCAGCGAGGGCTTGTCCTGCAGCAACTCCGCCGCATGCCCGGCCTCCATGGCGGCCAGCGGTGCCGGGCGCCCATGCTTGATCTCCTCGATGAGATCCACCTCATGACCGGCCACGGTCACGATGGCCACGGTCATGCGATTCTCGGTGAGAGTCCCCGTCTTGTCCGAGCAGATCACGGTGACGGAGCCCAACGTCTCCACCGCGGGAAGGCGGCGAATAAGCGCCCGGCGTTTGAGCATGCGCTGCGCCCCCAGAGACAGCGCCACGGTCACGATGGCAGGCAGCCCCTCCGGCACGGCCGCCACTGCCATGCTCACCGCCGTCATGAACATCACGCGCGCGTCCTGGCCGCGCAGCAGGCCCTGCAAGAAGATGACGGCCACCAACAACAGCGCCGCCAGCGCCAACCAGCGCCCCAGCTGACCCAGACGCCTCTGCAGTGGAGTGGCCTCATTGCGCACGCCTTGAATCATGCCGGCGATCTTGCCCAACTCGGTTTCCATGCCCGTGGCCACCACCACGCCTTCACCGCGCCCGTACGTGGCAGCGGTGCCCATGAAGAGCATGTTGAGACGATCCGCCAAGGCTACTTCCGGCTCCTCTATGGGAGACGCCATCTTCTCCACTGCCTCAGACTCGCCCGTCAGCGCCGATTCCTGCACCCGCAGGCTGGAAGACTCGATGAGACGACAATCCGCCGGCACCATATTGCCCGCTTCCACAAGGACAATGTCGCCCACCACCAGATCCGGCGCAGGCACCTCCACCACCGCGTTGTCCCGCCGCACCCTGACGTTGGGGGCGGCCAATCTGCGCAGGGCCAGCATGGTCCTCTCCGCGCTGTACTCCTGGCGAAAGCCCAGCACACCGTTCAGGATGACAATGGCCAGGATGACGATGGCGTCTTCGTAGTCGCCCAGGAAGGCGGAGAGGATGGCGGCAATGATGAGGATTACGATGAGCAGCGAGGTGAACTGCTCCAGCAGTATGCGCCAAGGACTCTTGGCGGCCGTCTCAGCCAGTTGATTTGGACCGTGCTCCGCCAGGCGACGCCCGGCCTCCCCGCCGGTCAGGCCGGTGGAGGCGCTCGCCGTCCGGCGGAGGGCTTCATCGGCAGAGGAGCGAAACCAGTCGGTCACGGTCGCCTCCCTAGGGGGGTGGAGGGAAGAATGGCGCCGTCATTCTACCGCCTCTCGCCTACACTCCGCAGCTCACGTGGCCGGCCAAGTAGGCAACGCGGGCGGCTTGAACGACCGGCCCGGCCGGAGTCACAGCTGTTCCCGGTCACGCAAAGACATCGGCCGCGCGCGTGGTCGCGGACTCGCGCGAAGGCCGGGCTGGGAAAGCCTCCGCCGCCCCGACGTCGTGGAGGCCTCCCGGAGCACAGAGCGCTGTGGGACGCGCGCGGGTGGGGACGACTTCGCCGGGTTGTGCGTGATGGCGCTCTCTGGCCGTGGCGATCATGAGCTTCAGGCGATTGAGCTGGTTCGTCTCCGAGGCGCCGGCATCGTAGTCAACGGCCACGATGTTCGCCTCCGGGTGGAGTCGTCGGATCTCCTTGAGGACGCCCTTCCCCACCACGTGGTTCGGCAGACATCCAAAAGGCTGTGCACACACGATGTTGGGGACACCACGCGCGATGAATTCACGGATCTCGCCCGTGAGAAGCCACCCCTCACCCATGGCGTTGCAGGTGGAAAGCACGTCAGCGGCGAGCGCCCGGACCGCGGCAAGGTCGCTGGGCGGTTCGAAGCGCCGGCTCGCGGCGAGGGCGGTGACGGCAGCGCGGCGCAGGAGGTTGAGTCCTCCCATCCCCGCCCGCGCAAGCAGCGCGTGGCGGTAGGGAGTGCGCAATTCGTGCCGGCGCACCGCCCCACCGCTGGAGCTGTACAGCAGGAAGCTCATGAGGTCTCCCACCGTGGCCTCACAGCCCTCGGACTCCAGGAGCTCAACAAGGTGGTTGTTGGCGTCCGGGTGGTATTTCACCAGGATCTCTCCCACGATTCCCACACGCGGTCGTCGCCCGCCGACGAGGGGCAAGGTATCGAAGTCCGCCACCATGGAACGCAATCCCTCGACATAGCGGCTCACATCCAAGCGGCCGCGCAGCGCCTGCTTGGCCCGTTCACTCCAGTCGGCCACCAGAGCGGCGGCCGATCCGGGAGTGGCCTCGTACGGTCTGGTTCGGTAGAGACACCGGGAAAGGGTATCCGCGTACACCACGGCGGCAAGGCCTCTCAGCAACAGGGGTGAGGTGACGGAGAAGCCCGGAGACGTCTCACCCGTGTTTGCGGCGGTGAGAGATATCACGGGCACGTGGCCGAGTCCGGAATCCGCGAGGGCTTTGCGCAACAGGGCCACGTAGTTGGTCGCCCGGCATACCCCTCCTGTCTGGGTGAGGATGACAGCCGTGCGGTCAGGGTCGTGCCCGCCGGAGGCGAGAGCCTCCATGACTTGGCCTATGGCAATGACTGCCGGGTAGCAGGCGTCGTTGTTGACGTGCCGTAGCCCTTCCTCCACTGCGCTTGGCCCCGCCACCGGCAGCAGCTGCAGATTGTAGCCGCTGCGACGAAAGGCCTCGGTCAGGAGATCAAGGTGCAGAGGCGCCAGCTGCGGGGAAAGAACCGTCCACCCGGCCTCTTTCATGGGTTTTGTGTAGCGAGGAGCACGCACCAATGAAGACGGGGCAGTGCCGTTGCGGGCGCTTGGCGGCGTGCTGCGCCCAACGGTTGCCTCACGCTTCTCGCGAGCCGTCCTTTCCTCCACGGCGGCCAACAAGGACCGGAGGCGGATGCGCGCGGCGCCCATGTTGCTGATCTCATCGATCTTCAGGACGGTGTGGATGCGGCCGGCCGCAGCCAGGATCTCTCCCACCTGATCCACGGTCAGAGCATCGAGACCACACCCGAAGGAGTTGAGTTGCACCAGTTCCAGGTCTTCCCGGGCGGTCACCGCAGTTGCCGCCGCGTACAGGCGCGTGTGATACATCCATTGATCGTGGACACGGAGCGGACGGGGCGGCTTGGCCATCCAGGCCACACTGTCCTCGGTGAGCACGGCCAGCCCCAGGCGCTCGATCATCTGGGGGATGCCGTGGCCAATCTCCGGGTCCAGATGATAGGGTCGCCCGGCCAATACGATGCCGCGGCCGCCGGTGCGCTCCATCCACTCAAGCGCCGCCCTCCCCTGGTCCCGGATGTCCTGCTTGAACCTACGATCCTCCGCCCAGGCCGCCTCCACGGCCTTTTTGATCTCCGCCCGCGTGGGCCCCCAATCCGCCACCACTTCGTGCAGTCGGTGCACCAGCGCTCGTTTGTCGTGGTAGGGGAGGAAGGGGTTGCGGAAATCGATTCCTTCATTGGCGAGGCGTTCGATGTTGAGCTTGAGCACCTCAGGGTAGCTCATGACAATTGGGCAGTTGAAGTGGTTTGATGCTTCGGCGTCCTCGCTTCTCTCCCAACGTACACACGGCATGAAGATGCGCTTCACGCCTCGTGCTATGAGGTCTTCCACGTGGCCGTGAGCGAGCTTGGCCGGGTAGCAGACGGACTCCGAGGGGATGGAGTCTATGCCCGTCTGGTAGGTGCGGCCCGTGGTGCGCGACGAGAGGATGACGCGGAAGCCCAGGCGCGAGAAAAACGTGAACCAGAATGGGTAGTTCTCGTGCATGTTGAGAGCTCTCGGAATGCCAACCGTCCCACGAGGGGCCTCTTTCAGGGGGAGCGGCTCATAGTCAAAGATCCGGTGGTACTTGTAGCGGGGGAGATTGGGCGCGTTGAGCGCGGCGGCGGCCGAAGCGGTGGCCGCCGCCTTCCCCTCCGTGCCGCCTGCCCCGCCCCTCTCACAGCGATTCCCGGAGGTGTATGAGCGGTTGCCGTCGAAGCGGCTGATGGTCAGAAGGCAGGCATTGGAACACCCGCGGCAGCGGGAGGTATGTTGCTCCAACGTCAGGCGATCGATCTCGTCAACAGAGAGCAGGGAAGAGGTGGCATCAGGCCCGGCGTGGTCCCGAGCAAGGAGAGCCGCCCCCCAAGCCCCCATCAGACCTGCGATGTCCGGGCGAAGCACCTCACGCCCCGTGAGGCGCTCGAAAGCACGGAGGATGGCGTCGTTGGCAAAGGTGCCGCCCTGCACCACCACGCGTGCCCCCAGTTCCGAAAGGTCGCGGATGCGGATGACCTTGTACAGAGCGTTCTTCACCACCGCATAGCACAACCCGGCCGCGATGTCGGCTACGCTCGCGCCCTCCTTCTGCGCCTGCCGCACGCGCGAGTTCATGAAGACCGTGCAGCGCGAGCCTAGATCCACAGGGTTCTCCGCGAACAGCGCGTGGAACACGAAACGGCTGAGAGAGAGCCCCAGCGAATCGGCGAAGGTCTCGATGAATGACCCGCAGCCGGAGGAGCAGGCTTCGTTCAGCATGATGCGATCGATGACTCCGTCCGTGATGTGCAGGCACTTCATATCCTGACCCCCGATATCGAGGATAAAGTCGACATCGAGCGCGAGCTCGCGGGCCGCGCGGGCGTGGGCGATGGTCTCGATCTCACCGCGGTCCACGCGGAGGGCAGTGTGCAGGAGGCCTTCGCCGTAGCCGGTGACCACGGACGAGGCGATCGTGGCCGTGGAAGGCAACCGCCGGTACAGTTCGCGCAAGGCGCGGGTGGCCGACGCGATGATGTCTCCACGGTTGGCGCCGTAACACGAATAGAGCAGTTCTCCCTCCGAGCCGACCAGCGCCAATTTGAACGTGGTAGACCCGGCGTCGATCCCCAGATAGGCCGGCCCGCTGAACGTGTCAAGGTCACGTCGGGGCACGATCGAACTCCCATGACGGTCAGAGAAACCGGCAAACTCCTCCGCCGACGCGAAGAGGGGCTGAAGGATGCCCTTGGAGGTGATGCCGGCGTCAAGGGCGCTGAGCTCCTCAAGAACGCGGGCGAGCGAGTCCGGCGTGCCTTCGCGCGCACACAGCGCGGCGCCCGTGGCCACCACCAAATGAGCGTTGGCCGGGCACACCGCCGAGGTCAGATCCTGCCCCAATGTCGCCACGAAACGCTTGCGGAGCTGGGGTAGGTAGTTGAGCGGCCCGCCCAGAAACACCACGTTGCCGCGGATGGGGCGGCCACAGGCCAGCCCGCTGATGGTCTGGGTCACCACCGACTGTAGAATCGAGGCCGCGACGTCCTCTCTCCGCGCTCCCTGATTGAGGAGCGGTTGGACGTCGGTCTTGGCGAACACCCCGCAGCGGGCTGCGATGGGGTAGATGGTGGTGGCGTCTGCCGCCAGCGCGTCCAGTCCGGCAGCATCGGTCCGCAGAAGGGAGGCCATCTGGTCGAGGAACGCGCCGGTGCCGCCGGCGCAGCTCCCGTTCATCCGCTCTTCCACGCTGCCCGAAAGATAGACAATCTTGGCGTCTTCACCACCCAGTTCGATCACGACGTCCGCATCCGACGCGAGGCAACGGACGGCAGTGCGAACTGCCACAACCTCCTGCACGAACTCAAGACCCAACCGTTTGCCCAGGCCCAGTCCACCCGACCCGGTTATCCGCAACCGAACCGGTCTGTCTTCCACAATGGTGACCGCTTGGCACAGGAGATTCTGCACAGCGGAGCGGGTGTCGGAGTGGTGGCGACGGTAGCAGTGGTGCATGGGACGCAGCCCCTCATCCAACACCACCATCTTGACCGTTGTGGACCCAATATCCAGGCCTATCGCACAGCCCTGCCCCACCTCAGGCACCACTCGACTCCCGTGGGCGCGGTGTTATCTCTGAACAAGACACAACTGTGCCGGCGAGATCTCCTGTGAGGTAGTGATCAATAATGGGGGCGACGAGTTCCACCAAGCGGTCCACGGATGCTCGTGCCAGCGGTCCCATCTTCATGACGTAGCGGGCGTATGCCAAGCCCACCAACTGGCTGGTGGCCAGTGCAATGCGAGTGCGCCGGGCGTCCGAGCGTATCTCGGCCGCAACGGGCTTCATGGCGTGGTCCCTCAGATAGTGCTGGATCGCTCGGAGCGCGTCGTCGTGGGTGCCAGCGCTGACCAACATGGCCGTCAAGGTGTCTCTGGCCTCCGGAGACTCCCACAGCTGCAGATACGTTCGGACGACCCGGGATCCGAGATTGCGGCCGGCATCCCTCGGCACGGCCATCTGCAGCGCCGAGGGCTCGAGGGGTAACTTCACCGCCATGCGGAAGAGTTGTTCCTTGCTGGTGAAGAACTGCAGGACCAGGGCCGGGTCGACGCCGGCCTCAGCACCGATTCGCCGCAGCGTGGCCTTCTGGTACCCCATCTCTCCAAAGCACTTGCGGGCAGCATCCAGTATCGCGTCCCGCGTGCGGCTCGGTCCCTGCCGCCTCCCGCGCTTGACGGGCGAGCCAAGTAAGACACCAGATTCTGGATGATGTCCTGGTTGCATCCGATCGCATCGTACCATTTATCAACGATTGTTGATATAAAGAGGCTTCCTTGCCGCATCAACGGTCGCTCTCACGCCCCTGCAGACCCGGAGTTGACACGGAGACGGTGTGCGCCGGCGCGTTGGCAGGCTTCTTCCTCTGAACCACCGTGCCGGTACCGACTGACGGCACAGCACACTGACATCCGATGCCTTCCGGCCGGGCCGCACGGCTGCCGCGGGCTTGGCTGCGGTGGAACGCGTCAAACGCCCCGGAAGCTGGGAACGTGCCCACGAGCAAGCCCTGCGGCGCTCACAGGAGGTCCGCCGGCAGGGGTAGAATGGCACGCGGCGGCGCCGTTGAAGCCGGCGCCGCCGATTCACACATCATTTGCAGAGGAGCACCTATGCCGCGCCGTGACGACGTGAAGCGAGTCATGATCATCGGTTCCGGCCCCATCATCATCGGCCAGGCATGCGAATTCGACTACTCGGGCACGCAGGCCTGCAAGGCGCTGCGCAGCCTTGGCTACGAGATCGTCCTGGTGAACTCAAATCCGGCCACCATCATGACCGACCCGGTCATGGCTGATCTCACGTTCATCGAGCCGTTGAACGTGGACTCGCTTGCCGCCGTGATCGAGGCTTCCCGCCCGGACTCGCTGCTGCCGAACCTGGGCGGGCAATCAGGCCTCAATCTGTCTTCTGATCTGCACCGCAACGGCGTGCTGGACAAGTTCGGCGTGAAGATCATCGGCGTGGCGGCGGATGCCATCGAGCGAGGCGAAGACCGGCTGGCCTTCAAGGAGACCATGAACCGCTTGGGCATCGAGATGCCCAAGAGCCGGGTCTGCTACAGCATGGAGGAAGCGGAGACGGTGGCCGCCGACTTGGGCTATCCCGTGGTCATCCGCCCCGCCTACACCATGGGGGGAACGGGTGGTGGGCTGGTGTACAACGTCGAGGAGTTGCGGGTGATCGTGGCACGAGGCATCGCCGCCAGCCTCGTGGGACAGGTGCTGGTGGAGGAGTCGGTGCTGGGCTGGGAGGAGTTGGAGCTCGAGGTGGTGCGCGACGCCAAGAACCAGATGATCACCGTGTGCTTCATCGAGAACGTTGACGCCATGGGCGTGCACACGGGGGACAGCTACTGCACGGCGCCCATGCTGACCATTGACCCCGCCCTGCAGGCCAGGCTGCAGAAGCACTCCTACGACATCGTGGAGGCCATCGGCGTCATCGGTGGGACCAACGTCCAGTTCGCCCATGATCCCCAGACGGATCGCGTGGTCATCATCGAGATCAACCCCCGCACGTCGCGCTCTTCGGCGCTGGCATCGAAGGCCACCGGCTTCCCTATCGCCATGGTCAGCTCGTTGCTGGCCGGTGGGCTCACGCTCGACGAGATCCCCTACTGGCGGGACGGCACGTTGGAGAAGTACACACCCTCCGGCGACTACGTGGTGGTCAAGTTCGCGCGCTGGGCCTTCGAGAAATTCCGCGGCTCCATGGACAGGCTGGGGACGCAGATGCGGGCCGTGGGCGAGGTCATGTCCATCGGCAAGAACTACAAGGAATCATTGCAGAAAGCTATCCGCTCGCTGGAGATCGGGCGCTACGGGCTGGGCTTCGCCAAGGACTTCAACAGCCGCTCGGCGGACGAGCTGCTGGGCATGCTCGCGGAGCCGTCCAGCGAGCGCCACTTCATCATCTACGAGGCGCTGCGCAAGGGCGTCCCCGTGGCCACGATCTCCGCGCGGACGCACGTAAAGGAGTGGTTCCTCCAGCAGATGGAGGAACTGGTGGAGCTCGAGGAGGAGATTCTGGTTCACAAGGGGAACATCCTTCCCGATGAGCTGCTGAGCAGGGCCAAGAAGGACGGCTTCGCCGATGCCTATCTGGCCAAGTTGCTGGAGGTGCCGGAGCCGCTGGTCCGCGAGCAGCGCTTGGCGCTCGGCCTGATCCATGGCTATCAACCCGTACCGGTGAGCGGCGTGGAGAATGCCGCCTACTACTACTCCACCTACAACGCCCCGGATACCGTCCCCGTGAGTAACCGTCGCAAGATCATGGTGCTGGGTGGCGGCCCCAACCGTATCGGCCAAGGCATAGAGTTCGACTACTGCTGTGTGCACGCCGCCTTCGCCCTGCGCGATGCCGGCTACGAGTCCATTATGGTCAACTGCAACCCGGAGACGGTATCCACCGACTATGACACCTCGGACAAGCTTTACTTCGAGCCGCTCACCGTGGAGGACGTGCTGGCCATCTGGGAGAAAGAGAGGCCGGAAGGCGTCATCTGCCAGTTCGGAGGGCAGACCCCGCTCAACATCGCCCGGCAGCTGGAGGCAGCCGGGGTCAAGATCATAGGGACCTCACCGGAGGCCATCGATCTGGCCGAGGACCGCGATCGCTTCCGCACGATAATGGACAGACTCGGCATCCCCATGCCCGAGGCGGGCATGGCCACCACGGTGGAGGAAGCACTGGCTGTGGCGGCACGGATCGGCTACCCGCTGATGGTCCGGCCCTCATACGTGCTGGGGGGACGCGGGATGGAGATCGTCCACGATGAGGACATGCTCCGTGAGTACATGCGCGCCGCGGTGGACGTCACACCAGAACGGCCCATTCTCATTGACAAGTTCCTGGAGAACGCCATCGAGTGCGAGGCCGACGCCCTCTCCGACGGCCACGAGGTCTTCGTACCGGCGGTCATGGAGCACATTGAGTACGCCGGCGTCCATTCCGGTGACTCGGCCTGCGTCATCCCCCCCGTCACCATCCCCGAGAAGCACCTTGCCACCATCAACGACTACACGGAGCGCATCGCCCACGATCTGGGAGTGGTCGGTCTCATGAACATGCAATACGCCATTGCGGAAGACACGGTCTACGTGTTGGAGGCCAACCCCCGCGCCTCGCGGACGGTTCCGCTCGTCTCCAAGGTGTGTGATATCCAGATGGCCCGACTGGCCACTCAGCTCATGCTGGGCGCAACGTTGAAGGAACTCGGGCCCCGGCGCCAGTCCATCCCGCACTATGGTGTCAAGGAAGCCGTCTTCCCCTTCAACATGTTCCCGGAGGTTGATCCCCTCTTGGGGCCGGAGATGCGCTCCACCGGTGAGGTCTTGGGACTGGCGGGCTCCTTTGACCTGGCCTTCTTCAAAGCCCAGGAAGCGGCCCAGCAACGTCTGCCGCTGGGTGGCACCGTCCTCATCACAGTCGCGGAGCGGGATCGAGGAGGGCTGCTTCCGGCGGCGCAGGAGTTCGCCCGCTTGGGCTTCCGCATCAAGGCCACTGAGGGCACGCGAGCCTTCCTGGCAGACGCCGGCATCGAGGCGGAGCCCATCCTCAAGATGCATGAAGGGCGACCCAACATTGAGGATGCCATCAAGAACGGCGAGATCCAGCTGGTGGTCAACACGCCGGCCGGCAAGAGCAGCGAATTCGACGACTCTTACATCCGCAAGGCCGCCATCCGCCTGAGAGTGCCCTACATCACCACCACAGCGGCCGCGGTGGCAGCCGCCAAGGGGATTGCCGCCATGAAAGACGCCTCCGAACCGGTGCAGTCACTGCAGGCCTACCATCGGAGCATTGCCGATGCCGCCGAGGCCACGCCCGCCTAGGCCACGATACTGACACAGGGGGCGGCGGGCTCATGCCCGCCGCCCGGCATCTCCTCAGAGGCTGACCTCTTCGGTCGCCTGCGCCCTGATCAGCTGCTCTCTCATGCCGCAGATCACCTCATGCCGGCGCATGAGTTCCGTGTGCCCGCTCCTTGAGTCGGTGTGGGCGATCTCCAGCAGCAACTGATGGAGGTTGGATTGCAGCACCTCGTCGAGGATCTTCGCCTGCTCCGATGTCAACGTCAGCTCCATCCCCCCCTCCTCTTCGGAAACGCGTTGCCTGTCTAGTTCTTCCCCACTTCGGCCAAGACAACACCCCGGGGCGTGGAGCGGGAGACGTGGAAGCCGTATCATATGCGCATGGGCAAATGGCAGGAGCCTTCCCGCGTGGCCGTCCTCCACTGCCCCACCTATGAGGAGGTGGGGGTGGAGCAGGCGATCGGCCGGGGTCTGGATCTGCTGGGCGGAGCCGAAACCTTCGCTCGACCGGGCGAGCACATCCTTCTGAAACCGAATCTGCTGGTAGGGAGCCGGCCTTCCCAGGCAGTGACCACGCACCCTGCCGTGTTCCGTGGAGTTGCACGGCACCTGAAGCGATGCGGCGCCGTACTCACCTACGGCGATTCTCCCGGCTTCGGCACCACCATGGGCGCCGCCCACAGGAGCGGACTCGTGGAGGTGGCTGAAGCCGAAGGGATAAGGCCTGCCGACTTCGCCACCGGCCGCTCAGTATCATTCCCCGATGGGCGGCAGAACAAGCAGTTCACCGTAGCGGCCGCCGCCCTGGACGCCGACGGCATCGTGTCGCTTCCCAAGCTCAAGGCGCACGGCCTCACCCGCATGACGGGGGCGGTCAAGAACCAGTTCGGCTGTATTCCCGGGCTGCTCAAAAGCGAGTTCCACCTGCGTATGGGAACCATGGACCGCTTCGGGCAGATGCTGGTGGATCTCAACCGCCTGCTGCAACCCCGGCTGTTTGTCATGGATGCCATCGTCGCCATGGAGGGAAACGGACCGCGCAGTGGAGACCCCCGTCAGCTGTCCGCCCTGCTGCTCTCCTCTGACCCGGTGGCGCTGGACGCGGTCGCCTGCAGGCTTGTTGGCCTTGATCCCGCCCTGGTGGTCACCGTGCGCTGGGGCCAGGAGTACGGGTTGGGCAGCTATTCGCACATCGAACTGCTTGGTGACCCCCTGGAACCCCTTGTCGTTCCCTCATTTGTGATCAACCGGCGCCCCGGCTCCACCACCGGAATATCCGGTCGCTGGGGGCGCCTGGCGCGCAATCTCGTGGTCCCCCGGCCTGCCATCAGGCCGGACCTGTGCACGGCCTGCGGCACCTGCGTCAGAGTCTGCCCGGTGACACCAGAAGCCGTCGCGTTCGCTGAGGACCCGGGCCTCGCCGCAGTAGGGCCTGACGCTCCACTCATAGCCGAGCCGGAGACCAACCCGCCGACCGCACCGGGCTCATCGGCTCCTCGTCGCCCCCCGGTGCACCACTACAGCAGATGCATCCGCTGCTACTGCTGCCAGGAGATGTGCCCACAGCGGGCCATCGAGATAGACCGACCGCTGTTGGGTAGAATCCTGCACCACGCCTGAGCTCGAGGCCTCAGGCCCCCGCTTGGGACCGGCGCCTTCACCCGCTGCAGCTATATCTCTCTCGTGCGGAACACGGCCACCGCCCCCGTCAACAGCAGGCCCGCACCAACAAGACCAGTGAGCGCCGGCCACAGCAACGACGCGCTCTCCCCGGCGAGCGCCGCATACACCGCATCGAAGAGGCCTGCCGGGGTGAAGCGCTTGGCCGCGCTCCAAAGGGAGAGCACCGCCAAGAGCGCGTACGCGCCCAAGCCGATCCCGGCCGCACCGGGCTGCGACGCCACCCCCGCCGAAATCACCAGCATGGCTGCACTGAACAGGAGAGCCATCACCGTCCACAACCCGACCCCCGCCACCAGGGCGGCCACCGGGGCCTCGCCAAAGGCCAGGTAGGTGGCCGCCCAGGAGCCCGCGGCTCCCACCAGCGCGGTGACAAGCACCAGCAGGGCCTGCGACGCGCCCTTGGCCAGCACGAACGCCGCCCGCGAAACCGGCTTCGCCAACACCAGGGCGGCCGTGCCTTTCCGTACCTCGCCGGACACGAGGCCGCCGGCAGCGATGATGACGGCCATGATCATCAGTTGGGTGAGATTCTGGGAGAAGGAGCGATACGCATCCAGGTAGGTGGGGTCTGCAACCTGTATGACCACGCCTTCTTCGGCGAGGGCACCCGAGTTGAGCAGGATCGGAGTCAGCTTGGCAAGAAGCGGCGCGGTCAGGGCGAAGAACAGCATGATGCCGGGTAGAACCCAGAGCCGCGCCGTCCGCCGCATCTCGCGCAACTCCTTGCGGAAAAGCGGGGCGAATCCTCTCATTCTGCGGCCTCCCCCACAAGCTGCACGAAGACATCCTCCAAACCCGCTTCCTCCACCTCGAAGCGCCGAAGGCCCCAACCTCGGGCGGCCAGCATCTCAGGAACCGCCTTCTGGGCCGCCCTCACATCGCGCACCGCCAAGCGCAGACCACCCTCCACCTCCTTGCTCTCCACAAGCCAGGGGAACCCGGCCACCGCCTGCGCCATCTCGCAAGGGGGTGCCTCCACCTCCAAGCGGATCCATTGTCGCCCATACTGCCTGAGGAGATCGTCCATGGACGATTCTGCTATCAGCCGCCCGCGGTTGATGATGGCCACTGAATCGCAGACGCGCTCCACATCGGAGAGGATATGCGTGGAGAAGAAGACCGTGGTCCGGCCGCGCAACGACTGAACCATATCCAACACGTTCTTGCGCCCCAAGGGGTCGAGGGCACTGGTGGGCTCATCCAGCAGGAGCAACTGCGGCGCGTTGACCAGCGCCTGGGCCAGGCCCAGCCTCTGCCTCATGCCCCGCGAGTACTCTCCCAATCGCTGCGTCACACCC
>JAAYAL010000080.1 GCA_012719395.1 Gaiellales bacterium | reverse complement strand
GGGGATACGCCAGCCATCGTCGCGATCGACGAGTCCCATGGTTCCTCCTCTGATCGGTGCTCAGATGGCCGGCCGATCAGAGTATTCGATGGGTGCTTCAGGATTCCTACCGGGATAGGCCCTTAGCTTGACTTCATACTGGAGAGGGAGTACCCGCATGATCAGAAAGAGCATCTATGTCAACGGGCTACCCAGGGCTGTGGTGGTAGACCCAGACGAGAAGCTGGTCAACGTCATCCGTGGCCAGCTACACCTGGCAGGGACCAAGGTCGGCTGCGGGCAGGGGCAGTGTGGAGCCTGCTCGGTCATTCTCGACGGCAAGCTCGTGCGCTCCTGCACTACCACCATGAAACGTGTCCCGGACGGTGCCTGTGTGACCACGGTGGAGGGCGTCGGCGCTCCGGAGAGCCTGCATCCTATCCAGCTGGCCCTGGTGAAGCACGGAGCTGCACAGTGCGGCTTTTGCATGCCCGGCTTTGTGGTGGCGGCCAAAGCCTTGTTGGACGAGAACCCGGACCCCACTCGGCAGGAAGTGCGCAACTGGTTCGATCGCAACCGGAACGCCTGCCGCTGCAACGGCTACAAGGTCAGTGTCGACGCCGTCATGGATGCGGCCAAGGTGCTGCGCGGCGAGATGGCCCGCGAGGAGTTGGAGTTCAAGATGCCGGCCGACGGGCGCATCTGGGGCAGCGACTATCCCCGTCCTTCCGCCGTGGCCAAGGTCACCGGCACCTGGTTGTTTGGTGCGGACTTGGGGCTGGATCTGCCGCCGGAAACGCTGCGGCTGGCAGTGGTGGGCGCGGAAGTGTCGCATGCCATCATCAAGAGCATCGACACGTCTGAGGCCGAGAAGATGCCCGGCGTGTTCCGCGTGCTCACGAGCAAAGACGTCAAGGGTAAGAACCGCATCCTGGCCGTGACCACCTTCCCCGGCAACAAGGGTGACGGCTGGGATCGGCCCATCCTCAACGACGAGAAGGTCTTCAAGAGGGGTGACGCTCTGGCTCTGGTCTGCGCTGATACCGAAGCCAACGCTCGGGCTGCGGCCGCCAAGGTCAAGGTGGAGTACGAGGTGCTTCCGGCCTACATGACCGCTCCCGAGGCCATGGCCGACGACGCTATCGAGATCCACCCCGGGACGCCGAATGTCTACTTCGAGATGACGCTCAAGAAGGGCCAGGATCCCCGGGCGGCCATCAACCAGGCCAAGTACAAGGTGGAGGGTGATTTCCGCCTGCAGCGCCAGCCGCATCTGCCCATCGAGCCGGACGTGGCCTTCGCCTACCTGGACGACGATGGTGTCCTCACCATTCAATCCAAGAGCATCGGTATCCACATGCACATGGCCATGATCGCCGAGGGTATCGGTGTGGGCATGGACAAGCTGCGGATCATCCAGAATCCCACCGGCGGCACCTTCGGCTACAAGCTGAGCCCCACCAACGAGGCTCTGGTGGCGGTGGCCGTGCTGGCCACCGGGAGGCCGGCCTACCTGCGTTTCGACCAGAAGGAGCAGATCGCCAGCACCGGTAAGCGCCCGCCGGCCTACGTAAGCCTCAGCATCGGCGCGGACGAGAAGGGCAGACTGGTCGGCGCCGCGTACGATCTCACCCTGGATCACGGTCCCTTCTCGGAACTGGGCGATATCAGCTGCAACATCTCCTCCCAGACCATGGGGGCAGGGTACGAGATTGCCGACATCCGCGGCGACCTGCGCTCGGTGTGCACCAACCACGCCTACGGCACGGCCATGCGTTCCTTCGGCTCGCCGGAAACCTATCTGGCGTTCGAGAGCCTGATGGACGAACTGGCCGGCAAGATCGGCATGGACCCGCTGGAACTCCGCTATCTGAACGTGAACCGTCCTGGCTCCACCACGCCGTTCGGCGCCCCGCTGGATGTCTACTCGCTGCCACAGATGCTCGACACCGTCAGGCCCACGTACAGAGCCGCGCAGGAGAGGGCCCAGAAGGAGTCGACCGCCACAGTGAAGAAGGGCGTGGGCGTCGCGCTCGGCATCTTCGGCTGCGGCCTGTTCGGCCCGGATACCTCGGACGTGGAGGTGGAGCTCACCAAGGACGGCGTTACCGTCTACCACTCCTGGGAAGACCACGGCCAAGGCGCCGACATGGGCGTGCTGGGCACCGTCCACGAAGCGCTGCGCCCGCTGGGTCTCACGCCTGAACAGATCAGCCAGGTGGGCAACGACACCGCTCTGGTGCCGGTCTCCGGCAACTCCGCCGGCAGCCGCCAGCAGCTGGTGACAGGCAACGCCCTGCGCATCGCCTGCGAGACGCTCCTACAGGCCATGAAGAAAGCGGACGTCACCTGCTGGGAGGACGTCGAGCGCGAAGAAGGCGCTTCCTGGAGATCCTGCAAGGTTACCTACACCAGCTATCGCACCTACGACGAGATGGTGGCCGAAGGCATCCCCACTCGCTACAAGGGAACCTACACGCTGCCCTGCGAGTTTCCCAACCAGGACTTCCAGGGCAACATGTACGTCTGTCACCAGTATGGGGTGTTCCTGGCTGAAGTGGCGGTCGACATTAGGACCGGCAAGACCAGCGTGGAGAGGTTCACGGCCGTCGCGGACATGGGCAAGATCAACAACAAGCTCGTGGTCGATGGCCAGCTGTACGGCGGCATTGCCCAGGGTATCGGCTTGGCGCTGAGCGAGGACTTCGAGGACTTCGACAAACACACCACGCTGCATTCCTGTGGTTTGCCGTACACGGCTGACGTACCGGACGACATCGAGCTTCTGTACGTGCAGACGCCGCGTGTCGGCCCCTTCGGCGCGGGCGGTGCCGGTGAGCTCACGCTGACCGCACCGCACGTGGCCATCCTGAACGCCATCTACCACGCCACCGGCGTGCGCATCACCCATCCGCCGGCCCTGCCCGACAAGGTCCTGGCCGGCTTGAAGGCACTGTAGCCTTGAGGTAGTCTGCCGGCGGGGGCGCCCCTTGGGGGGACCCCGCCGGTTCCTGCCCTTGCCGCGAGGAGGTCTTCCGTGGAGCAAGCGCGGCTGCATGAGTTCGAACGGCGCTGTATCCAAGAAGAGCCGGCGGAGTGTGTGGCCGCCTGCCCATTGCACGTGGACGCGCGTTCCTTCGTCATCGCGGCGACGCGGGGGGACTGGGCGGATGCCTGGAAGATACTGCGCAAAGCCATGCCCCTGCCGGCGGTACTGGGTCGCATATGTGACCACCCCTGTGAGGTGCGCTGCAGGCGGCGGGACTGTGGAGAGGCCATCCGCGTGGGAGCGCTGGAGAGGGCCTGCGTGCAGGTGACTCCTCCCGATCAGCGCATCCTGCCTCTGCCGCGCCGCGCCCAGCGGGTGGCCGTAGCCGGTTCCGGGCTGTCCAGCCTCACCTTCGCCTCAGACCTGGCTCGCAAGGGTTACCCCGTCACGGTGTATGAGCCGGCTGATCGGATCGGCGGCCTGCTCCTCGGATTCCCGGAGGAGGTGCTGGCCGCGGCCGCCTTGGGGTCCGAGTTGGCCGCGCTTCGCAGGCTGGGCGTGGATCTCCGTGTGGGCGAGTTCCCAGGCGTGCCGGCGCTGCGGGCCGGGTTCGATGCCGTGTACGTGGGGCTCGATGCCGGGCTGTCGGGTCTGGGGCGTCTGCCCGGGGAAGAGGAGGCGGTGTTTGTCGGTGGCGACACCGCGGCCGGCGCCGCGGTGTCGCCGGTGGGCTGGGCGCTTGCCGGACGGAGGGCGGCGGTCTCGGTTGACAGGATGATGCAGAAGGCATCGCTCACCGCGGGGCGGGAGAAGGAAGGCCCGCAGTCGACGCGCCTCGTCGTCAGCCTGGCCGGGGTGGAGCCGCTCGCGGCGGTGAGACCGGCGGATCCGGCGATGGGATACTCGGCGGAAGAGGCTCAGCAGGAGGCGCAGCGCTGCCTGCGCTGCGAATGCCTGGAGTGCGTGAAGGTTTGTGAGTACCTGAAGCACTTCGGCAGCTACCCTCGCCGCTACGCCCGTGACATCTACAACAACTCCTCCATCGTCCTCGGCGAACGCAAAGCCAACCTCCTCATCAACTCCTGCATGCTCTGCGACCTCTGCACCACGGTGTGCCCCGAGCGTTTCTCCATGCCCGATCTCTGTCTGGAGGCGCGGCGTGAGATGGCGGGGATAGGCAAGATGCCGCCCTCCGCCTACGAGTTTGCCCTGGAGGACTATGCCTGGAGCCATGGGCCTTCGTTCGCTTTGGCCCGCCCGGCGCCCGAGGCCGCTACCACCACCTACGCCTTCTTTCCCGGCTGCCAGCTGGCCGGGTCCGATCCGGCGCAGGTGGAGATGGTGTACGCGCATCTTCGCGAGCGGCTGTCCGGCGGCGTGGGTCTCATCCTGGACTGCTGCGGCGCTCCCGTTCACTGGGCGGGGAGGGAAGACCTCTTCGAACAGGGCGTGGCCGACATTCGAGCGCGCTGGCAGGCGCTCGGCCGCCCCACGCTCATCTTCGCCTGTCCCACCTGCTACGGGCTGCTCGGCCCCCGGCTGAAAGGGGCGGAGAGCCGGTTCCTGACCCAGGTGCTGGAAGAGGTGGGAGTGTCGCCGGCTGCCCAGAAGCGGGAGTGGCCTTTGCGCGCTCTCCACGATCCCTGCACCACCCGCCACCACCCTGGCCTGCAGCAGAGCGCGCGGCGCCTGCTGGGGCTTGTGGGGCAGCCCCTGGAGGAGTTGGCGCTGTCCCAGGAGATCACGGAGTGTTGCGGCTATGGGGGCCTGGAGGCCAACGTCTTCCCGGAGTTGGCGCGCACGGTGGCCACCCGGCGTGCCGCGGAAAGCCCCCTGGAATATGTGACCTATTGCGCCATGTGCCGCGACAGCCTGGCCGCGGCCGGCAAGCGGGTTGTCCACATGCTTGACCTGGTCTTTCCGGGGGAGGCGGACACTGACCCAGCCGCCCGACCACGACCGGGGTGGTCGAAACGCCGCGAGCATCGCGCTCTTCTCCGGGAGCGGCTGCTCGCCCAACTGTGGGATGAAGGAGGCCGTGCGGTGGAGCCCTGGCAGGCGGTGCAGCTGTTGATCTCCCAGGAGGTGCAGGCTCGGCTGGACGAGCGCCGCATCCTGCTGGAGGATGTGCAACAGGTGATCCACCACGCAGAAACCACGGAAGAGAAGCTCTGCCACAGCGTGACCGGCCATTTCCTGGCCTCGCACCGGCCGCGTCTGGTGACCTTCTGGGTGGAGTACTCGCCGGCGGCGGACGGTGGCTTCCAGGTGCACAACGCCTACGGCCACCGCATGACCGCGGGGAAGGGGGTGTGATGAGCAGCAGCATCGCCCGTCTCAGCGAGGATGATCTGCGCTGGGTGTGTTGTCACTGCGGGCGGCCGCTCGAGGTGGGGCCGGTGCAGCTCACGTACTTGGGGAACGCGTTCACGCTGGATCTGCCGCGGTGCCCGCACTGCGGGATCTACCTGATCCCCGAGGAGCTGGCCACCGGGCGCATGGCCGAGGTGGAGCAGGTCCTTGAGAGCAAGTGAGTCGCGCGAACCGTCGTGCCTCTACGATCAGGCATCCTTCCGCGCCGCCGCCGGTGGCGAGTTGCGGCCGGGGGGGCTGGAGCTGACCGGGGAACTGGCGGAGGTCTGTGGGTTGACGGCCGGTCGGCGCGTGTTGGACCTGGGGTGTGGGGTAGGGTCCACGGCCTTGTATCTGGCGAGAGTATGGGGGGCCGTGGTCACGGGACTCGATGTCTCTGCCGAGCATCTGCGTGAGGCCCGCGCACGGGAGGTCCGCGAGAGGGAGGCCAGCGGGAGGGAGACTGGGCAGTGTCAGGACGGCCACGAGCGGGCTTTCGGCCCACGGTCAGGGAGCTGCGGGTCGCGCCTGCCGTGCGCGCCGGTCACGTGGGTGCAAGGGCAGGCAGAGCATGTTCCGCTCCCCGAGGATTCCTTCGACGCGGTTTTCGCCGAATGCTTCCTAACCCAACTAGACGATCCCCGTCAGGCGCTGCTGGAGGCGCACCGCGTGCTGCGCCCCGGCGGCCGTCTGGCGGTCTCCGATCTCTACCTGCGGAACCCCCCGCACGCCACGCCTACGCACTCGCTTCCCTCCACGACGTGTCTGCACGGGGCCGTGGGCCGGGACATGGTCCTCTCGCGGCTTGAGGAGAGCGGCTTCGCCCCCCTGTTCTGGCGCGATCGCTCGGAGGTGCTCACGCGCTTCCTGGCGCAGATGGTGTTTGCCTACGGCTCGGTCGCCGGCTTCTGGCAGGCTGCGCTGGGAGGGGCACCCGCTGCTGCGTGCTCCCTCACCCGGGAGAAGGTGACGGCAGCGAAGCCCGGGTACTTCCTGCTGGTGGCCGAGTGCCGCTGACGCAGGGCTCACGGGGTAAGGCTCGACTCGAGGGAGAGGTTGGACATGGATGAGATCCAACTGCACATGATGGAGATGTCCGAGAAGGGCTACTACTGCAGCCAGATCCTGCTCAAGCTGGGCCTTGAGGCGCAGGGCAAGCAGAACACCGACCTCGTTCGGGCCGCCGGTGGTCTGGCACTGGGAGTGGGAAGGGGCGCGGGTACCTGCGGCGCGCTGAGCGGCGCCGCCTGCCTCATCGCGCTCCACGCCGGGAAAGGCTGCGAGGAGGAGGAGGAGGACGAACGGCTCTGGCTCATGCTGGAGGAACTGTGGGATTGGTTTGAGGCGGAGGTTGGTGCCCGGTATGGCGGTGTCTGCTGCGACGACATCCTGAGCGACGGGACGCCGCGCAAACAACGTTGCGGCCCCATGGTAGCAAGGGTCTATGGCAAGACCATGGAGATGCTGCTGGAGCACGGCTTCGATCCCACCGAGTCGCGTGACGGGTAGGGAGCCTCGGATGACGGCAGAAGGGCTTGAAGCCCAGGAAACGCTGGAACCCACCGAGAGCCTCTGCCCCGTCTGTCTGCGGCGGGTGCCGGCAGTGCGACGTTTCAGCGGCGACGACGTGGTGCTGGAGGCCACCTGTCCGCAGCACGGTCCCTGGCGCACCGTCATCTGGCGCGGGTTGCCCTCCTACCGCTCCTGGTGCCGAGAGAAGGCCTCCGCCTGCGGGAACGCGCCGCCTCCGGCGGCCTCCGACGGCTGCCCCCTGGAGTGCGGCCTGTGTCCGCAGCACCGGCAGTCCACCTGCACGGCGGTGGTGGACGTCACGCGCCGCTGCAACCTGCACTGCCGCATCTGCTTCGCCGATGCGGCGCCTGGCGTCCAGGAGGCCGATCCGGAGTTGCGGGAGCTGAGAGGTGTGCTGCGGGACCTCCTGGTGAACCAGGGGCCGGTGAATGTGCAGCTGTCCGGGGGCGAGCCCACGCTCCGGGAGGATCTCCTCGACATCGTGCGCGCCGCGCGGGCTACCGGGTTCACGTTTGTGCAGGTGAACACCAATGGGCTGCGCCTGGCCGCCGAGGCGGGGTATGCCGAGCGCCTGTGCGAGGCGGGGCTTGCCTCCGTCTTCCTCCAGTTCGACGGGCTGAGCGACGCCACCTACCGGTTCATCCGAGGTCGTTCCTTGCTGGCGGTCAAGCAACGCGCGCTGGAGCGCTGCGCCCAAGCGGGCCTGGGGGTGGTGCTGGTGCCCACGCTGGTGCCCGGCGTGAATGATCACGAACTGGGCGCGCTGGTGCGCTTCGCGGCTGGCTGGGCGGGGGTGGTGCGCGGGGTGCACTTCCAGCCGGTGAGCTACTTCGGGCGCTACCGGGGAGTGGAGCGGGCTCGGCTCACGCTCCCTGAAGTCCTGCGGGGCTTGGAGCGGCAGACTGAAGGTGCCATTCGGGCCTCCGACTTCGAGCCCAGTTCGTGCGAGCACGTGCGCTGTTCCTTCCGGGCCAGATATTGGGTGCGTGACGGTGGTGAGTTGGAATGGGTTCGCCCTTCGCCCTCACCGTGCGCCGCGGAACCAGGCTCCGCGGCACGCCGCGCTATCGCTGCCACGGCGCGGCAGTGGGGACGTGGGCCGCGTGTGGCGCCGTCCCCCGAGGGTTTGCCGCGCGGGCTCAGCGGCGCAGATGTTTGCCCCAACGAGCCCGGGGACGACCTGGATCGCTTCCTGGCGGAGGCCGGGCGCATCCTCTCCGTGTCCGGCATGCTGTTCCAGGACGCCTGGAGCATCGACCTGGAGCGCATACGGCAGTGCTGCGTGCATGCCGTGGCTCCGGGCCGCGGCCTGGTCCCCTTTTGCCTCTGGAACCTCACCGGCGTGTCCGGTGATCGTCTGTACCCGCGTCGGCTGTGAACGTGGCGGCACCTCCCCGCACCCCCTTGGACGGCTGGACGGCGCGGCGTCTTGGCCTCGCTTGCCCAGCCCCGGATTGTCCTGTCCCCGTGGTGGATCGTGATGCCTTGGCCCGTTGGCAGTCCCGGCAGTTGGCGGAGGTCGTCGCCTGGGCGCGCGAACGGAGCCCCTTCTATCGTGAGCTCTATGCTCGTCTGCCTTCTAATGAGCCGCGAGGTCTGCGGGACCTTCGTGGTCTGCCCTTCGTCACCCAGGACGACGTGCGCCGGCGCGGCACCGATCTGGTCTGCGTCCCTCTGGGTGACATCGCCCGCGTGGTCACCCTGCCCACCTCGGGCAGCACCGGGCAACCCAAGCGCCTGTGGTTCACCGAGGGGGATCTGGAACTCACTGCGGATCACTTCCGGCACGGCATGCGGGCGCTGGTCGAGCCCGGAGACCGGGTGCTGGTGCTCATGCCTGGCCCGGCGCCGGGCAGCGTGGGAGCCCTCCTGCGCGTGGCCCTCGCCCGCGACGGGGTGGAGGCGGAGGCCTACGGGTTCGTGGACGATTGCGGGCGCGTGGCGCGACGCATCCTGGAGTTCGGGGCGGACTGCCTGGTGGGCGTGCCCGGCCAGGTGCTGTGGCTGGCCCGCAGCCGCGAAGGGAGGGAGATCCCCGTGGGCCGCGTGAAGAGCGTGCTGTTCTCCGGCGATTATGTGGCCGAACCGGTGCGCGCGTCCATCGAGCGGGCCTGGGGCTGTCGCGTGTTCGAGCACTACGGTTCCACGGAGACGGGGCTGGGCGGGGCCGTGCAGTGCCGTGCCTTTGCCGGGCTCCACATCCGGGAGGCCGATCTCCTCTTCGAAGTGGTCGACCCCGACACCCATGAGCCGCTGCCTCGTGGCCGGTGGGGGGAACTGGTGGTGACCACGCTCACACGGCGGGGGATGCCGCTCATCCGCTATCGCACGGGCGATAGCGGGCGTCTGCTGAGGGGGCGCTGCGCCTGTGGCAGCGTGCTCCGGTGCCTGGACCGCGTGCGGGGGAGGATGGCGGACGAGGTGGACCTCGGGGGGGCCGAGCGCCTCACCATGGCCGATCTGGACGGCGTGGTCTACGCGCAGGAGTGGGTGCGCACGTTCTCGGCGGAGGTGACCGATGCTGCGCCCGCCGGCCTTTCGTGGCCGACTGCCTGCGGTGAACTGGTTTTGACGGTGACGGCGCGGGGCCGGCCTTCGAGGGCCAGGGTCGAAGGGCTAGAAGCGGACGTTGAGGCCATCCCGGCCGTCGCTGCTTCCCACACCGGCGTGAGGATCGAGGTCACGACGGGAGGGGAGACGGCTGCGCCCGGCAAGAGGAGGATTCGGGACACCCGGAGCCGAGGGTGATCGCGTATCCTGGCGGAGGAGCTACGCGGGACCGAGGACGGAAGTGGAAGGGGGCTCCTATGCAGGCGCTCTGCATGCGCGCCGTGGCCGGCGCCATGGCGCCGGGGCAGTCGTCGGTGGGTGTGCACCTGGATATCGAGCATCTGGTGCCACTCCGGTGGGCATGATGGTGGTGGCGCGCGCCCGCGGCACCCGCCGGCGCGTCCTCGTCGATCTGCAGAGGTTCGAGGCGCGCATCGGGCAGCGCTGCGGGCTGACGGCCTAGCCCGCCGATGGTGGTGGCCGCCATGGACATCCCCGAGGGATACCTGCAGGTGGAGCGGCTGCTGCAGGCCGGGCATCCTCTTGTCTTCGTCTCCGGCAACGCCGGGACCGGGAAGACAACACTGATCCGCTATTTGCGCCGGATGCTTCCTCTGCAAAGCGTGGTCGTGGCGCCCACCGGTGTTGCGGCCTTGAACGCCGGTGGCTCCACCATCCACTCCTTCTTCCAGTTCCCGCCACGCCTGCAGGAGCCGCGGGACGTCCGTGTACCCGCCGACCCCCGTCTCCACCGCAGGCTGCAGCTGCTCATGATTGATGAAGTCTCCATGCTGCGCTGCGACATCATGGACGCCATCGACACCTTCCTGCGCCGCGCCCGTGAGGACGCTCGACCCTTCGGGGGCGTGCAACTCCTGCTGCTGGGCGACATGTTCCAGCTGCCCCCGGTGGTGCCCCGGCCGGAATGGGCAGTGCTGGAGAGCAGAGGGTACGCGGGCCCGTACTTCTTCGATGCCGCCGCCCTGGCGGACCTCCCTCTGGCTCACGTGGAGCTGGATCGCGTCTACCGCCAGGCGGATCCCACCTTCGTGGGGTTGCTGGACAGGGTGCGCGTGGCCCGGGACTTGGATGTGGTGGTGGAGGCGCTCAACGAGCGGTGTTGCCTCGGTGACGATATTGAGCCGGAGATGACCCTCACCTGCACCAACCGGGCGGCCGATGCCCTGAACCAGGCGGCTATGGCGGCGCTGGACACGGAGGAGCATCTGCTGCGAGGGACGGTGAAGGGGGAGTTCCGGCTGGGAGGCGACCGCCTGCCTTCGCCGCTGGAACTGCGGCTCAAGGTGGGCGCGCAGGTGATGTTCACCAAGAATGACGAGCAGGAGCGCTGGGTCAACGGTTCCCTGGGCGTGGTGCGCGCAGTCTCCGCGGATGAGGTGCGGGTGTGCTTGGCAGGGGACCCCGCACGAACCGTGCACGAGGTGCGGCCGGCCTCTTGGGAATCCTTTGAATACCGGCTCGGCGTGGCGGAGGAACGGATCGTGGCGCAGAAGGTGGGGGAATACACGCAGTTCCCTCTTATGCCCGCGTGGGCCGTCACCATCCACAAGAGCCAAGGCAAGACGTTAGAACGCGTGCTCATCGATTTCGGGCGGGGTGCGTTCGCCACTGGGCAGGCGTATGTTGCGCTCAGCCGGTGCCGGTCGTTGCGGGGCATACGGCTTGCCCGCCCGCTTCGTGCCTCCGACGTCAGCTGCGATGCGCGGATTCGCCGCTTCTACCACGGGTTGGCCCGTGCCGGCGGCGCCGGTGAGTCCTCACCGCTCACCGTCCGGTAGGTCACCCGGCGTGTGCCGGCGGCTCGTACCGCGGCCGGCCGCGGGTCTCAAGGATGCCGCGCCCAGTGCGCCCAGCAGTGCCACCCCGGCGGCGGTGAGGAAGGCGGAGCGGAAACCGCCTTCGGCGTCGGCCAGAGCCCCGGCTATGCTGGGTCCCATCGCCTGGCCCAACCCGAAGAAGAGCGTGACAAAGCCGAGGCCCGCCGCCGTCAGTCGCGTCCCCAGGATGTCGTTGCAGGAGGCGCCCATGATTACGGGCACGCTCCAGGCGGTGAGGCCGAAGAGGAGGGTGGAGAGGATGATGCCGGTGTGGGCCGGCCACGCTGCGAACACGGCAAAGGCGATGCTGTGGGCCAGATACACCACCGCCAGTGTCCATTTCCGGCCCACGCGGTCGGAGATCGATCCCCAGATCACCCCCGACAGCAGGCTGCACCATCCCATGAGCATGAAAAGGTCGCCGGCGGCATCGGCGGTGTAGCCGAGGTCGGCGATGAGCCGTTTGGTGAAGAACGTCATGTAGACAATGTAGGAGAAGCCGAAGGCGGTGTAGACAAGGCCCAGGTGCCAGATCCGCCCCGAGCGGTAGACGCGGGAGTAGCCCAGCCTGGTGGAGGGCGTGGGTGACGCGGGTGTGACGGGTGGGCGCAAGCGGCGATCCCCGGGGCGATTGTGCAGGAACAGGTAGGCTACGACCGCCAGCACCAGCGCGATGGCGGCAAAGAGATACCAGCATGCCCGCCATCCCTGGTTGCCCAAAGCGTCAATGAGGCGGGGCAGGGAGAGGCCGGCCACCACCAGCCCCAGGGATTGCCCCCCCGTGGCCATCCCCATGGCAAACCCGCTGCGCTCGGGGAACCAGCGGGGCATGAGGCCTATGGTGGGGACGCTGATGCAGCTGCTGGCCGCTCCCGTCACCGCCCGCCACACGATGAGCCCGGTCAAGCCTCCGGCCAAGCCGGTCATGGCCATCCCCAGCGCGGCGGCCAGTAGGCCGAGGATCACCACCACCCGTGACCCGAAGCGCGATGCCAATGCGCCTCCCACCACCGAAATGCCCATGTAGGCCAGCAGGTTCGCCGTGGCCAGCCCGCCGGTCTGGGTGTTGGTGAGGCCCAAGTCCTCCTGCATGGCCGGCAGAACCATCCCGTACCCAAAGCGGGCCAGCCCCAGAGCCCCGAACAGCATGAGGAAGGCGGTGGCCAGCACGATCCAGGCAAAGGGTGTGACCCTTCCGCCGGGCAGCATGCCGGCCGCGGGGCAGGCTGACTCCGGGCCCGTTCCGGGGGTCACCACCTCGGCTTCGGAGCCAGTGCCCTGGGGTTCAGGGGCGGTCACGCGAGAGTTGTTGCCGCGTCTGGATCCATGGCGTGCAATGGAAACACACCTGTGTCGCTTTGGACAGGGATGCCGCGGGACGGACTTCCCCACGCCGCGCAGCGCCTCGCATATACGCATCATGTAGGCGCAAACGATAACAAGATGGCATAATGGGTTCATGATCAGAACCCAAATACAGTTGCGCGCCGATCAGGCAGAGAGGCTGCAGTGCCTCTCGCGGGAGACGGACCAGTCCGTGGCTGAGCTTGTCCGGCAATCAGTGGATCGCTTTCTGGACGCCCGGGGGGTTGTTCCCGCAGTCGGGCTTTCAAGACTGGATGCACTGCAGGTGGTGGGGTGGGCGGCGTCTGGACGTAGCGATGTGGCCGCACGCCATGATGACTACCTGGAGGATGGCTTCCGGCCGGACCTTTGCGTGGATGAGGGAGACGGGTGAAAGAGGTCGGGCCCGGCCCGCTGATGCTGGACACATCTGCGCTGTATGCGGTCTTTGACCGGGATGACCATTGGCACGGGGTGACTGCGGAGGCGTGGGGAGAGGTGCTCCACTCGCAGGCGCCTCTGCTGGTGACCAACTACGTCTTGGTGGAGATGCACGCGCTGCTGGGGCGGCGCTTGGGCGTGGCCGCCGTGGCCGCCCTGCATGACCACGTGCTCCCCTGGGTGAGCACGGTGTGGGTCGACGAGTCCTTGCATCGAGAGGCACAATCGGCACTGCGCGTGGCCTGCCGGCGCGATCTCAGCCTGGTTGACTGCACCAGCTTCGTGTGCATGCGCCGTTTGGGAGTGAAGACCGCATTCACCATTGATCGCCACTTCGAGCAGCAGGGCTTTGAGGTTGTCCCTCGTCCCGAAAGGCGATCGCGCGGATCCCAGCGTCCCCACTAGCACACCAGGGATGCACCACCTGCTCGTCTACCAGTCCGGCTCCACGGGCTCGTTGGGCAGTTCCAGATCGGTGTCATGGCAGCGGACCACCCTGTCCTCTTCCAGGACAAGGATTTCCACCACCCGTCCCGTGTTGTCCATCCACGGCGGGGAGAGCACCCGGCAAGCCCTTCGCCGGCCTCCATGCCGAAAGATGAGCCTGTCGCCCACGCGGAAGGCGCGTGTGGCCCAGTAGCCGGTGATCACGTCCCTGTTGCCGCACGGGCACCACTGTCGGTCACCTCGTCGGCTCCGGTCTGAAGCAGCTCAAATCCGGTAGCGGGGTCAATCGTTCTCCGGCTTTCGTCTCCCACGAGCTCCAGCACCACCACCTCACCCACCAACCAAGTGGTGAGACCGGCCCGAGTGCAGCCTACGGTGGCTCCACCTTCCCGCCCGGCGGCGGCATGCACGTGGGCCACGGGACGCCCTGCTTCGTTGGGGAAGATGGTGCCGACGGCCAGTACCTCCCGCGCTCCGGTGAGAGCATGGAGCAGCGGCACGATCTCGTCAGGTCGGGAGGCGTCCGGCCCCACGACCATCTTGCTGCCATCAGCGCTGCCGCCCACGAAGAAGGCCAACCCTCGCAGCACTCCCTTGTGGGCGGCGAACGCCTCGAGTGTGTCATTCAGCACCTCGCCGTCCTGCAGCCGCAGCACGAAGACACGCCCTATCCGACCCTCGCTGTAGTTCACTGCTCCTCCTTACCTCTCTTACAAAAAGGGTACCAGCCGGCGACGGTCGTGGTGGAGGCCGGTTGGGGTACTCTGAAGAAGGGGCGGGTGATTCCGGTTTGCCCCCGGCGGGTAAAGAGGGCTGCCTCATCCCTGCTCTCATGGCAAGGGAAGGGCTGTGCGCCCATGCTGAGGTTGTCTCGTTTGGTGGCGATGGGAGGTAGTCATGCCTCGTCCGCTCTGGAAGGGGGCCATCAGCTTTGGATTGGTGACCATCCCCGTCTCGCTGTATCCGGCACAGTCGGCAGGGAGTGATCTCGTGTTCCGGACCCTGGACCGTGCCCACCTGCAGCCGGTGCGTGAGCGTCGTTTTGATATCGAGCAGAACGAAGTTGCTTATGAGGACACCGTCAAGGGCTACGAGTACGAGAAGGACCGGTTCGTGGTGGTCACGCCCCAAGACTTCGAGGCGGCCAACGTGGAGGCCACCCAATCCATTGATCTCATGCACTTTGTCGACGCCCGCTCCATCGATCCCGTCTACTACGAGAAGCCGTACTACGTGGAGCCGCTGAAGACGGGCCGCAAAGCCTATGCGCTGCTGCGCGAGGTGCTGACGTGCAGCGACAGGGTGGGTATAGGAAAGGTCGTCATCCGCAGCCGCCAGCACGTCTGCGCCCTCAAGGCGGACGGGCCCATGTTGGTGGTGGACCTGCTCCGCTGGAGCTACGAGTTGCGCAGCCCGGAGGAGTTTGACCTACCGGAGCTGCACCTGGAGCGACTGGGCATCAGCCCGCAGGAAGTGCAGATGGCGGAGCGGTTGGTGAATGCCATGGTCACCGAATGGGATCCCACTCAGTACCGTGATACCTACCGCGAGGACCTGTTGCGCCTGATAGAAGACAAGGTGAGCCGGGGCGAGTTGACGGAAAGCGCATCGGCGCCGGCACGCGAGGAAGCGGAGGGTGGCCAGGTGGTGGACATCATGGCGCTGCTCAAGAGGAGCGTGGAAGAGCGGAAGCGGCAGGCGCCACGGGTCGGCGGGGAGGCGGCATCCCTCGGCGGTGGCGCGGCGAAGCGGAAGAGGCGCGCCGCGAAAGAGGCGTAGGGCGTGGCACCGCTCGATGATTATCGGGCCAGAAGGGACTTTGCCAGGACTCCCGAGCCGGCCGGGGGAGAGCACGCGGCCGGGCCTGCGCGCGAGGATGTCGCTCAGGTGCAGGCCGGCGCGGCTGCGGAGAGCTCGTCTTCGGAGCCGCGCCAACGTCTCTACGTCATCCAGAAACACGCCGCCACTCGTCTCCATTACGACTTCCGCCTGGAACTGGACGGCGTTCTGCTCTCATGGGCTGTGCCTAAAGGGCCGTCGCTGGATCCACGTGATCGGCGCTTGGCCGTGCGCACAGAAGACCATCCCTTGGAGTACGGTTCATTCGAAGGAACCATCCCCAAAGGGGAGTACGGCGCCGGCACGGTTCTTCTCTGGGACCTGGGCACCTGGGAACCGGTGGGTGACCCGCACAAGGGACTGGCCAAGGGTGACCTGAAGTTCCAATTGCGCGGTCGGAAGCTGCGGGGTGGCTGGGTGTTGGCGCGGATGCGCTCTCGTCCGGGGGAAGAGGCCAAAGAGAACTGGTTGCTGATCAAGCACCGCGACGAGCAAGCCGTGGATGGTGAGGGTCGCGCCGTGCTGGACCGGCGGCCGGAATCCGTGGTCAGCGGGCGAAGCCTCGAGCAGATTGCGAGTGAGGCGCAGGGCCACGTATGGCACGGTGACCGGCCGCCGGAGGGGCGGGTGGATGGTCCCCAGCCTGCGGATATCCCCGTGGATCCATCGCGGCTCTTCGGCGCCCGCCGGGCCGCGGCTCCTCCGCCCCGCTTCGTGCCGCCGCAACTCGCCACCCTGGTGAAGACGGTCCCTTCTGGCGACGGTTGGCTGCACGAGATCAAGCTGGACGGTTATCGGGCTCTGGCGCGGCTGACGGGCCGTGGCGTGGAGATCTACTCTCGCAACGAGAAGGACTGGACCGACCGCTACCTTCCCATCGCGGAGAGCGTGGCTGCGCTTCCCGCGGAGAGTGCCGTGCTGGACGGCGAGGTGGTGGTGCAACTGCCGGATGGCACCACCAGCTTCCGGGCCCTACAGGACGACCTGGCGGGTGGCCGCACCGGACGTCTCCTCTACTATGTATTCGATCTTGTGCACCTGAACGGCTGGGATCTCACCGGTGTGCGCTTGGAGGGGCGCAAGACGCTGCTCCAAGAGCTGCTGACGGCGGCTCCCGCTGCGAACCGGCTCCGCTATACGGAGCACGTGGTGGGTAGGGGCGACGCCTTCTTCAAGCAGGCCTGCCGGCTGGGGCTGGAGGGCATAGTCAGCAAGAGGGCAGACAGTGCGTACCGGCCCGGTTTCCGCGGAGGTGACTGGCTCAAGGTGAAGTGCGTGCGCCACGAGGAGTTCGTGGTGGGCGGGTTCACGGACCCGTCGGGGGCGCGACGGGGCTTCGGGGCGCTGTTGTTGGGTACTCACGGGCCGGAAGGGAAGCTTCGTTACGTGAGCCGGGTGGGCACGGGGTTCAACGAGAGGATGCTGCGCGAGCTGAGCCGGAGGCTGGCGGCGCTGAAGGTGGCTGTGCCGCCATTCGAGTTGGGTTTGGAGCGGGCTCCCAAAGGAGCGCACTGGGTACGGCCGGAGTTGGTGGCTGAGGTGGCCTTCACCGAGTGGACCGCGGACGGTGGGATCCGGCACCCCAGCTTCAGAGGCCTGCGGGAGGACAAGTCGGCCGGCGAGGTGAGCGAGGAACGCGAGGCCTCACCGCCACCCCAGGCTCCACCACGATCTCAGGTGCCACTGCCGCCCGCACCCGCGGTGCCCTCCCCTCCAAGAAAGGGGGTCCGGCCGGCGCGCCGGGCATCCGGCCTCGCCGCCGGCGGAGGAGTGGCCGGGGGAGGAGCCGCGGGACGGTTGCGCCACACGCTGGGGGAGACCGAGGTCCTCGGCGTGCGGCTCACCAACCCCGGGCGCGTGTTCTGGCCGGCGGATGGATTGACGAAGCTGGATCTGGTCCGGTACTACCAAGCGGTAGCGGATCATATGCTGCCCTACATACTGCACCGTCCGGTCGCCATGGTGCGCTGTCCGGAGGGGGTGGGGGGCGTGGAGCCGCAGGGCCGGGGGGGAGCCTGCTTCTTCCACAAGCATCCCGGCCGGGATTTCCCGGGGCCGGTTGAGCGGATGGAGATCCTGGAGTCGGGAGGCCTGGGAGACTACCTTGCCCTGGGCGAAGTGGCCGGCCTGATGGCCATGGCGCAGATGGGGGTGCTGGAGATCCACATCTGGGGCTCCACCTGGCCAGACATCGAGCGCCCCGATCTGCTGGTCTTCGATCTGGACCCTGATCCTGCCGTCGGTTGGGCTGGGCTGGTGGAGGGTGCTCACCTCGTGCGCGATCTACTGCAGGGATTGGGATTGGTCTCGTTCGTCAAGACCACCGGGGGTAAGGGCCTCCACGTGGCGGTCCCCCTCATGCCGGGCGAGGATTGGGAAGGGGTCAAACGTTTCGCAAAGGCCGTGGCCGACGCCATAGTGAAGGCGGCGCCTGAACGCTACACCTCCAACGTGTCGAAGGCAAAGCGGGCGGGCAAGACCTTCGTGGACTACCTGCGCAATGCACGCGGGGCCACTGCCATTGCCCCCTTCTCTCCCCGGGCCCGGGCACACGCCACCGTGGCGGTACCGCTGCGCTGGGACGAACTGGGAGGGAGGGCCCGCCCCGACAGCTACACCGTGCGCAACCTGCGTCGCCGGCTGGCCCATCTCCAGGATGACCCCTGGGCCGGCTACTTCCAGGTACAACGCACCCAAACCATTACCGAACCCATGAAGCGCGCCTTGGGAATAGCCTGAGGCACGTGTGTCGTCTCTGTCCGGGGGCACCCTACACGGGCCGCGTCTTTTTCACCAACCGCGGCGTTTCGATCACGATGGTGGTGTCCGAAGGGATAGATTCGGTCAGCCACACGCTGCCGCCGATCACCGATCGTGCCCCGATCACCGTTTCCCCGCCCAGTATGGTGGCGCCCGAGTAGATGATGACGTCGTCCTCGATGGTGGGATGGCGTTTCTTGCCCCGATACTGGTCGCCGGCGCCTTTGGGGAGGGAGAGCGCGCCCAGCGTCACTCCCTGGTAGATGCGCACGTCCTTCCCGATCTGCGTGGTCTCGCCGATGACCACGCCGGTGCCGTGGTCTATCACGAACCCTTCGCCGATCACCGCTCCAGGGTGGATGTCGATCCCGGTGATACCGTGCATGTGCTCCGTCATCATGCGCGGCAGCATGGGTACGCCCAGTTCGAACAGGCGGTGCGCCACGCGGTACACGGCAATGGCCTGCAGTCCCGGGTAACTGTAGACGATCTCATCCGTGGTCTTGGCGGCCGGGTCTCCGTCGAAAGTGGCTCTGATGTCCGTGGCCAGTATGCGCCGGAGGTCAGGGATGCTCTCCATCACCGCCAGCGCCGCCTCCAGGCCCAACTCCTCGCAGTTGCTGCAGGCGCGATCGAGGCGGTAGCATTCGTGGCGAATGCTCCGCTGGATCTGCTCGGCGAGAAGGCTGAATAGGCTGGTGGCTCCCCCCCCAATGCTGTAGCGGTAGTTGACCGGGTCCACCGGGTCGCGGCTGAAGAACCCAGGGAAGAGCAGTTCCCGCACCCGGTCGATGATCTCGATCACCGCTTGCCGGGAGGGTATGGGCTCGAATCCTATGTGTGTATGGCACTCCTGCCCCGAGCAATCCTGGATGATGGCTTCAGTCACCGTCTCCAGCCGCTCGCGGTAGGCCAGTTCCGCGTGTGCCTCGTAGCGGCAGGTCTCGCGCCGTTCTGCGCTCCGTCCGTTGTCCCTCGGGCTCATATGTCCTCCCTCTCGAAGCTGCGGTGTAGTGTACTCTCAGCCGCATGAACCCGGGTTCCGGCGGGAGTGGCGGCGGGAGAACCCAAGCGCTAGAGTCACTGCAACCCAAAACCTACCCGTGAGGCGAAGGAGCGGAACACGTGCCCAAGAACAGCGCCGGTATTCTCCTGTATCGGCAGTCAGCTCAGCCCTGGGAGGTCATGCTGGTCCATCCGGGTGGCCCTTTGTGGGCCAAGAGGGACACGGGGGCCTGGTCGGTGCCCAAAGGGGAGATGGAACCGGGGGAGGAGCCCCAAGCGGCGGCCGTGCGCGAATTCCGGGAGGAGACTGGTGTGGGGGTTCACGGCGATTTCCTGCCGCTGCATCCCGTGCGCTACTCGAGCGGAAAGATGGTGCACGCGTGGGCCGTGCAGATGGATCTCGATCCCGCGCGGGTGAAGAGCAACGAGTTCGAGTTGCAGTGGCCCCCCCGCTCCGGCCGATACATCTCGGTGCCAGAGGTAGACCGCGCCGGGTGGTTCAGTCTGGACCAGGCGAGGCTCAAGATCGTCCCCGCCCAGGCGCCCCTGCTGGATGAGCTGGAGAGCCTGCTGTCCGCGTCGGGGCCCGGCTTGCCCGGGCACCCGTGCGCCGCACCCCGGACAGCCGGTGCCACGGCGCGGTTGCCGGGCCGGGCCCCCTAGCAGAGGAGGAAAGGTGAACGTAATGGAAGCGCTGGCCGCCCGCCACTCCGTCCGGGTCTTTCGTTCGGACCCGCTGCCCAAGACGCTGGTAGAGGAGGTGCTGACCGCGGCCACCCAGACGCCGTCTTGGGCCAACACGCAGTCCTGGGAGGTGTTCGCGGCCGCGGGTGAGCCGCTGGAGCACCTTCGCCGGCAGTATCTGCAGCGATTCGAAATCGGAGAGCAACCCTGTCCGGACATCTCGGCCCTGACTGAGTGGACACCTGCCGCGGCGGCGAGGACGGCGGAGCTACGGGCGGAACGTGCCGCCCTCCTGGGTCTTGACCTGGCCGCGCCTGAAGGCCTCCACGAGTTCTCTCTCCCCAACTACCGCTTCTATGGGGCTCCCGTGGTGGTCTTCCTGGGTTTCGAACGCAGCCTGCTGCCCTGGGCCTTGTACGACCTGGGTGCCCTATCGCAGAGCATCATGTTGGCCGCGCTGCAGCTGGGGATAGACTCCATACCCTCGTACAGCCTTGTCCTGTACTCAGACCTCGTGCACGAAGTGCTGGGCATCCCGCAGGATGTGGCCGTGGCGGTGGGGATCGCGCTGGGATACCGAGACGATGAAGCCGTCCTGAACAGCTTTCGTAGCCGGCGGCGCCCGCCGGACGACGCCATCCGTCTGCTCGGTTTCTAGGGCGAGGTGGGCCTTCTTGCCCCGGGTGGACGCCTTTCTGCCGCCGGTTCAGTCGTTGTCCGGGACTTTGCAGACGTCCACCCAGGTGGCTCCGGTGACGTCGCGCAAGGAGGTGGGGGTGAAGCGCACGGCGGTATTGTCTCCTCCGGCCGCGGGATACACGTGCTCGAAAGCCTGTAGGGAGATGTCCAGGTAGACGTCCACCGGCGTGCGGAGCGCGAAGGGGCAGACACCACCAACCGCGTGCCCGGTGATCTCCTCCACCTCGGCCGGTCCCAGCATCCTGGCTTTGGCCTTGAAGGTGTCTTTGAACTTGCGGTTGTCCAGCTTGGCGTCACCTCGGACCACGATCACCAACGGGGTGTCGCCCGCCCAGACAGCCAGGGTCTTGGCTATCAGACCCGGTGCCACCCCCAGGCGCTGCGCCGCCAGGTCCACGGTGGCGCTGCTCTGTTCGAACTCTACGATCTCGTTCTCAATCCCCTTCTCGCGGAACAGACGTCTGACGGTCTCCACGCTCATGATCTCCGGCCCTTTCTCCCCCACCTTGCTCGAACAGCTCCGTCTTCGTTGCGTGTGCAGCGGAGACGCTCGGCCTCGCCGGCGCACGCCGGCCGCGGCCGGAGCCCACGATATCACCCGTTGATGGGGCTAGTTGCGTTTGAGGGCCAGTATGGCAACGTCGTCTTGCAGCACTCCGCCCGAGAATTGAAGGACATCGTTCAGGATGTTCTGTGGGAGGTCGACTGTCCGTGAGCGGCGGTGGCGACGCAGGGCCTTGGCCAGGGCCTCCTCCCCGAATAGGTGGCCCCGCCGCCGGGCTTCGGTGAGACCGTCCGTGTAGAGAAAGAGCAGATCGCCCGGCTTGAGCGTTGCCTCTGAGGTGGTCCACGTTGCGTCGGAGAACACGCCCAAGGGCAGCTCGCCGAGCTTCAATCGGTCCAGTCCGCCTGCCTCACGGCGAAGCAGTGGTTGGGGATGTCCCGCCGACCCGTAGCGGAGGGCGCCGGTGGCCAGGTCCAGCACGCCGAAGAACATGGTCACGAAGCCCTCGGGAAGGCTTTCCACCAACAGCTCATTGACGCGCCGCAACACGACTTCCGGTCGGACAGACTGGTGACTGAAGGCATGTGCAGCGTCCTTGGAGAGGGTGGCGGCGCGGGCGGCATCTATGCCGTGGCCTGCCACGTCTCCCAGCAGGATGGCGATGCTGCCCTCTCGCACGGAGAAGACGTCGTAGAAGTCCCCGCCCACGCGTGCCGCCTCGGTGGCGGAGCGATAGAGATGGCCGACACTGAGGCCGCCGATGCGAGCCGGGACGTGAATGAACGCCATCTGCAGCTTCTGGGCGATGGTGCGCTGCTCCTCATAGAGGCGCTCCTTCTCCCGCGCCAATGCCAGATGGCGCTCTTCGCTGCGCCGCAGCTCCTCTTCCGCCCGCTTGCGGGACAGGGCATCGGAGATGGCGGGCGCCAATGCCGTGACCGTCTCCAGATCCTCCTGTCCATATCCTCCGGGACGGTTGGCCAGCGCCAGCATTCCCATCATGCGTCCACCCTCCTGTAGCGGGACCCCCAGAAAGCATGCCAAGGTGGGATGACCGGCCGGCAGGCCTTGCGGAAAGAGCGAGGGCGCCGGGGTATTGGTGAAGAAGCCCTGGTTCCCGTTGAGCATGCTGCTGGGGTGCTCTCCACCCACAAGGAGGGTGGGGAGCTTGCGATGCCCAACACTCTGGCTGAAGGCGGCCCCTTCCATGTCGGGGTCTGTCAGCGCGATGGGGTAGAGGAGTCCGTCGCCTCGGATCTCCCCGATGAAGCCGAAGGCACTCCCGGTCATGTCTTCGGCCACCAGCAGGCACTGGCGTCCCAGCGCGTGGAGCGTGGGGGCACGAAGTGCTTCGCGGAAGATCCGGTTGATGCCTTCCACGATGCGTGTCTGGCGTGCCGTCATGTCCTCGGCCTCTTTGCGCTCGGTGATGTCGTGGATCACTGAGAACAAGAGTGTCGTGCCGTGCAGATCCATGGGTGCCGAATACACGTCGACCCAGCGCACCTGCGAGTCAGCCAGTCGGTGGGGGAACACGAACTTGTGGTGTTGCCCTGCGAAAGCCTCCCGGCGTCCTGCGGCCACCTCGGCTTCGGGCAGCATGTTGATGTCCTCGATGCGCATGCGCGTGAGCTGCTCTTTTGAGTAGCCGTAGAACTCCACGGCGGCGGTGTTGCCATCCACGATGGCGCCGGTCTCCGGATCCAGGAGCAGCATGACAGCCGTGTGACGCTCGAACATGGTGCGGAAGCGCTCTTCGCTCTCCCTGAGCGCTTTCTCGGCCCGCGCCCGCTCGATGGCCTGCCAGATGCGCTCGGCCGTCTCGGCGATGAGCGCCATGTCCGTCTCCGACCACAGCCGTGGTTGGGGTGCACACACGCTGAGTTCGGCCACCGGATGGCCCCCTTTGAACAGCGGGAGGCTCAGGCGAGAGCGGACCCGGCCGTCGGCGTATTCGGTGGAGGCGGGAATGCCCGTCTCCTCCAGGATCTCACGGTAGGTGGCCTCTGCTCCGCCAAAGAGCTGCCGAAGGAGATGGGCGGCGGCGACACGGATCTCCTCGGGGTCGGTGGCTTCCCGCAGTGCGTCGTCAAGGGCCACGCGGAAGGCGTTGGATTCCGCCGCCCGGCGGGCAGCCTCTTCGGTCCGCTTGCGCTCTGTGATATCGCGGACGAAAAGGCTGGTTTCCTGCCGGCCGTCCGCGCTCAGGAAGGAGTGGGAGGAGAACTCGCCCTCGAACGTGGCTCCGTCTCCCCGACGGAAAGTGAGCTCCCCAGTGCTGTGGCCATGGTGATTGTGCTCCATTCTCGCCGCGGTAAGGCGGTCGTCGGCTACGACCAGAGCGGAGATGGTGGTTTCCGGCACCATTTTCTCCGGCAACTGGAAGAGCTGTCGGGCCGCGGCATTGGCCGAGTGAACACTGCCGTCCGATCGGGTCAGCAGCACGGCGTCCGGACTTCCATCGTAGAGTGAGCGGAAGCGTTCCTCGCTTTCGCGCAGACCATGCTCCGCGCGCCGGCGGTCGGTGATGTCTGAGGTAATGAGGAGAATGTCATACGGTGGGGTGGGCTTGTCACCCACCAGCGACACGGCCTGCCACACAACGTGTAGGACGTCGCCGCGGGTATGGCGCACGGTTTCTTCTTTCGGCAACGTGCGCCCGCCGCGCTTGGATACCCGACGGAGCTTCTCGCTGGCGCCCAGTTCCGCCAGGCTGGGGATGACCTCTGTCAGCGTGGCGCCCACGACTCCCTGTGAACAGTAGGGTTCTTGCAGCTGATCCAGGAGTGCGCGATTGGCCCACTGGAAACGGAGATCGGGATCAAGCACGAACATGCTCACCGGCACCGCGTCAACAATGGAGGAGACCAGAGCGTTCTGTTCCACCAACCTGCGCACGGAGGGTGGGAGTGGGTCTTCCGCCTTCTCCCTCACTACCGAGGGCCGGTAGAACGTGAGCGTGATGAGCGTGCCGCCCTCGGGGGTGGTGTGGACGGCCAGGTGGTCAGAGAGCGAGGCCATAATGGGGAGGCCCAGGCCGCGGTGCCGACCGCGCTCGCTGCGCTCAGGGGAAGGCACCAGGAACGGTTGCGGCGATGCCACGTCTACCTCCAGGCGGTCGTGGAACATCCTGGTGCTCACGTCCACCTGGTCCTCCGCCACGTGCTCTATGGCGTTGGCACAGGCCTCGGACACTGCCACCTTGATGTCGAAGACGCGACTGGAGCTCAGCCCCGCCTGGGAACCCACCTCCTCAATGAAGGCGCGCACACGCTCCAGGTTGGACAGGCACGGCTCAAGCAGGAATGAGCGGTATGCGGTGGCTGTACCGGAATGACCCACGAATTGAGTATAACTGTGTTTGCTGGGATGTCCGGGTGATTTGACACAGTGGGCCTCTGAGTGATATGCAAAATGGCTTAGCTCAGGCTGAGGTATGAGGCGGGAGGTCTGCATGGAGCCGGTGAGAATCATCCCCTGCTTGGATATGAAGGAGGGAAGGGTGGTCAAGGGCGTCCACTTCGTGAATGTCCGTGACGCCGGCGACCCCGTGGAGAATGCCCTCTTCTACCAGCAGGAGGGAGCGGACGAGGTGGCCATGCTGGACATCGCCGCCACGGTGGAGAACCGCAAGACTCGCCTGGGTTGGTTTCGGCAGGTGGCCGAAGTGTTGCACATCCCCCTCGTGGTGGGAGGCGGTATCTCGTCCCTGGATGACATCGAAGCGCTGTTCCAGGTTGGCGTGAGCAAGGCTTCCATCAATACGGCGGCCCTGGCTCACCCGGCTTTGATTGAGGACGCGGCCGGCCGATACGGCTCGGGCCGCGTGCTGGTGGCCATTGACGGCCGGCGCAACCCGGAAATGCCTTCCGGCTTCGAGGTGGTGGCGGCCGGGGGGACCAAGCCCCTCGGGCGTGATGCGGTGGAATGGGCCCGGGAGTGCGAGTCGCTGGGCGCGGGCCAGATCCTTCCCACCAGCATGGATGGCGACGGCACTCTGGCCGGATATGATCTCCCCTTCACCCGCGCCATCGCCGAGGCGGTCGGTCTGCCCGTCATCGCCTCCGGAGGCGCGGGGACGCTTCAGCACTTCTATGAAGGTGTGGCTGAGGGTAAGGCTGCGGCGCTGCTGGCTGCTTCCGTCTTCCATTTCCGGACGTTCACCGTCCGACAGGTCAAGGACTACCTGGCGGGCAGGGGGATCCCCGTTCTGGGCGTGTAGGCGGGATACGGGCGGCTGCGTGGATGCGCGCTCGCGTAGACGCCGCAGGGCGCTGTGCGCTTTGGGTCTCGATGGTCGGCCGGAGTGGGGGCGGGGCCTCGCTCTTCGCTCGTGACGCCGCCCGGTGCTCCGCGGGGGCTACCACAGGCGGGACGTCTACCCGGCGGCCAGGGTGCGCTCCAGCCGGCGCGTCAGGCTCACGATGGCAACGGCCAGCACCACGCAGATGGCCAAGGCGATCATGAGCTGGATCCACACGCTGCCCAGCCCCGCCCCCTTGACGGCCACGTCGAAGATGGGATTGATGATCCAGTAGGTGGGCAGCACTTTGGGGATCCACTGCGGCCACTCGGGGAAGAGGTAGAAGACGACCGGGGCCAATAGGAAGATGTTGAGCCCCTTGAAGAGGGCGAAGAGGGCTTTCATGTCTCTGGACACCACGCCGTAGAGCAGCCCCACCTCGGCAGACATGAGCGCGGCCACCACCATGGCCAGCAGCAATGTGCCCACGTCGCCGCCCAGCGCGTTGTTGAGCAGCAGCGTCACCAGGCCCATGACCAGCGCCAGCAGGATGCCCAGCAGGGCCTTGGCCGCCAGCACCTCGGGCAGCTTCACGGGTGTCACCAGCAGGGCGCTCAGCGTGCGCCGTTCCTTCTCCTCCACCAGCGCTGTGGCCGGCAAGAACATGCCGGCAATCATGAGGGAGAACATCACCAGCAGCGGTACCATGCGTGCGGAGAGGGGCAGCCAATCGGCGGCACCAAGAATCTCCATTTGCACGTCCACCGGGGGCGCCGACCCCTCCACGGCCCTCACCAGGTCGATGGTGGTCACCGCCAACACGATGCGGTTGGAGGCCAGGCTCCCCCCGGACAGGAAGAATCGGAGAGGCGGCTTGGCCCCGGAGCGCACGGCGTCGTCGAAGCCGGCCGGCAACACCAGTCCGGCGTCGAAGCGGTGCTGCTCCACCAGCCTCTTCAGCTCCGGCTCGTCGGCCACCATGGTGACGGCGATACCGTCCATGGCCTGGTAGGCGACGGCGACCTCCGAGGCGCCGTCGTCAACGATGCCCAGCCGGGGCTTGGGCGCGAATAGCCCGCCGAACACCACCTGCAGCAGCACGGTGGCCACCACGGGGATAGCCACTGCCCACAGGAAGAAGGGGGAGCGCGGCCCCAGGGCCAAGTCCTTGCGGAGCACCCGCCAGACGCGCAGTGGGTTCATCGCCTGCCTCCCGTGCGGCTCATGCCCTGTCACCCGCGCGGTCCACCGCGGCTCTCACAGACTCTCCACCTTGCGCTTCAACACCAGCAGCCCGATCCCGAACAGCACCAGGCACCACGCCAGCGCCATGAGCAGGTAGCGGGCCACATCGCCCCAGGCTGTAGACCCAGTGGTGAGGGCGAAAATGGCCTGCACCACGCCGTAGGAGGGGATGGCCTGCACCCAACTGGAGGCCAGGCCCGGGTAGAGCGCAGCCATGGCGGGGACGACCATGGCGATCATGAAGAGCATGCTGTAGAACAGGGTGCCCATGAAGTCCTTGCCGGCGGCGCCCGCGATCATGCCCAGCCCCGTGACCATTATCGCCCCCAGCAGCAGGGTGAGCAGGAGGGCGGGCCAGTTGGCGCCGAAGGCCCGCAGGGCCAGCAGCAGGATGACCGCCTGCGAGAAGGCCAGGCCTGTGCCCACGGTGCTCTTGGCCACGAGGATGTCCGCCGTGCGCGCCGGGGTCACCAGCAGCGCGGTGACGGTGTGATCCTGGATCTCAGTGCTCACCAGCGAGGCCAAGGCCATTGCCTCCACCAGCAGCACGAAGAAGGCGAAGAAGGGGCGCATCTTGTCGCGGAAAGGGATCTGGTCACCGGCCCGATCCGGGCCCAGAATGACCGTCTGCTGGTCGGGGGCGGTGACAGGAAGATCGTCCCCGGCCAGTGCATACGCCGTTTCGCGCACAAAGGCGGACAACGCCACCCTGGTCTCCGAGGGCACGGAGGCGTCCACCAGCACTGTGACCGTGCCGCCGCGGCCCTCCCGGGCCGCCGCCAGGAAGTCATCCGGGAACGCGATGCCCATGAGCACGCGTTCCGACGTGCCCGGCGCACCCTCCACCGCCGCTCTCAGTTCCTCCGCGGAGGCAAAGGGCACCAGGCGGATGCCCTTTGCCTGCCCGGCGGTGTACTGCTCCAGCGCCTGCTCCAAGCCTTCGCCGTGCACGCCCACCACCAGGGTCTCGTCCACATTTGCCGGCGTCAGCCAGAACAGGACCACGTAGAACACCAGGCCCAGCACAGAGAGGAACACCCACAGGCGATCGCGGGAGAACTCCACCAGGTCCTTGCGGATGATGGCCCCGATGATGCCCCAGCGGCTCATGCTCCTCGTCGTCGGTCGGTGAGCCGGCTCATCCCTCCAACCTCCGGCCGGTGAGCTTGATGAAGATGGCCTCCAGCGTGGCTTCCTCGGTGTGGATGGTCATGAGGCCCTCGTCTGCCACGGCCGCCCTCAGCTTGTCGCCGGCATCGGCCTCGTCGAGCGCCACCACCACCTCCCGCACGCCCTGCGTCCCGTGCATCCGCATCTTGACGGAGCGCTTGCCGTGCGCGAGCTTGAGGCTCTCCGGCGTGTCCAGCGCCACGATGCGCCCCTCGTTGATGAAGGCCACCCTCTGGGAGAGGGCGTCGGCCTCCAGCATGTCGTGGGTGGTGAGCAGCACGGCGGCGCCGCGGGCGGCTTCTTCTCTGATGACCTGGCGGATGGCCTGGCTGGAGATGGGATCGAGGCCGTCGGTGGGCTCGTCCAGGAAGAGCACGCTGGGGCTGTTGACCAGGGCCCTGGCCATCATGAGGCGCTGCTTCATGCCCTTGGAGAGGTTCTTGGCGCGGTCCTTGGCGCGGTCGGCCAGGCCCACGCGCCTCAGCAGGGGCATGGCGTCGAAGTGCTTGAGCGAGAAGAGCCGGGCGAAGAAATCGAGATTCTCCTTCACCGACATGTTGAGGTAGAGGTTCTTCTCCTCGAAGCACACACCGATGAGGGCCTGCACCTCGGCGCTGTGCTCGTGCACGCTGCGCCCCAGGATGAGGGCCCGGCCGGAGCAGGGGGACAGCTGCCCGGTAAGAACCTTGATGGTGGTGGACTTGCCTGCACCGTTCGGGCCCAGGAAGCCCAGGATCTCACCGGGGCCGACCTCGAAGCTGATGCCCTTGACGGCCTCCAGTTCGCCGTAGGCGTAACGGATATCCTGGGCCTGGATAGGCGGTTGCATGCCTGTCATCTCCCTCCTCGCCCGGGCCGGTGCTGTAACCTTTCGAATGTAACTCTTCGAGGTGAGGAGCGCACGCGCGCTTGCCCGTCTGGCTCAAGCCCCGGTCACGGTTGCAGGGTGACTCCGGGGCCCTCGGCAGCTCATCTTGACAAGATACCCGTGCTGAGTGACTCTGAAAGACGGTTGCCCGGCGCCCGCCGGGCTTCCTTCCAGCGTGATGGCTGCAGTAGGGATGGACTATGGACGTGATGCCCAGGGGATATGACACGGCGCTACGGCTGATGGATAAGGGGGTGAGCATTCCCAACCCCCTCAGTCTGGACATTGGGCCGGAGGTGGACCCGGAGAGGGTTTCCGGTCGGGAGGTGGTGATCTATCCGGGGTGCCGCATCTGCGGCGCCACCACCGTTCTGTCGGCCGGGGTCAGACTGGGGGCGGAAGGGCCGGTCACTCTTGACGGCTGCCGTCTCGGACCTCAGGTGGAACTCAAGGCTGGCTACTTCAAGAAGTCCGTCTTTCTGGAGAAGGCCAACATGGGCTTGGGTGCACAGGTGCGGGAAGGCACACTCTTGGAGGAAGAGGCCAACGGAGCGCACTGCGTGGGCCTCAAGCAGACCATCCTCTTCCCCTTCGTGACCCTGGGGAGCCTCATCAACTTCTGTGACTGCCTCATGGCTGGTGGCACCAGCCGCAAAGACCACAGCGAGGTGGGCAGCTCCTACGTCCACTTCAACTTCACGCCTGACGGCAACAAGACCACCGCGTCGCTCTTCGGAGACGTGCCCCGGGGCGTGCTGCTCAACCAGCCTCCCATCTTCCTGGGTGGACAGGGTGGCGCGGTGGGACCGGTGCGTGTGGGCTACGGGACGGTGGTGGCGGCCGGCTCGGTGTTGCGCGATGACGTGCGGGCCGACGGGCACTTCGTCATTTCCGCCGCTCACCCAGGGACGGAACGCCCCTTCACTCCACAGGCCTACAAGAGCCTGGCGCGGGTGGTGGGTCACAACCTTCTCTATCTCGCCAACCTGGTGGCATTGGAGCAGTGGTACCGGCAGATCCGGCGGCCCTTCTTTGAAGCGCAGGAATTGGGGCTGCTGGTGTACGAGGGGGCGCTGGAGATCCTGAACGCGGCCGTTGTGGAACGCACCAAGCGCCTGGTGGCCATGGTGGAGAAGGTCTCGCCGGACGACGGGCTGAGGAGGGAGTTGAAGGATCACGTCGCTGAGGTATGTGTTCTCTTCAGGGAACGGCACTCTGTGCGTGAGGTGGAGGCTCCTGACCTCCTGCGGGAAAGCATGGCTGCCGGGGCGGACGCAGGCTATGTTGCCGCTGTGCAAGGCCTGCCCCCCGAGGCGGCAGGCGCGGCGGTGGTCTGGCTGCAGGGCATCGTTGACGATATGTGCGCACGCGCCGGTGCGCTACTGCCCTCCTTGGGCGATCTCGTACCCTCCTGAGAAGAACCCGCTCCACGCCACAGCATATGCGACCCTGCCTGCGGGTAGGAAGAAGAGGAGATATACCGATGGGCCAGCTATTCGGGACCGATGGGATCAGGGGCGAAGCCAACCGCTACCCCATGGACGCCACTATGGCCTTCGCCGTGGGCCAAGCGGTCACTCATGTGCTGAAGAAGCGCAATCACCGGGTCCGCGTCATCATAGGTAAGGACACGCGCATCTCCGGCTACATGCTGGAGAGCGCGCTGGAGTCCGGTGTCACCTCCATGGGCGGCGTCCCCTATCTGGTGGGCGTCCTGCCCACGCCGGGCATCGCCTACGTGACGGAGGGCATGCGGGCCGATGCCGGTTTCGTGGTCTCCGCCTCGCACAATCCCTACCAGGACAACGGCATCAAGATCTTCTCCGGGACGGGCTTCAAGCTCTCGGATCAGCAGGAAGCGGAGATCGAGGAGCTCGTCCTGGGCGGGAACCTGCCCAACATGGTGCCGCCTCCTCACGACATGGGCCGCGCATACCGCATGGAGGACGCTCTCGGCCGGTATATCGTCTTCCTGAAGAACACTTTCCCCCGCAGTCTCTCCATGGAAGGCTTGAAGGTGGCCATGGACGCGGCCAATGGCGCAACCTACAAAGTGGCACCGGAGGCCTTCACCGAGCTGGGGGCGGATCTCACCGTCATCCACAACACGCCGGATGGGCTCAACATCAACCTCGACTGTGGTTCGCAGCACACTGAGGATCTGCGGCGGACGGTGGTGGAGACGGGAGCGGCCGTGGGGCTGGCCTTCGACGGTGACGGCGACCGGCTCATCGCCATTGACGAGAAAGGCAATGAGATCACCGGCGACCAGATCCTCATCATCTGCGCTCGTATGCTCAAAGACGAGGGCAAACTCAAGAACGACCTGCTGGTCAGCACCATCATGAGCAACATGGGGCTGTCGGTGGCCTGCCGGGAATACGGCTTCCGGCACCACGCCTCCAAGGTAGGCGACCGCTACGTACTGGAAGACATGCAGCGGTTGGGCGCTGTCATCGGCGGCGAGGATTCCGGGCACATGATCTTCCTGGATCACCACACCACGGGGGACGGTATCCTCACCGCCCTTCAGCTCATCGCCGCCATGCTCAAGACCGGGCGGCCGCTTTCGGAGTTGGCAGGTTTGATGAAGGTGTTCCCGCAGAAGCTCGTCAACGTGGATGTGAAGAGCAAGCCGGAGGTCACCGCCGTGCCGGAGATTGCACGGGTCGTCTCTGAAGTGGAGGCGGAACTGAAGGGCCAGGGCCGCGTTCTAGTGCGGTACTCGGGCACCCAGAACATGTGTCGGGTGATGGTGGAAGGTCCCACGAAGGAACTGACTGAGGTGTGTGTGCACCGGGTGGCGGAAGTGGTCAGGGCGGTCATAGGCTGAGGCTCGCCGGACGGCGTCGGACGAGAGGACAGGGCGAGCTGAGGAGGCCCCATGCCGTTTCGCATTTACGTGACAACGGATTTCGATCAGATGAGCAAGGTGGCCGCCGACATCGTGGAGGCGGACATCAAGGAGAAGCAGGCCGTCAAGGATGAGTACGTGCTGGGCCTGGCTACCGGCAACTCGCCCACCGGTCTCTACAAACACTTGGCCAAGGTCTTCAACGACGGCCGCGTGGATCCCCGGCGGGTACGGACCTTCAACCTTGATGAGTATGTGGGCCTGCCTGGGGAGAACGCGCAGCAGCGGGGGCTCCACTGCGAATCGTACAGCTACTTCATGGTGACCGAGCTGTTCGGGTTGCTGAAGGACAAGTTCCTGGAGACCAGTGTGCCCTGGGGGACCCTGGTGGACCAGGGAGAGCTGGTGGAGGCGCTCAGGGATCGCCCCGCCGAATACGAGCTGCAGGGCACGGGCAGAGGCAAGGCCGTGGTAATAAAGGACAACGCCGGTGGTGTGTTGCGCACCATCAAGGAGGGAGTGCTCGAGGCGTACGAGAAGAAGATCTTCGCTGCCGGCGGCATTGACCTCCACGTGGTGGGAGTGGGGGGCAGGGGCCATGTGGCCTTCCACGAGAGCGGCATCCCCTTTCAGGGAAATCGCGTGCTGCTGGTCAAGCTGGATGACAACACGGTGGACAACGCGGTCCATGATGGGCACTTCTCCTGCCGGGAGGAGAGCCCGCTCTACGCCATCTCCATGGGGGCCGAGCTCGTGTACCAAGCGGGAACCGTGGTGCTGCTGGCAAACGGCAGCCGGAAGACCGGCCCGGTGGCGGAGTCTATCTTGGGTGATATCAGCTGCGACGTGCCCATCAGCTACGGCCGGAATCTGGTGCAGCGCGGAGGCACGCTGATCTACGTCCTGGATGAGGCCGCGGCGATTGATGTCCTCGCGCGGCGGGCTGAAGTGGAAGCACGGGGCTGCGAGATCATCGATATGCGCCATCTGCCCTACCCCCGCGTGGCGGACGTGGTGTTCGCCCGCGACCCCGACAGTGGGCGCTTGAGGTAGCTCGACCGTGGGAGCGCCTGGAGCGGGATGGCCGGCCGAACCTGCTGGTACGCGGTCGCCGGCCGCGGCGGAACAGAGGGTGATCCGTGCTCTGGGGCAACACGGCCCTCTGACCGGGGCCGAGCTGGGCGCGGCGGTGGGGGACGATGCCTTTGCTCAGTGGAAGGCCTGCACACTGTCGCCGTGGGTGGCGGTGCGCCGGGTGGGGAGGCGTTACCTGCGGCTGGATCAGAGGGTGGAAGGCTATGCCAGGCTCTCTCCTTCCATCCTGCGCGAGTTCCTGACCTACACGGTGGTGGCTCTGGCCGAGCAGGAAGCGGCGCTGGAGCGGCGGGCACAGGAGTTGCGCGCGCACATCGAGGAGGTCAGCCGTCGCAAGCTGGACATGGCGCGTGGGGTGGCCACCACCGTCGGCTCCCGGCACGCGGCGGGGACCTGCGGCGAGCCCCCGTTCTGCATCGTGGTGGCCGGGGACATTGTGTATGAGATGGCCCATGACGTCCCGCGTCCTGAGCGCAGCACCGGCAGCATGGTGCGTGGTTCTGACCTCGACATCGTGACCATCGTGGAGGAGGACGCGCCGGAGGAGCTGATTGCGCGGCTGGACGACTCCATCTACGAGAAGAAGTACCGCTATCTGATCAATCCGGCATTTCGCGAGGAGATCGACTACGTGATCAAACGCCTGTCGCGCCTGCGGGAGCAATCCGAGTTCAACACCTTCAAGAAGATGGTGGCGTGCAAGATATTTGATGAGGCCGTGCTTCTCTTCGGCAGCGAGTATCTGTTTCGTGAGGCGAAGGAGCTCCTGCGGTGTTGTGGGGTGGCGGGACAGCTGCAGGAGATGGAGCAGTCGGCCATTACCTTGCGGGAGCGGGCCGAAGATTACCTGCTGTCCACTGAGCAGCACGTACTGCAGGGAGAGGACCTTTACCTCTTCTACACCGCCGCCGAGTCGGACGAGTTCGAATGACGCACAAGGAGCACATGCGCCGCGCGGTGGCCCTGAGCAGGCAGAAGATGCTGGAGGGGGAGGGAGGTCCCTTCGCCGCGGTCATTGTCAAGGACGGAAGAGTGGTGGCGGAAGGGTGGAATCAGGTCACCAGCCTCAACGACCCCACGGCCCATGCCGAGGTGATGGCCATCCGCGCCGCCTGTCGCGCACTGGGCACGTTCTCGCTTGAGGGGGCAGTGATCTACGCCAATTGCGAGCCCTGCCCCATGTGCCTGGCGGCGGCCTACTGGGCGCGGGTCTCGATGGTCTACTACGCCACCACCTCGGCCGACGCGGCTGCCGCGGGCTTCGATGACCGCTTTCTCTACCAGGAGCTACGGCTGCCGAAGCCCCAGCGGTCCCTGCCCTGCGTGGCGCTCCCCGTGGAGGGAGCGCGTGCTGTGCTGGAGGAGTGGGCGGCTCTCCCCGGCAGGACTGAGTACTGAGACCGGTCCCGATACCGGTTTTGGCTTCTTCCCGCTGCGCCGCCGGAGGGGACGAGCGCGCCGCAGTCAGAGACTCTCGGCCGCGAAGGTGTTTCCCTGGGAGAGGTCTCCGGTCTCGTAACCCAGGCGGAACCAGCGGGCGCGTTGGGCCGACGTGCCGTGCGTGAAGGAGTCCGGCACTACATAGCCCTGCGCCTGCTGCTGGATACGGTCGTCGCCGACGGCACCGGCCGCCGCCAGAGCTTCGTCGATGTCCCCCGGTTCCACCACGTCCAGCGAGCGCTCGGCGTAGTGAGCCCATACGCCGGCGAGGAAATCGGCCTGCAGTTCCAGACGGACAGAGAGGTCATTGGACTTCGCCTGGCCGACCTGGCGTTGCAGCGACGACACCTGCTCCAGGATGCCCAGTTGATACTGGATGTGGTGTCCCACCTCATGGGCGATGACGTAGGCCTGGGCGAAATCGCCGGGCGCGCCGAAGCGGCGGCTGAGCTCATCGAAGAAGGCGAGGTCTATGTAGATGCTCTCGTCCTGGGGGGAGTAGAAGGGGCCGGTGGCCGAGGTGGCCGCACCGCCCGGCGTGGCCACGCTGCCCGAGAACAGCACCAGGATCGGTTTGTCGTAGGTGCGTCCCATCTGCTCGAACTGTGGGGTCCACACGTCCTCCGTGGTGGCGAGGACCACGGACACGAACTGGGCGGCTTCATCCTCTGCTACGCTTCCGGCCAACGTGGTGGAAGGACCGGCGCCTTCCTGGCCCTGTGTGAATATGGAGCCCGGGTCGCCACCCAGGAGGAAGATGATGATGGCGATGATGATGCCTATCACACCGCCGCCGACGGCCAAGCCCTGACCGGTGCCTACGGTGCCTGAGCCGCGGCGGTCCTGTACGTTACCGCTCCGCCGCCTTCCCGACCAACGCATGCTACCCTCCGTTTTGGCGACCTTGCCGTGCGAGATATTTTCGATGTTTGGTTCGATCATACCGCGGTGGCAGCATCCGGCCACCGGTGGATGTACGTAACCTCAGGCGCGATGCTTCGTTGTTGGACCGAGAGGGTGCCAAGGGCGAAGAAATGAGTAGAGGACGGATGCCCAATGCATGGCGAACCCCGGGATGATGTTCATGGAGGGAATGGCATGAGAAGCACCAAAGCAGGTCTACCCCGGCACATGCGGGCGCTCGTGACGCTCACCGTCGTCGGCTACGTCATGTTCGGGCTCATGGCGGCGCAGGCCGGGGCGACGACCGGCCGCGCTCCTGCGGGTAAGAGCGCGGTACCGGGCGTGGCCCTGAGTGCGCCCGTCTCAGGCCGGGAGGCCATCGACTCCTTGGACACGGCGCTCCCCAGCGTGGCCGAGGCTCACGGCATCAGCGCTACCGAGCTCTCCGAGCGTCTGCTCTGGGATCGTGCGCTCACCGTGGACCGCGACGGCCGGCTGTTCTACCTGGATCCGGCGCCGGAGGCCGGCGATCCGGCTGTGGCGGATGCTGCCGCGGGAGCCTTCTCCTTCGCCAACACGCCCGCCTCCCTCGCGGACACCTTTCTCCTGCACAGCCTCCCGGGGGCCAACCGGGTCATCTACCTGGATTTTGACGGCCACGTATTGAGCGGCTGTGCTTGGAACTCGTACAACAGTGGAGCGGACATTGTCTGCCCGCCCTTCGACATTGACGGTGCGCCGGAGACGTTCAGCAACGAAGAGCGGGTTCGCATCCAGGAGATCTGGCAGCGGGTGGCTGAGGACTACGCTCCCTTCGCGGTTGATGTCACCACCGCCTTTCCGGGCGAGGATAGAATCACCCGCTCCAGCTCCGCTGATCGCGTCTACGGCATGCGCGTGCTCATCAGTCCCCTATCACAGTACATGGGCAACTATGGTGGCATCGCCTATGTGAACGTGTTCGACTTCGTGGGTGACTACTACAAGCCGGCGCTGGTGTTCCCGGAGAACCTGGGCCCCAACGGGAGCAAGTACGTGGCGGAGGCGGCCTCGCATGAGAACGGTCACACGTTGGGTCTCTACCACGACGGAACCACCTCGGGGGTTGAGTACTACTCGGGGCACGGCTCGGGTGATACGGGCTGGGCGCCCATCATGGGCTCCGGTTACTACAAGAACCTGACCCAGTGGAGCAAGGGAGAGTACTCGCTGGCCAACAACAAAGAGGACGACTTGGCCATCCTGTCCACCAGTTCCCATATCCCTTACCGGGCGGATGATCACGGCGGCAGCATCTCGGCCGCCAGCGCGCTCGCCGGAAGCGGCCAACTCAGTGCGTCCGGGGTGATTGGCCGGACGCGGGACGTGGACTTCTTCTCTGTCAGCAGCGGAGCCGGCACGCTGTCCGTGAGCGCCGCTCCCCTTGCCGTCGGTTCCAACCTCGACATCAAGCTTGAGCTGCGGAACTCCAGAGGAGCAGTGGTGGCTTCATCCAATCCAACCGACCTGCTCACCGCATCTCTCAGCAAGACCGTGGCGGGAGGCACCTTCTACGTGGCGGTCAGCGGCACAGGCAGAGGGAATCCCTTGACCGGCTACTCGAACTACGGTTCGCTGGGTGCCTATTCGCTGGCGCTCAACGTGCCCGCCTCGGGAAGCAACCAGGCACCCACGGCCGCCATGACGGCCACCCCCACCAGCGGCACTGCCCCGCTCACCGTGAGCTTCGACGGCACCGCATCCGTCGACCCGGACGGCAGCATTGTCTCCTATGCCTG
>JAAYAL010000079.1 GCA_012719395.1 Gaiellales bacterium | reverse complement strand
GCGCCAGCCTGCGCGAGGAGATGGCCTTCGCCGTGAACCAGGGCATCACCCGGGGTACCTCGGCCGGCAATCTGGCTCCCCAGGAAGCCATCAGCCGCCTGGCGGCGGCCACCATGCTGATCAGGGCCGACGGCGGCCCAAGGAATTGACGGAGGAGGTCACATGAAGCGACGGTCGAAGGCGTCGTCTGCATGGGGGTGTGTGGTGGTGGGTTTCGCAGCGCTGGCTCTCGTGGCCGTGCTGGTCCTTTGCGCGGGCTGCGGGGCGGGGCCGGATGGAACCACTACATCCGTGGACACGGCCGCCGGCACCCCCCTCAGCGTGTCGACCAGCACGCCCCAGGTGGTAACGGCCACCACGGCGCCCAAGAGACCTGGGATGGCGGGTGACGCCTCGAGTGCCGCCACCACACCCGGAGGAATGGCCGGCGGCTCCGCCGCGACCAGTGGCCAAGGGGGCACGGGTTCAACCACCCGCTTCAGCTCCACCACGGGGATACCGGGCACATCGACCACCACGGCTGGGCCTACCACCACAACTGCGGCTGGGGAGGTGGTTCTGACGGTGGCGGGCCCGTCGGGAACCACATCGTTCACCATGGCTCAGCTCAGGGCCATGGATTCGGTGTCCGGCTTCTGGGGAGTCCACAAGGGCGACCCGCCCTATGCCGTGAACCGATACAAAGGCGTGGCGCTGGTCCACCTACTGAGTCGGGTGGGGGGATTGGGCTCGGGCCCGCTCAAGGTCAACACCTCGGACAACTTCCCCTGCGTCTGGGAGGCTGAGCGGCTTGCCGCCGCCGAGCAGGGCACCTATCAGGTGTGGGACAGGCTGACCGGCGTTGAGAGCACGGCATCGGTGCGGCTCATTGTGGCCTACGAGATGGACGCGAGCCCCCTGGGCGCGTCGGTGGGCCCCTTGCGGCTGGTACCGGTCACCAGCGTGGACAGCGTGGTGAGCGAGGGCAAGTACTCGCCGTTCATGGTGGTGTCGGTGGAGGTCCTGTAACTGTTGCCGCGCGTACCAAGGAGTGCTGGTGGGTAAACGGATGGGCCGCATCGTCTCCGGCGCTGGTTTGGGCATCACGTCCTTGTGCGTCAGCAGTGGGCCTTGCCGGACTCCTTTTACTCAACGGCCAGGCCCGCCGTCCACATACGGGGTCTTGGCCATGTTGTTGACCACATGCGTGAAGAGGCTCTGAGTGGTGGTCATGATGATGTCGATGGTTCCCTGGGCGGCGAAGCATGCCTGCCGGGCTGCGCTCACCGAGGCGTTGTCCGGGCCAGATTGGCCTGGGTGGCATCGCATATGTACTGCGCCATGCCCGGTCGGATCGTGTCGTAGGTGGCGGTGAAGCGGGGGTCGGCCACGTACATCTTGCCCAACTCGGCATGCATAGCCCGTGAGCAAGGGTAGAACCAGGTGTCGATCTGGAGTCGAGCCTGTTCCACCGCATCGAGGGCACCGGGGTCGGTGGGTGGGGCGCCTTGGTCCATCGGCGCGGCGATGGTCTTGCACACTTCCTCGTTCGCAGCCTCGTAGCGCTGCCAATCCTCCGTGGAGTAATGGCTCGTGCGCCGGGCGGATTCGGCGTACGCGTCGGTGTCACCCCAACGCCGCTTGGCTTCCTCCTGGTACTTCCCGTGATCGATGTCACCAGAGACCTGGGCCATACGCCGGCCGTTGGGCGAGGCGGGGGCTGGTGTGTTCATGTGGGCACCTCTCTGCGGTCACATCGGCGAGACGAACAGGGCCAGCATAGCCGGAGGACCTTCGCATGGGCTACGTTCCTCGGCCGAGGGTGCCCCCGAGTAAGCCGTCTCTCTTCTCTGTCCGACGCAGCCTGTACCATTAACAGGGTACTGAAGAATGACCGCTCCGGCGGCCGAGGTTGTTGTTTTTCAGCACCCTCTTAAGAAACCGTGGCTATGACGTGCCGCGCGCCGCCCTCGTCGCGGACGCCGGCGGCCACAGTTCGTGGAGCGCACCGAGGGGGCCTGCATGAAGTTCATCCATACCGGCGATTGGCACCTGGGCCGGCTGTTCCACAACCTTCACCTCACGGACGATCAGAGGTTCACGCTGGAGGGCCTGCTGCGGCTGGTGGAGGCGGAGAGGGCGGAGGCGCTGGTGATCTCCGGCGACGTGTTCGACCGGGCTGTGCCGCCCATCCAGGCCGTGGAGTTGCTCGATGACATACTGGCCGAGCTTGCCCTGCGGCTCAAGGTGCCGGTGGTGATGATCGCCGGCAACCACGATAGCCCCGTCCGTCTGCAGTATCTGAACGGGTTGGTGGGCCGGGTGGGGGTGCACGTGGTGGGTGAGGTGGGAGCGGAGCCGCGCGGCGTGGCCCTGAGGGGCAGGGATGGCGTGGAGGTAGTGTTCTGGCCCTTGGCCTACACCGACCCGGAGACCGCCCGCTGCGTGCTGGCCTGCGATGACATCCACACGCATCAAGGCGTGATGGAGGCCCAAATCTCGAGCATCCGGGAGCGCATGCATGCCAAGGCGCGGCACGTCTTGGTGGGGCACGCCTTCGTCACCGGAGCCACCACCTGCGAGTCGGAGCGGCCGCTGACGGTGGGGGGCACGGGCGAGATCCCTCGCGGTGTCTTCGAAGGGTTTGACTACGCGGCCCTCGGCCACCTGCACCGCCCGCAGTCGGTGTCCGAGCGGGTGCGCTACGCGGGCTCCCTGCTAAAGTATTCTTTTGACGAGGCGGATCACCACAAGTCCGTGACCGTGGTGGAGTTGGGGGGCGGTGGCTCACTGAGCATCAAGGAGCGGGAGCTCCCCGTTCGCCGGGACCTGGTCCGGCTTCGCGGGCCCTTCTCCTATCTCCTCAACCATCCGGAGGCGACCTGGTCTCGTGACGCCTACGTTGAGGTCACCCTCACCGACAGCGAGGCCGTCCTCGATCCCATGGATCGCCTTCGTGATGTCTATCCGCACATCCTGTCTCTCCGCCGGGAGACGGGGACGGCCGGCGCGGGAGAGGGTGGTGGGCAGACCGTTCGCGGCCGCACCACCGAAGAGCTCTTTGGCCGCTTTTTCCACGACGTGACCGGCGAGGTCATGAGCGGGCCGCAGGAGATGGAGGTGGCCGAGGTGTTGGCGGAGATCGAGCGGAGCGCGCGGGAGGCCGCGCGGTGAGGCCCCTGCGCATCGCCATGCAGGCCTTCGGGCCGTACAAGAAGAGGGAAGTGGTCGACTTCAGCCGGCTCGGCTCCAATCGGCTGTTCCTCGTCCACGGTGAGACGGGTGCCGGTAAGACCAGCATCCTGGATGCCATGGTATTTGCCCTCTACGGGGACACCAGTGGCGGTGAGCGTCAGGGCTCCCAGATGCGGTGCGAATCGGCTGATCCCACCAGCCCTACGGAGGTGGTGTTCGATTTCGCCCTGGGCGGACGGGAGTTTCGAGTAACGCGGCGCCCCAAGCAGGAACTTGCGGCCCAACGCGGCAAGAGGCTGGTGCCCAAGCAGGCCGAAGCCGGGCTTTGGGAGACCACGGGTGTTGCGCCCGGGAGCGAAGGCAGGCTCCTGGGCTCCAAGATCCGGGATGTTGACGAAGCGGTACGGGGCTTGCTGGGCTTCTCCTCGGAGCAGTTCCGCCAGGTGGTGCTGCTGCCGCAGGGGAAGTTCCGAGATCTGCTCTCGGCCGGCTCGGACAAGCGGGAGGAGATCCTCAGGCAGCTCTTTCGCACCGACCATTGCGCGGCTCTGGAGCGTGCGTTGGCCGAGCGGGCCAAGGATGTGGTTCGGCAGCAGCAGGAGCTGCAGATGGAGCGGCGCATACATCTGGAGACGGTGGGGGCGGCGAGCAACGCTGAGCTCGAGGCGCTGGCCGAGGAGGCTGCCGAGGCAGTCGAAGCTGCCGCGCGTGATGAGGCGATAGCTGAAGAGGTCTCGCTGTGGGCCGCCGCAGCCGTGGAGGAGGCCGGCAAGTCTGTGGCGGCGCTGGCCGATGTGGTCGCCGCCGCCGCCCGCATTGAGGATCTCCAGAAGGAGCAGCCGCGTATCGACGAACTCAAGGAGGCCGTGGTCCGGGCAAAGGAAGCGGAGCGGTTGGCGCCCTGCCTTGAGGCGGCGCGCGTGGCCTCGGAGGTGGCGGCGCAGGCGGAGGTGGATGAAGCGGCCGCGCAGAAGGCGCTGCTGCAGGCGCTGGCCGCGAGCGCTGAGGCTGCCGGCGCTCTGCGGGCGGCAGAAGCCCGTGGCTGCGAGCGCAGCGCCGCTTCGGAACGGTTGCAACTGCTGCTGGACATCCAGGGCAAGGTTTCCGGGTGGCTGATCGCGGAGGAGGCGAAGACCGAGGCCGAGCGCACGCTGCGCGACGCGCAGGCGGCACTGCAGACAGCCGGGGAGGCGGCGGCTTCGGCCAAGCGCGAGGTGGAGGAGGCGCGTAGCCTGGCCGCGGAGATCAAGAGCGCCGCGGCTGCGCTGCCGGCTGCCAAGGACGGCGCGGGGCGCGCCCGGCAGACTCTTGCTCAGTGTGGCAGGAGAGATGAGACTGCGGCCAGTCTGGAGGCTGCCAGAGACGGTTGCGCGCGGACCGTCGTCACTCTCCGCAGGGCGGAGGCCGACCTCAGGGAAGCGGAGCGGCAGTCGACCAGCCTGGAGTCGCTGTGGCGTGCCGGACGGGCGGCGGCGCTTGCGCAGCAGCTTGTGCCGGGCGCGCCGTGCCCGGTGTGCGGGTCCAGGGAGCACCCGGCGCCGGCGAGAGGCGCTGATGCGGCCGCAACCGTGGTCGACGATGAGAGGTTGGACCGGGCTCGGGAGAGTCTCCAGAGGCTGCGTGACACGTGGGACGCAGCGCAAAGGGCGCACGCCGACGCGGAGAAGGAGGAGACGAAGGCCGCCGCGGAACTGCGGGCGCTCCAGGGAACCCTCCCCGAGGGGTTGACCATGGCGGCAGCGCAGCTCGACCTGCAACAGCGTGTGCTGGATCTCCGGTCCCTGCAGCGGACAGTCGCGGGAGACACCGATCCGGACCGGCTGGTGAGCATTGCGCAGGAGCAGCTGGCGGAGGCGGAACGCGGCCAGGCTGCGGCTCGGGTGGCGGAGAGGGATGCCGCTACTGCTCTCGCCTCCAGAGCGGCCACGGCCCAGGAAGTGGGAAAGGGGATTCCCGAGGAACTGCGGGCGCCGGTTGCGCTCCAAGCTGCGCTCCGGGAAGCCCGCTCCCTTGTGGAGCAGCTGGGAAAGGTGCTGGAAGACGCGCGTGCGGCCGTCAAACAGGCGGACGAGGAGACGGCGGGATCACGGCGCCACCTGGAGGCCATGCAGACGGCACGGGCGAAGGCGCAGAAAGCCGCCCAGGAGGCCTTTGCCAATCGGGATGAGACACTGGGGCACTCGACGTTCCCGGATGCCGATACCTGTCGGGGGGCACTCATGTCGCAAGAGGCTCTCCTGGAGTCGGAGCGCCAAATCAGCGCCCACCGGGACTCCCTCCAGGAGGCAACCGGCCGGCTGAAGCAGGCGGAGGACCTGCTCAAGAGGCATCCCGCGGCAGGCGACATCGAGTCGTTGCGCCTGGCCGCGCAGGCGGCGGTGGCCAGGCTGAAGGAGGCCCAGAACCGCCTGCATTCCGCCCAGAGCCGGCAGGAATCTCTCAAGAAGGTCAAGGAGGATATCCAGAATTTGGACGAGCGTTTTCGAGAGGTCGCCGACCGGTACGCCGTGGTGGGCCGGCTGGCCGAGGTGGCGCAGGGCCAGGGAGGAGGGGCCAAGGTCTCCTTCCAACGTTGGGTCTTGGGTGCATACTTGGATGACGTGCTGGCCTCCGCCACCCGGCGGCTCACCGCCATGAGCAAGGGCCGCTACCGGCTGGAACGCCAGCGCGAGTCAACCGACCTGAGGCGGGCCGGTGGACTGGACGTTGCTGTCTATGATGCCTGGTCCAACCGCTCCCGCTCGGCCGTCACCCTGTCCGGCGGTGAGGGCTTCCTGGCGGCGCTGTCACTCGCCTTGGGGCTCGCCCAGACCGTTCAGGAATACGCGGGTGGTACCCGCCTTGATACCATCTTCGTGGACGAGGGTTTCGGGGGGCTGGATCAGGACGCCCTCGACCTGGCAACCGAAGCCCTCATGGAACTGAAGGACAGCGGGCGCCTGGTGGGTGTCATCACGCACGTGCCGGAGTTGCGACAGGTGATTGACGCGCGGTTGGAGGTGCACGGGGGCCCGGCGGGCAGCTGGACGCGGTTTGTGGTGCCGTAGGAGCGTGCCGGTGGGGGATGTGCCGTGCCGCCCGGCATGATACGGGCGGGCAACCTGTGTCAGACTCCCGTAGTAGCCGGATGCAGCCGCCTGTTCAGCCCGCGATGACCTGAGGCCACTCACATGCGCGTAGACACAGCCTCACTCACCACCACCGCCACGTCCGTCCGCGACCTGGAGCGCCGTTCCTCGGCCGCCACCCTCTCGGACATGGAAGTCTTCATCTTCCCCGAGCTCATGTACAGCCTGGTGCTGGCCAACATCATGTCGCCGCGGTTGTGGCGGTGGCGGGACGATCCCTGGTTCGCGGACCTGCCCCGGCTCACGCCCTACCGCCGCGTCCTGCGCCTGCGCCAGTACATCATGGATCACTACGCTTTCAACCTGGACCTGGACACCTGGGGCCTCACCTCCAAAGAGCGCGAGCTGGCGCGGTTCCGGGGCTACGTGAGCCCCGAGACCCTGGCGCAGTCCAACGCCCTCTTCGGCTACGAGGGCGACCGCTACTACTTCGACATCGACATTCGCACCCACTTCGGCCTAGACAAGTACGAGGGCGATGTCATTCCCTACTGGAAGACGGAGACGGTGGAGGCCATGGACGCCTTCCGCTTCAAGCCCGGCTACGAGGCCGGCGCCGGTGAGTGTGTCTCCCTGGCGGCGCTGTACGCGGCCGCCCTCTTCGTGGTAACCGGTCTGCCCCTGAAGGACATCTTCCTCATGGCCACCCCCCTGCATTCCCAGAACTTCCTGGATGTGGGGGAGGGCATCCTCACCAATAATCGCCGCCTCGTCACCAAGGCCATGTGGTACAACGGCACCGCCCTCTCCGCCCAGGCTCGGCGGGCCCTGGAGAATGAGCGGGTGACGGTCGTGGCCCACGAGAGCGGCTGGATCCACGTGCTGTACCCTGAGGCCACCATCGATCCGGCGGCCTACACCCTTTTTGCCACCAAGCTGCGCCATTTCCTGCGCACGCCGCTGTCGCCGCAGATCCTGGGCAACTTCGTCCGCCACTCCAGCGACCTACAGAAGTGCATGCAGGTGCGCACCCGCCGCCCCGGGGGGGAGCGCCACATCGCCATGGAACGGCTGCTGGCCTACGAGCAGGGCAGCCCCTATCGTTTCAACGACGAGACCCGCGAGCGGCTCCTGAACGAGGTGGAGGAGGAGGATTTCGAGCTGCAGCCCCTGCCCGGCCGTTTGGTCCTGGATGACCTGGAGGAGTTCGTGCGGCAGGAGAAGATCGATATCCTCACGCCGGAGGGCTTCGCCCGGCTCAAGGAACGGTTCGGAGCCACCTGTGCCTCCGCCGCCGATGCCATTGAGGGATTGCGCCGCTTCTGCCTGACGGAACCGCGCCTGCCGGATGCCGCCGCCAAGACCCTCACCCCTGAAGACACGCCCTTGGCGCTCGATCCCGCCATGTCACGCGAGCAGATCATCGCCCGCCTAGAAGCCGTCCGCCCCCACAACCAGGCGGCCGACCTGGCCTTCTACGCCTACCGCGATCTCAATCGCACCGAGGCCGCCCCCTTCCTCAAAGCTGCTCTGGAGCGCAGCCCGGTCTCCATCGCCGCCTGTCGGGACCTGGACAATGCGGCCGTGGTGGCCGCCGTGCGCGCCCTGGCCGAAGAGTCCATCTACGACGAGCCTGGCCGTCTTGCCCAACCCGACGAGGTCTGGAACTACGGCCGCGGCGACGGCGCCGAGAAGGCGGTGCTCCTGGCCAACCTGTTGTGCGCCCGCCACCCCCAGTTGCCGCTGACCTTGGAGGTTGCGCCCGCCGCGGTCACCCTGCGGGCGGGCGACGAGGCCTACCGTTTCGCCAGCAGCAAGGGGCTGCACCAGAGCGTCTGGGAGTTGCCCACTGACTTTGCCCCGAGGTGATACCCTAAGAGCAGGGTACTCCGATGAGGGGAGATGCCGTGCTGTTCCACGTCACTCTGGAAGAAGCGGAAGACGGCTGGTTCGTTGCGGAAGTCCCAGCGTTGCCGGGCTGCGTCTCTCAAGGCAGGGACCAAGAGGAGGCTCTGGCGAACGTGCGGGAGGCCATCATTGCTTGGCTGTGGGCCGAGGACCAGAAGGCCCTGGCGCAGTTGCCTGATGCCGGCTTGCGGCCGCCGATAGTCGTCGCCGTGTAGACAGTGGGGCGCCTCGCTAATGTCTCTGGGCGCGCGGCGGCCATCGCGTTTCAGAAGGCCGGGTGGGTCGCGCTTGGGCAAGTGGGAAGTCATTTGGTGCTCGTGAAGTCCGGTGTCAGGGCGAATCTCTCGATTCCCCTGCACAAGGAACTGTCAGTTGGGACGCTACGCGCGTTGATTCGCAACGCCGGGCTGACTGTCGACGAAGTCCTGGATCTCATCTGACCGGCGGAGCAGGCGCGTGAGCGAGTTTGCCCTCACGGTGGAGGGTCTGACCAAGATATTCGGTGAGCGCCGGGTCGTGGACGGTGTCACTTTTGCCGTGCAGGCGGGGGAGGTGTTCGGCTTCCTGGGCCCCAACGGCTCCGGGAAGACCACCACCATCCGCATGGCCCTCGACATCATCCGGCCGGACGGTGGCAGCGTGTGGGTGCTGGGCTCTCGGCCGGAACTGGCGGTGCTGCGCCAGGTGGGGTACTTACCGGAGGAGGCCGGACTGCCGGCCAAGGCCCGCGTGATCGATACCATCCGTTACCTGGCGCGGCTGAAAGGCCTTTCGCGCGCAGATGCCGAGGTTCGAGCGAACGAGCTCCTGCGCCGCGTCAATCTGTACCAGCACCGCCTGAAGCGGGTGGATGTTCTCTCGCAGGGGATGCGGCAGATGATCCAGTTCATCGTGGCCATCGTTCATGAGCCGCGGTTGCTGATTCTGGACGAGCCCTTCGCCGGCCTCGACCCTCTCAACGTGAGGCTCATGAAGGAGATCCTCACCGAGTGCCGGCAGGCCGGGGCCACCATCATGTTCAGCACCCACATCATGGCCGACGTGGAGGAGATGTGTGAGCGTATCGCCCTCATCTCCGACGGCCGGCTGCTCCTCTTCGGCGACCTGGCCGACATCAGGCGCGAGCGCGGTGTGCGGGCGGTGCAGGTGCAGGCGGCCGCCGTCCCGGCCGAGCTGCGCGCAGCGCCCCAGGAGAGCCTGCCCGGCGACGTGATCGAGTACCGGCTGGGCGGTGGCTGGACTCCCGAGCGCATCCTGGGATCGTACGCGGCCTCGGGTGTCGCGGTCGATCGCTTCGAACAGGTGCGGCCCTCCCTGACCGACATCTTCATCGAGGAGGTGTCCCGTGCCCGGCAGAACGCGTGAGGCCTGGATCATCTTCGCTGAAGAGCTGCGGCGAAGGGTGCGCAGTCGTTGGTTTCAGGTGACGACCGCCGTGGTGGTGCTGCTGCTGGTGGCGGCCCTGTTCGTGGTGCCGCCACTGGTCAATGGCGATGGCGGGGAGGCGCCCTCCGGCCCCGACCCGGCCAAGATCGGCGTGGTCGATGAGAGCGGTGGCTTCCCGGCCCTGGGCGGGTCGGGCATGGGCGCCAGGGCGGCAGGGGACACGGCGGCGGGCGGCGCCGGCGGGCCGCGGTTGTTCGATGACAGGGCGCAGGGTGTGGGGGCGCTGGCTCGAGGTGACATCGAATGGCTCTACGTGGTACCCGCGGACTACATGCAGTCCGGCCAGGTGGAGCAGTACGGTGAGTTCGTGGGCAGATTCCCCTCCAACCCAGGCGGCGAGGCCGTCTTCCGCGCGCTCCTGGTCGACGCTCTCCTGAGCGGTCAGGTGGACCCGAGCGTGCGCCTGCGCGTGCTTGATCCCGCGCGGTTCGAAAGCTACCGGGTGGTGGAGGATGGTAGCGTGGCGCCACTGCCGCCCATAACCGAGACGGTCGGGGCCTTCATGGTGCCTCTCCTGTTTGCCGCTCTCCTCGGGCTGGGTTTGGCCGTGGGGGCGGGGACCATGGTGCAGAGCATGTCGGAGGAGAAGGAGAGCCGTCTGGTGGAAGTGATGATCACCTCGGTCTCCCCGTTCTCGCTGCTGGCGGGCAAGCTGCTGGCCCTCACCGTGGCCGGGCTGCTGCAGGCAGCGGTGTGGATCGTGGCCGGCGCTCTCATCCTGCCGGCCATGTTTCGTCGCATCAGCGGTTTCGGCGAATTCGGCATCTCGGGGGAGATGTGGGCGATCATCATCGGCTGCTTCATCGCTGGATACCTGTTGGTCACCACCCTCGGCGTTCTGGTGGGGGCCGTTGCGCCGTCGGCGCGGGAGGCCGGCGGGGCCGGCAGTTGGGTGACGATCCTGCCGTTCTTTCCCATCTGGTTCTTCTCGTTGATGATGGCGTCCCCGGATGGTCTGTTGAGCCGGGTGCTCTCCTATCTTCCTCTCACCTCGCCCAGTGGGATCCTGGCGCGCGTGAGCGCGGGCGGTGAGATGGCCGGTTGGCAGATCGCCCTGTCCTTGCTGGGAGTGGTGGCGTTGAGCGCCGTGGTGTTGTGGGTGGCCACGCGCGTATTCCGCGCCGCCATCCTCATGCGCGGGCAGAATGCCACGGCGCACAATCTCTGGGGGGCATTCAGGAGCGCGGGCTGAGGAGGGTTCTCCTCAAGGCTCGGCGTTTTCGCCTCCCGGCGCTTCCGGTAGGACGTACTCGCCGTCGAGGAGGGCCGAACGCACGGCGGCCTCGTCCTTGACATGGGCCAGAACCGTGACCTGGTCCCAACCCTCCAGGTGCGTGTTGCCTTTCGGTATCACCACTTCCGAGCCGCGCGTGATCAAGACGATGACGGACCCCGGCGGGAGCGGCAGATCACGGACGCGCGGCCCCTGGGCACCCTGGGGATCGGGCAGGTCCACCACGATCAGGTCCAGATCGCTGTGGGCCATGGTGATGAGCTCGAGGTTGTACAGGGATTGAGGGCGAGCGGTCGTGGAGAGCCTCAGCCATCTGGCCACGACGCCCAAGGAGGACCCCTGGACCAGCACGGACATCAGCACCGCGAAGAACACCAGGTTGAACACATCCCGTCCCACCGCCATCCCGGCCACCAGGGGATAGGTGGCCAAGATGATGGGGACGGCGCCCCTCAAACCCGCCCAGGAGATGAACGCGCGGTTCTTGAGGCCCAACTTCATCCCCAGGGTACCCAGCCACACGGCCGCGGGGCGGGCAATGAGGGTCAGCACCAGAAACAGCACCACGCCCTTGGGCCATAGCGTGGCCCATTGCCGCGGAGATATGAGCAGCCCCAGCAGCACGAACATGCCTATGTCGGCGATGGTGGAGAGAGCCGCGGAGAAATTGGCCACTCCCTGCTTGTGGACGAAGGGGAGGTTGCCGGTCACGTAGCCGGCCACGAATACCGCCAGCATCCCACTGGCCCGAGCCTCTTCGGCCAAGCTGTAGACCAGAAGGACGATGCCCAGCAGCAGGACGTAGTAGTGGCCGCGGTCGCGCGGCCCCAGCCGGTTGAACAGCCATAGCGCCGGGCGGGCCAGCAACCAGCCGATGGCTATCCCGGCCGCCCCCTTCCACACGAACGACAGCGCCACGGTGTACCAGGTGCCGGTACCGGAAGTGAATGCCTCGATAGCGGCAAGAGTGAGGAGAATCGCCATGGGGTCGTTGGCGGCGCTCTCGATCTCCAGCGTGGACGAGAGCCTGCGTGGGAGTTGTTGTCGGCGGAGAATCGAGAAGGTGGCGGCCGCATCGGTGGAGGAGATGATGACGGCCAGAAGCATCGCTTCCTGGAGAGGCCACCGCAGCACTCCCCACAAGACGAGGAAGGTGGCTCCGGCAGTGAGTACCACGCCCCAGGTGGCCAATCCCCCCGCGGCCAGGGCAACGGAGCGGAAATCCTCTTGGCGCGTGCTGAAGCCTCCTTGAAACAGGATGAACACCAGGGCCATGCCGGCCACTTGGTTGCTGAGGTTGACGTCGCTGAAATCCCACAACCCCAGCACATCGCTGCCGAAGATGATCCCGGCTCCCAGTGCCACCAGAATGACGGGCACACTCCAGCGGTCCAGCAGGGCGGCCACCAACACCACCACTATCAGGATCACGGCGGTCAGCAGGTAGAGTTCGTTCATGGGAAAGCGGTCACCACCGTCACAGCGCCGTGGATACAACCAGCGTGGCATAGGCCACATAGCAGGCCAGCAGGATTCCGCCCTTGAGCCGGGTGATGCGGCCGCCGCCGTCCGTGGTGGCGCCCGTGCGGCCGGCGCCGCCGCGCCCATAGCCTATCGCCACCAGGAACAGGGTCAGGGCAGTCATCACCGGCACGTCACGAGTGAACACCTCGGGCTCAGCCGCCAACGGCCGGATGAGCCCAGCCAGTCCCACCCCGGCCAGCGTATTGAAGAGGTTGGAGCCAAGGACGTTTCCCAGCGCGATGTCGTGCTCGCCTTTGCGGACGGCGCTGATCGATGAGGCCAACTCCGGCAGGGAGGTGCCGGCGGCCACGACCGTCAAGCCCACCACCAGGTCGCTGACACCCAAGGCTCGGGCGATCTCCACCGCGCCCCACACCAGGAGGCGCGAGCCGGCGATGAGCAGCACCAATCCCGCCACCACCCAGAACACTGCCTGCCGTATGGGCAACTGGTCAGCTTCCAGTTCCTGCTGGGTCTCGGTGGCCAGCGCGTCGGCCCTCTTCCGTCGACCCTCCCAGATGCTCCAGGCCAGGAGGCCGGCAAAGACCGTCAGCAGTACGAGGGCGTCCAGACGGGAGATGTCCCCGTTCCACAGGAGCACGGCGGTTACGGCTGTCACGCCCACCAGGATGGGCATCTCCCGGCGCAGCACCGCCGAGCGCACGACGATGGGGCTGACCAGTGCCGTCGTGCCCAGGATGAGGGTGATGTTGGCGATATTGGAACCATACGCGTTGCCGAGAGCGATCCCGGGGCTGCCCTGGACAGCGGCAGACACGGAGACCACCATCTCCGGCGCGGAGGTGCCGAAGCCCACGATCACCATGCCGATGAGGAGCGGCGGCACGGCCAGGTACCGCGCGGTGGAGGCCGCGCCCTCCACGAACCGGCCCGCGCTCCAGACGAGGAGGGCCAGCCCGGCGACAATGGATAGCACGGCAAAAAAGATGGTCATGCTCGGCGGCGATGGTCAGGGCCGTGGATGAAGCTCGGCGCAACCACGACCAACGCCGCTGTGCCGGCATTTTGTACACGCAACATGACCCTGTCATGATAGGCCATTTCGCGTGGCGAGAGTATCTGTGGCCCGCTGTTGCGCGGCCGGACGCGCTGAGACGGGCGGCCTCGCGCGGCGCCTCTGGCTTCCCCTACTGCCCCTCCCCCTCGGCCACGGCCACCTGCGGCGTCGCCTGCTGGGTGGCGACCAAGCGATCGAGCCGGCGCACCGCGGGCAACAGCCACACGGGCAGCCCGGTCAAGAACATCAGGGCCCCGGAGAGGGCGAACCAGGGCGCCACGCCCGTGTTCTCCGCCAGGGGGCCCGCCGCCAATAGGCCCACCGGCGCCACCACCGTGGTCATGGCCATGTAGAGCGACATCACGCGCCCCAGCTTGGAAGGGTCGATGAGTCCTTGGAACAAGGCCGTGAGCGGGGCTCCGAAAAGCGGGGCGGAGATGCCCATGAAGACGCACAGGACGGCGAACACCCAGAACCCGGAGGGGGGCAAGAGCCCGGACACCCCCGCCATGAGGCCCAGGAGGAAGATTCCGATTCCCACCAGCCGCGTGCCGGGAATGCGGGCGGCCAGCGCCCCTATCCCCGCCGACCCGGCCAGCATGCCGGCGCCGAAGGCCAGTTCGGCGATGCTGGCGCGCACGGCATCGCCCGAGAAGTGCTGCAGGGTCATGAGGGGGAAGAAGGCGTTCAGCGGCATGTAGACCAGCGTCACCGCCACCAGCACCAGCGTCAGCTGCAGCAGTCCGCGGTGGTGAACCAGCTCGCGCCAGCCCTGGCGGAACTCGGCTAGGAGGCCCGTGGCGGGAGATTCGGTCGCCGACCTTTCCGGGTGGGGGATACGCACCAGCAGCAGGGAAGCCACCGCGAACGCGGCTCCTCCTACGTCCAGCGCGATCACGCCGGCCATGGGCAGCACGCCCATGAGGAAAGCACCCAGCACCGGACCGGCCATGGACACGCCGGACACCAGGAAGTAGTTCCAGCCGGCCACGCGCATGAGGTGCTCGGCGGGGACGTACATGGGAACCGCCGCCTGGCTGGCGGGTGTGTGGAAGGCGGCACCCACGCTACGTAGGGCGACGATGCCGATCACGACCCCCGTCGATGGCGAGCCCAGGGCAAACAGGGCCAGCAGCACGAGGCTGGTGGCGGCGATGAAGGTGTCGGCGGCGATCATGGTGAGGCGCCGGTCCCAGCGGTCGATGAATGGTCCTACCACAAGACCAAGGAGAGCCTGAGGCAGGAGGGCGGCGATGGAGGCGTAGGCCAGGATGCCGGCGGATCCGGTCGTGGCCGTGAGCCACCACACCAGGGCGAAGTTGACGGCGGCGCTGCCCAGCAGGGAAAAGGCCTGGCCGGCGAAGATGATGAGGAATGTGCGATACCAGGGTCGCGCGCGATCGTTCATGAGCAGTGACCAGTGAAGTAGAGCGACATGAGGGGCCTCGGGAAGCCCGTGAGATTCTACACCTCCGGGCGCTGTCGGCGGCGGCAGGGGCGGCAGTGACCCGTCTCAGCCCAGGGCGGCCCGGCCGCAGCAGAGGCGCTTCGGGAACCACGCCATCCGGGGCCGAGTCGAAGAAGGGCAGAGGCCGTCGAGGGAAGAACGATGAGGGGAGAACGGTGGTATGAACCGCAACAGGATACGCTCACGTGCCCGGCTCGTCACCGCGTACATCTGCCTGCTGATGTTGGGGGTGATCCTGGCCGGGTGTGGGGCCGAAGGCGGTGAGGGTCGGTCGGCCGCCGGTGAGAACGAGAAGACCCACCTGACCCCGGGCCGGATCTACTCCACCGTAGACCGGGCACCGGCGGAGGAGGCCTCTGCCGAGGAGGTGGAGGCGCTGGTGGCCGATTCGCAGGCCTTCGCCCTCGACCTGCTGACGCGGCTCTCGGCCGACGGCCGCAACCTGGTCTTCTCGCCCTGGGGGCTGCTGACGGCGCTGGGCATGACCCACGACGGGGCGCGGGGTAGCACCCAGCAGGAGATTGCCACGGCGCTGCATCTCTCGCTTCCCTCCGAACGGCTGCCGATGGCTGTGAACGCCCGCGATCTTGCGCTGGCGGAGAGCGCCTCGCCCGAGCTTCACTCGGCCACCGCCTTCTGGGCCCAGGATGGGACGCCCTTCCACGAGGACTACCTGGACCTGCTGGCCCGCTACTACGGCTCCGGTGTCACCGTCGCAGACTTCAACGGTGACCGCGAGGGCGCCAGCCGGATGGTGGCGGAGTGGCTGGCGCGGGAGATCGGGAGGGAGTTCAGCGCCGAGTGGGCGCCCCCCGTGTCTGACGCCTACCCGCTGCTCTGCGTGCTCACGTCCGCCGTGCGCCTGGACGCCCTTTGGGCCCACCAGTTCGACCCCGCCATGACCCAGCCCCGCCCCTTCACCCTGGACGACGGCACCGAGATCAGCGTGGACACCATGAGCATCACCACCGACTTCCTGGTGTCCGAAGGCCAGGACTACCAGGCGGTGGAGCTCCCCTATGCCGGCAACACGCTTGCCTTCCTGGCCGTGCTGCCGACGGGCTCAGTGGCCGCCACTCCACCCACCGGCGGCAGCCTCACCGCCTTCGAGGAAAGCCTGACACCGGAGAAACTGGCAGCCATCGTCGACGGCTTGGCCGGCGACGGCCTCACCACCGTCACCATGCCCCGGTTCAACTTCCAGCGCAACCTGGACCTCGAGCCCAGCCTCACGGCCATGGGCATGACCACCGCCTTCTCCGACGGCGACTTCAGCGGCATGACCCCCACCACCGGCTGGTTCATCGACGGCGTGGCCCAGCAGGCCTACATCGAGGTCACCGAGCAGGGGACCAAGGCGGGTGCAGCCACCGAGGTGACCATTGCGGGGGGTATCGGCGGCAGCATCGAGCTCAACCGGCCCTTCCTCTTCTTCATTCGCCACGTGGCCAGCGGCGTGCTGCTCTTCGTGGGAGAGGTCAGGGACCCCAGGGACCCGGGGCAGCAGTAGGGGGCGAGCCGGGGAGGCTGCGGCCGAGGCTGGGGCCGGTTCACGTGCGACTGCCGGGCGGTGGCGATTGCCGCGGCCGGGTCTGAAGACGAGTACGCGACCGGCACCGCATCTCTCGCGAAGAAGGGAGGCCGCCTCGCATGCCGCGGCCCAAGCCGGCTCGCGGCGCTTCGTACGGCGTTGCAGCCGCTCTTCCCGGCGGCGTTGTCACGTGTGAAACGGGTTGACCGCCGAGTTGGGGCGGAGTAGACTCGGCTCGTAGGTGGATATCGAACGTTCCAACGAATAGAACGAGTGTTCGAGGACGGGCCAAGAGGGGGTTCGTATGGGGTTCACGATTGACATCGACACGGGGGGGACTTTCACCGACGGCTTCATATGTCGAGGGGACCAGGTCGAGACGGTCAAGGTTCCCACCACGCCGCACGATCTCACGGTGTGCTTCCTGGAGTGCGTGAAGGCGGGGGCGGAACGCTTCGGCCTTCCTCTGGAGGATCTGCTCCATGATACCGAGATCGTTCGTTTCTCCAACACCATTGGCACCAACACCATCATCCAGCGGGACGGAGCCAAGATTGGCCTGATCATGACCAAGGGCCGGGAGAATTTGGCGCCAGTCGGGGAAGCGCCGGGCAAGGCTCCTCTGGTGGCGGCCGATATGGTGGTGGGGTTGGCGGAGGAGGTTTCGCCGGCCGGCGAGGTGGTGACGGCTCCCAGCGAGGCCGAGGCGTTGCAGGCGGCTCAGACCCTGATCGACCAAGGGGCTCGCTGCTTGGTGGTGGCGCTGGCCAACTCGGATGCCAACCCGGCCAACGAGCGCCTGGTCCAAGCGGCCATCAAACGTGAGTATCCGCGCGACTTCCTGGGCTCCCTGCCTGTCTTCCTCTCCTCCAACATCTCACCCCGGGCGGGCGAGCAGGAACGAGTGAATGCGGCCGTCATCTCCGGGTACATCCACCCGAAGCTGGTTCGCCTCCTTTACAAGGCGGGCGAAGACCTGAGGCGGCGCCTTTACCACAAGAGCCTGTTCATTGGCCACAATAATGGGGCTGTGGCCCGCGTGGCGAAGACCCGCGCCATCAACACCTACAACTCGGGCCCGACCGGCGGCCTCATGGGCGCGAGACTGATGGCCGATCTCTACGGGACCTCCGACCTCATCTCGGCCGATATGGGCGGCACCTCCTTCGATCTGGGCTATGTGCACCGGGGTACCGCTAGCTACAGCGTGCGGCCGTCGGTGGAGGGCTTTCCTGTGAATTTGCCCATGCTATCCATCCGGGCCATAGGGGCGGGCGGGGGATCGATCGCTCACATCGAGGACGGACGCCTGGAGGTGGGGCCGCAGTCGGCGGGGGCGCTTCCCGGCCCGGTGGCTTTCGACCTGGGCGGGACTGAGCCCACGGTTACCGATGCCGACGTCGTGCTCGGCATCTTGGATCCCGACTTCTTCCTGGGTGGCGGCATGAAGCTGCGGCCGGACAAGGCCCGGGCGGCCATCGAGGAGAAACTGGCCAAACCCCTTGGCGTATCGGTGGAGGAGGCTGCGCTGCTGGTCAAGGAGACGGTGGACCGGAACATGGGGTTGGAGACCAAGGCGTTGCGTGAGGAAGTGGCGCCGGAAGGCGAACCGCTGCTGCTGGTCTTCGGCGGTGCCGGCCCATCACATTGCTGCGGAGTGGCGGAGGTGGCAGGGCTCAAGAAGATTCTGCTGACGCCGGTCGCCTCGGTGTTCTCCGCCTTCGGCGCCTCCACCATGGACGTGGGGCACATCTACTACCGAAGGGCGGAAAGCCTCTTCGGCGACACCGACTTCTCGCAGTTCGTGTCCGCAGCGGTGGCCGACATGCGTCGGGAAGCCGAACGCGACCTGCGCGGGGAGGGCTTCTCCTTGGACGATGGACGGGTGGGTCTGGATCTCTTCGTCAAGCCGAACGGCGGCGGTTGTGAACTCAAGGTAGCCGTCGAGCCCGACTTCTTCGAATCGGCCGAGAAGACGGCGGGAGCCGAGGCAAGCGTGCGGGCGGCTCTGGCCGATGCCGGCTCGTCGGTTAACGGAGGGCCGTTGACCATCACCACCCTCAGCCTCTCCTGCTCGGCCCCTATCCCGCATTACAGCCTCCCCAGCAGCGCGTTGGGAAGCTGCGCGGCGGATGCGGCGCGCAAAGGTAGCCGCGTGGTGGTGCTGAGGCGGGGAGCGGGCGCGGAGCAGGTTCCGGTCTACGACATGGCCGCGCTCACCGCGGGCCACGTCATCGGCGGGCCGGCCGTGGTCGAGTCCAAGGACACAACCGCCCTGGTGCCGTTCGGCTGGAGGCTGAGCGTGGACGGCTATCGCAACTGCGTGCTCGAGGAGGTGTGAGCGGCATGAAGGTCAGGATCACCGAGTATCTGGAGATAGATCTCGATCGCGAGGAGTGGTGTTGCCGGTGCTGTGGTTATGCGCTCGCCGGCGCCCGGGACGACTACAAGACCGGTTGCCTGGTGGCCCAGCGGCCGTTGGAGGAGGTCCATCCCTCCTTGAACGACGGCCAGGCCTACAGCTTCACGCCGGACCCGGACTTCTGCCGGCTCATCGAGTTCTATTGTCCCAACTGCGGCACGATGATCGAGAACGAATACCTGCCGCCCGGCCACCCGCTCACGCACGAGATTGAGCTCGACGTCGATGCGCTCAAAGCCAGGTACGGAGCCTGATCGTGGCCGGAGGACGAGAGGTGTTCCTTAATGCCCTCCAGGGGCGACCGGCCGACCGGCCGGCGTTCCTACCCCTGGTCAACCGGCTGGCGGCAAAGCTGGCGGGATGCAGCCTGCAGGAGATGCAGTCTGATGCCGGGCTGTGGACGGGCGGGCTGACGGCTGCCGCCAAGCTGCTCGGCGCCGATGCGCTGGCCGTGGCCTATGACCCCACCCTGACTGCCGAAGGCCTGGGGGCACCCATCGCTTGGAAGAACGGTTTGCCCCGACCGGCTGGCCCGGTGGAGACGATGGCCGAGAACCCGGAGAAGAAGGGGAGGCTGGCAACGGCGCTGGAGGTGATGCGCCGCCTGTTTGCCGGAGACTCTTCCGGTCGTGCCCGTGTGGCCATGCTCACCGGGCCCATCACCAGCGCGGCCATGCTCTTCGGGCCGGATCAGGCGGTGGGGAAGGCCCGGGACATCAAGGCCCCGATGCTGCGCTGCGTGGAGGCCGCCTGCGAGACCCGCCCGGACCTGATGCTGCTCATGGAGGGCCAGGGTTTCGCTGCCGGCGGCATCACCCCTCACCACCGGCGCATCTACGCCACGGTAAGGAACGTGGCTTCCTACTACAACATCCCGGTCGGGGTCTTCCTCCGCGGATACCGCGAAGAGGATCTGTCGGGGCTGCGGGAGCTGGGGCTGGACTGCCTGGCCCTGGGCTCGTCCGTCGCGGGTGGGTTCCCCTCCCTGGAAACGGCCCGCTCGGTGCAGAGCGGTGGCGCCGCGGTCCTTTTCTCGCTGGACGGGGAAGCGCCGGACAAAGCCGCAGACGTGGCGGCGCAGGCAGCGGGGGCGGCCCAGGCGGCAGGCAGCAGCTTGGTCCTGATCATGGCCGAGCCGGATAGGAGTGATTTTCAGATAGAGAAGCTGCGGGCGGCGATCGAGCAGATCGCTCTGATCCGCGTGTAGAGCGATAGGGGGATATATGGGTCTCAGCATCAATATCGACGTCGGCGGCACCTTCACCGACTTCTACGCGGCCGGTAACGGCAGCGGCACTCGGCTCACCAAGACGCCCACCACCCACTACGACCTCTCTGTGTGCTTCATGAAGGGCATGAATGAGTTGGCCCGGCTCTACGGGCTGCCCCTGGCCGAGATGTTCGCCGGGACCGATACGGTCCACTACTGCACGACCGTCGGGACCAACGCCCTGCTGGAGCGCACCGGTCCCAAACTGGGCCTCATCACTACTGCCGGCCACGAGGATGCCATCTACATCGGACGGGGTCGTAGCTGGGCGGACGGGGGGACGCCGCAGGAGAACCGGGACCTGGCCCGCATCCGCAAGCCCGAGCCGCTCATCTCTCGGGACATGGTGGTCGGGGTACGGGAGCGGGTGGACTCCTTTGGCCGAGTGCTGGCGCCGCTTTCCCGCGGAGAGGTGCTGGAGAAGCTGCAGATCCTCGTGGATCGGGGAGCCATGGGCTTCGTGGTCTGCCTGCTCTGGAGCTTCCAGAACCCGACTCACGAGCAGATGATCAAGCAGATCATCGAGGAGGAGTATCCCGAGGACTACCTGGGCTCCATGCCGGTGACGCTCTCCAGCGAGGTCTCACCCAAGTCGGGCGAGTACACCCGCTTCACCACCACCATCGTCAACGCCTACATCCAGGGCGTGATGGGCGACGAGATCAACAAGCTGGTCACCGAACTCCGTACCGGCGGGTACAGGAAGCCACTGGTGCTGGCCCACAACACGGGCGGCATGAAGAAGGCCTCCCGCACCCGGGCCGTGCTCACGCACAATGCCGGTCCGGTGGCCGGTCTGCATGGAGCCGCCACCTTGGGCCGTCGTTACGGTTACGGCAACGTGGTCTTCACGGACATGGGCGGCACCTCCTTCGATATCGGCGTGGTCACCGGCGGCCGCATGAAGGCGTACGACTTCATCCCGGTGATCGACCGCTGGCGCACCAACATCCCCGCCATCGAGGTGAAGTCGATCGGGGCCGGGGGTGGTTCGATCGCCTGGATCAACAAGCTCATGGGCAATACCCTCGAGGTGGGCCCACAGTCGGCCGGTTCCCAGCCGGGCCCGGCCTGCTACGACAAGGGGGGGATCGAGCCCACGGTCACCGACGCCGACCTGGTGCTGGGTTACCTCAATCCCGACAACTACCTGGGCGGCAAGATGCTGCTCGATCCCGATCTGGCCTATGAAGCCATCGAGCAGAAGATTGCACGCCCGGCGGGCATCAGTGTGATGGAGGCCGCCATGCGCATCCGCCGTCTGGTTGATGCCAGGATGGGGCAGGAGGTCTTCAACGAAGTCGCACTCAAGGGGTACGACCCCCGCGACTTCGTGCTCATGGCCTGCGGCGGCGCCGGCCCGGCCCACGCCTGCGGTTTCGCGCCCTACTTGGGGGTCACCAAGGTGATGGCCTCACCCTACTCGCCGGTGTTCGGCGCGTTCGGCGTTTCCACCATGAACATCCAGCAGGTGTGGGACAAGTCGCGCACGCTGAAGATCTTTCGCTGGCAGGACCAGTCCTACCTGGAGGATGTGGAGGCCTTCAACTCCGTGGTCGAGGAACTGCGCGACCTGGCCCTGCGCGACCTGCGGCTGGAGGGCTACCCGGATGAAGCGGTCAAGTTCCGGCTGGAACTCGACATGCGCTACGGCATGCAGTACAACCTCACGCGCATTATCTCTCCGCACCTGACCGTCTCCTCTCCGCAAGACTTCAAGAACATCTGCGACCAGTTCACCGCCGACTACTCGGCCATGTACTCCCCGGAGGCGATCTTCCCGGTGGGCGGGGTGAACGTGGAGTGCTTCTACCTGACCGCCTGGGTGGAGACGCCGGCACCGCGGCTTGCGGAGGAGGAGCCGGCCGGCTCCGAGCCGCCGGCGGAGGCCCGGCTGGAAAGCCGCCAGGCCTGGTGGGGCGATGCAACCTGCTCCCAGAACACCCCGGTCTTCAGCTTCGAGGCGCTCCGGGCGGGCAACCTGGTGGCGGGGCCGGCGATTGTCGAGGCCAAGGACAGCACCTACGTGGTGGAACCCGGATGGAGCCTGGCCGTCGACCGCTTCCACAACGTTTCTCTGACCGCAGGGGGTGAGCAATGATCGGCGTCGCCTACACGCGCGATCCCGAGGTCGTCCATCGGCTCAAACCGGAGCCGATAACGGCGACGGAGGCGGCCGCCCAGGCTGAGATAGACGACCTCGACTTCGAGATCGTCCGTCACAAGCTGGAGATGATCGCCCAGGAGGGCAAAGAGACCACAATGAAGCTGGGCGCCTCCAACGGCATGCGCTGGGGTGACGTGGCCTTCGGCATCTACACGGCCCAGGGCGACGTGGCCGTGGTCGCCACCGGCATCTGGTTCCACGCGGTGCTGGGGCAGATCCCGGTCAAGTACATCGTGAAGCACTGGGTAGACAATCCCACCGTGGGGGTCAAGCCCGGAGACTCCTTCTTCTTCAACGACCCCTATATCTGCGGTGTGCACCCTGCCGACATGGGTCTGGTCATCCCCGTCTTCCACGGCGACACGCTGGTCTGCTTCGTGGGGGCTATCGTGCACAGCGGAGAGTGCGGCGCCTCGGAGCCGGGCGGGGTGAGCACGAGCGCGCAGTCCAAGTACGACGAGGGTCTGAAGATCCCGCCTATGAAGGTCGGGGAGAACTATCAGCTCCGGGACGACGTGCTCACCATGTTTTCCGCCATGGTCCGCGATCCGCGAACCCTCATCCTGGACATCAAGGCCAGGTTGGCCGCTTCCCGCATCGCCGAGCGGCGGATCCTGGAAGTCATCGAGCAGAGGGGAGCGGAGTTCTTCGTCGGCTCGCTACGAAAGGTTCTGACCGTCACTGCCGACGCCGCCCGCAAGAAGCTCAGCCTGCTGCACGACGGCACCTTCCGCCAGCCCCGCTTCATGGACACGGTGGGCACGGAGGAAGGACTGACCAAGATTGGCATCACCATCCGCAAGCAGGGAGAGAAGCTGTACGTGAGCTTCGAGGATACGTCTCCCATGATGCCGCAGAAGCCCCTCAACACCTACTTCCAGGGGGCGCTGGGGCTGATTATGGTGTATCTGTGCGGCTGGTTCTTCTACGACCTTCCGGCCAACAACGGCCTGCTGGAGGTGGTGGAGTGGGAGGTCCCGGGCAATGCGCTCATCAACGCCCAGGGCGACGCCCCCACCTCCCTGGCGCCCTACCCGCAGGCCGCCTTCGCGCTGGGGGTCTTCCTCATCGGTGCCCGCATGACCTACCACTACGACAGATCCCGCGCGGTCGCCGCCTGGATGAACGGCTTCGGCGTCCCCATCTACGGCGGGCTGACCCAGTGGGGTGAGCCCTGCGCCGACATTACCCCGGAGATGAACGCCACCGGCTGCGGTGCCCGTCCCGACATGGACGGGGTGGACTGCGCCGGTTCCTACTTCGCCACCATGAGCGACTGCTCTGATGTGGAGACCACCGAGTCGGATCGGCCTTTCGTCTACCTCTTCCGCAACTTCTTCAATGGCTCGTACGGACACGGCAGGCACCGGGGCGGGGCGGCCGTGGGCATGGGGCTGATGACGCACGGCTCCCCGTTCTTTCTGATGGGGGCACACGGCTACGGTTCCAAGTTCCCCTCCACCCTGGGGGTCTTCGGTGGCTACGCCGTTCCGCCCACCTTCATCCAGGCCGTGCACGGCAGCAACGTCAATCAGTTGCTGGCCGGCTCCGACCCTCAGCTCCCCAAGGCTCTGGATGAGGTTTACGGCGAGGGCAATCCGGAGGCGGGCACCAGAGCCTTCCACCACATGACCATGATGCCCGAGCCCTTCGGCCAGGGTGACACTTTCTACGTGCCCTGCGGGGGAGGCGCCGGCTACGGCGACGCCCTGGAGCGCGACCCCCAGGCGGTCATCGCCGACCTGCGGGCGGACCTGACCACGCCTTTCGCCGCCGCCAGCGTCTACAAGGTGGCCTACGATCCCGACACCCTGCGCCTGGACGAGGAGAAGACCGCGGAGTTGCGTGCGCAGGCGCGGGCCGAGCGGCTGCGGCGAGGCAGGCCCTACAGCGAGTTCGTCAAGGAGTGGAGCCAACTGCGTCCGCCGGACCAGCTGTTGAAGTACTACGGGACCTATCCGCACCCGAGCGTGGGTATCGCTCAGATGCCGCCCATGCCGATGTTCGCCTGAGGAGAGCCATGACTGCGTCGAGAGAAGCAGCGCGGCCGGCAGCGTCGCCGGCCGCCCCCGGCATTGTCCCGGATCCCGCCCGGGAACGCACTATTCACGCTCTGCTGAAACGCAGGGTGGCGGAGCACGGCAACCGAGAGTACTTCACCTTTCGTGAGCGAGTCTACGGTTACGAAGACCTGGACCGCGAGTCGGACAGAGTGGCGGCCGGCCTGCAGAAGCTGGGCGTGAAGAAGGGCGATTTTGTGGCCATCGAGATGAAGAACCGGCCGGAGTTCATCTTCATCTGGTTCGGGCTCTCGAAACTGGGGGCAGTGGAGGTGCCACTCAACACGGCTCACCGAGGGGACCTCTTGGCCTACATGATCAACAAGCCGGAGTGCCGCCTGCTCATCACCGAGAGCGACTGGCTCGACAGGGTGGCCCCGGTGCTGGACGACACCGGGGTGGAGCAGGTGATCGTGCTGGGCCGGGAAGGGGAGGAGTTGCCGGGTCTGAGCAGGCCCACCCTGGACTACCGGGCGTTGGTGGACAACGACGGCGCGTATCAGGAGATAGACGTCTTCTGGTCTGATCCCTTCGCCATCATCTTCACCTCCGGCACCACCGGGCCCAGCAAGGGCTCGCTGATGCCCCAGAACTATGCGCTGTTCATGGGGGAGATCTGCACCGAGTGCGCCGAGTACACGGAGGCCGATCGCCTGTACAACGCGCTGCCCCTGTTCCACGGCAACGCCCAGTTGCTCTCCACCATGGCCGCCCTGGTGAGCGGAGCCCGCATGGTGCTGGCCGAACGCTTCTCAGCCAGCCGCTTCTGGGACGACATCAAGAGACACGGTTGCACCGAGTTCAACTATATCGGCGGCATCCTGCCCATCCTGCTCAAAGCCGAGCCCCGTCCCGATGACGCCGACAATCCCGTCCGGGTGATGGTGGGCGGCGGTTGCCCGCCCGATCTCTTCGACTTGTTCGAAAGACGCTTCGGCGTGGTGTTGCTCGAGGGTTACGGCATGAGCGAGCTGGGGCTGCCGTTGATGAACACCCTGAAGCATGGGCGCAAAGGCACCATCGGCCGGCCGGTGTATGGCTGCGAGGTCAAGGTGGTGGACGACCACGACTCGGAGGTCGCTGCCGGAGTCATGGGTGAGATGCTGGTCCGCACCCAGAAGCCGTACACCATGCTGCTGGAGTACTACAAGGATCCACAGAAGACGGTGGAGGCCTGGCGCGACCTCTGGTTCCACACCGGTGACTACGGGGTCAAGGATGAGGAAGGCTACTTCCACTACAAGGATCGAAAGAAGGATGCGCTGCGCCGGCGCGGCGAGAACATCAGCTCCTACGAGGTGGAGCGCATTATCAACTCGCATCCGGCCGTGCTGGAGTCGGCAGCCGTGCCCGTGAAGTCGCCGGAGTCGGAAGACGAAGTGATGGTGTGCCTCTCACTGAAGCCCGCGGCCTCTCTGGCACCGGTCGAGCTGATGGACTACGTGCAGGACAAGATGGCCTACTTCATGATGCCGCGTTACCTGCGCATCATGGAGGAACTGCCCCATACGCCCACCGCGAAGATCCAGAAGCAGGAGCTGAGGGATGAGGGGGTCACCGCGGATACGTGGGACCGGGAGACGGCCGGCTACCAGGTCAAGCGATGACGATCCGATAGGGGGAAGGATGAAAGCTGTCGTTCTGAAAGAGGGGAACCGCTTCGCGCTCGAGGACGTTCCCGAACCCCAGCTCCGTGCAAACGACGATGTCCTGGTCAAGGTCAGCACCGCGGCCATCTGCGGTTCCGACATCCACATCAAGTACGGCATGATGCCGGGCATCCATCCCGGCATCATCATCGGCCATGAGTTCGTCGGTACCATCGCGCAAGTGGCGCCCGACGTTAGACGCTTCAAGCCGGGGGACCGGGTGGCGGCGCCGGCCGCGGTGTACTGTGGGGTGTGTGCGGCCTGCAAGCGAGGGGAACCGCAGCACTGCACGGCGGGCGGGGTGTGGGCCGGCGGGGACATCTTCGGGCCCGGACTAGACGGAGCGGCCACCGAGTACGTGCGTGTCCCCTACGCGGACAACTGCTTGGTGCCCATCCCCGACACCGTGAGCGACGATCAGGCCGTGTTCGTGGGGGACGTCTGGTCCACGGGTTATCACGCCGCCCACGAGCCGGGCATCAAGACCGGAGACGAGGTGGTCGTGTTCGGCTGTGGCCCGATCGGATTGGCGGCTGTGGTCTCCGCGCAGCTCTTCTCGCCCAAGCGCGTCTTCGCCGTGGACACCATGGCCAACCGTCTGGAGATCGCGGCCGGCTACGGAGCCGTCCCCGTCAATGCGGCTGAGACCGACGCGGTTGAGTTCTTGAGAGGCGCCACCGCCGGCCGGGGGGTGGATGTGGCCATCGAGGCCATTGGGCTGCAGCAGACGTTCCTGCAGGCACTGGACTCTGTTCGCCGGGGCGGGGCCGTCTCGGCGGTGGGGCTCTTCCCCGCGCCCTTCGAGATCCCCATGAACCGGCTTCCCTTCCAAGGCATCCACCTGCACATGGGTCTCTCCAACACCTCGCGCATGGACCGGCTGATGGGCCTGCTCGAATCGGGGCGGGTGGATCTGTCCCCCTTCGTCACCCACGCCTTCGCGCTGGATCAGGCGCTCGAGGCCTACGACCTCTTCGAGAATCGCAAAGACGAGTGCCTGAAGGTTCTCCTGAAAGCGTGAGGTACCAGATCAGCGGTGAGAGCATCCATGAGTGAGACAACCGAACTTAAACACGCCACACTGGTCACGGAAGGCATTGTCACCGGGTATGAGGACGGCTCCCGCCCGCGCCTTGTGGGCGGATATTGCCCTGACTGCGCGCGCTGGTACTTCCCGTGCCCTTCGTACTGCCGGAGTTGCCTGGAGCCGGTGCAGGCGGCCGATCTGGGAGGCGAGGGGAAGCTGCACGCCTTCACGGTCATCCGCATGCGGCCGCCCCTGGGACTGCCGCAGCCGTACGCGGTGGGCTATGTGGACCTGAAGGAGAGCGGCCTGCGCGTCTTCTGCCTGCTCGACCCGTCAGCGATCGATCGCTACCGGCTCGACATGCCCTTGAGGCTGACCGTCTCCGTCCTCGGTCACGACGGCAGCGGCCAGCCGTGCCTCCGGCCCTACTTCAGTCCGGGCGACCACCACGAGGATGCGGAGAAGGAGACGGACACGGGCGGGGGGGAGGTCCGAGATGAGTGAGGTGGTGATCTTGGGCGTGGGTATGATTCCCTTCGGCCGCCATCCGCAAAAACTGTTGGTGGAGATGGCGGCGGAGGCAGCCCGCGCGGCCCTGAAGGACGCTGCGGTCGAGCCGGGGGAGGTCGGTGCGGGCTTCTTCTCCAACGGCTTGGCTGCCCGACTGTTCAGCGATCACACCATCGGCCAGAACGTCTATTGGGAAGTAGGGATCAACCGCATCCCCATCTACAACATAGAGAACGCCTGCACGTCCGCCTCAACTGCGTTCTGCCTGGCCTGCGGGCAGGTGGCGGCGGGGCAGGTGGAGGTGGCGATGGTGGTGGGTGCCGAGAAGATGTACGTGCCGGAGCTGGGTCTGATCCACTCCGGCCAGTCCGAGCTGGATACGCAGCTGGGCCTGGTGGCTCCCGCCGGTTTCGCGCTGAGGGCCAAGAGGCATATGGCGGAGTTCGGCACCACCGAGGCGCAGCTGGCGGCGGTGGCGGTGAAGAACCGCCGCCATGCCGCCCTCAATCCCAACGCTCAGTTCCGCGACCCGATCACGCCGGAGGACGTGCTCTCCGCGCCCATGGTGGTCGACCCCCTCACCCGGCTGCAGTGCTGCCCCAATGCCGACGGAGCAGCGGCCGTGGTGCTGGCTTCAGCCGATTTCGCCAGGTGGCGCCGTGGTGCCTCGAGAGGCAAGGTACGGCCGGTCGACGTCAGGGCCGCCGTGTACTGCACGGGGAGCTATGCCAATCCCCAGGACCTGACCCACTGGGAGACGGACGAGAGGGGTTGTCGTCTTGCCTACGAGGCGGCGGGCGTCGGCCCCGAGGATCTGAACGTGGTGGAGTGCCACGACGCCTTCACTATCTCCGAGATACTGCACTACGAGGCTCTGGGCCTCTGTCCGGCCGGGGAAGGGGGACGGCTGGCGGAGGCAGGGGAGACGGCCCTGGGTGGCCGCATTCCGGTGAACCCCTCAGGCGGCCTCCTCAGCCGCGGACACCCGCCTGGTGCCACCGGCGCCGCTCAGCTGTGTGAGATCGTGGCTCAACTCAGAGGCGAGGCCGGGCCCCGGCAGGTGCCCGGAGCCCGGGTGGGACTGGCTCACTGCATGGGCGGAGACAAAGCGGCCGACTCCAAATCCTGCACGGTAGTGGTATTGAGCGTCTGACCGTTCGCTGCTCGACCGAGCACCCGCCGGCGGTCGACCGCCGGCGGGTGCGGAAGGTGACTCTCCCCCGAGCGGCCATGAGTCCGCCCGGAACAGCTATCATGTTTCGAGAAGAAGTGACGAACGCACTGGATGTCGGCATGGCCGAGGTAGACACCAAAGACAGAGTCCTCGCAGCCGCGGTCGAGCTGTTCGCGACCAGGGGCTTCGATGCCACCTCCATTCGGGACATCGCCAAAGCGATGGGCATGAGCATTTCCAGCATCTACCACTACTTCGGCAACAAGGAAGGCATCCTGGTCGCTCTCATTGAGCGCTCGTCCCGCAAGCTGATGCGGGAGCTGGACCGGGTGTTGGGCTTGGACATGACGGCCCTTGACAAGTTCGAGCTGCTGGTGCGGACCCATATCCAGCTGGGACGCGAGCTGAACCACGAGGCCAAGATCTACCTGGTGGACAGCTCTGAGCTCACGGCTGAGACGCGGGAGATCATGCGGAAGATGCAGCGGGAGGTCTTCGACCTCTATCATGATCAACTCGCGTATCTACAGCAGCTGGGTATCGTTGCCAAGGAGCACGATCTTCGCCTTCTCACCCTCAACGTGCTGGGCGTCATCAACTGGCCGCTGCGCTGGTACCACCCAGGTCGCACCACCCCCTTCGACGAGGTGCTGGGATCAGTGGTGGGTTTCATCATGCGGGGGGCCGTTCGGCCCCATTACCTGACCGACCGATCCTGACAAGCGCCAGGATGTGCGCCTGGGCCGGTCCCCGGCCGCGCACGCAGTCGCCCTCGGTTCGCGAGGCGCTGACAGGCATGATGCGGCGGTAGGAGGTGCGCATCGTTGCGTGTAAGAATTGGGGCTACGCGAACCGAGGAGGCACGGATGAAGAGAATCGCCGGATTACCCACCCTGCTGGTTGTAGTGATACTGGCAGTCGCCATCGCTGGATGCGGCACGGCGGGGCAGGAATCCACGGAGCTGTCTCCCAGGGAGGTTGCTCCGCTCTATCTGGAGGCGATGCGTGGGAACGTGTCTGGGCTCAGGGAATACAATCCGGATACCGAGATCACAGAGGAAGGGGTGTTTGGGTCCGCAAACCAAACCCTGCTCAGCCTGTGGGGGGTCAGCGCAACCCCCGAGCAGGAAGCCCAGCTCACCGAAGCCATGCTGGCAGGGCTCTCCCAGGTACAGTTCACCGTCGTTGACGAGGAAGTCGATGGCAAGAACGCCACGGTGACCGTGGCTATCCGGGGCGTCGATATGGCTTCGTCGTTGGAGACCCAGTTCGAGACGATCGGTGGGCAGATCACCGATGGCACCGAGGACGAGACCATCATCGCGCTTCTGGACAAGGCGTGGCGGGAAGCGCCACTGGTGCCGGAACCGGCCAATGTGGACATGCCGTTCACAGCCGTTGTGGACGGCAGGTGGATAGCCGGCTCCGAGGGAGGTGCGGCCGCCGGCGCGGTGTACCTGAAAATGGGAGACTAACGGCGCCGGCGGACCACCCGGCTGCCACCCTGGATTTCCGGGTGGTCACCTCAGAGCCCTGAACCCGTCCATGCCGCCGGAGAACCCGGTCGCCTGCAGAATGGCGTCCTGAGGGGAGACGGGGGGCGGACGTAGCGTGGGGCTCACGTGGAGCGTCCTGGTTCCAGAGCCGCATATCTTGACCTGGCGTTATGCGTATGGCAGTATAACGCGCGCGATGTCCACACTGACAACAGTCGCCGCCGGGACGAACGCGGGATCATCCTTCCCCCGCTCATCAACCAGAGAGTGGCGGGGGTTTCGCGAGACGCGGCATGCACGCCGCGCAGATGAGGCGAAGTGAGCGCTCCTGGATCCATCGTCTTCGCGAGTAGGATCGAAGGCGGGGAGAGCCGGCGTGAGGCAGACGCCCCGGCCGGCGGAGGGCATGGGCGCCCGGCCTGGCTGCGCAACCTGAGCGCAGCGCAGCGCTTCCGGCTGACGGTGGTAGTCCTGCTGGCCGTTCTCCTGGTGGCGTTCGTCACCTCCTTTCTCATCGGCCGATACAGCATCTCCGTGAGCATGGTCATCGATATCTTGCTGTCCAAGGTGGCGACTGTTGAACAGTATTGGGAGGAAACGCTGGGTGTGGTCGTGCTCGACGTGCGCCTCCCCAGGATCGTCCTTGCCATCCTGGTTGGGGGGGCGCTTTCCGCGTCGGGTGCCTCCTACCAGACGCTGTTCAAGAACCCGCTGGTCTCGCCCGACATCCTGGGTGTCTCGGCCGGCGCGGGGTTCGGGGCCGCGCTCGCCATGATCAACAACGCCAACTGGGTGGTGATCCAGGGCTCAGCGTTCCTCTTCGGCCTGGTGGCCGTGATCATGGCCTATGCCATCGCCAACCTGTTCGGTGGCAAGTCCATCACCGTGCTCATCCTGGGGGGCATCGTGGTATCCAGTCTCTTTCAGGCCATGCTCTCCATCATCAAGACCCTGGCGGACACCGAGAACCAACTGCCCTCCATCACCTTCTGGTTGATGGGCAGCCTGGGCCGGGGCGTGAACCGGGACGTCTTGGTCATGCTGCCTGCGCTGGCGGTGTCCATGCTCATGCTCGTTCTCTTCCGGCATCACATCAACGCGTTGGCGGCCGGCGAGGACGAGGCCAGGACCATGGGCGTGAACGTCACGCTCGTCAAAGCCGTGATCGTGACCGCCTCCACGCTCATGACCGTGTGCGCCGTGAGCATTGCCGGCATCGTGGGCTGGGTGGGGCTGGTCATCCCCCATCTGGCCCGCATGCTGTCCGGGGCCCACTACTCGCGCATCCTGATTGTCTCGTTCCTGCTGGGCGGCCTCTTCCTGCTGTGTGTCGACAACATCATCCGGGGCGTACCGGACGTGGAGGTCCCCTTGGGCGTGCTGACCGCCATCATCGGCACGCCCATCTTCGCCGTGCTGTTGCCGCGGCTCCGGCAGGGGTGGACCTGATGCTCCAGGTGGAGAACCTGCGCTTTGCCTACGTCAGCGACCAGCCCGTGTTGAGAGACGTTACCTTCGGTCTCAACGGTGGCGACGTCCTCTGCGTGCTGGGGCCGAACGGCACGGGCAAGACCACGCTCCTCCGCTGCCTCCTGGGGCTCAGCAGACCGGCCGGGGGCCGGATCGTGCTGGACGGCAAGGACATGAGCACGGTCTCGTCACGTGCCAGGGCCGAGTACATGGCCTATGTACCGCAGGCGTCCACCATAGCCTTCCCCTATGAGGCCGAGGAGATCGTGCTCATGGGGCGTATCGCGCACCTCAGGGTAGGTGCGTCGCCCAGCAAGAAAGACGAGAGCATCTGTCGCGAGGCGATGGAGTCCCTGGGCATCTCCCACCTGCGACGCAAGATGTTCAATCGTTTGAGCGGAGGCGAGCGGCAGATGGTCCTAGTGGCCCGGGCGATGGCCCAGCAGGCGCATATCATGGCCATGGACGAGCCGACGGCCAACTTGGACTACGGAAACCAGGTCCGGATACTGAGACTGGTGCATCACTTGGCCGAGGAAGGCTACTCCATCCTTCTGATCACGCACTTCCCCGACCATGCCTTCCTGGCCTGCAACCAAGCGGTGCTCATGAAGGACGGCCTGGTCAAGGCACGAGGCAGTCCGGAGGAGGTGATCACCTCGGAGAGCCTCACCAGGCTGTACGGGACTGAGGTGAACGTCACCGAGGCACCACTCTGTGGCTGCGGTTTAACCGCCAAGGTCTGTGTTCCGCTGATGTCGAACGGCGGCCGGGGAGAGGCAACCACGTGAATGCAGTTGTATCGCCAAGAGGCACGAAAGGAAGCGACATGAGGAGAATAGCGTACCTGCTGGCCGTGCTGATGCTGCTCTGCGCGGTCAGTTTTCTTGTGGCGGCCTGCGGGGAGGAAACCACCACCACGACTCAGGCGGCGGCTCCGTCCACCACGGTCGTGACGGCCACGCAACTCGCCGTCACCGACATGGCGGGACGGACGGTCCAGATCCCCGCGGAGATCAATAGCATCGCCACCTTCGGCGCCATCGGCGTGCTCAACGCCATGGTGGAGACGATGGGCTGCGGTGACAAGATACTGAACCAGATGTCGGCCAACTTCACCAAGACGGACCAGTGGAAGTACCAGTACGTCTTCGCGCCCCAGATCAAGGACGGGCCCCTCTTCGAGAACGCCAACCGCGAGATCCAGATAGAAGAGGTACTGAAGGCGGCTCCCGACATCTCCTTCTGCATGACCAAGGAAACGGCCACCTTGCTCGAAGGCAAGGGACTGCCTGTCGTCTACCTGGAGTGGAAGGACCTGGATGACATCCCCACGTGTATCAACCTTCTGGGTGAGGTGCTGGGCAAGCAGGACGTGGCTGCGGACTACCTGAAGTGGTTTGACGAGAAAGTGGCCCTGGCCGAGGGCCTCGCGGCCAAGATCCTCGAGGCCGACCGCAAGACCGTGCTGTACGGGTCCATCACCAGCTACACGCAGCCGCACATCATCGCCGAGTGGTGGATCCCCGAGGCGGGCGGCATCAGCGTGACCAAGGATCGCCCCAGTGACGCCGAGAGCTACGAGTATACGGCCGAGGACCTCTTGGCCTGGAATCCCGACGTCATGGTCACCAGCTCCGGCAAGATGGCTGGAGAGATAAAGGCGGACACGCGCCTCGCGCAGATCACGGCGGTGGTCGACAGCGCCATCTACAAGATCCCCACCGTGGCCCACGTGTGGGGCAACCGCACCCCGGAGCAGCCTCTGACCATCCTGTGGCTGATGAACAAGCTCTACCCGGAGATCATGCCCACTGAGGCGCTGGCCAAGGAGATCGGCGACTTCTACAGTCGCTTCTTCAAGACGGACCTGACGTCCGAGCAGATCACCGAGATCATCGGCTGACCCACGCGGCACTACGGCGCGGCG
>JAAYAL010000078.1 GCA_012719395.1 Gaiellales bacterium | reverse complement strand
TCCTCAACGCGCAGGACGTCTACTCGGTTCCGGGTCTGCGCGTGGTTGCGGATCGCTTCAGCCTGCCCCTCGTGCTCACGCTGCACGGCTACCCGCTGTACGAATCGCTCTCCGAAGGCTACACCTCAGCTTCAGAGTGGGGCCGCTCCTATTTGGTCCGCTCTGAGCTCACGGCGCTGCGTCTGGCCGATGAGATCGTCACCGTGGACACCCGCCTGCACGATTTCGCCTGCCGTCTGGTCCCGGAGAAGGCGGAGGCGGTTTCCGCCCTGATGAACTTCATTGACACCTCGGCCTTCTATCCCAGTTGGGAGGGCCGGGAGGAACTGCGGAAGAAGTGGGAGATTCCTCAGGAGTGCACGGTGCTCTTCTGCCCCCGCCGTCTGGTCAAGAAGAACGGGGTAGTCTATCCCTCTCTGGCACTGGCCGCCTTACCGCCCGCGGAGCGGGGCCGCTACCTGTTGTTGCACGCGGGGGAGGGCGGGGAACGGAGCGCCATCGAGACGATCGTACGCGAGCACGGGCTGTCGCGAGAGGTCAGGCTTCTGGGCAACCAGGATCGGCAGGCCATACTGGAGATGTATCGGCTGTGCGACATCGTGCTGGTCCCCTCCGTCCACTCCCAGAATGTGGAGGAGGCCACGTCGCTTGCCGCTTTGGAGGCTATGGCTTCCGGCCGTCCCTTGATTGCGGGGGCGGTGGGCGGCTTGGCGGAGATCGTGCGTGATGGGCACAACGGCCTCCTGGTCCCCGGCGGTGACGCGGAGGCCTTGGCTCAGGCCATCTGCACTCTGGAAGGGTTGTCCGAATTGCGGCGCCGGCTTTCCCTCGCAGCGCGAGACTACGTGGTGGCCAATCACTCGCACCTCACCGCGGCGGAGTCGTTTGTGAAGATCTACCGACGCGCTCAGGAACGCATCGGAGAGGATCGGGCGCCTTACCGGGGTTGGGGAGCCCTGGATGGGGAGGCGCAAAGGGCTGTAGCCGTCGGCAGTCACGCAACCGACGCGCCGGTGCAGCCGGAGGCTCGCGACTTCCGCTCCGCGCGTGTCCTCGGCCTGCCCCTCGATCGCGTCACCCCCGGCCAGGCGCTGGCTTGGGTGATGGCGGCCGCCCGCCGTTCGGCGGCCGGCCGCACACTGAGCGCGGTGTCCTTCAACCCCGAGATAGTGATGCGGGCACAGAAAGACCCTCGAGTGGCAGAAGCGGTCATGGAAGCCGATCTTCGCTTCCCGGATGGGGTGGGCGCCGTGTGGGCGGCGGGGCAGCAGGGCATCCGTGACCTTGAGCGCGTGCCGGGGATCGAACTGGCCGAAAAAGTGGTGGAGGGAGCGGCCGCGGAGTCGTTGCCCGTCTACTTCCTGGGCGCGGCCCTGGGCGTGGCGGAGGCGGCGGCGGAGCGACTGAAGGAGCGCCTGCCCGGGCTTGTCGTGGCCGGCACGCATCACGGGTACTTCGCGCCGGAGGAGGATGCTGAGGTGGCCGAGGAAGTGCGCGCCTCAGGCGCAGCCATCCTGTTGGTGGCCATGGGCGCGCCGCGCCAAGAGACCTTCGTGTTCCAGCAGGCGGCTCGTCTGGGTGCAGGCGTGGCCTTGGGGGTGGGGGGCAGCTTTGACGTGTGGTCCGGGAGGACCCGGCGTGCACCCGGCTGGGCGCGGGACATGAAGGTGGAGTGGCTGTGGAGGCTGGCGCGCGATCCCAAGCGCTGGCGACGGCAGGCTCAACTGCCTCGATTCGCCTACCGGGTCAAGACCCGCGTTCACGACGACTATGAGCTGACTCAGCGCTTAGGAAAGATGGCCAGACCATCACCGGAGCTGAACCTCAAGGCGGAGAGGGAAGAGCTCCTCTCGCCTCCGCCTGCGGAGAGCTGAGCTCCAGGCGGTGTCGGTATGCGGTACCTGATCAGCGGTTACTATGGTGAAGGCAACGCCGGCGACGAGGCCATCCTGGCCGGCATCCTCCAAGAGGTGCGGCGGGAGGATGCCAGGGCGGAGTTTACCGTGCTTTCGTTCAACCCGGAGGACACCGTGTCCCGGCACCGGGTGCCGGCCTCCTCAACCAGCCTGCGTGATCCCCGGCGGCTGGTCTCGCTCCTCCGCCGCTCAGACCTGCTCATCAGCGGCGGGGGCAGCATGCTCCATGAGGCGGATTTCGAGCTGCATGGGCGCAGTTTCCTCCTGCGCGCGGGCAAGCTTCGCCCCATCCCCTATTTCCTGAGCATCGTGATGGCGGCTCGGGCCCTGAACCGTCCGGTGATGTGGTACGCGCAAGGGTTGGGCCCCTTGCACACCTCAGCGGCTCGTTGGGCGGTACGGCTGGCGGTCGGAGCCAGCCAAGTGGTGTGCTGGCGTGACCGGGAAGCGGCGTTGCTGGCGGCCCGGGTGGGCGCGCGCGCCGGCATGCAGGCGGTGGTCCCCGATCCGGCTTACGCACTCAGGGCGCCCGATCCGGAGACGGTGGACGCTGTGCTGGAGCAGAGGGCCGGTGCCTGGCTCGCCAGGACGGGCGGGGCAGGATTCCTGGCGGTCTGCCCCCGGCCCTGGCTCAACCGCCGGGCCTACCAGGCGCATCTGGTGCAGGCCCTGGCAGAGGTATGTGGGCGGACGGGGTTGGGTGCCCTCTTCTTGCCCTTCCAGGAACGTACCGACGGCCCAATGTGCGAAGCGTTGGCGGACGCACCTGCCTTCGCGGGTCGCGCCGCGTGCCTCCACCATGTGGACCAACCGCAGTTGCTGCTGGGTCTGCTGGGGCGTGCGCGGGCGGCGGTCACCATGCGCCTGCATGCCGGGATCCTCTCCGCGGCTGCCGGCACTCCCTGCGTGCCCATAGCCTACGATCCCAAGGTCCACTCCTTCGCGGCTCAGACGGGGCAAGAGGGCTTCCTGGTGACCAGTGATGAGCTGGAGGTGGAGGACGGGACCCGGCGGCTGAGAGAGTCGCTGGAGTGTACGCTCGCGCAGGAAAGAGCGCGGCGCTTGGGGCTGGAGCGGAGGGTGGCACCGCTCAAACGCACCGCGGGCGCCACGGCCCATCTGGCTGTTCAGCTGGCGGGAGGGCGCTTGTTTGTGCCGTGCTGAGCCCGCCTCGCAACTCGGGCCGTATCTCATCGCCCGCATCAAAGCGCGGCCGCGTGGCGGGGCGCAGGGGGTTGGCCGAGCCACGCCGGTTTGGTAAGGTGGCCGGGAATTCCCGCGGCGGGATCTGCCCAGGGCAGGATTCTGAGGGGTAGACGGCGAACCTCACATAGATGGTGGCCCATATGGCGCGAGCGAAGGGACAGACTGGACGCGAGAGCCGCAGGTTCGGCGGGCTCAGCATTTCCAGGCTGGTGGTGGCTGTGTTGCTGGCGGTCGCCGCTGGCCTGCTTGTGCCCGGCTTTTCCGGCCGGGCGGTTTCCGAGACCACCTCCAGCGGCACGGGTGCCCAGTCTTTCGGCGCCTGGTACGCGGGGGAGGCAGATGCCAAGGTTATCTCGGCTTCCGCTGCCAGCCAGGTGGTTGTCCCCATTCGTTTCCCGTTCCAGGAGCCACGGCGCTGGGAGGATGACTTCGGTGCTCCTCGTGGCAGCAGTTCCCACCTGGGTAACGACATTCTGGCGCCCAAAGGCACCCCCTTGGTGGCGGTGGTCTCCGGGTACCTGGACGGCGATTTCATGAATTTCGGTGGCACCAGGCTTTCCGATGCCGATGGGCTGCCCTACTTCAACATCATGCTCTGCGGAGACGATGGCAACGATTACTTCTATATCCACCTCAACAACGATAGCCGTGGGACCGACGGCACCTACACCAATGACGGGGCAGGCGGCCCCGCGCTGGCCTACGCGCCCGGCCTGCACGACGGCAGCCGGGTAGAGGCCGGGCAGCTTCTGGGCTGGGTGGGGGACAGCGGGTGGTCGAACGGCATCCCTCACCTTCATTTCGAGATCCACGTCGGCGGGTGGGCCAGCGATGGGGCCCATGTCATCAACCCCTACGCTTCTCTCAGAGCCGCCTATGATGCCTTGGTGGCCTCGGGAGGAGGGACCACCGCCACGACCGCCAAGCCTACCACCACCACGAAACCTTCAACCACGACCACCACGCTGCCGCCCACCACTACCACCACGCGTGCACCGGGCGGCCAGTTGGACCCGGGCGCTCCGCGCTTCACTGACGTGAAGATTGCCGACTGGTTCTACAATGACCTGGGTCTGCTGTGCACAGCAGGAGTGGTGCGGGGCTCGTCGGACGGTTTGTTCCGCCCGTACGCGGACATCACTCGCGCGCAGTTCACCGCCTTCCTGGCCCGCACCTTCCTCCCGGAGAAGGTCAACGCCCAGAGCGCTGCCTCGTCGCCTCGGGCCTTCGCTGACGTATCGCCCGCGTACTGGGGCTACCCTGAGATCCAGGCGGCGGCCGCCGCCGGACTTGTGAAGGGGACGGCCGTCGGGCGCTTCTCGCCTGACGTGCTGATCACCAGGGCACAGATGGCAGCCATGATCTGCCGGGCGTTGGGGGCCGTGTCTGCGGACCTGCTCCAGGAGGCTCCGGCCAAGACGGCTTCCTTCAAGGATGTCACGGCCGGCAGTTGCTGGGCAGTCGAAGAGGTGGGCCTCGCGGCCGCCCTGGGTATCGTGGGTGGCTACAGCGACGGCACGTTCCGGCCGGAAGCCAATGCCACGCGGGCTCAAGCGGTCGCCGTTCTGGCTCGTGCCCTCCGGCTGTGGCGCAACGGAGCCGAGTTCTAGCAGTCATGCCTGCCGGGGAGAGAAATGCGCGGGTCGCTGGGCTGAAGGCGCTCCCGCAGGCGTCGCGCTCTGTTCCCGCTGAGTTCTGCCTCCTGGTCACCCTTGTCGCGGTCCTGCTGGTGCTCGCACTCGGCCGGCCCGCCGTGGTGTTGGCCTTCGCCGACGTGAAAAGCGGCTCGCAAGAGCACGAGGCGGTGCAGTACCTGGTCAATGCCGGAGTGCTGGCGGGGTATCAGGACGGCACCTTCCGGCCGGGGCAGGCCGTGACCCGTGCGCAGGCGGTGAAGATGCTTGTGCTGCAGCAGGGCCTGACACCGTCCGCCTTCTCCCCGCGCTTCAAGGATGTGGACGCCACCTACGCGGCCTACGTGGAGGCCGCCAGCGCCGCGGGTTGGGTGAGTGGGTACCGCTCGGGAGTGTTCGGGCCCTACGACAACCTGCAGCGGCAGCACCTTGCGGTGTGGTTGATCCGGAGTTTCGGCTGGGATGCCGTGGCCAGAGCTCTCCCCTCCGCGGAGGTGCAGACGCTGCTGGCCGGTTTCTCCGACGTGGGGCAGTTGTCGGCCGAGTCCAAGAGGTATGTGGCCCTGTGCGTCAAGCGTGGCTTCATGTTGGGGGACGGCGCCGGGCATCTGGGTCCCACGGCGGCCGTGACACGCGCACAGACGGCGCTCTTGCTCCATCGGGCCGAGTTGTCCACTCTGGCTGTGGCGAGCGGCCTCCGTTTCAGCTCAGACCATACGGACAGGACGCGGGTGGTGCTTGATCTCACTGCCGCCCCCGGAGTGGTCACCAGCGAGGTCCACGGTGGCAAGCTCTTTGTCCAGGTTGGCCAGAGCTTCGCGCCTTCCCCTGGTCTCTCGGCAGAGGTGGACTCGCCGGAGGTGGGAGTGGTCCAGGTGAGTCAGGGGTCGTATCGGCCCCAGGAGCTGAGCGTGGCTCTCGATCTCCGCTCCTTCAGCCGCTATAACGTCTTTGTCATGACCCCCTCGGGAGGCTTGGGCAACCGGGTCGTAGTGGACGTCTACCGCAAGGGCGGATCGGCCGACGACCCGCTGGTGGCAATTGATCCCGGCCACGGCGGCTGGGATCCCGGCACGTGCTCCGTGCTCACGGGGCTTCCGGAGAAGACGGTGAACCTTGCCATCGCCAAGCATGTTGACCAGATGCTGCGCGGAGTGGGGTTGCGCACGGTCATGACGCGCACGCAGGATGTGGCCCTGGGGCCGACGCTGTCACAGGACCTGGTGCGGCGTGGTGAGATTGCCAACGAGGCGGGTGCGACCATCCTCATCATGATCCACAACAACGCGGGCGACGGGAGCTCGCACGGCACCGAGACATTCTATTGGGGCACGCCCGCCACCGGCTATTCGGTCGAGGGCATGCGCCTCGCTGCCGTCGTGCAGCAGCGGGTGGTTGAGGCCATTGGCCTGACCGATCGGGGGTGCCGGGATTGGTACGGCCGGAACCTGACTGTGCTGGACACGGCCACAATGCCCGGGGTGATGGTGGAAGTGGCCTTCATGGACAATCCGACCGAGGCCGCGCTCTTGGAGGACCCGGCCTTCTTGAAACAGGCGGCCCGCGGTATTGCCCGGGGTGCGCTCGAGTATCTGGGCTGGGACCCGGATCTCGTGCACTTGCCCTAGCCTCAGTCTGCGGACCCTCATTCTCATCCACAGCTTGACCGGAAGGTGGTGACATGGTCAGTCGAGGTCACATCCGGCATCTGCCATGGCGTAAGCGCTCCGCCCGCGTTTGCCTCTCGCTCGTGGGCCTGTTGACGATGGTGGCGCTGGCCATAGGGCTCGCCGCCCCCGGGACGGCGGTAGCCGCTGACTTCGTGTTCACCGGGCGCGGGTGGGGCAGCGGCGTGGGCATGAGCCAGTGGGGCGCCTGGGGCGCGGCGAAGGACGGCAAGGACTTCTGCTGGATCCTCGACTTCTACTACCCCGGAACTGTCTTGGAGCCTCTGGCTCAGCCTGACCCGGAGATCAAGGTCAAGATCTCCAGCCAGCCCTGGCTCAGTGTCTACAGCATCACGCAGAACTACCGGCAGATCGACCTTGGAGCCAGTGTGACCGATCTCACCCTGGTCATGCGTGGCGCCTCCGGCGAGACCAGCGAGCAGATTCCCGCCGGGGCGTTCTTCAACGTCTGGTTGAAGGATGGGAAGGTGTTTGTGAACACGGCGCGTGGTGAGCAGGGCCCTTGCGAGTGGGTGGAAGCGCGGCCGGTCTCTGAGGAGGGGCGCTGCACGGTTGACCTCAAGACAGGCTCGGGATGGATCGCCCAGCGCGAGTACTGGGGCAAGATGCAGGTGGTCCCGGCGTCGACGGAAGGCCAACTCAACCTCTACAACTTGGTCAGGCTGGAGAAGTACCTGCGCAGCATTGGGGAAGTGGAGTACGACTGGGGCCAGCCGGGCAGCAGCGCATATGCACTGGAGGCAGTGAAAGCCCAGGCCGTGGCCGCCCGGACCTACGCCGCTGCAAACCAGAGCCCCTATCTGGATGATAACCAGTGGGACCAGGCCTATCTGGGCTACATCACTCGGGGCACGTTGTCGACGCCGGGCTACTGCTTCGAGACCAGGTTCCCCGGCATCCCGCAGGCGGCGGAGGAAACGGCAGGGCTGGTGCTCACCTACCACGGTGCGCCCATCCAGGCGTACTTCTCGGCCCACTCCGGCGGTTACACCACTGCCTGGGAGGTGGGCGCCTATCCCTACCTGCCGGCCAAGGCCGATCCTTACAGCCTCAGCTGCCCTCCCACCTCCTTGGATCGGCGGGGACCGGGCTACCCCTGGGCCTTCACCATCTCCGCCGAGGACCTGTCCGCCGCCCTGGAGGGGGTCGTCGATGTCAATGGCTCCTCGCGGCGGTTGGGCACCATCAGCCGAATCGAGGTCCTCTCTCGGGACACAGACGACCCCGACAGTCACGTGGCGCGGCTCCACCTGACCGGTTCGGAGGGATCAGCCGTGGTGAGTGGCACCAGCTTTCGGCGTTGCTTTGGTTACGATCAGATGCGCTCCACGCTCATCCTGTCCGTGACCGGCCCCCCCACCCTCCCGCCGGGCGAGTTCTACGATGTTGTCATGTACAGGGCCGAGATCACGCAGGTGGTGCTGGCCGGCCTCATGAACGGCTATCCCACCGAGGTGTTCAAGCCCGAGGCCTCGCTGACCCGCTGGCAGTTCGCCAAGATCGCGGTCAACCTCTACAACCTGCGGTTCCCGGAGAGCAAGATCGAACTGCTGGACGTCAAGGGGCAGCCCTTCTGGGATGTGCCCACTACCCCGGGAGTGCTGGGCGACGAAGGTGATTGGGTGGCCGCGGCGCAAGGAGCCGGTCTCATGAACGGGGTGTCGGTCACCAACTTCCGGCCCTACGAGCCCATTCGGCGGGACGAACTGGCCTCGGTGCTGGTGCGCGCGCTCGGCGTGGACCTGGAGACGGCCGATGTTGCCTCGGTGGCACCGTTTGAGGACGTCGCCGCCGCGAGTGCTCACTATCAGTGTGCGCTCTACCTCAAGGGGTTGGGAGTGCTCAGAGGCTATGAGGAGCCGGCGGGCAGCGGGCTCTTCTACCTGCGTCCCGAGGAGCCGCTGCTGCGCATGCACTCAGCCGCGGTCTTGGCGCGCGCACTCGACCTGCGCTGACAGGCCGGCGAAGCCGGAACACAGAGGGGGATCACTCCATGAGCGGGCACAAAGCCGTGCAGGGGTCGGGGGCGGCTCGGCGTTGGGAGCTTCTGGCCGGGCTTCTGGCCGGCGCCATCATTCTCATTGCGGGGCTTGGCTACAGCCGGGCGGTGTACGCTCTGTACTTCACGCCACGCGTGGTGGCGATCTACCCTCTGGCCATCCTGCTGGTGGCGGTGTGGCTGGTCAAAGACCGGCTGGGTGTGCGGAGACTGTCGCTCGACCCGCTTGACGGGTTGGCGGTCCTCTTCAGCCTCTGGCAGATCGTCGTGACGATCATCTCTCCCAGCTCGAATCTGGCCTGGTACGGCGTGCTCAATCGCGGTGGCGGCGCCCTGCTGTGGGTGACCGCTGCTCTCCTGTTCATGGTGGCCCGCCGCGCACTGGCCTCGCGGGAGGCCTTGATCCCCTTCGCCCTGTGCTGCGCCGCCCTGCTGGCACTCGCCGGGCTGGCCTCGGTGCTCCAGTTGGCGGGCGCGGAGCCCCCCTGGGGGGGCGTGGGCACGTATCTGGAGCAGGGGCGTATGACGGGAACGGCGGGTAATCCGGTCAACCTGGCCGGCCTGGCGCTTCTCACCATCTGGACCGGTGGGTTGGTGCTCATGCGCCAAGATCTCGGCCGCGCGGTGGGGGTGGCGCTGGGTGTCGCATCCCTCCTCGGCCTGGCCGCGCTCATCCTGGCCGTGAGCCGGGCCGGCTATCTGTCGTGGGGCCTGGGCGTGGTGGTGCTTCTCGTGGCGCTGTGGCTGACCCGGGAACGGCGGCGGGCCACCCTGGTGGCGGCGATCCTGGCGCTGGTGGCGGTGTCCGTGGTCCTGTACAACCCGCGCGGGAGTGAACTGGCCCCCGTTGCTGGGGAGGCGCAGCAGGAGGCCACGGGCGAGACAGAAGGCAGCGCTCTGAGCGAGAGCGATCAATCGCGCGTTGAATTCTGGAGGATCGGGCTCAAGGCCCTGGCTTCGCGACCGCTGACCGGGTACGGCCAAGGGGCGTATGTGGTGGCCTACCGCGAGCACGTCGCCCCGGGGACGATCATCGAGCGACCCAACGTGGCGGTGAGCGACCCCCACCAACTCGAACTGCTGCTGGCGTCCGGCTCCGGCGTTCCGGGCCTGCTGCTCGGCCTGGCTCTGCTCCTCTCGCCGGTGGTGCTGCTGCTGCTCAGGTTTGCCCGCGGCGGCCCCACGCCGGCCGCGAATACGGGAGCTTCGGCCACGCGCAGGGCGGCGGCTTCGCCGCCGGGAGGGCGCTGGATGCCCGCCGCCGTCCCCGGCTTGGCCTACGTGGTCACTGCGCTTGCCTTCCTGCAGGTCAGTCCGCTGGATTTCGTGGTGCTTCTGCCGCTGGTTCTGATCGGCGGCGGCTCGCTGGGCGCGCCGCCGCCGGGGGGGCGGCTGGTGTGGACCATGCAGCCGCGTCGGGAGGCCCGTCTGGTCTGGCCGGCGGCCGAGGTGGGCTGCGCCGCCTTCCTCGTGCTGGCCGTGGTGATGGGGGCCCGCTTCTACTCCGCCGATACCGCCTTCGCCGCCTCCGTGAGGGGGGACGGCTCTCACCGGGCGGTGGAGGCCTTCCACTTGGTGCCGAACGTCCCGGAATACGCGCAGGTGGCGGGTGGCTCACTGTGGCGGGAAGGGGTCGCGGACCAGAAGGAGGCGGAAGTGGAGGAAGGCACCGCGATCTTGGAGCACGGCCTCCAGGCGGACCCTCAAGGCATAACCCTCTACGCCGAACTGGCCCGGCTCTACGTCACCACCGGCCGCGCCGAGGAGGCGGCCGCCGCGTGTCGTGATGGCCTTCGCCATAGCCCCCACTACCCGGTGCTACAGGGGCTGTGGGCGTACGCTGGGCTGGTGGCGGTGGAGAAGCCGGAGGAGACGGAGGTGGCGGTCACGATCGCTGCGGACCTGCGCGCGCTCCCGGTGGATACGCCGGACGGGTGGTACTGGCTGAGCCGGTTGCAGCAGGCGTTGGGGCAGACAGAGGCGGCCGCGGAGTCGGCCGGTCGCTCTACCGCTCTCTCTCCTGAGCTGACTGCCGACGATTACCAGCGCCGCCTGGAGAGTGGCTCGTGAGCTTTTGAGCCGTTAGAGTCATGGGCGCCGGATATAATCGTGGAGGGATGCCGATTTCGCTCAGATGCACGCTGTGGAAGATCACGCTCGCGCTTCTGCTCATACTTGTGGGCGTGCTGTCGGTGTGCGCGCCGGCCCTGTCGGCGGGCAGCGCCGCCGTGGATGCGCTTGCCGGGGCCGATGCCCTCACTGAAGTGGACGCCATCGTGGTGGGGGGCGAGCCCAAGCAGATCCTCTCCCACCCCTCGCTTCCCCTGCTGTACGTGAGCGACTCCCGCGGCCAGGTCGTGGATGAGGTTGACCTCACCACCGGACTGGTGGCCAGGCGCTTCCCCGTTCCGGGCTCGCCCGTGGGGCTGGCCCTATCAGATGACGGTCACCGACTGTACGTGGCGCTCTACTCGGGCGGGAAGGTGGTGGCCCTGGACACGGGGGACGGCAGCGTGGAGGCGCAGAGCGGGCATCTCGATCATCCCTGGGAAGTTGACCTGGTGACCGGTCCCTCCGGCAGACGGCTTCTCGCTGTCACCCAGCACTACAGCGACGTGGTCAGCTTTCTGGATCCGGCCGCGCTGTGCACGGAGACCTCACTGTCCACCGGCTACTGGCCGTACGGCATGGCCGTGGATGATGCCTCCCGCCGTCTCTATGTGGTTTCGTACGGGGCGTACCTGGGAGGTGAGGTCCAGAGCATCGACCTGGATCACCTCACGCAGGTCTGGCGCCGGCATGCCGGCAGCGGCTCCTTCGGGATCTGCGTGGATGCCTCCCGCTCCGCGGTATTTGTCTCCGACAACGTCGGTGAGACCGTCTCTCGTTTCACCACCTCCGGGGACCGGTCGGATCCGTACCGGCTGCCGGGTCGGCCCATGGGCGTCGTGAGCGGGGAAGGCGGCGAGTGGCTGGCCGCTGCGGTGCGGACGCGGGACCTGGTCTACGCCGTCGATGCCGGCACGGGGCGGACGGTCTTCACCGCAGAGGTGGGTCACCTGCCGGTGGCGCTGGAATGGGTCCAGGGGGGCTATGGAGAATGGCCCCAGGCGTTGGCGGTGGGCAATGAGGGGGACGGCACCGTGTCCATCCTGGCGCCGGCGCCGCCGCTCGAAGTGTTCACCGACGTGCCCTCCGACCACATCTTCGCACGGGATATACGGATTCTGGCCCTGCGGGGCGCCGTATCTGGGTATCCACAGGCGGCGGGAACAGCCTTCCTGCCGGAGGGGATGCTCAACCGAGCGCAAATGGCCAAGATCCTGGTGACGTCGCTGGCGTTGCACACGGAACAGGTGGAACCGGCGGTGGTCCAGTACTGGGACGTCCCGGCGGATGCCGCTGCCTTCCCCTTTGACGCGGTGCAGGAAGCCACTGCCGCCGGCATTGTGCGGGGGCTGGAGACGGGTCCGCCCCGCTTCGGGCCGTGGGAGCACGTCACCCGCCTCCAGCTGGTGCGGATGGTGGTGAGGGCGGCGCAGGCGATGGGCTGCCCTCTACCGGAGGCGGAAGGCCAATCGCCTTTTGCCGATATGCGAGTCGGGGATGCCGATTATGCCGCCGTCATGTCGGCGTACCAGGCGGGTCTCATATCCGGCGCCCCGGGTGTGGACGGTCTGCTGTACCTGAACCCTGCGGAGCCTGTCACGCGTGGGCAGACGGCCAAGATCGTGTGCCGGTTGCTGGGCGTCCTGGGTGAGGTGAGTGGTCTTTGATGGTGTCCTGGCAGGTTCAGGTGCGTGGTACGGCTCAAGCGCCGCGCGGTCGGGCGTGGTGGGTGGCGGTGCTGGTGGCCTGGCTGGTGCTGCCGGTCGCGGCTCTGGTGGCCCCGGCCCCCGCGAGGGCGGCCACGCCGCCGGTGGGGCAAGAGGACGTGTTCTGGGCGGTGGATTGGGACAACCCCGGCGTGCCCCTGCAGGTGTCCGCCATCGTTCGCCACGTGGGACAGCATTGTGTTGTCTACGTACAGAGCGACAGAGCTGTTTCCGACGTGGCCATCAGCGATTTCGCCACGGCATTTGACGAATCCATCTACCCCACTCTCACCGCCGTGCTGGGCGCAGAGCCCAACCCGGGGATCGACTGTGACCCGAAGGTCCACATCCTGGTCTACGCGTTCACCAACCCCCAGTATGTGGGCTACTTCCTACCGGCGGACATCAATCCGGCTGCCGGCGGTGTGTCCAACCGCCGAGAGCTGATCTCGCTGGACATCGTCCGCCTGCTGTACGAGCCTGAGCAGGCGGCTGCCACTGCCGCGCATGAGTTCGCTCATCTCATCAGCTACTACCGCGACTACATGCTGGATACCGCCTCCCAACCCACGCGCGAGGAGACCTGGGTTGAAGAGGGTGTCTCCATGTACGCCGAGGTTCTGTGTGGCTACGGCGGGCAGGCCGTCGCTGAGCTGGCGGGTTTCGCGACCGATCCGGGTAAGAACCTGACGGCCTGGGGTAAGACCACAGCCGACTATGGGGCCAGCCTGGCCTTCGTGGCCTATGCGGCCGAGCGTTTCGGGACCGAGTTCCTCTCGTGGTTAGTGGACGAAAAGGCGGACGGCCGTGCGGGCATTGAAGCCGCCCTGGCGGCCGCCGGGCATCCCGAGCGTTTTGATGACCTGTTTGGTGACTGGTTGGCGGCGAACTACTTGGATGGGCGGGCGGGTTCGCTGCCGCCTTTCGGCTACGCTTCGCTGGACATCGCCGTGGGCGCCGTGGAACTGACCGATGCCTTCCCCCTCGTGGGCACCGTGTCGGCCCCCAATTACGCGTGTACCTACCTGGAAGTGCCCTCCGGCGATCTCGAGAGCACGGTGCGCCTGGTCGTTGACGGGCAGGACGGCGCCCCGCTGGGGGTAGCCCTGATCAGCTGGGAGCCCAGCGCGCCCGGCTTGGTGGAGGTGATGCCGGTTCCCCTTGCCCCCGGCTACAACGGCGGCGTGGTCACCTCCAGCCCGGGGTTCTCGCGGCATGCCTTGGCGGCATGGGGCATGGGTCTCGAAGGGGAAGACGTGTCACTGGACTTCCGCTACAGTCTGGATGTGTCGCCGCACACCCAGCAACAGTTCCTGGACGTGGGAGCGGATCATATCTTCTACCCCTATATCGATTCGCTGCGGGGGAAGGCGGTGGTCTCCGGTGCGGAGACGCCGGACGGCTCCGGCCTCTGGTACTTCCGGCCGGGCGACTCGCTGCTGCGTGCGCAGTTCGCCAAGATGATCGTGGAAGGGCTGGGGCTGCATACGGAGGCCATAGACAATCTGGCTGATCCCACGTTCAGTGACGTCCCGCGCCGGGACACTGGGGGCGATCCTCTCACCTACCCCTTTGACTACGTGGAAGAAGCCGCCACGCTGGGCATCGTCAGTGGGCCGGGTGACGGCACCTTCCGTCCCTGGGACAGCATCACCCGCATTCAGTTGGTGCGCATGATCCTGCGCGGGGCCTCGGCCGCGGGACAGCCCCTCCCCCGCTACACGGGTAGTCAGCCGGTCTTCGCCGACGTTTCCCCGCTCAACCCGCTGTACGGAGATGTCATGACCGCCTGGGCCGCGGGCATCATCAGCGGCCGACCAGGCTCTGATGGCCGGATGTACTTCGCCCCCTGGGACACCGCCAACCGCGGGCAGGTGGCCAAGATGCTCTCCCTGCTGCTCGACACCCTCAACGCCGCCGGCCTGTGACTCTCACCGTTCCGTCAGGCCTCTGGACTATGATGCGGCTTGCCGTGGACAGGCCCCGTCGCCCCATCGCCGCGCAGGACATGAGCGGGCCGGCCGCCCCCGGTTCGGCGCCGTGCTCGGCCCACACTCTCTCCGCGGACCACGCCGCACAGGAGAAGCGTCTGGTGGAGCAGGCCCGCCGCGGCGACCCCTCGGCGGTGGAGGCCATCTACCGGACCTACTACGACCGGGTCTACCGTTATGTCTTCTTCCGCCTGGAATCCGCCACCGCCGCCGAGGACGTCAGCAGCCAGGTGTTCGTGGCCATGGTGGGGGGGTTGAAGCGTTTTCAATGGCAGGGGAAGCCCTTCGTGGCCTGGCTGTACGCCATCGCGCAGAAGCAGGTGGCCTACTTCCTGCGTGGGCGCGGGCGCATGGAGACCGTCAACCTGGAGGAGGCGGCGGAGAGGGTGGCGGACACGGCCGGCCCCCATGCCAGCGCGGAGGAACGGGAGCAGCGCGCTCGGTTGGCCGCCGCCCTCCGCCGCCTGCCGGACACCCAGCGGGAGGTCATCGTGCTGCGCTACATTCTTTCCCTGTCGCTGGCGGAGACGGCGGCGGCGGTTGGTAGGAGCGAGGGTGCGGTCAAGCAGTTGCAGTTGCGCGGGCTGGCCGGCATGAGAGGGATTCTCTCCCAAGAAGCGTAACTTCTTGGGGCCGGCCGCAATATACCGGTCAACTACCATGATCGGCTGGTTGCGACATAACAGGAGACAGGCAGACCACCGGGCGGAGACTCCCCTGGAGCCCGCCCTTTTCGCTGCGCTGGATCCGGAAGAGCTGTCGGAGCTGGAGAGGGAGCTCGAGGGACTGGGAGCTCTCCGCGTGCCGGCCGCGGCGCGTGAGCGTGGCTGGGCTCTGGTTCGCCGTGAGATGGACGCGCAGGAGGCGCGCGGGGCCTTCAGGGCACGGGTGAAGACGCGGCCGCGGAGCGGCCGGCGTGGTGTGGCCGCCGCGGCCTTCGCCGCCGTGGCTCTGGTTCTGGGCGGTCTCGGCGTTCACGGCCTGACAAACGTGAGAGTGGCCGAAGGGACGTCGGTGACCACCATGGCGGCGGCTGCCGGGTCGTCGGGGACCACCACGGCGCCGTGGCAGCCGGGTACCTCCGGCACGGCCGGTGCTTCATCCAGCTCAAAGGTCACGCTTCCCACAACCGGGGATAGCGGTTCGGTCACCGGCGGTTCCGCCACCAGCGGGCCCACCGGTGTGCCGTCCCAGAGCACGCAGCAGCCGTCCACCACTGCTACGGCCACCAGTGCTACCACCGCACCTCCCCCCACCGGCCGGACCACGCTCACCACTCAGCAGAGCACCAGCACCAGCCGACAGATCATGACCAAGGAACAGCGCCAAAACACGGCTGTCGGCGTGGTTTCCTATGTGGCTCAGGCGGTCATCGCCGGCAACTCGGTGGATGCGGCGTCGCAGATTGCGCCGGGGGCATCTGCGGGCCTCACGCATCTCATGGCTTCGCTTGAGAACCCGTCGGGGTACTCCGTGCAGCCGCTTGGTGAGATCGTGGGTGAGGACGTACGAGTGGTACTGGCCATTGAGGACATGCGCTCTGATGGCCAGGGCGGCTTCGTTCCCGTGGTGGCGCGCTTCGTCTTGGACGTGCGCGTCGGTGCCGAGGCGGCGCTTGTGACAGCTATCTATTCGGCCCCATAAGAGGTTGGCCTAGATTTATGACGTCATTAATAAACACTGATATCCTGACGGAAGCTCCGGGCCGGGCTCTTGCCAGCCGGGACCGTGACAGTTCTGCCGTCCTTGCGGGAGGTAGCCGCGTGGGCGAGCCCATTACGGAAGGAGGTGGAAGTTCTTTGTTCCTACACTACCTTGCTTCATGTGACGTAGGAAATGGCAAGAACGCTACAAATGACTGAACAAACTGTTTCAAGGAGAGATTACATGACCAAGCGCGCGAAGTTCGCGTTGCTGGTGGTTCTCACCCTTGCCCTCGTGATCGGCCTCTTCGGCACCGCCCTCGCGGTTCCGCCGGCCGGTGGGTGGACCGACCTTTCGTATTCCGATGTCGGCCCCTACGGGATCACGCTGGAGCAGGTGGGGATGATCTCCGACGGTTATACCGACGGATCGTGGAAGCCGTACGTCAATATGTCACGAGCTCACTTCGTGAAGATGGCGGTGGACGCGTACAAGATCCCCCTCGTGAACCCCGCAACACCCACGTATACCGATGTTTCCGCCAGCCATCCGCAGTATCAGTGGATCGAGGCAGCTACCGCCGCCGGTCTGACCAACGGCGTGGGCGGCGGACTGTTCAAGCCGGAAGACACCATCACTCGCGAGCAGGCTGCGGCTATCATCGTCCGCTGGGTTGCCCAGAAGAACGGCTATGACCTGGCAACCATGTACACGGACGGTTCCGCTGCTGCCATTCTGGCCGAGTTCCCGGATGGCGCCACGGTGAGCGCGTCGCTCCAGAAGGAAATCGCCTTCGCGGTGCAGATGGGCATCATGTGGGGTACGAACGAGGGCAAGCTGGCCCCCGAGAAGACCCTCCTGCGTCTCCAGGGCGCGGCCATGATCATCCGCTCTTGGGCCATCGTGCCGGCCGAAGAGCCCGCTATGCCTCCGGCCGCCATTGATGTCACTGCCGGCGACGGCGCTGAGAACCTGATCGGCCAGACTCACACCATCACCTTCAAGGTGGTCGATGCGAACGGCGATCCGGTGGAAGGCGCCTTGGTCGACTTCGACACCCTGACCGATCCGTGGTATGTGGGCAACATCCAGCCCGAAGCCGCCCTGACCGACGCTGACGGCGAAGTGATGGTCAACGTGATCTCCACCGAGATCGGTTACCAGCGTATTTCCGCCACCGTTCGCGGCGAAGGCGCTCTCTACACGGCCTATGCCACCAAGTACTGGGTCGCGCTGGACGAGGTCTACTTCGTCAACTACGACACGGATCGCGGCCTCTGGTCGCAGAACAACGCCGGCACCACCCATACCTGGGAAGCGCGCGTAGTCGTCTTCGGCCCCGGTCCCTGGTCGACCAGCCGTCAGGACTTCTACAACGCGGTAGCTGATGACGCCGCCGGCACTGCTGATCCTAACGAAGGCATCGCGTGGGAGATCAACACCTACGCCGATGAGCTGGACATGGCCGACGCTGGCTACCTGCCTCGCGTGCTGGCCGATGTCCCCGTCGAGTGGAATATCGTCGACTACGTTGGCGATCCTGACGACGAAGACGACGACATCGTTTCCGTCGGCGATATCGTTGATGCCTATGCAGATGGTGTAGTTGCCGCTGATGGCATGTCCGCCACTGCGGTGACCGACGACGAGGGCCTCACCTCAGTCGACATCTACTCCGAAGAAATCGGCGAGACCTTCGTGACGGTGGTCGCGGACTACCCGGAGAATCCGTATCCCGGCCTCCTTGTGAACCGCGACATCTACATCAACGACGGCTTCGATTTCTCCTGGTGGCTCGAGCACTGGAACGCATGGGTCGACCTCGACATTGGCGATGGCGACATCGATGCGTGGCTCGACTACCTGAGCGTTGGCGCCTACTGGTGGTGGGATGAGGACTACTGGACCGTTGAGGATTGGGAACCGCAGCCGAACGAGGCCGCGGTCAAGAGCTGGATCGCCCACGATCCCAACCCGCAAGACGGACCCATCGACCCCGCTTTCACCGAGGCCAATATCGGTGAAGAGCTGACCCTGACCCTGACCCTCGTTGACGAGTTCGGCAACCCGGTTGCCGGTCGCGAGGTGGAGTGGTTCATGCAGGGCATCGGCTTCTTCCAGACCGATGACTCCGGTGACACCTCTGACTTCAACTCCGCCGCGGGCAACAAGGACTTCGACAAGACGAACAGTGCCGGTAAGGCTACCGTCTTCATCAAGTCCTACACCGCGGGTGAGCAGATCGTCCACGCCAAGGTGCGCGGCAAGGGCACCGGCGGTGCGGAGGGTACCTACAACACTTACACCGCTGAAGTGCAGTGGTTCGACGTCGACGTTGCCACGTTCGACAATCCTGCCACCACCGATGAGAACGAAGCGCTCGACAGCAATCCGGTCGGCACCTGCCACACGTTTGACATGTGGGTGTACGGCCTCAAGCTGGAGTACGCTCCCACCATCGATGAGCCGGATGGCCAGACGGCGTGGGTCGACACCGACGCTGCCGGTTACGCGTACGATGGCGTGATCGACTGGAGAGATGCCGAGTACCTTGGCGGCATCCTGCTGGTCAACTACTACGATGCCTACTATGACTGGTCTCAGGTCATGCTTGACGACGACGACGACGGCAACGGCGACGGAGTCATCTCCGCCGACGAGGCAGGCTACCGCAAGGTTACCGTTGCTGGCCGCGAGCTGACCCTGTCCCTGGTGGGTGGCTACACCATGTATGACTGGGACGATGACGGCATCGCCGAGCCCTTCGAGGGTCGCACGGGTATCTACCTGCCGCTGGAAGGCAAGACCGTCACCTTCACCCAGGCCAACGAAGCGGGCGCCGACCTGAGCAACACCGGCGCCATGTTCGACGGTGAGGACATCGCCTCCGTCGGCACCTTCTCTCCTGCCACCGACGTCACCGACGCCGACGGCATGGTGAGCGTGGAAGTCTGCTCCAACCTCAAGGGCCCGCAGACCATCAAGGGTACCGTGGACTGGGCGGGCAATCCGCACAACGGTCCGGAACTCCTCAGCGCTTATGCCAAGAAGCTGTGGAAGGCCGGCGCCGATGACATCACCATCGAAGTCTGGATTGACGGCAAGCTGGTTGCCACCAGCGTCGATGGCGAAATCGCCGACGGTTGGGCCCCGGCGTGGACCTGGAACGAAGACGGAGCGGCTGAGCTGAACTCGGCCAACGTCGAAGTTCACGTCAAGGACGCGTATGGCAATGACCTGCCCGACTACGAGGTGGTCTACCTCCTCGAGAGCATCGACACCTGGATGCCCGGCAAGGCCTGGCAGTCGGATGGCACGTTCATCCCGTGGGCGTACCTGGCCGACCTGGACACCGATAACGACGGCTACGATCAGAATGACTCCCGTCCGGATGCGGACGAGCCCACCCCGGAGTCCGATCCGTACGCCACCATCGTGGGCGACGGTGGTACCGCAGCGTTCTTCTTCAACCAGTGGCTCGGTAGCGAGAAGCCGGTCGACTACGGTCAGCCCGGTCTGCGCGAGTGGTGGAAGCGGATTGCCTACATGGGATTCGATGGCTACTACGCGGATATGCTGGCTGCTGAGTACACCTACGACTGGCCTAGTGGCTGGTGGGCCGACGATATCTTCGACGGCTTCGACGGCGTGCTCGACGGCTGGTACGACTACTCTGACGTTGGTCTCGCCACCGACGGCGCCAAGGCGTGGACGCTCGACGGCTTCTACGATGACGGTTACGTCGTCAACGAGCTGACCGGCAGCAACGTCGACATCAAGTTGGCCGATGCCCGCCCGTGGTGGTACTTCAACGAGGGCCTCACGCCCGAGCACGTCAAGTCCATCCTGCGCGTGATGGTCTACGCGCCGGCGGACGGCCTGGTCAAGGAAGGCACCCCCATCTGGAGCACGCAGGTGCACCAGGTGTGGGAAGCGCCGGTCCCGACCACCATCACATTGACCCCGGAAACCGCGATCAACGAGTACGAGGGCTACCACACTCTGTCCGCAGTGGTGCTCGACCAGTTCGGCGACCCGGTTCCTGGCGTCTGGGTTGACTTCTACGCTACCCAGACTGAGGGTGACGGCGCCCTGTATGACTACGACGGCTTCGAGTACGATCCCGATGATCCGTTCGGTGCTGAGACCGACGAGGACGGGTTGGCTCAGGTCATCGTGTATGACGACTCCTGGGGCCACTACGAGTTCACCGCTGTGGTTGACTCTGTTGAATCCAACACGGTCGACAAGTACTGGGCGTACTCGTTGTATGACCTCGACGATGCGTACTTCGAGTGGAGCGACGGTTACAACGACCTGTATCTGCCTGACCTGGGCGACTGCAACAACAACCTCCCGTACAAGGTCCACCTCAATGGGCCCGCCGGGACCGTGGTTGCCAACGGCACCTACGATGCTGGTGGTGTCAACGTTGCCCAGACCAGCGTCAGTCTCGCCGAGGATGACGTACTCTGGATCGAGTTCGTCGGAGCCGACCTTGACGACAATTGTCCGAACTGGGTTTATGGCCCTTGGTATGCCGACTGAGCTTGACGCGCTAGAAAGCGACAGCTGCTAACAAGCAAGTCCGAGTTGGGTGGGGGCCCGCCGCAAGGCGGGCCCCCACCCCTTTCAACGTCTGGCACACCGAGTGCTCATGGGTGGAAGTCCCCGAGCGAGGAGGTAGTGCCAAGTCTCGCCTATCGCAGCCGCTCGTCTGCTAGACTCGCTGCCAGCGCTCAGGTGGCCTCCGGCTGGAGAGGAGACGGGTCTGGACTGTCATCGTGCGGTGCGATTGATTGCGATGCTTGCGGCGCTGGTGGTGCTGGCCATCGTGGCTCCCGGTGCCGCGCTGGCGACGGACCGGTGGGGCGACATCTCGGACGAGCAGTGGCTGTCCACGTACGGCGTCACTGCCGATCAGGTGTGGACGGTGGCCACGGGCTACGATGACGGCAGCTTCCGGCCCCATCAATCCGTCACCAGGGCCCAGTTGGCCAAGATGGCCGTCAACGGTTTCGGATTGGACGTCACTGTGCCGCCCACTCCCTCCTTTGACGATGTGCCTGCCTCTCATCCGCTGTACGCCTACGTGGAGGGGGCGTTCGCCGCCGGTATCGTGGGTGGCTATGGGAACGGCGAGTTTGGCCCGGATGACCCCATCACGCGCCAGCAGGCCAACTCCATCCTGGCCCGGTTCCTCTCTGAGGCCGAGTTGCGGGCTATGGCGGTCATCTGGGGTCTGCAGCGCAGCTATCCCAATTTGCAGGCCTGGTATCAGGGAGAGGCCGGCCCCTGGCTGGGGGTATTCAGTGACCTCGCCCAACTGGATATGGTGCACCGTGCTACCACCGGCTACTTGGTGTACCACGATGTAGTGAATGGTTCGCGGTCGGGCGCGTATTTCTACCTCGCTCCACAGTCGTCGCTCAGTCGGGCCCAGGCGGTAGTCATGGTGCTGCGGACGTACCAGGCGCTGGATGAGGTAGTTCTTGGATCGCCGGCCGCCCCCACTTCGCTGGTCACCTACCCGGTAGGCCCCTCTCCCGAGGGCTGCCCCACGGTGAGCGGCAAGACCCTCCCCGGCGGCTTGGTGACCCTTTATGATGCCTTCGACGGCAAGACCTTGGCCGTGGCCGCCGTGTACGCTGATGAAGCTTCGGGCGATTTCTCGCTGCGCATCCCGGCGGAGGCGCCTTTGGCCGAGGGCAGGCATGAGTTGACGGCCCGGGTGCGCAACAAGCGCATGTTGTGGTCGGAATCGTCCGCGCCGGTGGAGTACGTGGTTGATGCCGGCCCGCCCGAGGTTGTGATCTTCGAACCGGCCGACGGGAGCGTTGTATCTGTTCCCGCTCCGGTGTTCCGGGCGAACGCTACAGATGCCGTCTCGGCGGTTGCAGAGATTGCATTCCAGTACGCGCCGGATGAGCCCGCAGCCGCCTTCTTCCAGATCTCGGTTGATGCTTCGTCTCCATTCAGTGCCGATTGGGGTGCCTTGGCCCTCCCTGATGGAAGGTATGTGCTCAGAGCAACGGCGGAGGATGAAGCCGGCAACACCGGCCGGGCGGAGGACGTCCGGATCACCGTCGATACGGTGGCTCCGTGGGCGGCGATCATTCAGCCTCAGGATCCGGGGACAGGCGAGCCTCTTCTGATCACGGAACACACTCCGGGCTTCACCGTCCTGGCCTACGATCTTGCGTCGGACGTAACGTCGTTCGTAGGGAGCATCGGTCGGGTGACGTTCTTGTATGCGCCCACGGACCTTGTAGGTGACCAACCCGGCCCACAGCAATTCGCGCTTCTCTCCTCCGACGAGACGGTGAACGGTGAGGGCCTGTATCAAGCGGAGTGGGGTCCCGTGCGTCTGACGGATGGGGCCTGGACCTTGGCCGCGCAGGCCACGGACGAGGCCGGCAACGTCAGTCCGCTGTTGCTGCGAAGAGTGGTGATCCAAACCCAGGAGGTCCTCTGATGGTCAAACCGGACCGGCGGGCGGGTGTGAGCGGTTTCGGGACGAAGCGGGTGTGGGTGTGGGTGGTGCTGTTGCTGATCGCGGGGGCAAGTGTGCTCCTCGTGGGGCGGACAGCGGCCGTCGCTCTCACTCACTCCACGGAGGAGACAACATTCCTGCAACTGCTGAATGAGTACCGGGAGGACAATGGGCTGGAGCCTCTGGTGGCCAGCGACCTCCTCTCCGTGGCGGCCCTGCGTCACAGTTCTGACATGTCCAAGTACGGCTTCTTCGGCCACATCACTCAGGCCTCCGATTACTTCCCTGCCGGCTCCGACCCCTTCCGCCGCATGGCGCTGTGTGGCTACGACTATGCCACTTACAAGGGCGAGATCATCGCGGCCGGTTGCGTGACGGCTCGGCAGGTGTTGGACGTCTGGGTGGGCTCGGACGTTCATCGCCGGGAACTGCTGAGATCGTCCTACAAGGTGGTCGGCATCTCGCGCTTCTATCGTGCCGGCTCTGCCTACGGCTACTACTGGACCGTGGACCTGGGCGGCTGGGTGGATCCCACGGCCCAGGGGAGTGCTGCCACCACCACAACCACTTCACCGCCCTCCACCACCACCACGGTGTCCACCACCACCACGGGGTCCAGCACCACCACGGGGTCCAGCACCACCACCACGAGTGGTCCCGCGCCCTTCTTCGTCGACGTCCCCCCCAGCGCTCCCTACTACCAGGCGGTGATGGGTTTGCAGGAGGCGGGCATCATTGGCGGCTTTGTGGTGGGGGATCAGCAGGAGTTCCGGCCCGCGGAGGCGGTGAATCGCGCGCAGTTCGCCAAGATGGTGTGCGGGGTCTTCCATCTGGCCGTGAGCGAAGATCTGGCCTGCTGGTTCTCCGATATGGGACTTGACAACCCCACCGACCTCTACCCGCATGACTACGTGGCGGCGGCGGCACTCAGCGGCCTTGCCTTGGGCGTGGGTAACAGCATGTACGCGCCGTGGGCGGCTATCAGCCGGGCGCAAGCGGTTACCATGGTTGTGCGGGGAGCGCAACAGTACGCGCCGGAGGTGCTTGAGACACCGCCACAAGGCTACGACTGCCCGGTGCCGGGTACAGGCGACCAGACGCACGACACCAATATGGTCGTGGCCGAATGCAGCGGGTTGCTGGTGGGGATCGAGGGCTTGGGTTCCGGCTGGAATCCCTGGTCCCAGGCCACCCGCGCCGAGGTGGCGCAGATACTTTGGAACGTCATGCGGTAACGAGGTGCAGTCCCGCCCTGGAAACGGGACTGCACATGAACCAAAGTCCTTCTTTGGTCGAGAACCGCTACTGCGCCGGTACGAAGAGGGCGGCGTCGGCTACGACGTACCCATTGGCGCCGGTGGCGTGAACGGCGACGCTCCCAGCTCCGGTGGCGTAGCCGGCCTTCATGTAGTAGCGGCCCAGGCTGTACCAGGAGCCCCCGTTGATCCGCTGGTTGACGTACTTGACCTGCTGACCCCAAGCGGTGTTGATGGTGACCTTGGCGTTGGTGGCTCGGTTGGGCCACGCCGTCCAGCGCAGGTACACATAGTAGTAGCCGCTGGCAGGTAGCCGCGGTGTCCAGCGGGCCCAGGCTCTGGTGGTGCTGGCGGCGTGGACCTGGTAGTCGAAGCCGTGGTAGCCGGCGACGCTGGTGGATGGGGTCCAGTTGCCTCCGACGGCGGTGCCGCCGGTGCTCTTGGCCGTGGGGTTGTCCAGCAGGATACCGCTGCTGCTGAGGGATTCGCGGCGACGTGGCTGGTACTCTTGGCTGAGGTACCGGCTGGCGCGGCGCACGGTGGCTCCGGTGTAGGGTGCTTCGTAGACGATGGGATAGCCCCAAGCGTCTCCTTCGGCGTAGAGGACCACATGGCCGCCCCCATTCTGGTGCTTCACCATGATGTCCCCCGCGGCCAGGCTGGAGCGGGACGTCAGTGAATACCAGGGTCCGGAGTTGTACTTGAACTCGCCTGTGGTGTAACGGGGCGTGATACTGGCATTTACGCCGTCCTCCTCCTGGTAGAGAAGCTGACGCGGCACTTCCCAGCATTTGAGGACCAGTCCTGAGCAGTCCGGCCCTGCCCCCGACGCCGTGTCCGGTACCCAGCTCTCGCCTCCCCAGGTGTAGGCGGTTCCCAGCGCGGATTCGGCCCGCGCAATGATCTCGGCCCGTGTCATGGTGGGAATGGAAGCGGCCGCGGCCGGCGGCGCCCAGGCCAGGGAGAGCACTGCGCCGAGCAGCAGGAAGCCGAGGGTGAGTTTTCCATTGAGCCTGCTCATCTCAGTTCTCTTCCGGTAGACGGTGGACCAGGATACGGTAGGCATCGGCGTCGCCCACCGGCTGCAGCACGCGGCCGTCCGGCGCCACAACGAATGGAACGCCCAGGTAAGGGCCGGAGGCTTCCGCGAAGAGGAGGAGCGAAGAAGGTGTTGCCTGTGCGCCGTCACTCTGCAGGGTTTGCGGCGCGAAGCGCGCCACCACCAGGCGGGACTCGTCCTTGTTGCCGGCCATGCGGGCGCCTATGTGCATCCGACCCTGGTCGTCGGCTTCCACCGCCACCAGGTGCTCCAAGGGGAGGCCGAAGTCCGTCTTGGTGCGCACTGGAGGCGAGGACGCGGTGCCCACCTCCTGCCCTTCATGCCGGGCAGACGCGGCGGTGGCGGCCGGGTCATCAGTCGCCGACTCCACCAGGGCCTCTCCGCCGGCTTCGAGTGTAGCCACGAACCAGGCGTCGTTGCGGTCGGCACTCACGGGCCTGCCCGCGCGGGTCTCCTCGCCGGTATGCGTGCGACCCCCACCGGAGAGCAGCAAACAGCGCGAGTGCCCAATCTCCATCCACACCTGCTCATCCTCCAGGAAGATCCCGGTGGCCGGTTGCTCGGTGGCGGGCACTTCGGCGCTCTCCAGCGTCTTTCCAGACCACGTGGCCACGATCACCCGTCGACTGTCATCAGGGTCGAGGGCGGCTACCCGGTCGTTGCTGGCGGCCAGATAGCGGGGATTGCTGAGGGGCAAGGAGAAGTCACCGCTGGATACGCCGTCCGCGCTCAGCGTCACCACGCGGGAGTTGACCGAGTCCAGCACGGCAACGCGACCGTCCGGTGCCACTGCCAGTGCCTCGGGCCCTCGGTCCAGGCCCTGCTCAGGTGATGACCTTCCCACCTGTCCCTCTCCACTTCCCCAGGGCAACACGGCGAACGTTTCGCCCTCGGAGAGGGTGGTGGGGGCGAGGGATTCCGCCGGTCCGCCGGTGGCCGGAGCGGCCACGGCCATCTGCCCCATGAGCAGGAGGCCCAGCAGCAGGGCGGTTCCCGCCGCCGCCGCACTCAGCACTACGGAACGGCGCGGTGGTCGGTGCCACCATGCGTCAGGGCCGCCGGTCCCGACCGAGCGTCCCGGATGGCCGCACTGCGGCGCGCCCGCAGGCGTGGCCGGTTGGTTGAGCGTGGTCAGAGATCTTCGTTGACTTCGAAACACGGGTGGTGCCACTGCATCCTCCTCCGCTGTGGGGTTGGGTCACGTTCGACTCTAGGGAGGGCCGCCGGTGAGGGGCCATGGGACTTTGGGCCGAAGTTGGAGCCGTGGTGGACAGGCATCGGGCGACGGTGCGGTAGACTGAGTGGCGGGTGGCGATCGTCACCAGTGCGGAACGTGGAGCGGGTCTCTCCGGGCCCGTATGCTCGGCAGGGAAGGGATTGTCTTGATAGTGTTGTTCTTCGCCGATGTGGTGGGCAGGCCTGGTCGCGAGCGGTTGCTGGCCAAGCTGCCTGAGCTGCGCCGCCGCTTTGAGGCGGATGCCGTGGTGGTCAACGGCGAGAACGCGGCCAACGGGACCGGGATCACGCCCAAAGTGGCGGATCGGCTGTTCTCCGGGGGCGTCGACGTCATCACCACCGGCAACCACATCTGGCGCTACCGTGACATCTACTCCTACCTGGACGAGCAGCCCCGCATCGTGCGCCCCTTCAACTTTCTTCCCAGCAATCCTGGCCGCGGCGTCACCATCGTTGACGTGCCCGGTGGCCGACTCGGTGTCGTCAACCTCAGTGGCGAGATGTGCCTTTCCCCCGCCCGGTCACCCTTCGAGGTGATCGACGAGGCCTTGTCAGAGCTTCACGGCGTGCGCAACATTCTGGTTGATTTCCACGCCGAAGCCACCAGCGAAAAGGTGGCCATGGGCTTCTATCTGGACGGCAGGGTGAGCGCCGTGCTGGGCACACACACCCACGTGCGCACCGCGGACGCACGCGTCCTGCCCAAGGGCACCGCCTACATGACGGACGTGGGCATGTGCGGCTCGCGGGACTCGGTCATTGGGGTCAGGAAGGAGCAGGTCATCGACAAGTTCCTGCACCGCATGCCCGTGATGTTTCAGGTGGCGGAGGAGGACGTCTGGGTGGAGGGGGCGGCCATCCGGCTGGACGGCAACGGCCACGCGGTGTGCATCACGCCGTTCGAGGAGCGGGCGGAATAGGGCATGGGGCCGGCTGCGGGTCCCAGGTGTCTGCAGGGCGCCGGCTAGAGCGAGCCGTTAAGGTCCAGGAAGACCAACCCGGTGGGAATCTTGGGGTAGAAGTAGGTGGACTTCTGCGGCATGCGCTCGCCACGGAGGGCCATGCCTGTTACCTGGTTAAGCCGGGTGGGGTTGAGGAAGAAGCCGGCTTGGCATTCGCCCTGCTCCAACAAGGCGAAACCTTCCGCCCACTCCTTCACGAAGACCACGTGATCGCCACCGGCCACTCTGTCTGCCGTGATGCCCAGCGCGGGGTTCAGCACCAAGTTCTGCAGCACGCTCACGTCCAAGGAGAGTGCGTCCGCCGTGGGCCCGTCCGTCCCATCCGAAGCCGCGGTGGCCGGATCCACCGAGAGCAGTAATCCGTAGGAGCGCCCGCTGTCCGGGAGATAGAGGCCAAAGGCCGAGGGACCCTGGAGGTGTGCCTCCAAGAACCGGCGGATACTCTGCGGCGCGTCCTCGCGCGCGCCGGGCAACTCCTCCACCCGGAAGCTACCGGCCAGCACCTGCGGGAGGGCCGACACTTGTTCTTGGGGGAGTCCTCGCACCAGCCGGTGGGTGGCAAAGATGGCCAGTCCTGGATCGTCCGTGCCCACGAGATAGGCCAGGAAGTATTCCCATGCCGCCTGCCTTTCGGCGCCCCCTTCACCGTTGCATGCGCTCCGTCGCCAGGCGCGGTAGCGCAGCGCCGTCTCGTAGCGATGGTGGCCGTCGGCGATGACAAGGGGCTCGTCGGACAAGGAAGTGGCCAGGGCGTGGTGCAATGCGTGGTCTGTGGCGCGCCAAAGGCGCAATTGCTCCGGCGGGCGGCCGGCGGCCTCGCCCGGCGCCGTGGCGGACTCGTCTGGTTCCCGGCTCACAGTGGCCCGCAGGGCGGCGGCCACGGCCGGATTCCTATGGGAGTAGAGGAGGAAGACCGGGCTCAGCGCCATGCCGGTGGCGGTCATCAGGCGGAAGCGATCCTCCTTGGGGCCGGAGAGAGTGTACTCGTGCGGGAAGATCACCCCCTCCCCAAACTCGGCCAGCTTCACGCAGGCCAGCATACCCGTGCGCATCCGCTGCAGCCCGTCCGGTCCCACGAAGGCGTGCTCCAACACGGTGACCGATGGCTCCGGGGGCTGCACGAGCGCCTGCTGCGTCTTCCAGGACTGCAGTGTGGCGGCGGCTGAGGCGTAACGGCTCGCCGGGTCTGGATCCCGATTGAGGTCAATACGTACCACATTGTGGGGGCCGGCGGCATACAGCCGGTCCTGCAGGTCACGGCCGATGACGTCGTAGGGCGGGGCCAGAGCCTGGGCCAGAGGGCCCGTCACAGCGGTGTTGTAGAGCCAGGGACGGAATGGGACAACTTCAGCCATGTGGCAGATAATAGCACCGGCCGGCAGGCGACCCGCTGGAAGGCGGAGGTGCGCAGGGTGCAAGGTTTGGGAACTGCCATAAATGTGGGAGCGGTGATCCTGGGCAGCGCTTTGGGTGTGATGCTCGGTGGCCGCTTCCCGCAGCGGATTCGCGAGACGGTGCTGCACAGCCTTGGTGCCCTCACCATGATCCTGGGGATCGACATGGCGCTGGAGAGCCACAACTTCCTCATCGTCATGGGCGCGGTCCTGCTCGGTGCCATCACCGGCGAGGTGCTGGACATAGAGAAGTGGTTGAAGAGGATGGGCGACTACTTGGAATCAAGGCTCTCACGTGACCCCTCGTCCACCTTCTCGGCAGGCTTCGTCACGGCCAGCCTCCTGTTTTGCATCGGCCCCATGGCCGTGGTGGGATCTATCCAGGACGGAGTGAGTGGCGACTATAGCCTTTTGGTCACCAAGGCCATCCTCGATGGCTTCTCGGCGGTGGCGTTCGCGGCTGCCCTGGGCTGGGGCGTGGGGTTCTCGGCCGTCTCTGTGTTGGTGTACCAAGGGGCCATCACCCTCTTGGCCGTCTATGCGCAGCAGATCATGACAGACACCATGATTGCCGAGCTGACGGCGGCGGGCGGCGTGCTGGTGCTTGCCATCGGCCTGAAACTGATGGAGGTCAAGGAGATCCGGGTAGCCAATCTGTTGCCCGCCATCGTCTATGCGCCGGCCATCGTAGCCCTCCTCGCGGCTCTGCCATGAGTGTGACCCGGTTCCGGCTCTTGGGCGTGTGTTGCTGTGGAGGGTACCTTGTGGCGCCTGGAGGCATGCAATCGGTCAAAGATGCTGTGTGCGCTCTCGCAGCGGTGGAGGCGGAGGTCGGCGCTCAAGGGAGACACGTGAGGTTGTGATGGAAAGGGATGCTGAGGGAACGGAGGGCTACCGGAGGCTGACGGAGGCGGGGTGGTGCGCGCTGCAGACGGGTCAGTCGGAGGCTCTCAATTGGCTGAGACGGCCGGAGCGGCTGGCTGCAGACACGGGCTTTGTCTACCCGAGCAAGGGACCGGTCATCCTCTTTATGGATTCCGATGGAGGTTTGGTCCGCCTCTCCGAGGGTGGGAGGCTGCTCAAGTACTTGGAGACGCAGGGGCTCGACCTCTCCTTGGATCAGATTCTGAGCCGCACCGTCTTCCACGCCGTGCGCGAGGTGGAGGGGATGGCCATGGGCAACGGGATGCTCTATCTGGACGGTAGCGTAGACGAGCTTCCCGCGAATGCCCGCCGCTTTGTGCAGTTGGTACTGGAGATCGTCGGTCTTCGGCACGCGAAGTACAAGGATGCCCTGGTGCATTTGTCGCGGGGGCAGGATGCGCTCACGTCGCACTTGACCCCTTAGGCCGGCGCGGCAGTCTCGGCGCTCGTCTACAGCCGCTTGGCCAGTTGGCGAGCCGCGATCAGCAGGGGGTCCCAGGTGGGTGAGAAAGGTGGCGCGTACCCAAGGTCCAGGTCGATGAGGTCGGCCACCGAGAGCCTTCCCTGAATGGCGGCCGCCACGGTGTCGATGCGCTTGGCTGCTCCTTGCCCGCCTACGATCTGGCCTCCCAGCAATCTGCCTGTCCCCCGCTCTCCCAGCAGGCGCACCGCTATGGCTTGAGAGTGAGGCAGGTAGGCGGCCGCGGTAGTGGCGGCCACCTGCTCCGCTTCGCCCGCGATGCCGAGAGCTTCCACGTCTCTGGAGCTCAGTCCGGTGCGTGCCACCTCCACCGCGCCCACGCCGGACATGGCCGTCTGCAGGATGCCGGGGAAGCTCACCTCCCCGCCGGTGATGTTGAGCCCGGCGATGCGGCCGGTCTTGTTGGAGGCCGTCGCCAGCGAGGCCCACACCGGCCGTCTCCCCACCAGATCGTATGACTCGGTACAATCGCCGGCGGCCCAGATGCCCGGTTCAGAAGTACGCAGCTGCTCGTCCACCTTGACTGAGCCTCGTACCCCCAGCCCAAGCCCTGCCTCTCTGGCGAGGTCGGCATTTGGTCCTACACCAAGACCAAGGACCACCAGATCCGCAGGCACCGTCCTTTGGTCCGTGACCACCGCCGCCACGCGGCCCTGCGCCACCTCGAAGTGGCGGACGACTTGGCCCAAGTACGTTGTGACTCCGGTGTCCCGCACCGCCTGGGAGACGAGGCGTCCCATCTCCTCGTCCAACGTGCCCATGACTTCCGCGGACCGTCCTACCAGGTCCACCTCCAGGCCCAGACGTCGCAACGCATCTGCCATCTCCATTCCCACGTAGCCGGCCCCCACCACGGCGGCGCGGCGCGGCTGTTCCCGGTCGATGAATCGCCGCAGCCGCTCAGCGTCGTCCAGCGTGCGGATCCCGAACACGCCCCGGCTATCTATGCCGGGCAGTTGAGGCCGCAGTGGCCGGCTGCCCGTGGCCAGCAACAGGCAGTCGAAGGGCTCGCTTCCCTCCGCTCCCGTGGGGAGGTGGCGGTAGACAACGCGGCGGCGGTTCAGGTCCAGCCGGAGCACCTCTGTGAGCAGGCGGATCTGGATGCCCTGGCGTTCGAAGGCGGAGGGTTCGCGATGGATGAGCTTCTGGATATCGTCGACGACCCGGCCGACGTAGTAGGGGATGCCTCAGCCGGCGTACGAGACGTGCCGACCGCTCTCGAAGACGACGATACTGAGGGTGCGATCACGCCGTCGCACCTGAGAGGCCGCGCTCATCCCCGCGGCGTTGCCGCCGACAACCACCAGCCTCCTAGTTGACATCGCCCTGCCCCCCAACGACTTTCACGCTGATCTCCGGCGGTTGGTGCAGATGCTTCTTGACGGCGCAGAGTTCCACCGCGCGAACAAGAGCGGCGGCGTACTTCTGCGGGAACTCCGGTGGGACATGAAGCTCCAGTTCCACGAATCCCACCATGCCAGTCTCGCGATCGCGTTCCAGCGACATGGTCACGCCGGCCTGCTCTGTGTCGAGATGGCGTTGCCTGAGGAAGCCAAGCATATAGATGCCGGCGCAGGTGGCGAGGGAAGCCAGAAACAACTCGAAAGGAGTGGGCGCCGAATCCTCACCGCCCGCGGGCCGCGGTTGATCGGTGTGGATGGTGAATCCGCGCAGCGCGGCGTCTACGCGCAGCCCGCCGGGGAAGGATACGTCGATGCGCATGGGCTCTCTCCGATCGTCGCGGTGGCCGGTGGCTCAAGCGATATCCGCTCAAGAAATGATAACCGGCTTGGACTACGGGCGCCGGGTCTGCGGGTTGGATGGGCCCCGGCCTACCCGGGCGGCCCGAGCTGCTGCACCCAGGACCACCGCGGCTCGTACCTGGCGGGATGGTTTGTCTCCACCGTGCGTGAGTAGGGAGCGCCCTTCCCCCGTTCCTCGATCAGCACCTCTAGTATCAGGGCGGAGAGGGTGATCACGTCTTTCATCTCTGTTGCGTTCCCGGCTCCCTGGATCATGTTCATGTTCCGTCTATCGACAGAGCCGCGAGTGGGGTTGAGCCTTGCCTGCGCGCGTGGTGTGCAGCCGAATCGGACTTAAGTCGTATTCTCCTGGCGCTTGCTCTCCCTTACGCTGCCATCGGCGGGCGCGCGTCCCCCGGTGACAACGGAGATGAGGAGTAGTCAATGAACAGCGTGCAGATGGTGGGGAGACTGGCCACGGACGTGGATCTCAAGGAGGTGAATGGGGGTTCGAAGGTCTGCAGCTTCATCCTGGCCGTGGACCGCAATGCGGAAGAGGCGGACTTCTTCCGGATCAAGGCCTGGAACACGCAGGCAGAGACCGCTGCTGACCATCTGGGCAAGGGGCGCCGGGTGGCTGTGGAAGGGTCGCTTCGCCAAGACACCTACGAGAAGGACGGTGAAGAGCGGCGGAGCGTGTCCATCGTGGCGAGGCGGCTTGAGTATCTGTAGGGGGCGCAGGGATGCGGCGGCCGGCCGATGGCCGCTCAGCGGGCACGGCCGGCCGCCACGGCGTTGGAACCAACCCGGGTGTGGGGGAAAATGGAGTGACATGTCCACCGCGTTGATCGAACCAGGAGCGGCGGAGAGGCTGGAGCTGTCTGCAACAGAACCAGGGCAGGTCGAACACATGGGCAGGTTGTTGGCCAAGACCAGCCTACCCTGGCAAGGGTACCTTCTCCCTCGCCCGCGCCTGCACCAGCTGGTCGCGGGGCTGGGTCAAGGCGGGGTGGTGTCGCTCGTGTGTGGCCCCGGGTGCGGGAAGACTGCGGCCCTGGTGGAGATCATCACCGGGTTCTCCCCGGAGCGCAACGTGTACTTCCTCGCCGATGAGGGCGACCAGGACACACGGGCCGTCTTCTCAAGCCTCCTGTCTGCTCTGGAGTTTCGGCTGAGAGCAGGTTGCGCACCGTTGCTCCAGGAGCTTGCCTGCACTCAGGACCAGGCGGGGCTGGGCGCCTACGTGGCAGAGCGGGTGGTGGAGTTGCTCGCCGGCCTGTCGCCGCGCGGTGGGCGGGGGCAGGTTCAGGGGGTCATCGCCTTGGATGATCTCCACGTGGTCGGTGCTCAGCCGGACTTGGCAGCCTTTCTGCAGGTCCTGGCGGATCACCTACCTGCCGGCTGGCTCCTGCTTCTGGCTTCACGTTCCCCTCTCCCCCTGTCGCTCCGAACCTGCCGTTCCCACGGCCGGTCGCTGGAGCTCAATCTCCGCTCGTTGCGCCTGACCCCAAAGGAGGTGGCAACGTGGGCCCAGGATTGCTGGGGGGTCCACCTGGGCATCTCCGAATCCCGGACCCTGTGGAGGTTGAGTGAGGGTTGGCCGGTCGCTCTCGTGCTGTTGGGAGAGAGGCTGAGACAGGGATCGGGGGCAGACCAGCGCAGCCGGGTGGTCGGATTGCTGCGTAAGGGTAAGGACCTGAATGAATACCTCGCCAACCAGGTGATCGCCGGTCTTGACCCGGCTGTGTTCCAGGTGCTGATCTCGGCGGCGCAGTTGCCGCGTGTCAACCTGTCTCGGGACGCGGTATTCCTCCCGGAGGATGGTGAGCCCATCCTGAGCGATCTGGCGGCGCGCGGCTTCTTCGTGACCAGGGCAGGGCATGGCAACTTCTCCCTGCATCCGCTGTTCAAGGGCTTCATTCAGCGCGAGCATCAACGATGTGACGCTGAGGGTGCGGCCTCTCTGGCGCTGGCCGCGGCGCGTCACCTGGAAGCGGCCGGGCGGTTGCGGAATGCCGTGTCCATCTATCTGGCCGAAGGGCGGATCGCGGAGGCGGTGAGGCCACTCCGTCGCCTTGCCGTCTCCGCCCTCAATGCCTCGTTACCCTTTGCGGATGCCCAGTGGCTGGACCGGCTCCCTGAAGAGGTCACCTCCCAGGATCCGTGGCTCCTCATGGTGAGAGCGCGGCTTCTGCAGTCCAGGGCCAAGTTCGAAGAAGCACGCCCGCTCTTTCGTTCCGCGGCGCGTCTGCTGGGTCATTCCCCGTCACGGGATGGTCTGCTGCAGGCACTGCTGGGCGAGGCATTGTGCCTGTACGTACTCGGCCGTTGGGAGGAGAGCCTGAGTGTGCTGCGTCGGGCCGAGGGTACGGCATCCACCCCCAGCGAGAAGTCGGAGGTCCTTTGCAACATGGGGACAGTTCTCCTCAATCTCTGTCGCTGGGATGAGGCCGTCGAGAGGTTCGAGGTGGCTCTGGCCCAGCACCCTGCCGCGGACAGGCCCCATATTGAGGCGCGGATAGACATCTATCGTGCTCGGCTCTTCTTTCTTCGTGGCCAGTATCAGACGGCTGCTCGCTACGCCGCGCGGGGCGTTCGCCGCTCGACGGATTTGGGGCTCGAGCTTCATGCTACCGCCCTTAACACGGCCGCGACCCTCCTGGTGGAGCTGGGCGAATACCAAGAGGCGTCCACGAAGGCGCGGGCCGCGCTGGAGGTGGTGGGAGCAAGAGGCTGGAGCTTCATGCAGGCCCCCGTTCTGCTGTGCTCTGCCGGCGCCTGCCTTGGTGTTGGCGAGATTCGTGATGGGCATCGCCGTGTTCGCGAGGCCGTGCGCCTCAGTCAGGCGGCCGGTGACGTTGAGGCGGAGGTCTGGGCGGAGACCATGCTGGGAGACATCTGCCGGCGCGGTGTCAGCACAGACAAGGCGTTGGGCCACCATCAACTGGCCCTCGCCATGTCCAAGGAACATCAGTTGTCCTGGTACGAGATCGTGCGGGCCATGGCCGCGGTGGGCATGGACCTCGCGGTGGCCGGCCGCGACGTTGAGGCCTTGGCCGCCCTGGAGCAGGCGGTAGCGCAGTCGCGTAAGTGCGGCATACGTTTCGTGCTTGCTACCGCCAGGCTGTACGAGGGCTGGCTGCACGCGCGTGCCGGTCGCGAAAAGGCGGCCATCTCCGCGCTTTCCGAGGCCATGACTCTGTGCCAGGAAGGGGGCTATCTCCACTTCCTTCTGCAGGAGGCCGCCGTCTGCGCCCCGGTTCTCGCATTGTGCCGGCGGGTGGGGTGCGGGGAGTTCGTGGAACAGGTCATTGCTCCGCGGCTGGGGGCCAGGGCAAGGGCCCACTATAGGCGACTTGCGGAAGGGGATGTTTACCCGCTGGATGTGGCGCTCGGGCGTCCCTCTCGTGTTCGTGTGCAGCAAGGCCCGCCACGTCGGGCGTGTGAGCCTCAAACGCAGGAAGAAGCCGAACTGGGACGCAGAGTGGCCACGCTGACATGCCGCGAGATGGAGATCCTGCGCTTGATCGGGCTGGGCATGCCCAACAAAGCCATCGCCGCGCGTCTCTACATCACGGAGAAGACGGTGAAGACCCATACCAACCGGCTGTTCCGCAAGTTGGGCGTGTCGAATCGCCTGCAGGCTGCCATCTCCCTCCAGTCATATCAGCGCACAGAGCGGCTGAGCGCCAAACAGGGTCGCGTGCGCTGAGGTTGCGTGTTTCCGTGGCTCCCCGTGGGTGCCGCGGCCCGAGCTGCTGTGCGCGCTCGTTCCGTCCGCTCTGGGCGTTATGATTCAACTCCAGGCCCGATGTCTCCCTGCCGGGTTGGACAGGGTCAACCGTCCTTGCGTGTCAACATGTTGTGTGTTAGGTTAAGACTGCCTACCACATATTGTGGATAAACCTGGGGATAACCGGGTGGCATCGGTGGAAAACTGTGTACGCTGTGGGGATACTAGTGTGGCCGCAGGGCCATGGGGATAGGTGGTTCGCGTGCGGTGCCCTTACTGTGGCCAGGTGGAGACGCGGGTGGTTGACTCGCGTGATGCGGATGGGCAGGCTGTCCGGCGTCGTCGGGAATGCGCTGAGTGTGGCCGGCGCTTCACCACCTACGAGAAGATCGAGGAAATTCCCATCGTGGTCTCCAAGCGCGGTGGCAGCGTGGAGCCATTCCAGTCGGACAAGCTCTTGCGGGGCTTGTTGCGGGCGTGTAGCAAGCGCGAGGTGGCGTTGAACCGCCTGGAGGACGTTGTGGGTGACGTGCAGGCGGAGCTCAGGCGCGAGGGGTTATACGAGGTGACGTCGGAGCGTCTGGGCGAGATGGTGCTGGAGAGGTTGAAGGGCATTGACCTGGTAGCCTACGTGCGGTTCGCTTCCGTCTACCGGCACTTCGAGAGCGTAGAGGAATTCGAGCGGGAACTGGCCGGGTTGTCAGAAGGAGGCGCGCTGTGACGGTGGCGCAGATGAGGGCTTTGTCGAAAGCCTTGGAGAACGTCCTGTCGCCCAGTGCGGTGACTGTCCTCCAGAAGAGGTATCTGCAGCGAGATGAGGAGGGAAACCCGGTAGAGGCGGCGGCAGATATGTTCGCGCGCGTGGCGGAGAACATTGCCCAAGCCGAGAGGGGTTATCAGCCGGGCGCGGACCCGGATCGTGTGGCTGCTCAGTTCTTCGAACTCATGGCCGGCCTCAAGTTCCTGCCCAATTCGCCCACACTCATGAATGCCGGTCGCGACCTGCAGCAGCTGTCTGCCTGTTTCGTGCTCCCGGTGGAAGACAGCATGGAGTCCATCTTCACCGCTATCAAGAATGCGGCGCTTGTCCACCAGTCGGGGGGTGGCACCGGCTTCAGCTTCTCCCGCCTGCGCCCCAAGAATGACATTGTGAAGTCCACCAACGGAGTGGCCAGCGGCCCGGTGTCCTTCATGCGAGTGTTTGACACGGCTACGGAGACCATCAAGCAGGGTGGGACCCGCCGGGGCGCCAATATGGGCATCCTCCGTGTTGACCATCCGGATATCCTGGAGTTCATCACCGCCAAGGAGGACGAAGGAGTCCTCAACAACTTCAATATCTCCGTGGGCGTGACAGAGGAGTTCATGCAGGCGGTGCTCAACAACGGGGAATACGTCGTGCGCAACCCTCGTGACGGACAGGAAGTTGCCAGGTACAGGGCGCGCGAGGTCTTCGACCTCATCGTCAATCTGGCGTGGAAGAACGGGGAGCCCGGGATTGTCTTCCTGGATCGGCTGAACCGCGATAACCCCACGCCGCACGTGGGGCAGATCGAGTCCACGAACCCTTGCGGCGAGCAGCCGCTCCTGCCGTATGAGTCCTGCAATCTGGGATCCGTCAATTTGCGGCTCATGGTCACGGACGGGGAGGTGGACTGGGACGAGTTGCGCCGGGTGACGCGCCTCGCGGTACGGTTCCTGGACAACGTGATAGATATGAACCGCTATCCGCTACCTGAGATCGAGCGCATGACCAAGGGCAATCGGAAGATCGGGCTGGGAGTCATGGGATGGGCGGACATGCTCATGCGGCTGGGGATTCCATATGACTCGCCGGAAGCCGAGGAGTTGGCGCGCAAGGTCATGGGATTCATCGATGCGGAAGCGATAAGGGCCTCGGAAGACTTGGCTGAGGAGCGGGGAGTCTTCCCCAACTATGAGGGCAGCATCTGGGAGGCGCGTGGGCGCCGGGTGCGCAATGCCACGTTGACCACCATCGCCCCCACGGGAACCATCAGCATCATCGCCGGCAGCTCCAGCGGGATAGAGCCGCTGTTTGCGCTTGCCTTCATTCGCAACGTGCTCGACAACACCCAGTTGCCGGAGGCCCACCCCTTCTTCGAAGAGGTCACGAGGGCGCGTGGCCTCTATTCCCCGGGGCTGATGCGCGCTGTGGCCGCGAAAGGTTCGTTGCGCCACATCGAGGGTGTGCCGGATGACATGAAGCGGGTCTTCGCCACGGCGCATGACGTGTCGCCGGAGTGGCATATCCGTATGCAGGCTGCTTTCCAGGAGCACACCGACAACGCAGTCTCCAAGACGGTCAACTTCCCCAACAGCGCCGGCCCCAGTGAGGTGGAGAACGTCTACCTGATGGCCTACCAGCTGGGAGCCAAGGGCGTGACCATCTACCGCGACGGCTCTCGCGTGGACCAGGTTCTCAGCATCGGGGAGGTCAAGAAAGCGGGAGGTGCGTCGGGCAACGGTCACAAGCCCGAATTCGTGCCCGGTGACCTCTGCCCTACCTGCGGGCAGCGCACGGCGGCGCCCCGCGGTAGCCGCGGTGGTGTGTTGCACGGTGAGACGCGGGAGAAGATCACCGGCTGCGGCAGCCTCTACGTGACCGTGAATGAGGACGATTTGGGTCCGCGTGAGGTCTTCGCCAACATGGGGAAAGCGGGTGGCTGCGCCTCTGCCTCCACGGAGGCTATGGGGCGCCTCATATCACTGGCCTTCCGCTACGGCGCGTCGCCGGACAAGATCGTCAAACAGCTGAAAGGCATTCGCTGCCACGTGCCGCTGGGTCTGGGGCCCAGGCAAATCCTGTCCTGCCCTGATGCCATTGCCAAGGCCATTGCCGACAAGTACCTTCAGGAGATGCCGTATGCCGAGCACGAGACGGAAGTGGAGCAGCTGGAGATGCCCATTGCCTACGCGCAGGGGGCCTGTCCAGAGTGCGGAGGGGCCATCGAGCACGAAGGGGGCTGCGTGGTCTGCCGCGCGTGCGGGTATTCCAAGTGCGCCTAGGTCGCAGTTTCGGGGCTGATCTCTGCCGGCCGCCTACCCGTCTCGTTTTGGACGGCTTCCTCTGGTACCCTAGGGGTCCAAGCGGAACCATGTCTGCATCGGCCAAACATATCCCATCGCATCGATCTGCCAACTGGCGGCTTCAGCGATGCCGCTTGCTGGCCGCCTACTTCCGAGGTTGCTCGGGCTGCTGAGCCGGGCTGACCCTTCGGATGCAAACGCGCGGACGGCAGGGATGCGCCGCCGTTCCCTCTTCTCGACAATGACATCACCGTGGAGGCGGACGTGGATAACCTCAAGAACATGAAAGTCTGGGTATCGGAGTTGGTTGACGACGAAGCCATCGCGGCCCTCAAAGAGCACTGCGAGGTGGTAGTCAAGTACAAGGTGCCGCGTGAAGAGCAACTGGCCATGATTGGGGACTTCCACGGCGTCATCATTCGTAGCGAGACGGTGGTGGACAAAGAGTTCCTGGACGCCGCCAAGAACCTGCGCATCGTGGGCCGCGGCGGGTCGGGATTGGACAATGTCGATATCGATTACGCCACTCAGAAGGGCGTCATCGTCTGCAACACACCGGAAAGCAACATCGTCTCCGCCTGCGAGCAGACCTGGTCGCTGATGCTGTCCTCGTCGCGCAACACGGCCCACGCGTGGAGCTTCATCCGCTCCGGCCAATGGGACCGCAAACGTTTCCAGGGCTCTGAGCTCTACGGCAAGACCCTGGGCATCATTGGGCTGGGGCGTATCGGTGGTTTGGTGTCAACCAGGGCCAAGGCTTTTGGCATGAATGTCATTGCGTACGACCCCTACATCGCGGACGGCCGCTTCGAGCAGTTCGGCGTGGAGAAGAAGGCCCAACTGGATGATCTGGTCAAGGAAGCGGACGTCATCACCATCCATACCCCCAAGACCCGTGAAACCCTGGGCATGATCTCGGATCGAGAGATCGGCCTCATGAAGCAGGGAGTTCGCCTGGTCAACTGCGCCCGTGGGGGTCTTTACGACGAGGACGCGTTGGTGCGGGGTCTGAAATCGGGGAAGATCGCCTCGCTGGGTATCGACGTCTGGGTTCACGAGCCTGCCCAAGTACATGCCCTCTACGAGTTCGACAACGTCGTGGGGACGCCGCATCTGGGTGCCTCGACCTTCGAGGCGGCCGCTCGCGTGGGGAGCGAAGTGGTGGGGGAGGTCATCGCCGGGCTCCGCGGGGAGATCGTGAAGAACGCTGTCAACATCCCCAGCGTTTCGGAGCAGTCGTACGCCAAGCTTCGCCTGTTCATCAGTCTGGCGGAGAAGATGGGCAAGCTCTACGGTCAAATCCGGCGTGAGAGCGTGAAGCAGGTGGAGATTGAGTTCTCCGGGCGTGAGATTGAGAACCCGGAGGACGCCAAGATCCTCTCCGTCGTGGCCCTCAAGGGTGTGTTGGAGGCCAGTGTGACGCACGGCGTTGTCAACTTCGTCAACGCGGAGCTCTTGGCCAGGGAGCGGGGCATAGAGGTGAAGGAGCGTATTGCGCTCGAGACCGGTGACTACAGCAACATGATCCGTCTGCTGGTCACGGAAGAGGGCAACGGTACGTTTGAGATCGCCGGTACCGTGCTGGAAAGGAAGCTGCCCCGCATCATCAAGGTTGGAGAGTATTCTGTGGCCTTCTTCCCCGAAGGCCGGCTCATCTATGCGCCGCACCAGAACAGGCCTGGCGTTATCGGCAAGGTGGGCATGGCCATGGCGGAATACAACGTGAATATCGCCAAGATGGTGGTGGGGGAGGGAGTGACTGACTCCATCATGATCTTGAACGTGGACAACCGTGTGCCCGAAGAGGTTCTCGTGAAGTGCCGCACCTTCGATGAAATTTCGGATATGAAAGTAATCGAGTTCTAGCTGCCGGCGCTGCGGGTGCGGCGCGGCGGGTGGAGAGAAGGCGCGAGGGGCCGGGCTTAGCCCGGCCCCTCGCGCCTTCTGCCATCTATCGGGTCAACTGCCGGGTCACGCGCGGGAGGAGAGCCACTCGCGGAGCGCACCGCGTGCCCCGGCGGCCGTGGCGTCTACCACGTGGGTGAAGCGGGCGGGCAGCTGTCTCAACTCACTGAGGTTGCGGGGGATGGACAGGCCGCCGGTCATGCGGCTCACCTCGTCAAGGAGATCCAAGCCACTCATGCCTGCTGCGTGCGGCGGGAGCACATCGTGGTAGCGGATGCCGTTGAGGGCCTTGTAGACATCGATCCCGAATTTTGCCCAATGCGCGGTGGAGGCAATGAGAATGGGGAGCTCGCGACGGTGCCGCACGGCCGTCTCCCAGGCCACGGACGTGTGAGGATCCAGCAGGTAGCCGGTTTCGGAGAAAACACGGCGAATGGTCTCCAGGCTCTCGTCATTGGTGACAAAGTCGCCCTCGAACTCCTCCTGTACCTGCGCGAAGGTGGCCGGATCGATCTCGAAGCGCTTGAAGGTAGTGAGGTTGTGCATCCAACTCGCCACCCTCTCCGGGTCCCGGCACAACTCGTACAGCAGCCGTTCCAGATTGGAGGAGATCAGGATGTCCATGCTGGGCGAGGGCGTGGTGACGAACGGCCGGGTGCTGATGTCATAGACACCGGTGCGAATGAAGTCGGTGAGGACGTTGTTCTCATTGGAGGCGCACAACAGCCGGCGCACGGGGACACCCATGCGGCGTGCGTAGAAGCAGGCCAGGATATTGCCGAAGTTGCCGGTGGGGACGCAGACGTCGATGGGGTGGCCGGCCACCGCCGCACCGGTCGCCACCATATCCGCGTATGCGGAGAAGTAGTAGGCGATCTGCGGTACCAGCCGCCCCCAGTTGATGGAGTTGGCGGAGGAGAGCTTGAGGCGGTGTCTGTCGTGGAGTTCGGCATTGAAGGCCGTGTCGTTGAAGACGGCCTTGACGGCGTTCTGGCAGTCGTCGAAGTTGCCTCTTGCGCCAAACACGGCCAGATTGGCTCCACGCTGCGTGACCATCTGCTTCTGCTGGATGTCAGAGACACCGTCAGCCGGGTAGAAGACCACAATGCTGGTGTTGGCGCGATCGGCAAAGCCTTCAAGGGCGGCCTTCCCAGTGTCGCCGGAGGTGGCCACCAAGACCAGATAGTCGTCGAGGGCCTCTCCCGCCGCCCGCCGGATGGCTATGGACTCTGAGAAGAGCAGCGGCATGCACTGGAGCGCCATGTCCTTGAAGGCGGAGGTGGGGCCGTGCCACAGCTCGAGTACATGCATACCGGGTGAAGGCTCCACCACCGGCGCCACGGCTTCGTGGTCAAAGTTGGAGCCGAAAGCAAGCGCGGTGAGCGCATTGAGACGGTCTTCGGGGATGTCCACGCCCACTACAGAGTGAATCAGGGCCGCTCGGCGAGAGTAGGGCAGTTGGGCCAGGCTCGTGATCTGGTCCATGCCGAGTGTGGGCAGGTGCCGGGGGACGAAGAGCCCCCCGCCAGGCGCGATGCCTTCGATCACAACGTGGGTGAACGGGGGTTCCGACTGATCGAGGCCGCGTGTGTCGAGATACGTGATGGTAGACATGCGGGGGATAGTACCAGAGAGGAGGAAGAACGGGGCGGGAAGGCCGGATGGCCTTCCCGCCCACACTGTGCGGCCGGCCTCCGGCCGGCCCGCTCCTCAGAATGAGAGGGTCTCACCCTAGTAGGGCATCTTCTCCGGTGGGCGCCGTTCCGGCACTACTTGTCGCGGTACCAGGCCCTCGTTCCATTCCCTGGAGACGTACAGTTCTCAGTAGCAGGCGCCGTATTCGGCAACATCCGGCGCGCGGTAGACGCACGGACAGATGATGTCATGGTCGGCCTCCCGGTCCCCGGAAGGTAGGCGGCATGGTCAACACATGTAGCCATAGCGCTCCCGGTTGCTGACCAGGCCTTCTATGAGCTCCATGGTGGCCGTGAGGTCCTTGTTGAAGTAGTAGCCCTTGGCTTCCTGCAGCGGGCGAAGCCGCTCGTAGAGCTGCTGGGCGGTCAGCCCGCTCATACCTGAAGCGCCTCCTGGTACTCCTCCTCGCGGAAGCCGACGATGACCTTGGCGCCGTCGTCAATCACCAGGCAGGGGAAAGCCCGTCGCGGATTGAGATCCTTGGTCTCCTCCAGGATGCGAGCGCGGTCCTCGGCCGAGGCTTGGTCCACGTAGACGTAGTCATACTCCACCTGGTGTTCATCCAACCACTCCCGGGCGTGCCTGCAGTGGCCGCAGGTGCTCAAGGCGTAGAGAAATACTTTGCGCTGATCGGCCACGCTCATGTCTCCTTTCAAGCGATTTCGGGCCGGGATTGCCTCTTCATCATATGCCGAGTCCGTCCCACTCGACACCGTAGTCGCGTCGCTCCACGCTTGCGCTTGTACAGTGGGACCATGGGGGACGATGCACCTAGGCCAAGCGTACAATACACGTGGGCGAAGGCCTGAGGTCTATCTTGTCCTCACGGAGAGGGAGTGTAGCCGTGCCGGTGACGGTCGCGCAGATCCTGAAACTCGAGTCCCTGACGCAGGCTCGGATCCTTGCGGGCCGGGAGGGGCTGGCCCGCACGGTCAGCTCTGTCACCGTGGGGGAAGTGCCCGACATAGCCGAATGGCTGTCGGGCGGTGAGATGGTGTTGTCCACCATGTTTGCCCTCATCAACGATGTGGGCAGGCAGCGCGAGTTCTGCCAGCGCATCATGGCTGCCGGTGCTTCCGCTCTTTTTGTCAAGCCCAAGCGCTTCGTGGGCAAGTTCCCGGAAGATGTGCTGCAAATTGCGGACAGGAGGCAGTTCCCCATAGTGGAAGTGCCACAGCAGGTTCGTTGGACGCGGATCATGCAGGAAGCCACAGAAGTGCTCATCAACCGGCAGGCCACCCTGCTGGAGAAGTCCCAGGCCATCCATCGCGAGCTCCTGGACGTGGTTATCCGGGGTGGGGGTTGGGCGGATCTTGCGGAGGCAGTGGCGCGCTTGACGGAGATGCCTGTGATCATCCTCGATGTTTCGCTGGAAGTGTTGGCGCTGACCGAGGGTGCGGGGGTGGACGCGGCTTCTGTTCACTCCTCTCTGGATCGGCCCGAGATCCGCGCACAGTTCGAGGAACTGGGCAGGCCTCTGCACAAGGAACTGCGCCTGGTTCGGCATGGACTCCCGCAGCTCTTCGCCGTGCCGGTCATTGCGAGCCGCAGCCGTCTGGGATACGTGTGCGTGCTGACCTCGCGTTCAGAGTTGCAGGACATGGAACGCGTGGCCTTGGAGCATGCCGCAACTGTGGCTGCAGTGGAGATGGCTCAGGACCAGGTGCGCTTTGAGACGGAGGTTCGGTTGAGGGGTGACTTCGTCGACGATCTGGCGGGCGGGCGCTTCGATTCACGGGATTCCCTGCTGCGCCGTGCCAACTTTCTGGGCTGCGATCTCTCTCATGGAGCCACGGTTATGGTGATCGCGCCGGATATCCCGGAAGGCAAGCAGAGGTCGGGGCAGGGAGAGACGGAATGCCAGCAGCTCATCGAACGGTTCTTCGGCCGGCTTGCCCGGTTGGTCCTGGACGTGGAGCCCAACTCCTTGGCCACGCTGAAGTCAGAGCGCATCGTGCTGCTGCTGGCGGATCCCATTGCCAAGGAGCCCAAAGCGCTTGACCAGCTGGCGGAGCACATTCAGGCGCTGGCCCGGGACGTGACCCGTTGGCCGGTCACGGTGGGGCTCAGCAGGCACACCCCGGAGCCTACCGGCCTTTCGGCGGCCATGGAGGAAGCAGCTGTCTCTGTCAAGGTGGGGCGCAGGCTCAGAGGCATAGGTTCAGTGACGCATTTTGACCAGATGGGCACGTACAAGCTGCTCTTTGGCGTCTGGGAAAGGGACTCAGGGGAGCTTCAGTCGCTCTATGAGGAGACGGTCGCGCCCGTCGATGCCTACGATCAGCATAATGACACCCAACTGCTGCGGACCCTCATGACCTACCTGAAGAACGATGAGAGTCTCTCCAAGACGGCAGAGGAGCTCTATGCCCACAGACACACTATTCGTTATCGTCTCCAGAAGATCGCGGAGATCACGGGACTGAGCGTCTTTCGCAGCGAGGACAAGGAGCGGTTGGGTCTGGGGTTGAAGGCCCGTCATCTCCTCAGTGCCTGAAGTGCCGGTGGTGGGCTCAGCACCTCACGTGCCTCAGATGCCCGCGGTCAGCAGCACGGCGGCGGCTCCCAGGCCACCGGCGGCGGCTCCTGCCAGAACCTGGGCGCAGGTATGCCTACCCAACGACACCCTTGACCAGCCTACTGCCCCCAGGACGGGCAGACCGGCCAAAGCCCAAGGTCCATTGAGCCACAGGATGACTGCGAGTGCTCCGGCCAGCGTGGCGGTGTGGAAGCTGATCTTCCAGAAGGGGGTGACGGCGGTGAGGCACGCGCCTGGGAGCAGTCCGGAGGCAATGGTCAGTGTCAGCTCTCGAGGCGCCTCCAGGGCGTGGCTGACCAGCAGCGCCACGCCGGCACAGGCCAGCGCCACCAGAAGCGGCTGGAGGCGCTGTTGCCTGAGGCGCACCTGGAAATCGGTGATGCTGCCTCGGCGGAGCAGCAGGAAGATGAAGAGCGCGGGCAGCCCGGCGGAAAGAGCGGCGGAGAGCAGGAACCAGCCCAGAGCGCTGCTGGAGCTGGGGGCGCGGGTGAACGAGACAAAGGCAAGGAGGTAGGTGGAGGTGAGTACCGGCTGGAACACATAGGACAACAACCGCGCTGTGGTCACGCGGGTGTCCATGGGTTCCGGTCCATTTCGGCGCAAGTATACTTTGTGGTGAAGCGGGGCGAGGAGCGCGTGTGATCGGCTGGGTCAAGAAGGCGGCGTACGGGGGGGCGGTTGTGGCGGCCGGTCTGGCCGGGTACATGCTCTACGAGTCCCAATGGCTGCGCTATAGGGAGGAGGATCTGGCTGTCCCGGGGCTCCCGGCCGGATTGTCCGGTCTCAGGATCCTCCACCTCTCGGATATCCACGCCGGCACACCTTCGCTGAACATGCGCACACTGGCAAAGGCCGTGCGCGTCTCCGAGGGGCGCGGGTACGATGTGGCGGTGGTGAGCGGCGATATCACGGACGGCGGCCCGGCTGCGCAGAAATGCCTTGAGGCCCTGTCGGTGTTGAGGCCCCGCCTGGGGGTCTTCATGGTTCCGGGGAATCACGAGTACGGTCTGAGCAAGAACCCGCTGGTCAGAGCCAACGGGTTCTTCCTGGACGGTCTTCCAGGCTACCTGCGAGACGAGACGGTCCGGCTCACCGCACCCTCGGGAACGGACTTCCTGCTCTCCGGAGCCGACTACGTCACGCGCGGCTTCGGTCTCCTCCAGTCCCGACAGGCCAACGGAGATGACGCAGATCTGTTCTCCATCCTACTCACGCATCGCCCCCCCGCTCCCGCCGATCCCCTCTTGGACGTCTTCCCGTTGGTCTTCGCCGGCCACACGCATGGAGGGCAGATCCGACTGCCCACTCCCTTCGGGCTGGTCGCCCTGCATCGCCGATCGCTGCCGTGCACGGAGGGGGTGCACCGCTTGGGCAAGAGCACTGTGGTTATATCCCGGGGGATCGGCACCACCTTCGTGCCCTTCCGGCTGTTGACCAGGCCCGAGGCTATCGTCTTCACACTGGTCCCCGGTGAGCCCCGGTGATCTCCTTCGTCGAAATCGTGCCGGCATCAGTGTCTTCGCTTCCGCCCACGTGCTGGAAATGTGATTGGTTCCTCCAGACGGGCGGCCGCAGTGGCGAGGGGGGGGATGGGGCGCGGGAGGCCTGGATGGAACGCGTGGCGCTGGAGTGGGGGAGCGTGGGGCTGGCTGCCGTCGAAGGGAGCGAGACACTGGCGGTGATCCAGTACGCGCCGTTGTCAACACTCCCGCGCGCCGTGACGCTGGTCCCGGCCGCCCCTTCTCAGTCGACCTTGCTCTTCTGTCTGCGCTACCGAGTGGACGGCGCCGAGGGTGTGTCGAGACTGCTTCTACATCGGGCTTTGGCGCTGCTACGGGAACGTGGCATCCGGGAGGCGCACGCCTACGCCATTCCCATGGGGTCGGCTCCGGCCTCCGGGAATCTCATGGGAGTGGATTTTCTCCAGGCCAACGGCTTCCACGCGGTCAGGGAATCCGGAGGTGTCACCCTGATGCGGGTCGAGCTGAAGGGCTTGGTGTCAGTTCTGGCGGATGTGGCACGGGCATGGCGGGTTGCCCGTGGGCTTCCCGCCATGCCTGATCCGGTAGGAGGGTGACCGTGAAGGTGCCCGCGCCGAGCGGGGGAAAGGGTGAGCCAAGGCTTCCCCTGGCGGCTATCGCCCAGCTGTTGGCCTTGCTTCTGGTGTGGGCGTGCTATGCGGCGCTCGGACCTGCGCCGGCTGCCGCTCAGACTGAGTCACACCCTCAAGTGTGGCGAACGAAGGTAACGGGAACAGTGGATGCGCCTTTGGCAGGCTACCTTGCGCGCACCATCGGTCGGGCGGCAGAGGCGGGTGCTGCGGCGCTGGTCATTGAGCTCGACACTCCGGGGGGCCTTGACTCTGCCATGCGCCAAATCATCCAGGCCGAAACCGAAGCGCCCCTACCGGTGGTGGTCTACGTCTCGCCCACCGGGGCCCGCTCCGCTTCTGCGGGTGTCTACATCATGATGGGAGCCGACGTCTCTGCCATGGCTCCCCAGACCAACCTGGGCGCGGCGCAGCCGGTCTCTCTGACGGGCGAAATGGACGAGGCGATGCGCACCAAAGTCATCAACGACGCTGCGGCCTACATGCGCGGCCTGGCGGAGGCCGGCGGGCGCAATGCCACCTGGGCGGAGCAGGCCGTGCGGGAATCGGTCTCGCTGACGGCCACGGAGGCGCTGGAGCAGCACGTGATCGACCTCGTGGCCAGGGATTTCGACGATCTGCTGCACCAGATGGACGGATTTGCCACGGCGGCCAAAGGTCTTGTGGTGGGGACCGCGGGCGCCGGCGTGGTTGAGGTGGAGATGCCGTGGTGGGAGCGGTTGCTCCGTGTCATAGCCAATCCCGAGATAGCCTTCATGCTGCTGCTGGTGGGCGTCTACGGAGTTGTCTTCGAGCTCTCGGCTCCGGGCCTGGGCGTGTCTGGTGTGCTGGGGTTCGTCTGCATACTTGTGGCTCTCTATGGTCTCCAGCTCCTCCCGGTCAACTGGTTCGGCTTTGCCCTGGTCCTGCTGGCGCTGGCGTTCTACGTGGCGGAGGCTTTTGTCGCCAGCTTCGGGCTGCTGGCCGTCGCCGGTACGGTATGCCTCGTACTGGGAGGATTGCTGCTGTTCGATCTCCCGCAGTTCTTTCGGGTGAGCTGGTGGGTGCTGGGGCCGGCGGCTGTGGTCTCGATTGGTTTCTTCGGGTTTGTGGTGCGGGCGGCGCTCCGCGATCGGAGGAAACCGGCGCGTGGGGGGCCGGAGGACATGGTAGGCAATGTCGCGGTAGTGCTGACGCCCCTGGCGCCCCAGGGGCAGGTTCGGGTGAGGGGTCAGATCTGGAGTGCTTTCGTGGCTGAGCCGGCAGAGGCTTTGCCGGTTGAGCCCGGAGAGGTGGTCGAGGTGGTAAGTTTGAAAGGGCTTCGCCTCGGTGTAAGGAGGATGCAGTCGGGCAGTCTCCCTGAGCATGGAACGGAGAAAGCATGATCACCACCATCATCGTAGTGGCAATCATTGTGATCCTGCTGCTGATGCTTCTCACAGCGGCCATCAAAGTGGTGCCGGAGTACCAGCGCGGTGTTGTTTTCAGGCTCGGCCGCCTGCAAGGTCCCCGTGGCCCGGGCCTCATAGTGCTGATCCCTGTCGTGGACCGTCTGGTACGGATTGACCTCCGAACCGTCACATTGGATGTGCCTCCACAGGAGGTCATCACCAAGGACAACGTGCCGGTCCGGGTCAACGCGGTGGTGTACTTCCGGGTGATCGACCCCAACATGGCGGTGGTGCAGGTACAGAACTACATCGTGGCCACGTCTCAGATCGCTCAGACCACGCTTCGCAGCGTGCTCGGGCAGGCCGACCTTGACCATCTCCTGACGGAGCGCGAGAAGATCAACCTACGCCTGCAGTCCATCATCGACGAGCAGACTGATCCCTGGGGCGTCAAGGTGGAGATCGTGGAGATCAAGGATGTGGAGATCCCCCAGGGCATGCAGCGGGCCATGGCGCGGCAGGCGGAGGCGGAAAGGGAGCGGCGGGCCAAGGTGATTGCGGCCGAGGGCGAATACCAGGCATCGGATAAGCTGTCCATGGCGGCCGATGTGTTGGGGCGCAGCCCTCAGGCCCTGCAGTTGCGCTTCCTGCAGACACTGGTGGAAGTGGCGGCGGAGAAGAACTCCACTACCATCTTCCCGGTCCCGATCGACCTCTTGTCCCCATTCCTCAAGCAAGCGGAGATGGCGACTTCCGCGGTGCCGCCGGCAGACGCGGCCTCCGTGGATAGTGGCGGGCCGGGCGCCTGATCTGAGCTGCGGCGGGCGGCTGGAGCTTGCAGCCGCCCGCCGCATGGTCTATAAATACCTTTCTGCACGGCGTGGGGGTATAGCTCAGTTGGGAGAGCGTCGCGTTCGCATCGCGAAGGCCAGGGGTTCGAGTCCCCTTACCTCCACCTGAAGCCCCGCCGCGGCGTCCCCACCACAGCCAAGGGCATTCGCGTGAGCGGGGAGAAAGGGGGTCTCGTGCTCGAACTGAGTATAAGCACGCCCACACGGGAAGCACTGGTAGATATCACCGCCCTGGTGGAAGAGGCGGTGGTGGCGGCCATCCCGCAGGAGAAGGGGGAGGTATTCCGGGGCTTGGTGCACATCTACGTGCCTCACACCACTGCTGCCGTCACGGTCAACGAGGGCGCGGACCCTGCGGTAGCCCGCGACATCACCGACACGTTTGCCCGCTTGGTTCCGTATGACGGAGGCTATCGCCACCGCGAAGGTAACGCGGACGCGCACGTGAAAGCCACGTTGGTGGGCTCGCATACCGCGGTCCCCCTTGAAGGTGGGCACCTCAAGCTGGGCACGTGGCAGAGCGTCTACTTCGCCGAGTTTGATGGGCCACGCCGCCGCCGCATCTGGCTGGACCTGGTTGCGTCGGCTTTGGACGAGCGCACTGCTTGAGGCCGTCCGCGCCGTAGCCTAGAGGTATTCGAGTGGCAGGTCCCGCTGCTTGCTGCGCCGCGCTCGGCGACTGCGAAGAACCTCTGCCAGCAGCACCACCAGCACTGTCAGCCAGCCGGCGGCCGTGAGAAGTTGCCCCACGATGTTGTCGATAGACCTGCCATAGCTCAGGGTCACCTCGCGCTGCGTGGGGATGACCATCATGAACGAGGGCGAGGCGACGAAGGGGCCCAGCGCACCCTGCACCTTCCAGTTGGGGAAGTACGACACCTTGACCCAGTGCGGTACGCCTATGGCGGTGGTCTCAAACGTGATCCGTTCGTTCTCCACGGTTTCGCTGATGACCTGCCCCTCGCTCATCACCGGCACTTCGGGCAGGCTCGTAATCTGTTCCGGGAAGACCTCTGCGAACTGCTCCACACCCTCCTCACCCCGGTCCCAGACGACTGCCACGTCGAGGGAATCCGTGCTCTTGTACCAGGGGACTATGGTGTCCTGCCAGTTGTCGGTCCGGACACGCACCGGCTGGTTCTCCACCACACTGACGTAGCCCGTGGTTCCGGAGACGCTGAAGATGCTGATGATGTCAACCTGGTGGAGAAGCTCTGCTCTGGCATCCTGCAGGACGGCCTCGGTCACTTCGGGTGACACGGTGATGAGGTACGGGACGTTCATGAACTGCAGGTGGGTGATGCCGTTGGTGACGTTCATGGGCGGGTAGTCGACGCCGCCGATAGCGTGGCTGGGCTGCAGTGACAACTCGGCCTGGTTGACGAAGTGGTAGGGCGCCGTGAAGGACGACTCCATCAGGGTGCCTTCCATGGTAGGTTGGTCCGTCCAATAAGGAATCAGCTCGAAGATGCGCGGTGTTCCGAACTTGTCCAGCGTGGAAGAGTGCTCCCACATGACCCTTCCCTGTGGGAGGGAGGAAAGGTAATCGAGCGCTTCGCGGTAGGCCGGCCACGGCTCCTTGTGCTCGTAGCCGGAGTAGTTCCAGTTGATCCATCCCACCGCCGTGGCGCTGCCGAAAGCCACCGCGATAGCGAGCCCCAGCGCGATGATCACCGGGTACACCTTCCGTGATGTTCTTCCTTTGAGCGCGAAGAGGTCTCTGCCCATCAGGGCGAACGGACGCAACAGCCAGGCCGCGCCATAGGCCGCCCAAAGGTGCAGGGAGAAGTACAGGAAGGGCAGCATCCTGCCGTTCCACAACATGCCTTTGGGGAGCGTGAAGAACAGAACGGTCATGATCACCGTGGTCCACAGCAGGGGAGCCAGGTTCCACTCCTTCTTGGCCACAGCGTAAGCCATGCCCAGCACGCCCACGGCGGCGATCACGCGTAGCTCAACAGGCAGCAGGTCGGAGAACTTGGTGAGCGGCGTCCAATCAACATTGGCTACCCAGCCTATCTTGGCCACGAACGGCACTCCCCAGAAGGCAGTCAAGCAGAACCCCAACAGGAACACCGCGGCCATGTAGCCCACCGCGCGCCACCGCCGGTGGAGCAGCAGTAGGCTGGGAGCGATGATGCAGACGGCAATGGTGGTCACAATGTGGCAGAGGGCCAGCGCCATGAGTATCAGGCTGTTGAGGACAAAGAGCCGGTCAAAGCGACCTCGTTCCAGGCCGCGGTGGAGGGTTCCCAGGAACACGAAGACCAGCGCGAAGCTTATGGAGTAACTGAACTCACCCGCCAGGGTGCTGAGGATGTTGGCGCCGTAGATGGAATAGCTGCTCATGAACAGGAAGCCCAGCGCGAACCCGGCCGCCAGCAGCGGGAAGGGGTGACGGATGCGGAACATCTTGCCGAAGAACCAGGCTGCCGCTGGGAGCAGGAACACACCCAGCACGGTGATCAGTTTGAAGGAGATCTCGTAGGGCAGGATCCAGTTGAGAATGGCGATGAGCAGGAACGGCAGTGGCATGTAGAAGGTGAACAGCGGCATGCCGGCGTACCAATCCATGGTCCAGCCGGTGAGCTTGAAGTGGGGTAGCAGGTACTCGATCAGGTACTGGGCGGGGTAGTGATGTGCACCCATGTCTCCGCCGGAAGTGGTGGTGGCGGAGAGGAGGAGGTGCGGTTGGTACACGATGATGAGCACCAGGTAGATAAGGCCGAACACCAGCAGTGAGGGCCCACATCTACTCCACCAGTCTCGGAATGACCCTGACCTTTTGCTCCCCAGGAAATCTTGGCCCAGGCGCGAATCCAGGGAGGATTCCCTCTCAGTACCTTCCACGCCTGATCCTCCCTACGTCTAGAAGCAGACGGATTCCCTGCCCGAGCCCGAAGCGACTGGGCCGGTCGAAGGCAGTGGTGAGTGGCAACAGGACAGATTCCACTCGGAGTCCACTCCGCTTGGCTATGAACAGGACCTCGATATCGGACGCGAAGCCGTCAATGCAGGTTCGCGTGTAGATGCTGCGGGCGGCTCGCCGCCGGAACGCCTTTAGGCCCGCCTGAGTGTCCGGATGGGCAAGGCCGGTAAGCAGCCTGATGCCCAGACGAGCGATGACCCTGGCTGCTCTGTACGCCAGGCCGCGCCGGATGTGGGTCTTTGCCGCTATGGCGATGTCGCACGTGGGATGCTTGGCCAGAACGGCCAGCACATGCCGAATGCCGTCGGCTCCGAAAGGAAGGTCGGCATCAGTGAAGGCCACGATATCGCCGGTGGCCGCCAGCATGCCCTGGCGGATGGCATGGCCCTTCCCCCGGTTGGGGCGGTAGTGAATGGTGCGTACCTGTGGAGAGTAGATGGCGGCGACATTCGGAGTCCCGTCCGTGGAGCCGTCGCTGACCAGGATGATCTCGCTGTTGGGGAACGCTTGGACCAGGGTGGAGAGCACGGGCCCGAGGACGGCCTCCTCGTTGTACGCGGGAAGCACCAGCGAGAAGGCGGGCTGCTGCTCCTGCAGCGCCCGCCCGCGGGCGGCCTGCTCCGTCAATCTGCTCTCCGGTGGGTGCGGAACGCCAGGTAGCGATATCCCACGAAGTTCCACGTCATGGAGACGATGGAGGCGCCGAGCTTCTGTGCGTTGAGGGCCAGGAGTTCGTTGCTTCCCCACAGCTGGTTCAAGACCCACAGGCCCCCAGTATTGAGGCCCAGCCCTATGAGGCTCACAAGGACGAAGGCAATGGCCTCCCGTTGCCAGCGCGCCGACCCCCCGGCGCTGAAGGTCCAATGCTTGTTCCAGAGGAAGCTGTTGAGGATCCCTGCGGCTACCGAAATGGGATTGGCCGCCAGAGGCGGCACGCCGAACACGCCCACCAGTAGATTGAACAGACCATAGTCCACCAAGGTGTTGAGCAAGCCCACCATACCGAACCGCACTACCTGCCCCAGCACCTTCTCGCGACGCAGGAAGGAGGGGACTAGCCGTCGACGCCAGCATGCGGTACCGGTCCGTTGAAGCGACGGAAGATCCGGCACGGGTGTGAATTCGCTCCCTTGGGTGTCAACTCGTTGTGCGGCGTGTTCCATGATCTGTAAACTACCGTATGCTATCACGCCTCTTCACGGTGGGAAATCGTGACCACTGCACCTAGTGTCCTGCGTCTGAAGTCCTCTTACGCGGTCTCGCGTGACAGAGGATGTCGTCTGGTTGCTTGGTCCAGGTGAAGGGGTGACAGCGCTCGTTCCAGCCGTCGATGAAGCGGCGGATGGC